>CAZOHJ010000014.1:0-66485 GCA_964579875.1 uncultured Lachnospiraceae bacterium | reverse complement strand
GAATAACGTAACTCTCGGCGAATCCTACGGCTACGCCACAAGAGAACAGGCGGTTGTTATCGCGCTCAGAAGCGCAAAGCACCTGTAATAGATCGGGCAGGGCGGATTCCCTCCGCCCTCTTGCGCCGCCGCATATGCCGCCGGCTGCGGTGTTTAGCAATATCAACAATAGCAACTATGGAGGTTGGAATGGTATAATTTAAGCAGAGTAGACAAACACCCAAAATTCTGATATAATACTATACAGAAAGAAAGGTGTATGAGACGATGAAATACGATAAGGAATTTAAAGGACAGGCATTAAAGCTCTCGGATGAAATAGGAGTTAAAAAGGCAGCAGAGAAGTTAGGGATAAAATATGATACTTGGATATATATTTTTTCACTGCGCATTATTGCTACAAAATTTATCTCCTTTTTATACAAAACGCCAACATATACTTCATAACCGCGTCTTAAATATGATTAAAATGTAATCTCCTAAAGAATGCCAACACTTCAATTAAGAATGTCTACTTTGCAATATTTCTGTAAAGTGACTAAATCGCCGAGACGCCGGCGTAAATTTTCCTTGACTGTAATAATTTCCTGTGATATAATTATTGTATATTGTAGTACAAAGGAATTGTTATGGTCGGAGGAAAAAGCAGATGAAAGATAAGGGAAATGGAAGTAAATATATTGAATTCGATGACAAGATTCGGAATATTTTAATAAATGACTGCACTGAACTAACATCCGATATGATAATCGCTTTAAAAAATTGCAAATAAATGTTAAATGTGTTTTTGAGGAAGAAATCATTATGAACAATACAGAACATCCATATAATAAAGATTATATAGCAGATGAATATCGCAAATGTATCTGCCCGAAGTGTGGCAGCGCAATCAACGGAGAAGATAGATTTTGTCCTTTGTGCGGATGCAAAATAAAAGCAGCTGATCATATATCACAGAACAAGATAAAAGTTATTTTGATTATTTCGGGAGTGGTGATAGCGGCGTTGTTAGCTACAATAGTCGGGCTGGTGACAAGCATTAGATATACGAATACAGCAGTACAGAAAGAGCAGCAAACGGAGCTCCAGAACACTGACAGTCCGGACGTAACAGAAGCAGCCGATAAGCTTCAATTAATAAATGAACAGCTGAACGAAGTCAAGCGATTATATGACAGCGGAGATTATAAGAGCGCTCAAAAGAAGCTTTATTCTATCAATGAAGAAGACATGAACGATTCCCAGAAAGATAATTATAGGACTTTTGAAATGAATATTGAAAGCAAGCTTAGCGCCGGTGATGATACCGGTTCGGTAAAGCATGCCGGAACTGCTAAAGACTACAGTAATTATGATAACAGTTTGTCTAAGGCATATATTATAGGGGCGGAATCAGGCAATGTATATTTTTGGAACGATTCATCGGGTGAAGGCTATACTGCTACTATTCCAAACGGAACAACAGTATATACAACCGGGAAGACCGCTAATGGGCGCACTCTAATCAAATGGAACGGTGACTATGGCTGGGTAACCTCAAAATTTCTGAATATAGGAAGCATAGATACATATAGCTCAAGCTATCACATACAAGGAGCTTCTTCCGGCAGTGTTTATGTCTGGAAATATCCGGATGGTGATGAATATTATGCTACGATATCCAATGGAACCAAAGTGAACCCTACAGGTATAGTCAGAAATAACAGGGCGCAAATTTATTGGGGTAATGGTTATGCATGGATAACCTTGGAATATATAGGGTAAATTCATTTTAACTTCAATAACACACTTGTATTAGTACATACTGTTTATGTTGAAATGAAGAATAAGCACAATACAATAAATGGATATAATCCCCTTAGAGTAGACACTTGAAAAAACAAAAACATTTCAAGACTACTATAAGGGGTTTTTCTATGGGAAGAAAATCTAAATATTCATTTAGGAACATTATCAGGAGGTCAAGAACTCGGCGTCATGCTATTATAAAGAGAATTACTTCGAATTTTTGTAAAGTCTATGTAAAGTTTAAATAAAATATCTTGATAAAATTTACGGCATAAGGTATAATAAATCAAAGAAATATACAGGCTCGGACAGCTTGCGCGAAGCTCGGAAAGAGGGGTAACATATGCAGACAGTGTATTGTGTAGAGGACGATGACGGCATCAGAGAGCTGATCGCGTATGCCGTAAAAACGGCGGGCATTGAAGTAAGGGAGTTTGCCGACGGACTGAAATTTGAAAAGGAGCTTAAGGAGGGGATACCCTCACTGGTGCTGCTGGATATAATGCTGCCGGACAAGGACGGTATAGAAATTCTTGCCGATTTAAGAAGCAATCCCGCGACAAAGCGGCTTCCCGTTATCCTGCTTACCGCAAAAAACGGTGAGATGGACAAGGTAAAGGGACTTGATCTCGGAGCGGATGATTATATAACAAAGCCGTTTTCCGTTCTGGAGCTTATATCAAGAATAAAGGCGGTCCTGCGCAGAGCGGAATACGGAGCGGAAGCCGCGGGGGATTTTCACGGCATCAAGGTCGATCTGCCGAGCCGTAGGGTTACATCGGACGGGGAGGAAATCCAGCTGACCTATAAGGAGTTTGAGCTGCTAAGCTGTCTTGCCGGAAACCGGGGCAGAGTGATAAACCGCGAATATCTGCTGAGAAAGATCTGGGGCTTTGACTTTGAGGGAGAAACAAGGACCCTTGATGTACATATAGGCAGTCTCAGGCATAAGCTGGGTGAAAAGAGCAAATATATTGAAACGGTCAGGAATGTCGGATATAAATTTGTATAACAGAAAGCGGTCGGCCTATGAAAATAAAATCAATAAAAAGCGCCATTTTCAGTAAGATGGTGCTTAATGTATGCGCCGCGGTCGCCGCAACGGTCGCGGCAATGCTTTTTATAGTATGCATTATATACAGCTCAAATACAAAGAATGAGATTATGTCCGCAACGGAGAACATGGCAGAATATATGGATACCGTTTCCTCAACGAGCGAGAAGCTCCGCTTTCTCCATGCCATGTATGACAACAGCGAAAATGAGAGAAAGACCTTTATCTCTCCGGGCGGAGAGGTGCTGTATGATAACGACGCGGACGCGCTGAACATGGAAAACCATTTGTCAAGACCGGAGGTGAACCTGGCAAGGGAAACCGGGACCGGCTCCGCGTCCAGAAGCTCCGATACTGTCGGAAAACGTGTTTTTTACTATGCGGTGAGGCTTAATGACGGCTCCGTGCTGAGATCCGAAAAGCCGCTTGTCGCAATTTACGATATACTGCTCGCAATGATCCCGGCATCAATGCTGCTGCTTTTGATCGTAATGATAATCACCGGATTTGTGTCAAGCACAATAACCCGGAGCATAATGCAGCCGATATATAAAATTGATATAAACAATATTGATGAAAACGGGATATATCCGGAGCTGCTGCCGTATTTCCGCAGAATAAAGGCGGAGAAGGAGGAGAAGGCAAAGACCGATATGATAAGGCGCGAGTTTTCGGCAAACGTATCTCATGAGCTTAAAACTCCGCTGACAAGCATTTCCGGCTATGCTCAGATGATAAACAACGGAATGGCAAGGCCGGAGGATACGGCAATGTTCGGGCTGAAAATCGAGAAAGAGGCGGAGCGGCTGCTCCTGCTGATAGATGATATAATAAGGCTTTCAAAGCTGGACGAAACAACAGGCGTATATGAGCCGGAGGAAATAAGACTTGACGAGCTTGCCGCTGACGCGCTGAAGCATCTGGAGCCGCAGATCGAACGCAGAGAGCTTAAGGTTGAGCAAAAAGGCGGAGAATGCGTGACATCAGGCAGCAAAACCCTCGTAAGCGAGATGATATATAACCTGATAGACAACGCGATAAAGTACAACAAGGAGGGCGGCAGCATTGAGGTGTTTACCGGAGAAACACCGGACGGAGCGGTATTTTCGGTCCGCGACACGGGAATAGGCATTGCCGGGGAGGACATAGACAGGATATTTGAGCGCTTCTACCGTGTGGACAAGAGCCATTCAAAGACCATTGGCGGCACAGGTCTGGGACTTTCAATTGTAAAGCATATCGCAATGGTGCATGACGCCGAGATCGATATAAGCAGCACGCCGGGAGAAGGAACCGCTGTTTCGGTAACCTTCAGGTCTGTCTGAGACTGTTATATCGGTTAGACGGCTGCATAGTAACCAAAACATAAGAAAATTAAGTAAATTATTTATTAAAACTATAAAAATTTTTAAAAATTAATTGCAATTTTGTAAAGTATATGATATAATGGTACAGATTTTGAAACGCGCTCGTAGTCTGTAAGAAAATTAAATTTAAGGTGTACGGCGCACTACCGAAGGAGGATTAAATCACATGGCAGTTAAGTGTGAAGAAATTGAGAAGAATTTAGTAAAGCTTACATTCGAGGTAAGCGCAGAGGAATTTGATAAGGCGATTGACAGGGCTTATAACAAGAACAAGTCAAAGTTCAATATTCCGGGCTTCAGAAAGGGTAAGGCTCCCAAGGCTGTTGTTTATAAGATGTACGGTAAGACATCCTTCTATGATGAGGCTCTTAATGATCTTCTTCCGGCAGCATACGAGGAGGCTCTTAAAGAGAGCGGCGCAGAAGTAGTTGCACGTCCGGAGTTTGATGTTGAGGACATCAAGGAAGGAGAGCCTGTTGTATATACAGCGCTCGTAACAACAAAGCCGGAGGTAAAACTCGGTGAATATAAGGGTATAAAGGTAGCAAAAATTGACTATACTGTATCAGACGAGGATGTTGATAAGGATATTGAGTCTGTACGTCAGAAGAATGCAAGACTTGTCAGCATTGACGACCGTGCCGTACAGACCGGAGATATTGCCGTGATCGACTTTGAGGGCTTTGTTGACGGAGTTGCGTTTGAAGGCGGCAAGGGCGAGGATTACGAGCTTGAAATCGGCTCGAACACGTTTATTCCGGGCTTCGAGGATCAGCTTATCGGCACAGATATTGACGATCTCGTAGATGTAAACGTAACATTCCCCGAGGAATACCATGCGGAGAACCTTAAAGGCAAGGAAGCCGTATTCAAGGTAAAGATAAATGACATTAAGGTACGCGAGATCCCTGAGCTTGATGATGATTTTGCAAGCGAGGTAAGCGAGTTTGATACACTTGAGGAGTACAGGGCTGACATAAGAAAGCAGCTTGAGGAAAAGGCAAAGGAAAAGGCTGAGGGCGAGACACAGAACGCCGTGGTTGAGAAGGCTGTTGAGAACGCGGAGTTTGAGGTTCCCGAGAAGATGATTGAGAACCAGATAAACAATATGATCAATGATTTTGAAAAGAGACTTTCATATCAGGGCATGAACATAGATATGTATCTCAAGTATATAGGCTCAACATTGGACGAGATGAAAGAGCAATATCGTGACGGCGCTGTCAAGCAGGTCAATGCAGGTCTTGTTCTGGAAGCAATCGCGAAGGCTGAGGGTATTGAAGTAAGCCCTGAGGAGCTTGAGCTGAACCTTGTTGATATGGCTAAGAAGCACAGCATGGAGCTTGAGACGCTTAAAAACCTTCTTTCGGACGATGAGATTGACGGCATCAGAAAGGAAATGGAAATTACAAAGGCCATCGAAATGCTTTCAAACAATGCGGTTGTAGAGTAATGTCCTTTTTAAACAGGATCAGATAAGCGTGTGCCGATGGATACCCCATCGGCATATGTGCCATTTAAGAAAATTTTTCATAATCAAATTAGGAGGTAATGCAATATGGCAACAATGCCTTATGTAATCGAACAGAACAACAGAGGAGAAAGAAGCTACGATATCTATTCACGTCTTCTCGAGGACAGAATAATTTTTCTCGGAGAGGATGTAAATGATACTACGGCGTCGCTTATCGTTGCCCAGATGCTTTTCCTTGAGGCAAAGGATCCGGACAAGGATATCCAGCTTTATATAAACAGTCCCGGCGGCTCCATAACTGCCGGTATGGCAATATATGATACAATGAACTATATCCGCTGTGATGTTTCGACGATCTGTATAGGTATGGCCGCGTCAATGGGCGCGTTCCTTCTTGCCGCGGGCGCAAAGGGCAAGCGCTATGCTTTGCCGAGCAGTGAAATAATGATCCACCAGCCGCTTATTTCAGGCGGAGGTCTCAGCGGTCAGACAACGGATATAAAGATCTATTCCGATCACCTTGTAAAGACAAAGGAAAAGATGAACAGGATACTTTCCGAGCGTACCGGCAAGACCTATGAGCAGGTATGCGGCGACACTGAGCGCGACAACTTCATGACAGCTCTGGAGGCAAAGGAATACGGACTTGTTGACGAGGTTATCGTTTCTGCAAACGAGAGAAAGTAAAAGTCTTGACGATATAATATAAAACCGGAGAATATTGATTTATGGATGAGAACAGAGAAAACTACTGCTCCTTCTGCAATCGTCCTACAAGTGTTGTAGGTCCTTTGCTGAGAGGAAAGACGGCGTCGATCTGCGCATACTGTGTGGAACAGTGCAAGGAGCTGTTTGGCGACATTGAGCCGGAGCCGATGGATTTTAAGCTTGAAGGCGCACTCCCCACGCCTCATGAGATCAAAGAATTTCTTGATGATTATGTAATAGGGCAGGAGAGGGCGAAGAAGATTCTTTCGGTTGCCGTATATAACCATTACAAGAGGATACAGAACGGTGATCCGGAGGATGAGGTCGAGCTGCAGAAGAGCAACATTCTTATGGTAGGTCCTACCGGAAGCGGTAAGACCTTTATAGTTCAGAACCTTGCAAAAATTCTGAATGTTCCGTTTGCTATAGCGGACGCAACATCTTTAACTGAGGCGGGATATGTCGGCGAGGATGTTGAAAACATTCTCCTTAAGCTTATCCAGGCAGCGGACTATGATATTGAAGCGGCTGAGCACGGTATCATATATATAGATGAAATAGATAAAATAGCAAGAAAGTCAGAAAATGTTTCAATTACCCGTGATGTAAGCGGAGAGGGCGTTCAGCAGGCGCTTCTGAAGGTGCTTGAGGGAACAGTAGCATCCGTCCCGCCGCAGGGGGGCAGAAAGCACCCGCATCAGGAAATGATTCAGATAGATACGACCAATATCCTATTTATATGCGGCGGCGCGTTTGACGGCATTGATAAGATCGTAAATGAAAGAACGGGCACAAAGGCGCTCGGCTTCGGCGCGAAGATAGAGAGCAAGAAGGAAGCGGACATATCGGAGCTTATAAAGATGATAACGCCGCAGGATCTTCTGAAATTCGGTCTTATTCCGGAGTTCATCGGAAGACTGCCGGTATTTGCCGCGCTCGACATGCTTGACCGCGATGCGCTTATCACCATCCTTACCGAGCCTAAGAACGCTCTTATAAAACAGTACAAGGCTTTGCTCGGATTTGACGATGTGGAGCTTGAATTTACACCTGAGGCGATTGAGGCTATAGCGGATAAAGCAATCGAGAGAAATACAGGCGCGAGAGGTCTGCGCGCTATAATCGAGGAATCTATGACCGATATAATGTTTGACACGCCTTCAGACGATACGATCAGTAAGGTCACTGTCACAGAAGATTGTATTAAAAACGGCGCAAAGCCGAAAATACGCCATAGAAGGAAGAAAAAGCTTTCAGAGCAGTATGCCTTTGATGATCTGGCATAAATGCAGACTGTACAACACGATAAAGGCGTAAGCCGGAGAAAGGAAGATGATTGATGTTTGTTTCAGATAATTTGTCGGTTAATGAAAAGAACCATCTTGTAATCGGCAGCAGCGACACGGTAGAGCTGGCAAGGGAATTCGGAACCCCGTTATATGTTCTTGATGAAGACCTCGTGCGGAAGAACTGTCGTATTTACAAGGAGGCTATTGACAAGTATTATGACGGCAACGGTCTCGTGCTTTACGCGAATAAGGCGCTCTGCACTGCGTATACCTTCAGGATCGCGCAGGAGGAGGGGCTTGGCGGAGACGTTGTTTCCGGCGGCGAGCTTTATACCGCCGTTAAGGCGGGCTTCCCGATGGATAAGCTTTATTTCCACGGCAACAACAAGACATCGGAAGAGCTTGAAATGGCTGTTGCAAACGGCGTGGGTCACATTATAGTTGATAACATATATGAGCTTGAAAAGCTCAATGAGATCGCAAAGAAGCATGGTGCGGTCCAGAATATCATGTTCAGAATAAAGCCGGGTATTGACGCTCATACTCACAGCTATATCCGCACAGGTCAGATCGATTCAAAGTTCGGCGTAGCGCTTGAAAACGGCGAGGCGTTTGAGATTTACGAGCTTGCGCATAAGATGTCTAATGTAAATCCCGACGGTCTCCACTGCCATATCGGTTCAAATATATTCGATGTTGACCCGTTCTGCGAGGCGGCAGAGGTTATGATGAACTTTGCCGGAGACCTCAAGGATAAGCTTGGTCTTGAAATCAAGAAGCTCAACCTCGGCGGCGGTTACGGTATCATGTATACCGAGAAGGATGATCCGGTACCGTATGATGAGTACATCAAGCACGTTTCTGAGGTCGTTAAGTCAACAGCCGCAAAGAGAGGACTTGATATTCCGTTTATACTCATGGAGCCGGGGCGTTCGATCGTGGCTCCTGCCGGCATTACGCTTTACACGGTGGGCGGCATTAAGGACATAAAGAACGTGAGAAAATATGTTTCGGTTGACGGCGGCATGGGCGACAATCCGAGATACATTCTTTACGAATCAGAGTATTCGGCAGTAGTGGCAAACAAGGCGAATGACGCGGCAACAGACAAGGTAACCGTAGCCGGAAAATGCTGTGAGAGCGGAGATATACTCTTAAAAGACACAATGCTCGCGCCGGTCGAGGTGGGCGACACACTGGCGGTTCTCGCGACAGGCGCATATAACTACTCAATGGCTTCAAACTATAACAGGATCCCGCGGCCTGCAATAGTTGCCGTAAGCGGCGGCAAGGCGAAGGTGATCGTTAAGAGAGAGACCTATGAGGATCTGATCAGAAACGATGTATTTTAATTCAAAAAATCCCGCTGACTGTAAGGCCGGCGGGATTTTTCTTAATCATTCTGCAGCTGCGGTTTATAGCCGAGTCTGCAAAGCATCTGCAAATCGTCCTTAATAGTTATACCCGAGGTTGTAAGCATATTCATTGTGATCGCGGCGTTTGCGCCTGATCTGAAACAGCCCTCGCCCATATCGCTCATAAGCCCGCGTCCTCCGGCAAGGCGTATTGACGCCTTTGGATTGATGAAGCGGTATATTGCGCATATCCTGCGCATTTCATCATCTGTAAGCGCCTCGTTGTTTTCCAGAGGCGTGCCTTTTATAGGATTTAGCATATTCACCGGAATAGAGAGCACTTCAAGCTCTCTCAGCTCAATTGCCATATCAATTCTGTCCTCCATTGCTTCGCCGAGCCCCATAATCCCGCCGCTGCATATTTTAAGCCCTGCGGCTTTTGCTGCCTGAATGGCGGCAAGCTTGTCTTCATGGGTGTGAGTTGTGCAGACCATGGGGAAGAAATTCTTTGACGCTTCAAGGTTATTATGTACCCTTGTAAGACCGGCAGTCTTTAAACGCCGGTATTGCTCCTCGTCAAGAAGACCGAAGGAGCCGCATATTGAAATATCACTTTCCTTTTTGATCTCACGGATTATATCACAGCATTTATCAACCTCTTCATCGGTTAAGCTTTTGCCGGAGGTTACAAGAGAAAAGCGGAGGATGCCGGACGCCTCATTGAGCTTTGCCATATGCACCGCCTCATCAATACCTACAAGAGGAGATATTTCACAGCCTGTGTCATAGTGGGCGGACTGTGCGCAGTAGCGGCAGTTTTCGGGGCATTTGCCGCTTTTTGCATTGATTATTGAGCAAAGATCGAAGCTGTCACCGCAGAAATGCATTCGTATTTCATCGGCCGCGCCGCAAAGCTCATCAAGGGGAGCCAGGGTCAGCGACATTGCCTCAGCCTTTGTTATATCCCCGCCGTTAATTACCTTATCCTTTAATTCGTTGATCATAAGTATGTGTCCTTTCCAATTAAGTGCATACATATATTATAGCACAAATAAGAAATTATGTCAACCTTATGAAAATACGAAGTCCGCGATAGTAATAATCAACAATAAAACCTAAGAAAACGCGCAAAAATTTGATGGTTTCAAAGAAAAAAGTGCTTGCAATAAATAACAGAGTATGATATAATATCAAAGAATTACGGACAGTCCTCTGCCTGTGGTCGGCATGAATGTCTAAGAAATAAAGGAGGATTTAATCATGAACACAAAAGAAATTCTTGATTCAATCGCAAAAGACCAGATAAGAACAGACCTTCCGGAGATCCGGGTTGGCGACACAGTAAAGGTTTACCAGAGGATCGTTGAGGGTAACAGAACAAGAACACAGATGTTCGAGGGTACTATCATCAAGATCCAGGGCGGCGGTATCGGCAAGACCTTCACAGCCAGACGTATATCATACGGCGTTGGCGTTGAGAAGACATGGCCGGTAAATTCACCGAATGTTGAGAAGATCGAAGTTGTAAGACACGGTAAGGTTCGCCGCGCTAAGCTTTTCTATCTCCGTGACAGAGTAGGTAAGGCTGCAAAGGTTAAGGAGAAGATCTGATCGTTCAAGGAGAGGATATAACCCGTCGGGTTATGGCTGTGGACGGCGCAAAGCGCCGTCCGGAGCTTTCTTTTTGTATCAGGAAAATAAGTTTCTGTATATGAAACGGGAGGTGTTTTTCATGGCGGAAGATATGAATAATAACGATATTAATAATGTAGAAGACGTTTTTGACGCCGAGCCGGAGGAAAAAAAGCCGGAGAAGAAAAAAAGCGTAGGCAGAGAAATTTTTGAATGGGTATATTCAATAGTGATCGCGATAGTGATCGCTATGTGTATCAAGTGGCTGTTCTTTGATGTTGTCAAGGTTGACGGTCTCAGTATGTACCCGACGCTTAATGATAAGGACAGACTTATTGTAACAAAGCTTGGATATGAACCGAAGCAGGGAGACATAATAATTCTTGACAGTACCTATAATAAACGCGAGGCATACTATGACAGGCTTGCCGAGCGGGAGGGCAAGGATGAGCTTTCGGGCTTTGAGAAGCTTACAAAGAGCTTTTCGCTTCCCAATGATGTAAAAAAGGTCTATTATGTAAAGCGTGTGATCGCGACTGAGGGTCAGACCGTTGATCTTATAGACGGCAAGGTCTATGTGGACGGAGAGCAGCTTGACGAGCCTTATTACAGCGGTGAGACTTATCCAATAGATGCTGCGGTTGAGTATCCGGTCACGGTAGATGAGGACTGCATATTCGTAATGGGAGACAACAGAGGTCATTCGCTTGACAGCCGTTCATCACAGCTTGGCGAGGTTAAGGTTGACGCGGTGCTCGGCCATTCACAGCTGAGGATATTCCCGTTCAATTCAATAGGCAGAACAAAGTAAACATCGGAAGTATATATATAGGGCTGTCATTTTTGGCGGCCCTTTAAATGATTTTGAGAGGAGTATATATGCAGAATACATTACAGTGGTATCCGGGACACATGGCTAAAACGCGCCGTCTGATAGAAGATAATCTAAAAATGATTGACGTGGTCGTTGAAATTCTGGACGCGCGTATCCCGTTCTCCGGCAGAAATCCGAACTTTGACGATATAATAAAGCACAAGCCCAGACTGCTTGTTATGAACAAAGCAGACCTTGCGGACAGGGAAAGGACGCAGCAGTGGACAGAGTGGTATAAGGCGAGGGGGATAAAGGTAATTCCGATAAGCTGTACCACGGGTATGGGCATAAATAAGGTGCTCTCAGAGGCGAGGGCTCTTGTGCAGGAGAGAATAGACCGTGACGCGGAGAAGGGCAGAACAAGAACTCTTAAGCTTATGATGGTTGGAATCCCCAACGTAGGAAAGTCAAGTCTTATTAACAGACTTCTCGGAAGGGCGGGCACTAAAACGGGCGACCGGCCGGGTGTTACAAAGGGCAAGCAGTGGCTCAGAATAAAGGGAGACGCGGAGCTGCTTGACACTCCGGGTATACTTCCGCCGAAGTTTGAGGATCAGGAGCTTGCAAAGCGTCTTGCGTATACAGGCGCGATAAAGGATGAAATTATGAATACGGAGCTTCTCGCGTATTCGCTCTGTGATTATCTGCGCGATAATTACCGGGAGGCGGTAACGGCGCGCTATAAGCTGAAGGAGGATATTTCGGAGCTTAAGGGCTATGAAATACTTGAGCTTATAGGAAAAAGGCGCGGATTTGTTATAAGCGGCGGCGAGGTGGATATGGAGCGTGCGGCAAATATGGTGCTTGACGAGCTTCGCGGCTGTAAAATAGGAAATATAACGCTTGAAATTCCCGAGGATTTCTGAAAGAAAATCCTGTACAGCTATTGAATTTCAGCTTGAAATAGTGTATAATTACCTTTAATATATTGTAAGGTTATCGATTATTTGAAAATTGCTTTGCAGGAGAGTGTGCAGGCAAGAGTGCGTAAAAAGGAGAGTTTTTATGAAAAAAACAGCGTTAGTTATCATGGCTGCGGGAATCGGCTCGCGCTTTGGCGGAGGCATAAAGCAGCTTGCGGCTGTAGGGCCTACAGGCGAGATCATTATGGATTATTCTGTGCATGATGCGATCAAGGCGGGCTTTAATAAAATCGTTTTTATAATCCGTAAGGATATTGAGAAGGATTTCAGAGAAGTTATCGGAAACAGAATAGAAAAAATATGCGGCAGGCTTGGCGTTGAGGTCAGATATGCTTTTCAGGCAATAGATGATATTCCGCAGGGACAGTCGGTGCCCGAGGGCAGAACAAAGCCATGGGGAACGGGTCAGGCGGTGCTTGCGGCAAGGGAGGTAATCAACGAGCCTTTTGCGGTTATTAATGCCGATGATTACTACGGTAAGAAGGCATTTGCAAAAATACATGATTATCTTGTAAATTATACACCGGAAAAACCGTTGGATTTTTGTATGGCGGGTTTCATTTTAAAGAATACACTGAGCGAAAACGGCGGTGTAACGCGCGGAATTTGCAAGGTTGACGCCGATTGCAATCTTACAGAGATCGAGGAGACCTCAGATATTGTAAAAACTGCCGGCGGAGCGGAGGTAAACGGCGTCGCGGCAGATGCCGATTCATATGTTTCAATGAATATGTGGGGGCTTACACCGGAGTTCTTAGAGCTGCTTGAGGAGGGCTTTGTTGACTTCTTTAATGAAAAGGTTCCGGAAAATCCGATGAAGGCCGAGTATCTTATCCCTATATTTATAGGCGGGCTGCTTGAGGCGGGCAGAGTGAGCGTAAAGGTTCTTGAAACACCCGATACATGGTTCGGCGTTACATATGCCGAGGATAAGCCGGTTGTTGTCGAGTCCTTCAAAAAACTCATTGCCGACGGCGTATACAATGCGGATCTCTACGGTGATTTAAAATAAAATATTGTTTAAGGTCAGATATGAAAAAAAATACAAGTGAATGGAGCTTTATAATCAGACCAAAAACAGGCTGGTTTGATATAAATCTCAGAGAGGTCTGGCATTACAAGGATCTCATCAGAATGTTTTTAAAGCGCAATTTTAACAGCGCGTATAAGCAGACTATTCTCGGGCCGCTTTGGTTTTTGATAAATCCGTTTCTGTCGTCAAGCATGTATACGATCGTATTCGGAAAAATCGCGAATATTTCAACCGACGGCGTACCGCAGTTCCTGTTCTATCTGTGCAGCAATGCGGCGTGGGGATATTTTTCATCATGCCTTACCTCCACAGCCTCGACATTTACGGGGAACGCGTATCTTTTCGGAAAGGTATATTTCCCGCGTCTTGTCACTCCGATAACAACGGTAATATACGCGCTGCTGGGATTTTTTATACAGATGCTTATGCTCGCGGCTTCAATCGGCGTATTTGCGCTGAGGGGGCAGTATGTATATCCGAATATGCATATGCTGCTTATTCCGGTAATGATATTGCAGATGGCTCTCATGGGCATGGGAATAGGGATAATTATTTCTTCGGTAACCACGAAATACCGTGATCTTACAATACTTGTGGGGTTCGGTATGCAGCTCTGGATGTACGGAACTCCTGTAGTATATCCGATCTCACAGGTGAATACAATCGCTCCGGGGCTTGAACGGCTCGTATGGCTTAACCCGGTCGCGCCGATTATAAATAATTTCAGATACGCTATACTCGGCTGCGGAGCCTTCAATTATACATATTGGGGAATAAGCTGGATCGTGACGCTGATTTTTCTGTTCTTCGGAGTGCTGATTTTCAGCCGGGTCGAGAGAACGTTTATGGATACCGTCTGACGGAGGTGCCGGAGAATGAATACAAAGCTGAACACAAAAAATATTGAACGGGAAACCGTAATTGAGATCGACAATGTCAAAAAGCAGTACCGGCTCGGAACCATAGGGGGAGGGACGCTCAAGGGCGATCTCCAGTCATGGTGGGCAAGGGTACGCCACAAGGAGGATCCGAACATCAAAATCGGAGCCAAGGTATATGCGAAAAACGAAAAGTTCATGGCGCTGAACGGTGTTTCCTTCAAAGTAAGGAAGGGTGAAACCATCGGTCTTATAGGCGGAAACGGCGCCGGAAAGTCAACACTGCTGAAGCTTTTGTCAAGAGTAACGGCTCCTACAGAGGGCGAGATCAGGGTCAAGGGTAAAATATCGTCAATGCTTGAGGTCGGCACGGGCTTTCATCCTGAGCTTACGGGACGCGAAAACATCTATCTTAACGGCGCTATCCTCGGAATGCACCGCAAGGAGGTGGATGAACGTATAGAGGATATTATAGAGTTTTCCGAATGCCGTCAGTTTATAGATACGCCTGTCAAAAGATATTCATCGGGTATGTTTGTAAAGCTGGCGTTTTCTGTGGCGGCGCATCTTGACGCGGATATAATGCTTATGGATGAGGTGCTTGCCGTAGGCGATATGGCTTTTCAGAAAAAATGTATCGATAAGATGGTATCGGTTGCCCGTGATGAGGGAAAGACTATAATATATGTGAGCCACAATATGCAGACGATCCGCCAGCTGTGCAGCAGGTGTATCGTGCTTCGCAAGGGCGAGGTCATTTTTAACGGTGATGTTGAGGACGGCATTAATATATATCTCAGAAATGACGAGGTAACAGCTAAGCTGTTTAATGATTTTTCGGACAAGCACCGTTTTAATTTCCTTACGGATAAGGTTCTTATGGATTCGCTGGAGGTGCTTGATAAAGAAACCTGCTATTTCAAGGATGACGAGAAGGTGCGGTTCAGGCTCAGGATGCACTGTGATGAGGATGTGCCCGCGCTGTCATTCAGAATGATGATCCATAACAGCGACCAGATGGTTACGGCAACAAGCATATGCTATAATTTTATGAGCTGCAAAAAAGGGGAGATCTATGAAAAGATTTTTGAAATGGACGTGACAACGCTTGCCGGCGGAGTATACAAGGTGCTGCCGGTTCTTTTCGAGCTGAATGAGCTTGGCGAGGTAATAGACTGTGACGGAGTTTATCCGGGACTGGTTTTCGAGCACGCAAAGACAACGGAAATCAACTGGAAAACAAAGCTGTACGGAGATACGGCGCTTCCCGATATGATCTGCGTCGGAGGATAAAACGGTCGCGGGAAGTTAAAGTTATATAAAAGGAGGAACATGATATGTCTAATATATGGCATGATATAAGCCCTAAGAGAATTTCACCGGACAGATTTATGGCGGTTATTGAGATCCCGGCTGGCTGTAAGAACAAATATGAAATGGATAAGGATACAGGTCTGTTAAGGCTTGACCGCGTGCTTTACACGTCCACGCATTATCCGGCAAACTACGGGTTTATTCCGAGAACATATGCCGATGATAGGGATCCTCTTGACGTGCTTGTGCTCTGTCAGGAAACAATTGTCCCGATGACCCTTGTTGAATGTTATCCGATAGGCGTTCTTAAAATGATCGATGGCGACCAGCTGGACGAGAAAATCATAGCGGTTCCGTTCAACGACCCGACCTATAACTGCTATTCGGATATTTCACAGCTTCCGCAGCACATCTTTGAGGAGATCTCGCATTTCTTTAAGGTGTACAAGTCGCTTGAGGGCAAGAACACGGTTGTAAACGAGATCCTCGGCGCGGAAGAAGCGAAGGATATTATAACAAAGTGTATCGCTTTTTATAAGGATTCCTATTGTTAAAAATAAGGTGAGTAAAACCTTCCCCTGTATCCATATATTTTGCATTTACAAGCAGTGCATAAAGTAGTATAATATAGCTGTAGTTCATTATAATACACGATGGATTGCACAGCATATCAACGGAATGAAGGGAGAATAGGTTTTATGAAAAAAATAACTACACTGTTGATAGCTGCGGGAATTACAGTATGCTCTGGCTCCGCTATGGCAAAGACCGCGGTTATAACAATTCCGGCGAACGGCTCGGGCTTTACGGTAAACGGACAGATAGTTCAGTCCGGCGGCTGTATAACAAAGGACGATATTTATAAGCTTATCGGCTCTTTAGGCTTCGGCTGTATAAACGGAGAGAATAAGCCGGGCAGCGGTGATACTGAGACACCGGATACACCACAGACAACAGCCGCGCCTGCCGAAACCGATGCGCCGGAGGAAACATCAGCGCCGGAGGAAACGGCAGCGCCGGAGGAAACATCAGCTCCGGAGTCGACAGATGCCCCAACAGAAACGTTGGCTCCGGTTGTACCGACATCAGCGCCGACTGAAGCTCCTACGGCTGTCCCGACCGAAGAACCTACAGCTGCTCCGGCTGTAACTCCGTCACCGCAGGCTCCGTCATCGGTAAGCGCTCTTGAGAAAGAGGTCTTTGAGCTGGTAAACAAGGAGCGTGCTGCAAACGGTCTGAACAGCCTTACATGGGCGGATGATCTTGCGGCGGTTGCCCGCGCTCACAGTCAGGACATGATTGACAATAATTATTTCAGTCACACAAACCTCAACGGTGAATCACCGTTTGACCGTCTGCACAATGCGGGAATAAGCTACACCACGGCGGCGGAGAACATCGCATACGGACAGAAGACCCCTGAGGCGGTTATGAACGCATGGATGAATTCTTCAGGACACCGCGCAAATATACTCAACTCAAGAGTTAAGGAGCTGGGCGTGGGAGCGGCTAAGACTTCAAACGGCGCCATTTACTGGACACAGGTATTTGCGGCAAGATAATGCCGTACTCACAAACGAATGAAAACCAAATAATCAATTACATATTATATTTATATTTCGTTGATAAAAAGAGAAGGGCATGCAAGGGCTGGAGTCTGATGCAGCCTTTCTTTTTGGCTTTTTCAGCGTATGACTGCGTATGCGCTGCGGAGTTAGTGCATTTTGCATAAAAATACGGTATGAAGTTATATAATATTTGTTATTTAAAAAAGTCGAAAAATATGATATAATACTATAAGTACTGTTCTGTAAAAAGGAGGAATATGGAATGTATCAGAAACCTGTAATTCCGTTTAAGGGAACGAAGGCGCAGGAGGCAGAGCTGAGGGACTATATTGAGCTTGAAAAGGCTCAGCCCGGAGCTTTGATGCCTGTATTACAGAAGGCGCAGGAAATATATGGCTACCTGCCCATCGAAGTGCAGACAATAATAGCGGAGGAGCTTGACATATCATTGAGTGAGGTGTATGGCGTTGCGACATTTTATTCGCAGTTTTCGCTCAATCCCAAGGG
Organism: uncultured Lachnospiraceae bacterium; assembly: GCA_964579875.1. Taxonomy (GTDB): domain Bacteria; phylum Bacillota; class Clostridia; order UBA1381; family UBA1381; genus Ornithomonoglobus. The sequence goes on along the minus strand of CAZOHJ010000014.1, from coordinate 48,721 downwards.
CGACCACCGCATAAGCATTTGTCTCGGTACCGCATGCTATGTAAAGGGCGCGGACAAAATTCTGGAGGGGCTTGAAAAGAGTCTCGGTATAAAGTGCGGTGAATGCACGCCGGACGGTGTATTTTCGCTGGATTCCTGCCGCTGTGTCGGAGCCTGCGGACTTGCGCCGGTCATGATGGTTGATGACGATGTGTACGGAAGGATGACTGTTGACCAGATTGACGGGATACTGCAGAAATACACAAAAAAGCTCAGAAAGTAAGGAGGGACATGAATGCTTACCGTTGAAGAATTAAATAAAATCCGTGAAAGCAAAAAGAATATCGTTTCGATGAGAAACGAGAATGCGGAGAATAAATCCGGCTATAAGTATCAGGTGCTTGTGTGCGGCGGAACAGGATGTCATTCCTCAGGCAGCCAGAAGGTGCTGGAGGCTCTGGAGCAGGAGGTCGCAAAGCATCAGATGGAAAAGGAAATCAAGATCGTGAGAACCGGCTGCTTCGGCTTATGCTCGCTGGGCCCGATCATGATCGTTTATCCCGAGGGCGCTTTTTATGCCCGCGTTCAGGAGGACGAAATTCACGAGATATTTGAAGAGCATCTGATGAAGGGCAATGTTGTTAAGCATCTGCTGTATGAGAGCACTGTGTGCGATGACGGAACAGTAAAATCCCTGCAGGAAACGGATTTCTATAAGAAGCAGTTAAGAGTCGCGCTTAAAAACTGCGGCGTGATCGACCCGGAGGATATTGAGGAATACATAGCAACCGACGGCTACCAGGCGCTTGCAAAGGCGCTCACGACTATGACGCCGGACGATGTTATAAAGGTTATGCTTGATTCCGGACTGAGAGGACGCGGCGGCGGCGGATTTCCGACAGGCCGCAAATGGGCGTTTGCCAAGGCGTCGGAGAGCGACCAGAAATATGTGTGCTGTAATGCCGACGAGGGAGATCCGGGAGCGTTTATGGACCGCTCGATCCTTGAGGGCGACCCCCATACAGTGCTTGAAGCCATGGCTATCGCGGGCTACACGATAGGCGCGAACAAGGGCTATATCTATGTCCGCGCGGAATACCCCGTTGCGGTTCACCGTCTTGATGTGGCGATCGAACAGGCAAGAGAATACGGTCTTTTGGGCGAGGGGATCTTCGGCACGGACTTTTCCTTCGACATTGAGCTGAGACTCGGCGCGGGCGCGTTTGTATGCGGTGAGGAAACCGCGCTTATGACCTCGATCGAGGGACGCAGAGGCGAGCCGAGACCGCGTCCGCCGTTCCCGGCAGTAAAGGGTCTTTTCGGAAAGCCGACTATTTTAAATAACGTAGAAACCTATGCAAATGTATGTAAGATCATCTTAAACGGTCCTGAATGGTTCGCGTCAATGGGAACAGCGACTTCTAAGGGTACAAAGGTTTTCGCCCTCGGCGGAAAGATCACAAACGTAGGTCTTGTTGAGGTTCCCATGGGTACAACTCTGCGCGAGATCGTTGAGGAGATCGGCGGCGGCGTGCCTAACGGAAAGAAGTTCAAAGCTGCCCAGACCGGCGGCCCGTCCGGCGGATGTATTCCGGCTTGTCACATAGATGTGCCGATAGATTACGACAACCTCATTAAGCTTGGCTCAATGATGGGCTCCGGCGGTCTTATCGTAATGGACGAGGACACCTGTATGGTGGATATCGCTAAGTTCTTCCTTGAATTTACGGTAGACGAGTCCTGCGGAAAATGCACGCCGTGCCGTATCGGAACAAGACGGCTTTATCAGTTTATAGAGAAGATCACAAACGGAGAGGGTGAGCCGGAGGATCTTGATAAGATCAAGGAGCTGTGTAAGCATATGCAGTCAACCTCACTCTGCGCTCTCGGTCAGACCACGCCTAATCCGGTTATCTCTACAATGCGTTACTTTGCGGATGAATATATTGCTCATGTTAAGGATAAGACATGTCCGGCGGGAGTATGTAAAAAGCTGCTCTCCTATGAAATTATGCCTGACCTTTGCAAGGGCTGCACGCTCTGCGCGCGCAACTGTCCGGCGGACGCGATCTCGGGCAGCGTAAAGAAGCCGCATAAGATCGACAGAAAGAAGTGCATCAAGTGCGGACTATGTATGCGCAACTGTAAGTTCGGCGCAATTATCAAGAAGTAACGGGAGGAATTATTGCTATGGTAACTTTGAAAATAAACGGTATCAGCGTTACGGTACCGGAGGATTATACCGTTCTTCAGGCTGCAAAGGAGATTAATATCGAAATTCCTTCTCTTTGTTATCTGAAGGATATAAACTGTATCGGCTCCTGCCGCGTCTGCGTGGTAGAGGTCGTGGAGCGGGGAAGAAGCCGGCTTGTGGCTTCCTGCGTTTACCCGGTTGCCGAAGGCATGGAGGTTTACACCAACACTGCGGCGGTAAGAACCTCGCGCCGCACCACGATCGAGCTGATTTTGTCAACGCATCATAAAAAGTGTCTGTCCTGCGTTAGAGGAAACAACTGCGAGCTGCAGAAGCTTGCGTTTGACTACGGCGTAGACGAGGACAGATTTGCCCAGGAGGAAATCAAGTACGAGATCGACGACAGATCGCCGTATATAATCCGTGATAACAACAAATGTATTCTCTGCCGCCGCTGCACCGCAGTCTGCAACAAAATACAGACCGTCGGCGCAATCGGCGAGATAGGCAGAGGCTATAAGGTACATATCGACTGCGCCTTTGAAAAGAGCCTGAACGATGCGGCATGCGTTGGCTGCGGTCAGTGTATTGTGGCGTGTCCTGTAGGCGCGCTCAACGAAAAGAGCAATATAGAAGAGGTATGGGACGCTATTGCAGACCCGAAGAGGAAGGTTGTCGTATTTACGGCTCCGTCGATCAGGGCAACCCTCGGCGAGTGCTTCGATATGCCCGTGGGAACAAATGTAGAGGGCAAAATGGTTGCGGCGATCCGCAGACTCGGTGTTGACGGCGTATTCAATATGGATGTTACCGCGGACCTCACTATCATGGAGGAGGCAACGGAGCTTTTGGAGCGTATACAGCACAAGGAGGTTCTGCCTATGTTCACAAGCTGCTGTCCGGGCTGGATCAAGTTTGTGGAGCATTTCTATCCCGAGTTTATCCCGAACCTCTCCACCTGCAAATCACCGCAGCAGATGTTCGGCGCAGTATTGAAGACATACTATGCGCAGAAGCTCGGAATGGATCCGAAGGACTTGTTTGTTGTCAGCGTTATCCCGTGTACCGCGAAGAAGTTTGAGTGCACAAGGGAGGAGCAGAACGCCTTTGATTTTAATGATGTCGATGTGTCGATCACGACCCGTGAGCTTTCAAAAATGATAAAGGGCGCGGGACTTAAATTCGTTGACCTTAAGGATGAGAGCTTTGACGATCCGTTTGAAACAGCCACCGGAGCCGGCGCAATATTCGGTGCAACCGGCGGCGTTATGGAGGCGGCGCTCAGAACCGCGGCGGACATCCTTGACGGCGAATCGGCCAAGATAGAGTTCAAGGAGGTAAGAGGCACCGAAGGCATCAAGGAAGCAAGCTATACCCTCGGCGGTCAGAAGCTTAAAGTAGCGGTTGCATCGGGACTGGGCAACGCAAGAAAGCTGCTTGAAGCCATAAAGAGCGGTGAGAAGGAGTATCATTTTGTTGAAGTCATGGCGTGTCCCGGTGGCTGCGTAAACGGCGGCGGTCAGCCTGTTCAGGGCGACAGCGTGAGGAATTACGTTGATCTTAAATCACTCCGCGCAAAGGCTCTGTACAATGCGGACAGAAAGCTGAAATACAGAAGGTCGCATTTAAATCCGGTGATCAAGATGCTCTATGACGAGTATTTTGACGCTCCCGGAAAGCATCGCGCGCATCGTCTGCTGCATACGACCTATGTAAAGAGAAATAAATATTGATTTCAGAAAGGCGCCCGCGGCTGTGTTTGTCCGCGGGCGCAGTTTTGTTGTTACTGTTCAGGCGTCAGAAATGGCGCAAAAAGCCATTTCTGACGCCTGAACAGTAACATTGAGAAAATTTAAAAATTTTTGGAAAATGGCTGAAATTTACTTGCAAATGGCGGATGTATGTGTTATACTATACAAGTGTTGTTATATATTAATTATAAAGGAGTTGTTATGATATGTCAGGTCATTCAAAATGGAGTACAATAAAGAGAAAAAAGGGCGCGAACGATGCCGCTCGCGCGAAGGTCTTTACAAAGATAGCGCGTGAAATCATAGTTGCGGTTAAGGCAGGCGGCTCGGATCCGGATAACAATGCAAGCCTTAAGAATATAATCGCAAAGGCTCACTCAGCAAATATGCCGAATGATAATATCATCAGAACGATCAAGAAGGCAGCGGCGTCAGGCGAGGGAGATAACTATGAATCGATCACATACGAGGGCTACGGACCCGCCGGTGTTGCTATTATAGTAGAGACTCTTACCGATAACAGAAACAGAACGGCGGCCGACGTGCGCGCGGCATTTTCAAAGTACGGCGGCAATATGGGAACAACAGGCTGTGTAAGCTTTATGTTTGATCATAAGGGAATCATCATCATTGAGGATGAGGACGGAGAAATAGACGAGGACGAGATAACAATGGACGCGCTCGAGGCAGGCGCGGAGGATGTTAATGTTGAGGATGGAATTATTGAGATCGAAACGAACCCGATGGAGGTTGACGCAGTTCGCGAGGCGCTTGAGGGCAAGTACACAATTTCATCGGCAGAGGCGGCGCAGGTTGCTCAATCGCTTACAACACTCACCGATGAAAAGCAGATTTCAAATATGAGAAAGATGCTCGATACATTTGAGGACAATGATGATGTACAGAATGTATATCATTCATGGGATGAGCCGGACGAGGAATAATATTGTATATTAATGACTTGCTATCAAAGATGAACAATACACCCTGCACTATTTTGGCAGTTGGATATATCAATTTCTGTTTCTGCCAAATTCCAACAAATTTAAAAAAATAAAAAAAAGACTTGCAATATACTTAATAATATGTTATAATACCAGATGGTGTGCGGATTATTGTGTCCGTAATTATGAATATAATAAGGAGGTAATGCTGAATGAAGCAGGGAATTCATCCGGATTATAAGCAGACAACAATTACATGTGCGTGCGGCAACGTGATCGCTACAGGCTCAACTCTCGAGAACATCACAGTTGAAATCTGCTCAAACTGCCATCCGTTTTTCACAGGTAAGCAGAAGCTTGTAGATACAGGCGGCAGAGTTGAAAAGTTCAATAGGCGTTTCAACAGAACAACAAAGAAGTAATTGCCGAAAGCGCAGTTATGTGACCGCGAAGCATATTGTTTCGCAAAATATTCAATTTGAAATTTTCAGATGAACCCATGTTCTCAGATACCCGATTCACCAACGGCTTCTGAGCGTAGGGCGATAGTTATTTAAAGTATATGGAGGTGACTTTACTATGACAAAGGAACGTAAGCAGGAGATCATTAAGGAGTTCGCTACTCATGAGGGCGATACAGGCTCGCCGGAGGTACAGGTTGCACTTCTCACAGAGAGAATTAACCACCTTAATCAGGAGCACCTTAACATCCACAAGAAGGATCATCACTCAAGAAGAGGTCTTCTCATGATGGTCGGTCAGAGACGCAGACTTATGACATATCTTAAGGGTCAGGATATCGAAAGATACCGTGCACTCGTAGCTAAGCTCGGTCTCAGGAAGTAATTTTGTCAATAATCAGGCAGACGGAGATGGTTTTCCGTTTGCCTGTTTTTGGGTAAAATGCACGGATATGTTACTTAGCAGATAAATAGAGGATGCAGAAATATCTGCAGCTTGTGTTTATGTGCTAAGCATATCTTTGCATAAAATTATATCAATAAAAGAAAGGAAAAACAGAGATATGTTTGAAAACTACAGAAAATTTGAAACCACTTTTGCGGGTCGTCCGCTCGTTGTTGAAACAGGCAAGATGGCTCAGCTCACAAACGGTCATTGCGTAGTACGCTACGGCGATACCGTTGTTATGACGAATGTTACAGCTTCGCGCACACCGCGTGAGGGCGTTGATTTCTTCCCGCTTTCGGTAGATTTCGAGGAGAAGCTGTATTCGGTCGGCAAAATCCCGGGAAGCTATACAAAGAGAGAGGGCAAGCCGACAGAGGCAGCTATCCTCACTTCAAGAATGATCGACCGTCCTATAAGACCGCTTTTCCCGGCTGACCTCCGTAACGATGTTTCGGTTGTTGCTACGGTTCTTTCTGATGACCGGGATAACGATCCGGGTATCTGTGCGCTTATAGGTACTTCAATCGCTCTTTCAATCTCAGATGTTCCGTGGAACGGTCCGGTTGCCGCTGTATGGCTCGGTCTTGACAGCGAGGGCAATTACCTTATCAATCCGACTGTTGAGGAGAGAAAGAACAGCCTTATGCACGTTACCGTTGCAGGTACCGTGGCGAAGATTGTTATGATCGAGGCGGGCGCCGATGAGGTTCCGGAGGATGCGATGCTTAACGGCCTTATCTATGCTCACGGAGTAATAAAGGAAATGTGCGCGTTTATTGAGGAAATAAAGGCTGCTATCGGCAAGGAAAAGATGGAATATGAGGCTCATGACATCAATCATGAGATTTATGATAAGATCAAGGAAAACGAGTACGCGAACATTCAGCACGCTCTTGACACGGACGACAAGAACATCCGTGACGAGAGGATCGGCGTGATTACAGACAGGATCCTTGAAACAATGTCTGAGGAATATCCTGACATTGCTGAGCAGCTTGAGGAAATCATGTACAAGATGCAGAAGGAGATAGTCCGCGCATGGCTCTATGAGGGACGCCGCGTTGACGGCAGAGGTCTTAACGAGATCAGACCGCTTGCCGCTGAGGTCGATGTTCTTCCGAGAGCTCACGGTTCGGGTATGTTTACGCGCGGTCAGACGCAGGTTCTCACGATCGCCACTCTTGCTCCGCTTTCGGAGGCTCAGAAGCTTGACGGGTTAGGTCTTGAGGAGACAAAGAGATATATGCACCAGTATAACTTCCCGTCATATTCGGTAGGCGAGACAAGACCTTCAAGAGGCCCCGGCAGACGTGAGATAGGTCACGGCGCTCTTGCTGAAAAGTCACTTGTTCCGGTGCTCCCGTCAGAGGACGAGTTCCCGTATGCTATCCGCTGCGTATCGGAGGTTCTTTCGTCAAACGGTTCAACCTCACAAGGCTCTGTCTGCGGCTCGACTCTTGCTCTTATGGCGGCGGGCGTTCCGATCAAGGCTCCGGTTGCAGGTATATCCTGCGGTCTTATCACGACCGACGAGGGCTTTACGACAATGGTTGACATACAGGGTCTTGAGGATTTCTACGGCGAGATGGACTTCAAGGTTGCAGGCACAAAGAAGGGTATCACATCGATCCAGGTCGATATAAAGAATGACGGTCTTCCGTATGAGGTTATAAAGGAAGCCCTCACCAAAACACGCGACGCGCGTTATTATATAATAGACGAAATTCTTTTAAAGGCTATCCCGGAGGTCAGGCCGCAGCTTTCGGAGTACGCTCCGAAGGTCATGACAATGAAGATCGATCCGGATAAGATCCGCGAGGTTATCGGTCAGGGCGGCAAGGTTATCCAGGGCATCGTTGCAGAAACAGGCGCAAAGGTTGATATTGAGGATGACGGCACGATCCGCATCTTTGCTGAAACGCAGTCGGCGGGCGATGCCGCCAAGGCAAAAATCGAGGCTATCGTTGAGGAGCCGGAGGTAGGCAGAATATATAAGGGAATTGTAAAGACCATCACAGCCTTCGGCGCGTTTGTTGAAATTCTTCCGGGCAAGGACGGTCTCTGCCATATCTCAAAGCTTGACCGCAGGAGAGTGGAGAGAGTTGAGGATGTATGCCGGGAGGGCGATACAATGATCGTTAAGGTCATGGACATCGACCAGAAAACAGGCAAAATTTCGCTTTCACGCAAGGACGCTATGCTTGAGATAGCGGATTGTTCAAACAATCAGTAAGGCACAGTATTCTCCCGATTTCGCAAATAGGCGCGGAAATACCGGAGCGGATTGTTCAGACAACCGGCAGTAAAAATTAATCATTAAAAAGCGTAAAGGTCAATTCAGCCGGCCTTCACGCTTTTTTTGTATTAACATTGGCTGACGTGAAAAAAAATTATTGTATATTTGACACTTTTATGCTATAATAAGCTTATAAAAATTATCTTTTGAGGGCAAAGAGCTTGATGAAGCTTCAGCTTGTGCAAAATTTGCACAAGCTGCGGATAACGGAAAAACGTACCAATATAAATTGTATTCATTGCCTGCTATCTATAGAGAACGATAAAAACAAGGCTGTGAATAGGTATTAAATATGCTGCGGCTTTTCCGGCTTTCTGTGCGAAGACACTGTTAAGACAAAGCTTTTCATAAGCACCATATATATTGTTGCCGCCATTGCATAAGAGCAAGCCGGGACTGCTTGGGTTTATCACGACAAAGCATGATAAAGGAAATCACGGATATGGAATGAAAAATATGAGTAGTGTTGTAAAGAAATATGACGGTCTTATGAGAAATGAGATTATTAATAACATATTTTATCTTGGTGCTGTCCTGTACAACAGCAAGATTTCATAAAATCAATGTCGTTTGGGAAGCAGGAATGTCGTCCGGGAAGATGCGTTGAATTAAATAACAAAATATGCTAAAATCCAACCAAGGGGGAGTCTATTATGTTTTCACTGTTGGCTCGGAGATTAGCATATTTTTTTGCTGAAAAAAATATTATTCGCAATGAGGACAAAGAAAGTTACTATTCAGCTATAGTGGCTGGACAGTACCCCTGAATTAAAAAAAGTATAAATTTTGAAAAAGGCTTTTATTTTTATGAAATATATGGTATAATAGTTTCAGTACGGATATGCGGTCTATTACTGCGCGGTATTTATTAAAAAAGAGAAGGATGTGTGTAAAGTGAAAAATTATAGGAAAGATAAAATACATTTATATAAATAGAAATGCAAATCATTGATTAACAAAAGTTAAGAAGAAAGAGATTTTGAGATGAAAAACAAAATAATATCATTGTTTGTTATTATGACAATGTTGTTTACACAGTTATCAATAATTACAGTAAGTGCGTCATCTGAATTTGATGATGCAGGGACAATTATACTGCGTCCAACAGATGCAACATATATTTCACAGCATGGAACTGATAATACTACCAACTACTATGGTGAATCTGTTATGAAAATTAATAACACAAATCATAACAGCGGTTCTGACGACTGGGGACAGTACGCTTATATGAAATTTGACACAAGCAATATAGCAAAAGAGCGTATAATCAGTGCCACACTAAGAGTTTATGTGGAAAATGCGGGAGATAAAAGCTCTTCAACAAGAACCATAGGCATATACGATACCTGCGATAAAGACTGGGACGGAACGACATTAACGTGGAGCAATAACCCGTATCCTTATGCAAAAACACAATTAGGAACATTTGAAGTAAACGCTAACGGTTCAAGCATTACGGATGCCGGCTGGCGTGAGATTGATATTACGGATTATGTTAGGGATCATGTTGAAAATGAGTTTTCGTTTATGGCTAAGATGCTTACATGGCCGGCATATAATGTAGTGTTATCTTCCGGCACCTATACGGGAGAACCGAGTGATTTTGACGGCACAGTTTACAACGCTAATATGCCGCAGATAGTTGTAGACTGCTGCGCCGTACAGTACCACCACATTATCTCCAACAAGAGATACATATGTTGATCAGCATACTCCGACTACAAACTATCTTAATTATGAGTATATGAAAGTAAATTCCACTGACGATGAAATAAGAAGCGACAGATATGGATGTTACTCATATATGGATTTTGATATTTCAGAAATAGATAAAGAAACATTATCGTCAGCAAAACTTTGGATTTATGTCGATGCAGGCAGTGATACACGTTCATCCACCAGAACTATAGGAGTGTTTGCACTGGCTTCAACATGGAGCGATAGCATGACATGGTCGAGCGGACGGATTTCTGCGTGTAATGATGCCATTGATACATATACCGTGACGGGAAACAATTACGATATTGTAGACTATGGATGGAAATGTATTGACATTACCGATTATATAAAAACCATCTCTTCTGATACACTTTCGCTGATAATGCAAGCAATAAATAGTAATGCACATCCGGTTTTGATCAGATCAAATGAATACTCTGATGAAAGTACTCGTCCTCAGTTGGTTATTAATAATATAAATAGCTCAGCAGATAAATCTGCTGATTTATCGGTCGAATATGATGATGGAGAAGTTTATATAAATGGCTCGGTAGATAGTGATGCTTCTAAGCAGATATTAATTAGAATATTCCAACCGGACAACACTCTTGTGATGATTGATCAAATTGAGAGTGACGAAAATGGTCAGTACTCTTATGTTTGCGATGTTGATGAATCAATAACTGGTACATATCAAGTGTTTGTAAGTATTGAAGATGATGAAAGTGTAAGGCATACTATTTTTGTTGTTGGTAATCCAACAGAGATTACTCCAATATATCTTGATCCTATATCCACAATATTAAAGCCCAATGTTAATATTTCAATGAGTTACGACTATTTGCGAAATGACAGAATTATAACTATATATTCAACAATGGTGCAGAATAGTGAGAGTACACAGGAACAAAACATTTCGACAGTCATTGCTTTATACAATAGTGACGGAAGTATGAAAAGTTATTCTGCAAGTAGCATTGGCGCACAGATAAATAGTACAGAAAAATTGGGTTCCGATATAATCTTGCCAAGTGATGTATCAGGAATGAAGCTGAAAATATTTACTCTTGAAGGTAAAGGGATATATTCAGGAAGCATGATACCGTTATCTTCTTCGCGCTGCATTGATGATAACAGACCATCAAATAATGGAGGCGCGTCTATTTTTGAGACTGATGAAGATGAGCAGCTGTTTATTGATGATGTAGTGTTTCCAGAATACGAAGATCAGTTCTCTGTATACGATATATCATATTTTTATGGGAATAAACATGCATATTACGAGAAAATAATATTGCCAGGAGAAACACTGACGATTTCGGGAAAAGTGAAGAATAAAAAATCAACGGATACTAATATCGGAGAGGCTTTTTACACTCAAAGAGATGGACAATCGTCATATGTGGAATTAAATACATGGTATAAAATTAAAGCTGGTGAAACACGCACAGTTTCGTGGGATGTACCAAGCGAATGGACAGCATATCCTCCGGAAAGCGATCCGGTATATCCATCAAATTGGATATCCGATGAGGGGGGATTAACAACAGAACATCAGGATTATTTCGGAGATAACATAAAGACGTCGGTACTGGTAGATAAAGATAGTTTCGTAAAAGGGAAAATAGATACGGAGGACGATATCGACTGCGTTAAGTTTGTTGCACAGACAACAGGTTACTACGAGATAGCACAAATTGATGGTGTGGAATTGGATTGTAGTTTATATACAGAAAATCTCATTGACACAACAGATCCATTAAACGGCTTCGAAAAAATCACTTCATTAAAATCTGTAGCTAACGGTTTGCTTTGGGGCGGAGAATTGGAAGAAGGCAACACATATGCAATAAAATTTACTGCGGCAGAAACTAATAAAACAGGTGATTATACTTGTGCAATTTCTGTAGATACAGACGGCGATGGACTTGCTGATGTTTGGGAGATAACAGGAGACATCAATGGAGATGGAATTGTTGATATTCCGGAGTCTGATCCATACAAGACAGATGTGTATGTTGAAATCAATTGGATGACAGGCTTTAAGCCGGAACAGGAATCTCTTGATATTGTTAAAAGTTCGTTTGAAACATCAGGTGCAGGTTATGAAAATAAAGGGATTAATTTGCATAGTATATGGGGAAAGAATATCCTCATATAGAAATTATAGAATTCGGTGAAGAAGGTGAAAATATGGATAGCATCATTGAACCATACTTTACAACACCTATACGAAAATATGCATATCATTGTGCATTATTTGGAGATAAATATTGCACAGCGGATGCGCCGAACTATACAGAATCATCTGGTTTATCATCATATGAATGGGGACAAGTACTTTTTATAGCAATGGGGTGCGCTGGTAGTAATACTATTTTAACAACGGAACAAACAGCAGGGACATATATGCATGAATTGGGGCATAATTTCGGTCTGCATCATGGAGGAGACGATGAATATAATTATAAGCCTAATTATTTAAGCGTAATGAACTATGCTTTTCAGTTTGATGGATTATATGGTACTGGCAAATATGATTATTCTCACTACCTATTACCCAGCTTGTATGAAGGCAATTTGATAGAGAGCGATGGTTTTGATAAAGACGGACTAACAAAGGGAACCGGATTGGGGACAAAGACAAGATTACCTAATGGTAATTTTGAATCAATTGCAGAAAGACCTTGTGATTTTAATGGAAATGGAGAAATAGATGCCTCGGCGATTATTCTTGATCTAAATGATGATGATGAATTTTCTAAGTTAAATAGTTTCCATGACTGGAATGCACTGGAATTTCATTGCGGCAGCATAGGTACAAGGATCAATTCTAACACGCCAAGCGGTTTTACCATACAGTCTGTAGATTCATAGAGGCAATAAAAGAGCTTGGATATGATGAATATCTTAATTATGTTCAATTGTTCAATGAATAATATTTTCTCGGGATTAAAAATTGAGCATTTATTTGATACTACCATGATATTTTAGGAGATATAGAAATGAAACGCATTATAGGTATATTTTTAACTGTTATTATGTTTTTGGGAATCTGTCTATCTTTTTGGGTAAATGCAGATGAACCTGAACAGGGTATCGGAGCTATTGCCGTTCATGCCAGTATAGGTGAAGCCTGCATTACTTTAAAAAAAGGTGGGGAAATAATTGATGTTGTCTGCTCGGACAGTGAGGGAAACTATATATTTGAAAACATACCTGTGGGAACAGATTATTGCGTATATGCAAGAAAAACAAGATGTATAGCTTCTCCCGACAGTGTTGATGATATAGAGGTTCTGGAAAATGAGACCATTGAAGTTTATATTTCGCTTATTGGAGAATGTGGAGTTGGTGTTAAAAGGTCGGTTCCGACATTAACTGCCGGTACTGTATACGGCTGCCCGGGCGGCGAAGTTGTGGCGCCTATATTGATAGAGAACGATTCCCGCGGTACCGATTTTCGTATGGATCTCTATTATGATAAATCTTTGCTTATTCCGATATCGGCAGAAAGTGGTTCGGTTACGTCAGAGGATAATTTCGCATATGAAATCACAGAAGAGCATATTAGGATTTCAGGCAATATCAGCTTGATAAAGGATTCTGTAAATGATATAGCATATGTAAGTTTTATTACAAATGATGATGTTAATCAAGGCAATGCCGAATTGTCTCCGAAAAATGTGTCAGTGTGGAATAGCTACGGAGGGATTGCATATGAGTGGGTATCGGGAACTGTAAAAATAACATCATATCCGTATGAGATCTCGAATACGGTGTTATCAAGTTATTCAGGTGAGATTTTAGAAATCGTGCCGCAAAACGGTGGTTTTATAGTGGAAGCGAAAGTAACGGAAGTGCTTGAAAGGAACAGCAGAGATTATTTTATAATAGCTGTTTACGATACAAACGGCGGGTTGATAGGACTTAACTATATAAAAATGGATGTACCATCCAATACAAGTATTTCATTTGGGATAAATATTCCCCAAACGGACTTTGATATTGGCAATATTACAGTTTTTGTATGGGATTCCTTTAGCGAAATGACCCCGTTAGCGGAACGTATAAATATGAGCAGCAGCTCAATGTCAGCAGGGTAGGAGGTAGAGAGACAACGCTTTCTGTGGTAGAATAGAAATATGAAATCACGGGAGGCGTTTTTAAAATGGCAAGAAGGAAGTTAACAGAAGCTAAGAAAAATATTATTGCCGGGTTGATTCAAGAGTATGATATTCATGGAAGCTCTAAAGGATTTACTCGGCGGAACTATTGAGGAAATGCTTGAGGCGGAATTAGACGAACCCCTCGGCTATGGCATTTACGAGCGCAGCAGCAATTCTGATTATCGCGCAATATGAACAAAATATTACTATGGTCAATAATTCTGAGAAATATATTATAAATTCAGAAATACCATTTAATGGCGTGCTGATAGCAGTGAATTATACATCAGATAACGTATTAATGTCAATTGACACAAAAAGATTGGAAAATGTATCAGAATATGAAGTTGAAATAGATAAAGATGCTGCGGATATTACAAAATTGATGCTGTGGAATAATATTGAAAATATGAGACCACTCCTTAATTCCGTAGTTTTGCAATAATAATGAAGATAAATATCATTTCGGTTCAGCTGTGTTGTCTGTTGCTGCGCGGTATTATGCGTTACTGTCTGACGTGCGAAAAACATCGAAATCATAGGTTTTAAATGGAGGAATTATTATGAAAAAATATTTATATTTGTGTTCAATAATGTTGTTATTTTTAGAAATTATTATACCGCACAACGTTTTGGCAGATGGGATTGACAGCAGCGCCCGTACCGGAAAGATCATCGGCAGCATAGCTTCTTCATCGACTGTTGCGTTATTTGGAGGAGCTGATATAAGTCTCAGAGACAGCGGAGGAAATGTTATTGATTGTGTAAAATCCGATGATGAAGGCAATTATGCTTTTGAAAATGTCCCGGAGGGCACAGGATACAGTATTTCCTGCTCTCATTATTGTATAATATACCGTGAACCGGATAGTATTGATAATATAACAGTATACGCAGGAGAAACTACGGTTGTTGAACAGCAGCTTAATATTGGAACTATATGTCCAGTGGGTGTAAAAGCTCTCCTTGATCCCGCTATATATATCAGACCTGCATGGGGATATGCGGGAGGCGAAGCAGCGGTAGATATATATACGGACAACATAGAAGGCATGTATATGAAAGGCAACGAAAAGCTCATCGGATTTAGATTATGTATTAATTATGACAGTGAATTGTTGACTCCAATCTCTATTGAAAACGGCGCGCTTTTGGGAAACGATGAATTATCATACGAGTTTCTTCCCGACCGTTCATGCATCACGGCGGAATGGATGAGTGATGAACCCGTGGATAGTAATGATGTACTGTTTACGATAAAATTCAGAATAGATACCGGAATTACGGACGGGAGTCTTGCGAATGTCCATTGTGATAATAATGGTTCTGTAATGATATATCAATCTCTTAAGGAACATGAAATAATATCCAAAGCTTCAAATGTAAATGTAGTTATAAAAACCTTGCAGAATGAGCCCTGTTATGATGCTGAAATTGCGGTAACACAGAACGGACTTGAGCGGAATAGTGATTCTATATCGGGTAGTATAGAGTGCGATATTATGGGAGCATTTTCGGATAACAAGAATGTGGCTGCGATAGCGGCCGTATACAGTGATGAAGGAAATCTGCTGTACTGTCAGTTAAAAGAAATATTGGAGCCTGACGGAGACAAAGAATCGGTTGTATTTGACAATATAGATGTAATAACCGATACAAACGAGTGCTTAGTAAAAATCTTTTGCTGGGATACAGACAGCGGTATAACACCGATTGTACATTCTGTTTCATTCGGATTTTAACGGTCATCAAGAATTTGCCGTGATACACGTCAATCTGAAATTGAAATATTTTTGTAACGGACATTGACGGTGACGAATGTTAAGAATTGGTACAAAAGTAGATTGAAGTGAAATAACTGCGGCTGCGCTTGACAAAACGGTCGGTTGGTGGTATACTGATTTTCAGAGAACAATTGGAAACAGTTAAAATTCAGCTATGCGGTCTATTACTGCGCGGTATTATGTGTTTTCGCGGTAATACTGCATTATAGAGCCGCGCAGTTTTCTTTACTTTAGCGGGTGCTCCAAGCGGGAGCGCAGCTCCCGTTGGTCCGTTTGTGGTTCCCACAAACGGAAGTGGAAAGAGTGAATTGTGACAAAATATCACTAAGGAGACTACTATGATTAAGGATATACAGGAAGAAATTTTGAGACTGAAAAAGGAGAAGGATATTTGCATCCTCGCTCACAGCTACGTTGCCCATGAGATACTTGAAATCGCTGATTTTACGGGCGATTCCTATGCCCTCAGCGTAAAGGCGGCGGGCGTTGCCAATAAGAACGTTATCATGTGCGGCGTGCGGTTCATGGCGGAGACCTGCAAGATACTCTCGCCCCAAAAACGTGTTTTCCTTGCCAACGAGGAGGCCGGCTGCGCTATGGCTGATATGATGGACAAGGAGCTTATTGAGGCGGTTAAGCCGCACTATGAGGGCTATACGATCGTTGCGTACATAAACACAACAGCGGAGCTGAAAACCATCTGCGATGTGTGTGTAACCTCATCATCCGCAGTAAAGATCGTAAATAATATTGAAAACAAAAATATTCTTTTTATTCCGGACTGTAACTTAGGCGCATATGTTGCGGCAAAGTGCCCGGATAAAAATATAAAGCTTTTAAACGGCGGCTGTCCGGTACATGCGGCGGTGACGCCCCGGGAAGTGAAGCTTGCCCGGCAGAAGCATCCGGGCGCAAAGCTGCTCGTGCATCCCGAATGTCAGCCCGAAGTAGCGGAGCTTGCCGATTATGTAGGCTCCACCTCAGGGATCATGGAATATGCCGTTAAATCCGATGAAAGGGAGTTCATTATAGGAACGGAGCTGAGCATAGCGGAGCATCTCCAGTATGAGTGTCCTGACAAGAGGTTCTATCCTCTTACATCAGGGCTTGTCTGCAAGAATATGAAGCTCACAACGCTTATGGATGTGTATAACTGTGTCAGGGGTGACGGCGGCGAGGAAATACTCCTGGATGCCGATACCATCGTTAAAGCGAGAAAATGCATTGATGAAATGATAAGATTGTCAAAGTAAAAAATAAATTGATCCCCGTTGTGCAGATGTATAAGCCATACGGCTTATACTATAGGCTTTTGCTGATATTCGTTAATCTCTTTATAGGAGTGAAGCTCATAATCATTGATGGGCGCGGACGGAACAAGCCCTGTTGTTTCGGTATGCGAAACGGCGTCTGCTTCAAGCCCCGAGTCAATGGTATCCAGTATCTTCTCATTATCAATGCGTTTTGTCTTTTTCATTGCAAATCTCCTCTCTGCGATCGTTACCGTTATTCTGTGCCGATATGCGGCTTTTTATGCATGGGATTGACAAGAGGAAATAAAAGTGATAAAATCCCAAGCTTGACACTTAAAAAAAGGACAAAGGCACACAAACGGCATATCCAAGCCATTTGCGGCTCTTTTTATCCGTGAAAAAGCAGTCCCGAGGGATTGCTTTTTTGCGGTTGATATGGTATAATGTACTAAAGAAAATAACAGTAAGAAGGGCTATATGCTTTGCAATAAGCTTTCTGTATTCAATATAATGAAGAAAACTTAATGCATGCTATATATAATACAGTATTTTACGCATTGAATATTGCATAATAGCCCGAATTTGACCACAAGGAGGAATAATAAAATGGCAGATACAATCAACACATTAAGATCCCGTCGTTCATGCAGAAGGTTTGACGGCAGACCTGTTACGGAGGAACAGCTTAATACAATTCTTGAAGCGGGTATGTATGCGCCCACAGGAATGGGCAGACAGTCCCCGATTATGGTAGTGGTTCAGGATAAGGAAACAGTTGCAAAGCTGTCCAAAATGAATGCTGCGATCATGGGAAGTGACGGCGATCCGTTTTACGGGGCTGCAACGGTGATTATCGTACTTGCCGATAAAAATATACCGACATATCTGTATGACGGTTCATTGGTAATGGGCAATTTGATGAATGCCGCTGAAGCGGTAGGCGTACAGTCCTGCTGGATACATCGCGCAAAAGAGGAATTTGAGAGTGATGAAGGCAAAGCCTTACTTAAAAAATGGGGCGTTGACGGTGATTATGAGGGTATCGGTCACTGCGTGCTGGGCTATGGTGAAAAAGCCCCGTTAAAGCCGCGTAAGGCCGATTATATACATAGAGTATAAACGGACAGATGCTTTGCACTTATCTCCGGAGGTGTGGCATGAAAAGGAATAATTACGGTAAGCTTAACGAGTCATACTGGATAGGCGGCAGCCGGGGCGCCTATCCTATGGCTGCCGAAACTTATACATATTCATGCGGCTACAGGCTGCTTGAGGGAAATAAGGCGGGAATTGTTGTTGCCGCAAGAAACAAGGACAACTATCTTCTTATTGAAATTGACCATAAGACCGGCAGAATGACGCTCTATGATGTGTGCGACAACGCGTGGGGGAGCGGAGAGCCGTCGAAAACAGCGTGCGGAAGACCTGACGGTTATCCCGTATATGGCCTTCGGGAGCTGAACAGAACAGAAATATCGGTATGCCGCGGCAGTATAAGCATTAAGCTCAATGACAGCGCGGTTATCGAAAGCGAGGAAATTCTGCCGCAAAGCGAACCTTTTACACCGCGTAAAAATATGCTTATGCTGACGGGCGCGGACGCGAGAGAGGGCTGTATTATGATCTATGCTCCGGCTGCGGTCATTGACGGGGTCACCTTTAAATTCCGCGGTGCGGAGCAATTTGAAATACGCAATTGCTTTGAGCTGTTCTCGTGCGTGCCTTGTGTGAGTGTGAGAAAACATATCGAAGCCCGCAGGGAGATAAGATCGGCGGTTCTTTATTCCTCGGCACGCGGCTTTTATAACGTCTGTCTGAACGGAAAGAAAATAGGAAACGAATATTTTGCGCCGGGCTTTACGGATTACAGGCTGAGAATACAGTATCAGAAATACGATATAAAGGATATGCTCGTAAGCGGCGAAAATATTATAAGAGCCGTTGTGGGGCAGGGCTATTATTCCGGCTTTGCGGGCTAT
Organism: uncultured Lachnospiraceae bacterium; assembly: GCA_964579875.1. GTDB lineage: Bacteria > Bacillota > Clostridia > UBA1381 > UBA1381 > Ornithomonoglobus. Next base: position 29,741 of record CAZOHJ010000014.1, on the reverse strand, counting down.
AATCATGACGCCGGAGTGTACGGCGGTCAGAATGCCTTTATCGCAAGAATGGAGATCGAATATACCGACGGAACATCAGAGGTTATTGTTACGGATGAGAGCTGGGAGCTTGCGGAATGTGAGCCGGTCATATTCGCCGATTATCTACAGGGTGAATACTATGACGCGCGTCTTGAAGATGCCGGCGCCGAGTGGAATAAATGCAGTATAGTTCCGGACTCGACAACGCCCGTTCCGACAAACGGTGAAGCGGAAAAGCTTGAATTTACAATGGAGGAGCAGGACTATACGGGCGCGCATGAGGTCATGCATCTTGCGGGAAAAGCGTGCGGAGAAATATGTAGGGGACACATAATTTATGATATGGGTCAGAATATGGTGGGGACAGTAAAAATAAAGCTGCGAGGAAAAAGCGGCGGGTCGATCAAGGTGCGCTACGGCGAAATGCTCGGCAAAAACGGCGGATTGTATACCGCAAACCTGCGTTCCGCGGCAAATACCGACGTCTATGTTTTGAAGGGAGCGCCGGAGGGCGAGGTGTTCTGTCCCGACCTTACAGCGCACGGCTTCAGATATGCCGAAATAACCGGACACGGCTGCAGTCTCCGGGATACGGACATTGTGATCGAAGATGTAACGGGTATTATTCTGTCAAACATTGACAGAATAACAGGCGGCTTTGAATGCTCTGAGGAGCTTGTTAATAAGCTGTATTCTAATATCGTATGGAGCCAGCGGGGTAATTACCTTCTTATCCCTACGGACTGCCCTCAGCGCAACGAGAGAATGGGCTGGACCGGTGACGCGCAGGTGTTTGCAAGGACCGCGGCGTATAATATGGATGTTTATGATTTTACAAGAAAGTGGCTGCGGGATCTGCGTGAGGCGCAGCTTATGTTCAACCGCGGCGGTTCCGTTCCCGATATTGCGCCGCTTTGCGGTGATAACCGCGGCGGCTGCGGCGGCTGGGCGGATGCGACTGTCATTGTGCCGTGGGAAATGTATATGGCATACGGTGATAAAACCGTGCTTGAAGAAAATTATGAAATGATGAAAGCATGGGTTGAGTACCGGAACTCCCCGGAGCGCCGCAATTACGGATTGAGAACCGTAAACGGTGTGGAGCAGACGGTAAAATCCGACTTTGCGGAAATACCATACATACAAACTCAGCAGCCGCGTGGCGATCATCTTGCCTTTGACGAGTCAACACCGTTTATATTGTCCGCGACCGCTTATGCGGCATACACGGCGGAGCTTACAGCAAAGACGGCGGACGTTCTCGGCAAAAAATCGGAGTCGGAAAAATACCGGATCCTTCATGATAAAATAAAGCGCGCCTTCAATGAAGCGTGGGTGCAGCCTGACGGCACGCTTGCATACTGGGGAGAGATGAGCAAGCCCGGGATAAACGAAACGAGATACTCCGACGCGGAGGGCAGCGCAGATCATCCAAGCCAGACGGCGTATGCTCTCGCGATAGATTTCGGACTTATTGATACAGAAAAGTATCCCCGCGCCGCAAGGTGCTTCAGGAGGACAATAGATGAGCGCGGAGGAAGGCTTTCGACCGGTTTTCTCGGAATATCACATCTTCTGCCGGCTCTTATGAAATGCGGCTTTAAGGATACCGCATTTGCGCTGCTGGAGCAGAAGGAAAATCCGGGTTGGCTCTACAGTGTGATAAACGGCGCCACAACCGTATGGGAGCGCTGGGATTCATACATAGCCGAAAGCGGCGCCTTCGGCAGCCCGTCAATGAATTCCTTTAACCACTATGCATACGGCGCAATAGGGGAATGGATGTTCGGCGAAATCCTCGGCATAAAGCCGTCAGAGCCGGGCTACGGCAGCTTTACGTTAAAGCCTTATTACGGCGGCTCGCTCAGCTATGCAAAGGGCTTTCATATAACACCGCACGGAAAAATAGAAGCCGCATGGAGGCTTGAGAATGACAGCTTTATATATAGCTGTACCGTGCCGGAGAACACCTCTGCAAGGCTCATCATGCCGGACGGCAGCACGCACAGGCTCGAACCGGGCGAATATGAGTTCACAGCATGTGTCGGGGAATAGGATATGTTTATTTTCACCAAAGACTATATCTGCTGCGGCTGCGAAAGGCGTTTCGCAAAGGAACAGTCGTTTGCGGTGTATAAAAAGAGCTGCCTTTGCAATGAATGCTTTGGAAAGCTGCCCCATATAAGGAAACAGAGACTTATGGAGGGAACAAAGGAAACCTCAATGCTTATTGCCCCGTTTGAATATGAAGGGTTGTATCGCGATATATTTCTCAAATTCAAGTTCGCAGGGGATTACGCTCTGGGGCATATTATAGGTATGGCTGCCGCGGAATATTTCAGGGGAATGGAGCTTAAGAATCAATACGATTTTATAGTCCCCGTACCGCTTTCAAAGGAGCGTATGAACCAGCGGGGCTATAATCAGACCGAGATCATTACAAGGTATATTGCCGACGCTATAGGTATTCCCGTTAAGAAGCTCCTTGTAAGAAAAAAGCATTGTGTTGCCCAGAGCAAGCTGTGGGGCACAGAGCGCGCAAAGAATGTGATAGGCGCGTTTGCCGTCAATTCCGATCTGTCGGGCAAACGTATAATACTCACGGACGATATTTTTACGACGGGAAGTACGGTAAATGAGTGCGCAAGGGTGATGAAGGCAGCGGGCGCAAAGGAGATCTGCGCTGTATGCGCTGCGGTGGCGAATCGAGAAAAAAGAAAAAAATCTCAAAAATTTTATTGAAATGCTTGACAAACCCCCTTTTCTTGTAGTATAATAACTCATGTGTTGTACGAGTTATATTGCATAGCATAAATTATTTCCATCGAGTCCGTTTGTAATTGACTTGCCGGGAGGAGGGAATATAGGATGTCTGAAATCAGAATTAAAGAGAATGAATCACTTGACAGTGCATTGAGAAGATTTAAGCGTCAGTGCGCAAAGTCAGGTGTCATGGCTGAAGTAAGAAAACGCGAGCATTATGAAAAGCCGAGCGTTAAGCGCAAGAAGAAGTCAGAAGCAGCCAGAAAGAGAAAGTATTAATCTTTAGGGGCGCAGAAATGACTATCAAGGAAAAGCTTAAAGAAGATCTTAAAACCGCTATGAAGGAAAAGGATACCGTTCGCAAGAATGTTGTTCAGCTTATAAAGGCGGGAGTTTTACAGGTTGAAAAAGATAAAAAGGTAACACTGGATGATGAAGGTGTTACAGACGTAATTGCAAAGCAGTTGAAGCAGCGCAGAGACTCGCTTCCGGATTACGAAAGGAGCGGGCGTGAGGATCTCATAGCCCAGCTTAAACGAGAAATGGAACTTCTGATGGAATATCTGCCGGCACAGCTTACTCACGATGAACTTGTGGAGATAGTGGCAAAGGCTGTAAAGGAGACCGGCGCTTCGACCGTTAAGGATATGGGAAAGATAATGGCAGCCGTAATGCCTGAAACCAAAGGCAGGGCAGACGGTAAGGAGATCAATAAAATTGCCAGAGAGCTGTTGGGCTGACCGTATTCCGGTAAAATTGAATTATAACGGAAGGAGATCATAGATAATCTCTTTCCGGTACGTGCTTGTATAGCTCAGTTGGTAGAGCAGCTCATTCGTAATGAGCAGGTCGCAGGTTCGAGTCCCGTTACAAGCTCCATAGAAAATGGCTTAACTGTGTGTGTTAGGTCATTTTTTGTTGCCCTTTTAAAACGGTATTTAATCCGATTTTTGTATTGATATACGACAATATTTATGATATAATATTTGATGAAGAGTTAATTTGAAGGAGGAGGATATTTATGGCTCCGGCGATATATCCCTGAGCTTTGTAAATTAAGACTCGATGCATATTTGATTAAGAATGGAGGAACATAAATGAGAAAATTACACAAATCAAGATATGACAGAAAATTATTCGGCGTATGCGGAGGTATTGCGGAATACTTTAACATTGATTCGACATGGGTGCGCCTTGCATGGGCAGTGTTGGTGTGCTTTTTCGGAACAGGCATACTTGCATACATCCTGGCGGCATTGATTCTGCCGGACAGTCCGTGATTTTAAGCACAATATGCGGATTCACCTTAGGCGTCTATATCCGTTACCGCAGGCTTTCATTTGCCGGAAGGTGTATAAATTATGCACGGAGTTCTTTCCGGCAATAGCGGAGCTGCGGCGGATGATCCGAATGCGGACATCTGCCGCAGCTTTTTTGTGTCTTAAAAAAATTATCCGGATGCGTTGAATGAAATTAATGAAATCGGTATAACATATATTATATAAGCATATGCTTTGCAATAAGCTTTCTGTATTCAATGTAATGAAGAAAATTTATTGCAAAGAGGCATTACATGCATTAAGTATTATTAAAATTCGAAGTGCTTAATGCACAGCTATACAGTTTTGGAGGTAAGCTTATGAAAGATAAAATTTTTGGAGTTTTGCAGCGTGTCGGCCGTTCCTTTATGCTTCCTATCGCGCTGCTGCCGGTAGCCGGGCTCCTTTTGGGAATAGGAAGCTCATTTACGAACGCGACTACGCTGGAGACGTATCATCTCACCAATATTATATATGAGGGCGGGCTGCTTTATACAATACTTGACATCATGAGCAAAACCGGCAGCGCAGTGTTTGATAATCTTGCGCTGTTGTTTGCTATGGGTGTTGCTATAGGTATGGCGAAAAAGGAAAAGGAGGTTGCGGCTCTTTCCGGCGCTGTCGCCTTCCTTATTATGAACACCGCAATAAGCGCCCTTATAACCGCAAAGGGCGGACCGGAGGCAATGGCGGCAAATTCCACGGCTCAGGTGCTCGGAATTACCTCGCTCCAGATGGGCGTGTTCGGCGGCATTATTGTAGGATTGGGAGTTGCGGCTCTGCATAACAGATTTTACAAAATTCAGTTTCCGCAGGTTTTTGCATTCTTCGGAGGAACGAGGTTTGTGCCGATAATAAGCAGTCTTGTGTATCTTGTTGTGGGTATTGCGATGTTCTTCATCTGGCCGTTCGTGCAGAGACTGATCGCGAGTCTGGGCAATTTGGTGCTCGCATCGGGATATATAGGCACATGGATCTACGGTATTATTGAGCGTGCGCTTATCCCGTTCGGACTTCACCATGTTTTCTATATGCCGTTCTGGCAGACTGAGGTAGGCGGCTCAATGGTGATTGACGGTAATCTTGTGCAGGGCGCACAGAATATATTTTTCGCGGAGCTTGCGTCAAAGGCAACAACGAGGTTTTCCGTTTCGGCAACAAGATTTATGACCGGAAAATTCCCGTTTATGATTTTCGGTCTTCCCGCCGCCGCGTTTGCAATGTATAAGGCTGCAAGACCGGAAAAGAAAAAAGCCGCGGGAGGACTTCTTATGTCCGCCGCTCTCACGTCAATGCTCACAGGCATTACAGAGCCTCTCGAATTTACGTTCCTGTTCGTAGCTCCTGTGATGTACGCCGTCCATTGTGTGCTTGCGGGCCTTTCTTATATGCTTATGCATATATTCAATGTAGGAGTGGGAATGACCTTCTCCGGCGGATTTATAGATATGCTGCTGTTCGGAATATTACAGGGCAACGCAAAGACGAACTGGATATGGATAGTAATTGTAGGAATTGTCTATGCGGTTGTGTACTACTTTGTATTCTATTTTATGGTTACAAAGCTGAATCTTAAAACCCCGGGCAGAGAAGCCGATGATGAGGAAACAAAGCTGTACACCCGTAAGGATATGAAAAGCTCCGCGGACCGGGGAGTTGATACGGTTAGCGCAATGATATTGAAGGGTCTGGGCGGAAAGGCAAACCTTTCGGATGTTGACTGCTGCGCGACAAGGCTGAGAGTAACGGTCAGAAAGCCTGAGCTTGTAGCGGACAGCTTCTTAAAGCAGAGCGGCGCGTCAGGAGTTATTCACAAGGGCAACGGAGTACAGGTTATTTACGGACCTCAGGTCGCTGTGGTCAAATCCAATCTGGAGGATTTTCTTGACAGCCCGGACGCTGACAGGGTTGATGAGATGCTGAGCGAGGGCGCGGCTGAGCCGAAACCGGCGGCGGAAAGAAAACAGGCCGCGGCAGCTCCGCTTATACTCGCGGCGCATCTTAACGGAACGGTTGTTCCGCTTGAAGCTGTGGAGGACGACGCTTTCTCCGGAAAAATCCTTGGAGACGGTGTTGCGGTTGAACCGGCAGAGGGCAGACTGTATGCGCCATGTGACGGCACAATTGAAGGTGTGTTTGATACAAAGCATGCCGTGAACATGACCTCTGACGGCGGCTGTGAAATACTTCTGCATATCGGCATTGACACAGTAAAGCTCGGCGGACAGTTCTTTACCTCAATGGTCAAAGAGGGACAAAGAGTTAAAAAGGGTGATCTGCTTATAAAATTTGACATGGACGGTATACGAAATGCCGGTTATAAGCTGACGACTCCGATGATTATATGCAACAGCGATGATTACTGCGGAATAGATATTACGGCTTCCGGCACTGTTAAGGCAGGCGCGAATATTTTAAAGATCCATTAATTAAAACCGAATACCGTCTTTAACGCAAAGAATTCCCCTGTAAAAAGGCTTGCATATTGTGAAGGTTTGTGGTAAAATGTAACGGATAACAGAATGAAATCGGAGGGGTTTATAATGAGGCGTAAAAGAATAGCAGCAGCTTTTACTGCACTGACATTTCTGTTTCCCGTGCTCACGGGCTCGAGCGCAGCCGCGGCGGATAATAAATTTAATGATGTGCCGCAGGAGTATTGGGCGTATGACAGTATTATGAATCTTGCAGAGCTTGGCGCTGTCGGCGGTTATGATGACGGCAGCTACAGACCTGACGCGGCGGTTACGCGCGGGGAGTGGGCAAAAATGCTATGCACAACACTTGGTTATCAGCCCGCCACGGGTATGAGGCTGTATGCGGAGCTTATGCGCAGCGGAGATCTCACGGCGGACGACTGGAGCGCCCCGTATATTATAGCGATGAACAGCTATTTTGAGTATTACAGAGGACGCGACGGGCTTGATTATTATCTGCCGGATGACGGCGCAGCAAGAGAATCGGTCGCGTCAAGCATCGTTAGGGCGCTCGGATATTCCGTGTCAAAGGGCGATTATCCTGAGCTTGCCGGATTTTCGGATGCAGGGGAGATAAGCGATGCGGAAAAGCCGTATATTGATGCGGCAATAGCTAACGGAATAATTAGCGGCTATGACGATAACACGATTCGCCCCGCTGCGGCGGTAACCCGCGCGGAGGCGGCGTGTCTGCTGCAAAGACTGATAAGCAGGGCAATAGGAATGTCAAGGCAAAAAAGCGTGGAATATTTTTAAATTTAAAAAAAAGTATTGCAAAATACAAAAACATATGCTATAATGTATTCATATGCAAAGGCGCACACTCTGTTTTGTGCGCCTTTTTTGGTAATATAAAGTATATAATGAGAATTTCCGAATAATCATATACAGGAGGTATTGTTATGACACCCAAAGATATAATATTACAGAGAGTGGAGGATGAGGACGTCGGGTTTATAAGATTGCAGTTTACCGATATGCTCGGGCGTATGCGCAATATGGCTATCACTGTAGATAAGCTCAATGACGCGCTTGATAATCTCTGCATCTTCGACGGCTCCGCTATTGACGGCTTTGCCAATATTGAAGAAAGCGATCTTTATCTTCACCCTGATCTTAAAACGTTTACAATATTCCCGTGGCGTCCGCATAACGGAAAGGTCGCGAGACTTATTTGTGACGTCTGCACACCGGACGGTAAGCCGCTCGAATATAATCCGAGGCTTATACTTGAACGAGTTATAAAGGAAGCTGAGGATATGGGCTATACCTTTAAAATCGGGCCGGAAATGGAGTTTTTCCTGTTTAATACCGATGAGCGCGGCAGACCGACGACCGAAACAAACGATCACGGCAGCTATTTTGACGTAGCGCCTCTTGATAACGGTGAAAACACCCGGCGAGATATATGCCTTACCCTTGATGAAATGGGCTATGTAATTGAGGCGTCACATCATGAAATGGCGCGCGGTCAGCATGAGATAGTATTCAGGGCAGATGACGCGCTTACAACCGCGGACAGGATCATAACAAGCAAGATGGTAATAAAAACCATTGCAAAGCGGAACGGTCTGCACGCTACATTTATGCCTAAGCCGTTCGCAAGGGAATGGGGTTCGGGTATGCATCTCAATATGTGGCTTGAAAAGGACGGCAGAAACCTGTTTGAGTACGACCCGTCAGCAAAGAAGTTTGCTCCCACGACCTACCGTTTTATCGCCGGACTGCTTCACTATACACGCGAGATCTCATGTCTTACAAATCCGACGGTAAATTCGTACAGACGTTTTATTCCGGGCGCCGACGCTCCGTGCCATATCTCGTGGTCGGAAAATAACAGAAGCCTTCTCATAAGAGCGATCAGAACACGCAAGCCCGAAAATGCGATCATAGAATACCGTTCACCGGACGGTACGGCAAATCCATATCTTGCTATTGCCGCGATCCTTAAAGCAGGACTTGCCGGAATAAAGGACAGCAGCATTGCGCTCCCTCCGAGCATCGGTATGAATGTAAGTGATATTACCGAGGAAGAAAAATCACTTATGGGTATAAAGAAAATGCCGGTCAGCCTCAATGAAGCCTTGAAGATAGCGAGAGGCTCGCAGCTTATTGAGGAGCTTCTCGGCGCAAAGCTGAAGGAGCATTATATTTCAAACAAGGAAGCAGAATACGATGAGTACCGCCGTGAAGTAAGCAAATGGGAGCTTGACAGGTATCTGGTACAGTATTGATTTATTCTGACGGTAAGGAGGGCAGATTTTGAAACGTATTATTCTGGCTTTTTCACAAAATCAGACAGCAATGAAAATCAGAAGCATGCTTGACGGCAGCGGCTTTGAAACGGATAATACAGTTTGTCATTCTGCCGCCGAGCTGCTCCGGCTGCTCGATGATTACGATGAGGCTCTTATAATAATGGGCTTCAAGCTGCCGGATATGGTTGCCGATGAGGTATATGAGCATCTGCATCCCGGCTGTAAGCTGATGTCTGTAGTAAGAGCTGAGCATGTTGACGATATTGACAATGATGATATTTTTATTTTGCCGCTGCCTGTAACAAGGCAGAGACTCATTTCATCAATTAATGTCTTTCTGGGCCACATTCCGGAGCACAGCAAAAAGAGTACAAGAACCCCTGAGGAGAACAAGCTGATCGAAAAGGCAAAGCTGTTTCTTATGGAACGGTACCACATGACCGAGCAGCAGGCACACCGATTTATCCAGAAAAGAAGCATGGATACGGGCGCGAGGATAATAGATACCGCGCACACGATATTGAATATCGACAGCGACCAGTAATAAAAACTTAGCAGAAAGGATATAACTAACAATGCAGACTTTTAAGTTCACCAAAATGCACGGGGCAGGAAATGATTATATTTATGTAAACTGTCTTGAAAGAACACTTGAGGACATTAACGCTACAGCAAAGGCCGTATCCGACAGACATTTCGGCATAGGCTCTGACGGTCTTGTTCTTATATGCCCGTCTGAGATCGCCGATTTCAGAATGGATATGTATAACAGTGACGGAACTCAGGCGGAAATGTGCGGCAACGCGACCCGCTGTGTCGGAAAATATGTTCATGATAAGGGACTTACCGACAAGACCACGCTGACGCTTGAAACGCTTGCGGGAATTAAAACTCTTGAGCTACAGCTTGACGGCAACGGCGAGGTTGAAACAGTAAGGGTCAATATGGGACAGCCCGAGCTTGTTCCGAGGAATATCCCGATCTCTTCAGAGCTTGACCGTTTCATAAGCAGACCGGTAACTGTTGACGGTAAGGAATACCTTGTGACGGGTGTTTCTATGGGCAATCCCCATGCTGTTACATATATTGACGATACCGACAGCCTTGAAATTGAAAAGCTTGGTCCGGGTTTTGAAAACCATGAGCTGTTTCCGAGGCGGATAAATACAGAGTTTGCCCAGATCGTTGACAGAAACACAATAAAAATGAGAGTATGGGAAAGAGGCGCCGGAGAAACACTTGCCTGCGGAACAGGCGCTTGCGCAACTCTTGTTGCCGCGACTCTTGACGGTCATGTTGACGGCGAGGCAGATCTTGTTCTTCTCGGCGGAACTCTGCATATAAAGTGGGATAAGGCGGACAACTGTGTATATATGACAGGCCCCGCAAGGTTTGTGTTTGACGGTGAAATTACTATATAATTAAAAAACATAAGCAGAGATGTTATTTCTGTTTACAGGAAAGAAGGAAATAAAAAATGGCAAAGATAAATGAAAACTATTTGAAGCTTCCGGGCAGCTATCTTTTTTCAACGGTGGCTAAGAAGAGCGCGTCATATGCTGCGGCACATCCCGATAAGGAGGTTATAAAGATGAGTATCGGCGACGTCACAAAGCCGCTCGCCCCCGCGGTGATCGAGGCAATGCACAAGGCCGTTGATGAGATGGGCGCAGCCGAAACCTTCAGGGGCTACGGCCCTGAGCAGGGCTATGACTTTTTAAGAGACAAGATCGTTGAATATGATTACAGGGCAAGAGGGCTTGATATAGCTGCCGATGAAATATTTGTATCAGACGGCGCAAAGTCAGACTGCGGAAATATCGGCGATATATTCTCGGTCGATAACAAGGTCGCGGTATGTGACCCGGTATATCCGGTGTATGTTGATACAAACGCAATGGCAGGACGCGCGGGCGATTATATTGACGGCAGGTGGAGCAGGCTCGTATATATGCCGTGTCTTGAGGAAAACGGCTTTATGCCGCAGCTGCCGGAGGAGAAGGTCGATATAATTTATCTTTGCTTCCCGAACAACCCGATCGGCGTTGCCGCGACAAAAGAGCAGCTTAAGCCGTGGGTGGATTATGCAAAGGCTAACGGAGCGGTTATTCTCTATGACAGCGCATACGAGGCGTTTATCACAAATCCCGATGTGCCTCATTCGATCTATGAGATTGAGGGCGCGAAGGAGACTGCGATCGAATTCAGAAGCTTCTCAAAGACAGCGGGCTTTACAGGTACACGCTGCGCCTACACGGTAATTCCGCACGCGCTTAAGCTTGACGGAACAGAGCTTAACAGTCTCTGGAACAGACGCCACACAACAAAGTTCAACGGCGTTCCGTATATAGTCCAGAGAGCCGCGGAGGCTGTATATACTCCCGAGGGGCAGACTCAGACGAAGGAAGCTATTGCATATTATCTTGAGAATGCAAGAATTATCCGTGAAGGGCTTACAGAGGCGGGTCTTACGGTATACGGCGGCGAAAATGCGCCGTACATCTGGGCTAAGACGCCGGACAGTCTCGGCTCATGGGAATTTTTCGACAAGCTTCTTGAGGAGGCTAACGTTGTTACAACGCCGGGCGAGGGCTTTGGCCCGAGCGGCGAGGGATATGTGAGATTTACAGCTTTCTCGACAAAGGAAAACACAGTAAGGGCTATGGAAAGAATCAAGAAATTGGTTAAGTAAACGGTTATATATGAAAGGAATGGTCATAAGAATGGAAAACGGACTTCCCAAAAAGCAGGGGTTATATGACCCGCAATTCGAGCATGACGCATGCGGGATAGGCTGTATCGCAAACATCAAGGGCAAGAAATCGCACAGTATCGTCAATCAGGGTATTGAGATACTGAAAAATCTTGCGCACCGCGGCGGCGTCGGCTCCGAGCCGGACACAGGAGACGGCGCCGGTATTCTTATCCAGATGCCGCACAGGTTTATGCGCAAGGTGTGTGAAAATGAAAACATCAAGCTTCCCGATAAGGGAGACTATGGCGTAGGCATGCTGTTCTTGTCCCCGGATAAGGATACGAGGACCGAAAGTCTTTCGATACTCAAAAGCATTATAGAAGATGAAGGACAAACTGTTCTCGGCGTAAGAAACGTCCCCGTATATGACGTCTGCATAGGAAATACGGCAAGAGAGGCGCAGCCGTACATTGTTCAGGTGTTTGTAGGCAAGGCTGATAAGAATACGGATAATGATGATTTTGAAAGAAGACTTTACGTTATTTCAAAGCTTGCCGAAAAGAAGATAAGAAAGAGCGGAAAGGACAATTATTTCTATTTCGCATCCTTCTCGTCAAGAACAATAGTGTACAAGGGTATGCTTACACCGGAGCAGGTCAACGAGTTCTATCTTGATCTGAAGGATGAGGATCTGGAAACCGCTATCGCGCTCGTTCACTCGCGTTTTTCGACAAACACGTTCCCTTCATGGGAAAGAGCGCATCCGAACCGGTATATTATCCACAACGGTGAGATCAATACGATACGAGGTAATGTAAACTGGGTAAAGGCAAGAGAGCGGATGTTCTCAACTCCCGAATTTAAAGGAGATATGGGAAAGATCATGCCGGTAATAAACGAGGACGGCTCGGACTCGGCAATGCTTGACAACTATTTGCAGTTCCTGCATCTTTCGGGCTTTTCACTGCCGCGCGCGGTTATGATGACAATTCCGGAGCCATGGGAGAAGAACGAAACAATGGATCCGAAAAAGCGCAGCTTTTACGAATATCATTCATGCGTAACGGAGCCGTGGGACGGCCCTGCCGCCGTGGCGTTTACGGATGGCACGCTTGTCGGCGCGACTCTTGACAGAAACGGTTTAAGACCCGCAAGGTATTATGTAACCTCCGATGATATGGTTATTCTTGCTTCCGAGGTGGGCGTAACAAACATCGACCAGAGCAAGGTTATCGCAAAGGAAAGACTGCATCCGGGCAAGATGCTCCTTATAGATACCGAGAAGGGAAAAATAGTATCGGATGAGGAAATTAAGGAGTATGAGGCAAACCACAAGCCATACGGCGAGTGGGTAAAAAAGACGCTTGTTGATATAAAGGATCTTACCGTCAACACCGGGAGCGGAAAAACATGGCACGACCTTGTAGGTGAAATAAAGGCAAGCGCCGCAAAATCCATAAACAAGGATATCGCGCTGCGCAACGCATTGTTCCTTGACAATATGTTTGTAAACCGCGAAAACGGAGATGACGGCGGGCTGCCGCTCCTCACTCGTGAAAAGCTTTTCGGCTACACATGGGAGGATATAAACATGACGATCAGACAGATTGTGGAAAAGGGTGATGATCCAATCGGCGCAATGGGCACGGATACGCCTATAGCTGTGCTTTCGGAAAAGCCGCAGATGCTTTATAACTACTTCAAGCAGCTTTTCGCGCAGGTCACAAACCCGCCGATCGACGCGATACGCGAAAAGATCGTAACCTCAACCTTCACGCTTTTCGGCTGTGAACAGAACCTGCTGACGTCAAGCGAGCTGAACTGCCGCAAGGTAAGGGCAAACAGTCCTATACTCAGCAATGAAGAGCTTGCAAAGCTCAGAACAATAGACAGAGAGGGCTTCAGGTCTATCACATTGTCCTCGCTCTTCAATACTCATGCGGAGCATGATATGGAAGCGGCGATGGAAACAATAGCGGAGGCAGCGGATATCGCAATCGAAAACGGCTATAATATAATTATTCTTTCGGATAAGGGCGCAAATAAGGACAAGGCTCCGATCCCTGCTCTCCTTGCCGCATCGGGTCTGCATCATCATCTTATCCGCAAGGGTACAAGAATGAAGGTTTCCCTTGTTCTTGAAACAGGAGAGCCGAGAGAGGTTCATCATTTTGCCTGTCTTGTTGGCTACGGTGTGAACGGTATAAACCCGTATCTTGTATATGAGGCGATCGAGGAGCTTGAAGCGCTTAAAATGACAAGCTTTTCATATGATGAGGCTGTTGAGCGCTACAATAACGCTATAACCAACGGTATCGTAAAGATTATGTCAAAAATGGGTATCTCAACGATCGCGTCATATCAGGGAGCGCAGATATTTGAAGCGCTCGGTATAAAGGCGTCGGTTGTTGACAAATACTTTACCGGCACAACAACAAGAATCGGCGGTCTCGGTCTTGAGGAGATCGAAAAAGAGGTTATGATCCGCGTTAATGACGCATTCAATAAAATCACCTCAAAGAAAGCTCTTAAAGCCGGCGGAGACTATAAGTGGAGAGCAAAGGGCGAATATCATATGTTCAATCCCGAGTCTATCTACAAGCTCCAGACAGCATGCCGCACCGGCAATTATAAGCTGTATAAGGAGTACGCCGCGGAAATGGACTCGCACCGCGGTAAGCAGTGCAATATCCGCGGAATGCTTGACATAAAGACTATTGACAAGCCGATAGCAATAGATAAGGTAGAGAGTGTCGAAAGCATCGTAAAGCGTTTTAAAACGGGCGCTATGTCATACGGCTCAATCTCAGGTGAGGCACATGAGTGTCTTGCGATCGCAATGAACCGTCTTGGCGGCAAGTCAAACAGCGGCGAGGGCGGTGAGAACCCTGACAGATTTATTCCGGAGCCGAACGGTGACAGCCGCTGCTCCGCGATAAAGCAGGTTGCGTCGGGACGTTTCGGTGTGCACATTGACTACCTCCGTAACGCAAAGGAAATTCAGATAAAGATGGCGCAGGGCGCAAAGCCGGGCGAGGGCGGACATCTTCCGGGCGGCAAGGTATATCCTTGGATTGCAAAGGCAAGACATTCAACGCCGGGCGTATCGCTTATTTCACCTCCGCCGCATCATGATATATATTCGATCGAGGACCTTGCGCAGCTGATTACCGACCTCAAGAATGCGAACCGTGACGCGAGAATAACGGTTAAGCTTGTTTCCGAGGCGGGAGTAGGCACGATTGCGGTCGGCGTTGCGAAGGGCCGCGCCGACGTTATCCTGATTTCGGGCTATGACGGCGGAACAGGCGCAGCGCCGAGAACGGGAGTAAGGCATGCCGGTCTGCCGTGGGAGCTGGGCGTCGCCGAAACTCACCAGGCGCTTCTTATGAACAACCTCAGAAACAGGGTTGTGATCGAAACGGACGGCAAGCTGCTGACCGGACGCGACGTTGCGGTCGCGGCGCTCTTAGGCGCTGAGGAATACGGCTTTGCAACCGGTCCGCTGATTGCGATAGGCTGTGTAATGATGAGAGTGTGCAATCTTGATACCTGTCCGGTAGGCGTTGCGACACAGAACCCGAAGCTCCGCGCGCGTTTTGCGGGCAAGCCGGAATATGTTGAAAACTTCATGCGATTTATCGCTCAGGATCTTAGAGAATGGATGGCAAAGATAGGGGTAAGGACAATTGATGAAATGATAGGTCATGTTGAAATGCTCTCACAGAAGAAGCCCGACAATAATTGGAAGGCGGAAAAGGTTGACCTTTCGTCACTCCTCTATCAGCCAAAGATATGCTCAAACGACTATGAGCGCTATCATACGGTGAACCAGGATCATGAGCTTCATAAGACTCTGGATATCAACACTCTGCTCCAGCTTTGCAAGCCTGCAATCGAAAACGGCAGAAGAATATCGGCCAAGCTTTCGATAAGAAATACCGACCGTGTAACGGGCACGATCCTTTCATCGGAAATTGCGGGAAAGTACGGGGAGAAGGGACTTCCGGAGGATACAATAAATCTTGATTTCGTAGGCTCGGCAGGGCAGAGCTTCGGCGCGTTCCTTGCTCCGGGAGTCACGATGAAGCTTGAGGGCGACTCAAACGACTATATCGGCAAGGGGCTTTCGGGCGGTAAGATTATCGTAGTTCCGCCAACGGAGGCGGCATTCGATCCTGCGGAAAACGTGATCATAGGTAATGTCGCTTTCTACGGCGCGATCAGCGGAGAGGCATATATACGCGGTATCGCGGGTGAACGTTTCTGCGTAAGAAACTCGGGAATGTCGGCAGTCGTTGAGGGAGTAGGCGATCACGGCTGTGAGTATATGACAGGCGGCTGCGTTGTTGTTATCGGCGAAACGGGCAGAAACTTTGCCGCAGGTATGAGCGGCGGCGTCGCGTATGTTTACGATAATAACTCGGCATTTGATTCAAGGGTAAACAAGGCTCTTGTAACCGTTCAGAAGCCCGGGGAGCGGGATATTGCAAAGATTAAGGAAATGCTTGAAAAGCATTTTGCGGCTACAGGCTCCGACGCCGCAAGGAAGATACTTGACGGCTTCGGCAAAGAGTCAAAGAAATTTGTTAAGATAATACCTGTCGATTACGAAAAGGTAGTAACGATAATGAACGAGGAGAACGCAAAGGGCACGGCGTATGAGGATGCTATGCTTATCGCATTCGAAAACGTAACCGGAAAAAAGGTTTCTTAAGGAGGTATTGCAGCGATGGGCAAACCAACAGGATTTTTAGAATATGACAGACAGCTCCCGGAGGACAGACCGCCTGAGGAGAGGATACAGGACTGGGGAGAGTTCCACACTCATTTTGACATTCAGAAGCTACGGCTGCAGGGCGCAAGATGTATGGACTGCGGCGTTCCGTTCTGTCATGCGGGTATGCAGATAGGAAGAACATCTATCGGATGTCCTCTTAACAACCTTATCCCGGAGTGGAATGACCTCGTATATAAGGGCGATATTGAGGAGGCATACCGCAGACTTTCGCTTACGTCAAGCTTTCCGGAGTTCACCGGCCGCGTATGTCCGGCGCTGTGCGAGGGTTCATGTACTCTGGGTATGAACGACCCGGCTGTGACGGTCAAGAATATCGAGGTACACATTATAGATACAATGTTTGAGCGGGGAAAGGTAAAGCCGAGAATACCGCAGCGTTCAACGGAAAAGAGAGTTGCCGTGGTAGGCTCCGGTCCTTCGGGGCTTGCATGCGCAGACATGCTCAATCAGATGGGACACAAGGTAACGGTATTTGAACGCGCCGACCGTCCGGGCGGACTTCTCATGTACGGCATTCCGAACATGAAGCTTGACAAGAAGGTTGTAGAGCGCAGGATCAAGCTTATGCAGGACGAGGGCATTGTATTTAAGACAAACACGGAGGTAGGCAAAAATTATCCTGCCGTAAAGCTGGTTGACGAGTTTGATGCTGTTGTGCTTTGCACCGGCGCTACAAAGCCGAGACCGCTTACCGTTCCGGGCGCGGACTTAAAGGGCGTTTACTATGCTGTAGACTTTCTTTCAAGGAATACAAAGAGCCTTTTGGACAGCGGATTTAAGGACAGAAGCTATATAAACCCGAAGGATAAGAATGTTATTATTGTCGGCGGCGGCGACACGGGTACAGACTGTGTGGGAACATCGATCCGTCACGGCTGCAGGAGTGTTACGCAGCTTGAGATCATGGGTGAGCTTTCCGAGGAGAGAAGTCCGGAAAATCCGTGGCCGGAGTGGCCGAGAATAAAGAAGACGGATTACGGTCAGGAGGAAGCGATCTATCTTTACGGCAAGGATCCGAGAGAATATCTTACAACGATAACAAAGATTGAGGGCAATGAAAAGGGTGAGGTGTCAAAGGTACACACCGTGCAGGTTGACTGGTCAACCGGCGCGCCGGTTCCGGTCAAGGGCACCGAAAAGGTCCGGGACTGTGACCTTGTACTCATAGCGATGGGCTTTCTGGGGCCTGAGCAGGAGCTTATTGACCAGCTCACGCTTGCTAAGACAGCGCGTTCAAACATTTATGCAAATGAAGCGGATCACAAGACCTCGATGAAGGGTATTTTTGCGGCGGGTGACTGCCGCAGAGGTCAGAGCCTTGTTGTATGGGCTATAAGAGAGGGAAGAGAGGCTGCGGACGCGGTCAACAAGTACCTCATGAAATAAAAGCATATAAGGGCTGTAGTCATATTGATTACAGCTCTTATATATTTGAGCCTTTGTCCATGAATTATTGATGAAAAAAGTCTGTTTTTTTTATTGTAATAGACCTCAAAATATTATATAATTATACAAATCATAGGGGAAATGCGGACCGCCCCGAATGAAAATTTATAGAGAGAGGAAGATTTCTATGAACAAAACTAAGAGACTGCTGTCTTTGTTTACTTCGGCAGCAATGGCAGCGTCAACGTTCTCGGCAATTGTCGTTCCTGCAAATGCGGAGGAGCCTGCGCTGTTAAAATCCGTTGTTATCGGCAACGGCAGCGATAATACTGTTGTTGAGAGTATGACAGTTTCAGATTCAGAAACAGCCGGAGAGCTTTCGGTTTCATATGGCGAGACAGGTCTTTTGTTCCCGACAAACAGGATCTCAGATTCGGAGACTAACAATGAGGCTATAATTACCTTGGTTAATCCGATTGATATTTCGCAGAATGATGTGGAAATTACATGGACTCAGGAGGTTGAAACTAATACCTATGGTACAAACGGCAAGCGCATCATGGCATTTAAAGATGTAGACGGTACGGTTGTTCTGCCCCATGTGATTGATTACAATTGGGGAAGCATATATTTTAACTACGACGACAGCACAACTACCGCAATCGGTTCAGCAAGTGCAGCAGCGTCTCAGGACTGTAAAATTAAAATATATACGGATGCAGACTCAAAAAGAGTAGCAAAACTGTATATCGGTGATAACAGCAGTGATGCGTATGAGGTTCAGGGGGATTCTATAAAGACTATCTCTCTGGCAATAGGCAATCTTGACGCCACAGACAGAAAACTTATCGTTGACAGTCTTAAAGTTTCGGAGTATGAAGCTTCAGAGCTTACATATACAGCGGCTATCAACACCGCGCCGTATGCTAAGATAACATACGGCGACAGTGAAGTATACTCAAATTCAAACGGTGTTGCTGAAATAAAAGACTTACCGAACGGAACAAATATTTCATACAGCATTGAAAAGAACGGGTACACATCGGTTTCCGGAGAGTTTACAATAGCCGGCGCCGATTTAGAGGAAAACGCTCCGATTGCTATAGCGGACAGCGAAAACATCTACTATTATGAAGACTTCGATACTGCGCCTGATGAAGCAAACGCAGCATGGGGATTTACTGCGGGAGACAAGCTGTATACTTCAACAAGCAAAGGTGTAATGAATGTAGTTACGTCAAACGGCGGAAGAACGATTTCAAAGTCATTCAGCGGCATTGATGCGGAAAATTATCAAATTGACTATGATGTAAAGAACTGGCTTTCAAACACTTCAAAGACAGGGCAGACGATTCAGGCAACATTCACCTCGGCAAACGGCGAGTTATTCACACTTATTCAGACATGCAACAATGAGGATCCTACAGGCTCGCTCAGCATATATGGCAGTGATTCATCGGAAGCCGTTACAGCTGATGTTCTCAGCGACCAACAGATACATGTGAATGCTAAAGTAGAGGGCGCAAAGGTAACGGTTACAATCACATCAGGCAATACGGAAATTACGTCAAATGAGTTCACAACATCAGGCGGCGCTCTTACCGGTCTTACACTTGCAAATAACCAGCAGGTTAACGGAACATGGGATAACTTTGTGGTTTCTGCAATATCCGGTGAGGAAGTAACAGAGGAGCCCACAGAGGAACCGACAGAAGAGCCAACCGATGCTCCTACAGAAGCTCCGACAGAGGAGACAACCGATGCTCCTACAGAAGCTCCGACAGACGAGCCTACGGAAGAGCCGACCGATGCTCCTACAACAGTACCCGCAGCGGACGGTGTATATATTGACGAAAGCTTTGAGAGCTACGATGTAGCCGAGATTATAAGATCAACAGACAAAGATGCTCAGGATGCTCCGGCTCCGGTAACAATGGGCAGCATTATTTACATGGCGGGACGCAGAAGCAACGGAACGATAAATAACATAGCATCGATCAAGGAGAACGGAGAAAACAAGTATTTCAATGTTTCGGCGGACGGCTATGCGACTTCATCACGCGGCATATCCTTTAAGTTTGCCGATGATGCGGGAGTTCCGACAGTAAGCGCTATTCCGAGCGGCAAGGTTCTTGTGCTTGATATGGACGTTGAGTCAAACCAGTCGTTCACACTTACCGGATTCGGTACGATTCCGGCTGTAACAGGCGTTGCGGCGGCAGCTCTCGGCGTTGCGGAGGATGCGGCGGCAAAGGCCGTTCTTGTTCCTACAGAGTCAGCAGCTACAGCGGTAATAATCAAGGCTGTCTATGAAAGCGGCAAGCTTGTATCGGTTGTACCGGAAACAGTTTCAAATATAGCTGCGGGCGCGCCGATAGAGGTTGACGCGGCAGCGGGTACAAAGGTAATGCTCTGGAACAGCCTTGAAGATATGAAGCCGCTTGCGCTTACGGCAATATCGGCGGCGGTTACACCGGCAACGGATACGCCGACGGAAACGGTAACAGATGCTCCGACTGAGACAGTAACAGATGCTCCGACTGAGACAGTAACAGACGCTCCGACTGAGACAGTAACAGACACACCGACTGAGTCGGTAACGGACGCACCCACAGACGCGCCGACAAAAGATCCCGATGCTACAGAGGCTCCGGCTCCGGAAAGCGGCTTGCCGCACTTGCAGGCGGTTATTGACCCCGCGAACAACAAGCAGTATGTAAATATAACTGCTGCAGACGGAACGCTTGTTTCATCAACAGTTTCAGACCTTACTGCAACCGGCTTCACAGGCGCCGAGTTCTTCGCAGGTTCCGGTAATTTTGACATAGATAACATCAAGGTTTCGGTAAGAGACGCCGATGCGGGTATTCTTACGGTTAAGGTAACAGACGGCGAGACGGGATTAGCAAACGCTGCGGTTACAGCGGGAGTCCTTTCGGGCGTTACAGGTGCGGACGGCACGGTAAGCTTCGCGCTCCCGAACGGCGAGTACACGGTAACAGCTTCAAAGAGCGGTTATGAGCATACACAGGGCTTACAGGATAACGCTAGTGCGAAGGTTACCGTAAATTCAGATTCACAGACAACAGAGCTTACATTGTCTCTTATGTCATATGTAAAGATTCCGGATACGGTGACTATTACCGGCGGTCAGGAATTTATCGCGGCTCCAAAGACTGCTGAACCGAATACAACGGCGGCATTTACAGTGAAGGTTCTCGATCAGTACGGTATAGAAATGACGACGGAGGAATATGGCGCGACATGGTCGATCTTCCCGTCAGGATCCGATGAAGCCGACCCGAATGTAACAATAGATCAGAACGGCATTGTATCGGTTGCGCAGAGCTTCAATACAGGCAGCAACATTGCAGCATATGATGTAACGGTTGTTGCGGCAACTGAAGACAGAAACCAGAAGGTTACAAAGACTCTTTACATCGGTAATAATGATATAAGCTACTATGAGCCTATTTCATGGGTTCAGAGCGGAGGTACATCAAACAGAAACGGCTCTGTAAACTTCGCAGAAAAAGTATCGATTCCGGATTTGGTAAGCGTTACTCTGAATGTAGCGTTCCCGAACGGAACAGAGGGGCAGTCAACATTACAGCTTACCGCTGACGGCGGCAGACTTGTTGGTATCCAGCTCACATCAGATGATGTTATCAAGGCATGGACCGGATGGAGCGGAAATTCCGCATTGAACCAGTCAGATGATATAGGCGCATTTGCAAACGGAGAGGTTCTTGTCGAGAACTATGATAAGTCGGCAATTGATGTTACATTTGTAATTGATAATGTTAACAAGGCTATCACAGTATCAAGCGGAACATCAACTGTTTCACTTCCGTATACAATTGATGTTACAGCGCTCACGGGTTTAAGCTATGGTCAGTACAGAAATTACGGTGCCGTAACAGTTAATGAAGTAACTGTTCGTGAACCGGATAACAATTATCTTGCAATCTCAGGTGTCAACGGTGTCGCTAAGATTTCTGGTACAACAGTAACAAGAACATATGCGCTTGGTCAGTCAGTAATCGTTCCCGATGAAACGTTCACATGGACGGTATCGGGCGATAACACTGCTGTTACAATTGCAGACGGCGTGCTTTCGGTAGCGGACACAGCTGAAGCGGGTACATACACAATTACGGCAACAAGCACAATAAACCCCGAGAAGACAGCGACGTTTGATGTTGAGATCGGTGATTTCCAGACGATCACAGCTGAAAATGCCGAAATTTCGGGACCGCACGCATATAACCTTGGAACAGACGCAACAGGCACATATGCAATCACAAAGGCGCTTGATTCATACGGCGACGATGTGGCGGCGCTCCTTCCGGCTGCGGCATGGACTTCGGATAATACCGACGTCGCGACAATCACAGAGGACGGAGTTCTTACGGTAGTCGGTGCGGGTACCGCGACAATTACGGCTACTATTACAAACGGAACAGCTGTTTCAACACTTACGGTTCCGGTAACGGTTGCGGCTTATTATATCACGGCTGACGCGACAGGCGACACAACGACTGTAGATACCGCTGCTCTTATTACAGACAGTCACATAACAGGCTATCAGGTAACAACATCAAAGAACGGCGTACTTGTTTCACAGAGCGTTGCGGCTTCTGCTCCGACGTCGGTTGACACAACGGGCGCAGACAAGGCAGAGATAGCTCCGGTATTTGATTATGCAATAGGCGCTCCGGGAACGCTCGGAAATTTAGGCGCGGGCTATGACATAGCTATTCCTGCGGGAACATATAACTTCGTTGTAACGGATACAGGCGAAAGATGCGATGTTTATGTTAACAGCCAGATGCTTGTAAACAACATCCTGCAGGGCGGTTCGGCAGTTAACAGCCTTGCTGTCAATGACATCGTAGTAAACGAGGGTGTTGCTGCGATTACAACAGCCGAATACGTAAACGGTAAGAATGAGTCGAGCGTAAACATTTCGGTTAGGGTTGTTAAGTCGCCGTCGATAGTTGACAGAACAAAGAAGATATATGTACTTGGCGACTCGCTCGTATGTATATACTATAACGGCGCAAGCGATACAAACAATACATATCAGACGGGCTGGGGTCAGGTTCTCCAGAATTATGTAAGCGGCGCTGAGGTTGTTGACCTCGGCAACTCGGGCGTAACAGCCAGCGGCCTTTACGGCACGGCATTTACGCAGGTGCTTACAAGCGCGAAACCGGGTGATATCGTTGTTCTTGAAAGCGGTTACAATGACAGAACATATGATACCGAAGACATTATGAAGAACGCTTTAAGAGGTATGTACAACGAAGCAAAAGCGCTCGGCGTAGATGTTGTATTCGTATCGCCGAATGCTTCAAAGCATGACTACAAAGGCAGCGTTTCGTGGACAGGTTATATGGAGGACGTGGCGACAGAGCTTGATGCTCCTTATATTGACTTATCACAGCAGAGCTATGACTTCCTCTATGGCTTGTACGGCGATAACACGGATGCGGTGCTTGCGAACTTCAACGTATCGGATGCTCTCCACTCACAGTACAAGGGCGCTCAGAAGTGGGCTTCAGTCGTAGCGAGCGGCCTTATCGGCCTCGGTTACGGCGATGTAATCAACACAGATTACACATACACATTCACAGATACATTAGGCAATGTGATTACTTGTCAGGCAACAGCATCAAATTAATTTGACAGCGTAGCGCAACAAATGAATAACACGGACACGGACCCTTCGGGGTCCGTGTTTTGCTATGCGGAAAAGTTTTCATTTAAGCTTGATTTTTAGTTTCATATATGATAGAATATAAAATATCAAAGCTGTTGAAAGGAATTCCGGAAATGAAGAAACAGACAAGAAGCGAAGCGAGAGAGGCTCTGTTTACGCAGGTATTTCAGTTCGCCAACCACAGAGAGAATATGGATGAAATGCGTGAGTATATGCTTGAGGAATTGCCGGAGTGCGAGCAGAATATCGGATATATCACCGAGGTCACAAACGGCATTCTTGAGCATGAAAGCGAAATAATAGATACAATAAACGCGCATCTTAAGAGCGGCTGGAGCTTTAAGAGACTTTCAAAGACGTCAAGTACAATACTTAAAATTGCAATCTATGAAATGAAGTATTGCGATGACGTCCCGTCAAAGGTTGCGATAAACGAGGCTGTTAATCTGGCGAAGAAGTATTGTGATGAGAGGGAGCCGGGCTTTATAAACGGCGTTCTCGGCGGCGTTATGCGTGAGCTTGAATCCGAGAAGGTCATACGGAAGGATTAAAAGCAAAGGTGCGTTTTGTCTCAAAGCGGCAGGGCGATACTTGCGGCAATGGCAACGGAAAGGGATAACAATGAATGAAGCACAACAGGTCATAGGTACCGTTTCGCGTGTAAACAATTATATAAAGCGGCTGCTTGACAGCAAGCCGGTTCTTAATAATTTATGGGTCAAGGGTGAGATTTCAAACTACAAGCGCCATTCCTCGGGGCATATTTATCTGACTCTAAAGGACGAGCGCAGTATCCTTAAAGCCGTTATGTTCCGTTCGGCGGCGTATACGCTTGCCTTTGAGCCGAAAGACGGAATGAAGGTCATTGCCCGCGGGCGAGTGTCTGTTTACGAGGCCGGCGGCGCGTATCAGCTGTATATAGAGGAAATGCTGCCGGACGGCGTCGGCGCGCTTTATCAGGAATATGAAAGACTGAAAAAGCAGCTTGAAGCCGAGGGACTGTTCGACAAGCGGTTTAAAAAACCGATACCGAGGTTTCCTGATAGGATAGGCGTTGTGACAGCCCCGACGGGGGCCGCGGTGAGGGATATAATAAATGTTGCAACGCGCCGTTTCCCTCTTGCGGAAATTATTATCTATCCGGCGCTTGTTCAGGGAGCGGGCGCAAAGGAAAGCATTGTTAAGGCAATCGAATATTTTAATCGGACAAAATCAGTTGATACGATGATAGTCGGCAGAGGCGGCGGGAGTATCGAGGATTTGTGGGCATTTAATGAGGAATGTGTGGCAAGGGCTATTTTTGCCTCGCAGATACCTGTGATTTCCGCGGTAGGCCACGAAACAGACTTTACAATTGCGGATTTTGCCGCGGATCTAAGGGCTCCTACACCATCGGCGGCCGCCGAGATCAGCGTTCCGTCCGCAGCAGAGCTTTCGCGGCTTATCAATATGTATAAGTCAAGAACATATGCGTCAATGCAGAGCCGCATAGAGTATAACAGACAGCGTTTAAAGCGTTTGAAGCCGCGTGATCCGCAGGACAGGATAAATGAGCTGAGTCAGAGGCTTGATATGTGTTTGCACAGAATGGAAAACGCGTATAAGCTAAAAATCAGTGACGGCGCAAGAAAGCTCGGCGCGCTTGGCGGCAAGCTTGATGCGCTCAGCCCGTTAAAAACGCTTACAAGGGGATATTCGATCCCTGTCAGAGCAGACGGAACGGTCCTTCGCACGACCGCTGATTTTTCACAGGGCGATGAATTTATATTAAAGCTGCGTGACGGTGACGTGGAATGCGCGGTCAAATAAGGGGGAATAATCATTATGGCAACTAAGACATTTGAGACTTCAATGGCGGAGCTTGAAGAGGTTGTGTCACAGCTTGAAACGGGTGATGTATCTCTGGACGATTCGCTGAAGCTTTTTGAAAAGGGAATAAAATTGGCTAAAAGCTGTCAGAAAAAGCTGGACGAGGCTGAAAAGAAGGTAAAAATTCTTACGGCAGACGGTGAAGGACGAATGACAGAAGAGGATTTCGGAGGCATGGAGGAATGAGTGAATTAAAAGCCGGTTTAAAGAGCAGAATAAATATTATTAATGCCGCACTTGATGAATACCTGCCCGAAAAGGATAATCCGCAGGCTGTTATATATAACGCAATGCGTTACAGCATTTTTGCGGGCGGGAAACGGTTAAGGCCGATTCTTATGCTTGAAACGTCAGCAATGTGCGGCGGCTCGTGGGAGGATGTGAAGCCCTTTGCGTGCGCTATGGAAATGATACACACATATTCGCTTATACATGACGATCTCCCGGCTATGGATAATGACGGTCTCCGACGCGGTATGCCGACAAATCACATAAAATTCGGCGAGGATATTGCGATTCTTGCCGGCGACGCGCTGCTGAACAGGGCGTTTGAGACAGTATCCTCTGAAAGCTACGCCGATCCTTCAAGGGCAATGAAGGCTATTTCCGTTCTTGCGCAGTCAAGCGGAACGGAGGGTATGATAGGCGGACAGGTGGTTGACCTCGCAGCCGAAGGTAAAAAAATAGAGCTTTCGGAGCTGCGATATATTCATCTTTTAAAGACAGGCGCTATAATCCGCTCGTCATGTGTTATAGGAGGAATTATGGCGGGCGCGGATGAGGAGCGGGTTGATGCGATTGATACATTTGCCAAGAACCTTGGCGTCGCATTCCAGATAAGAGATGATATTCTTGACGTCGTAGGAAACGAGGCGGAGTTTGGCAAGCCGATCGGCTCTGATGAGGAAATGGAGAAGAATACATATGTAACAATAGTCGGACTTGAAAGGTCTGAGCAGCTTGTTAAGGAGTATTCCGAAAAGGCAAAGGACGCCTTGAAAATATTCGGCGAAAAGTCGGAGTTCCTCACAGAACTAACCGACTATCTTGTAAACAGAAATAATTGATAAAGGCGGAGTTTGATGGACTATCTTTTACAGATCGCACAAAACAGTGTATTGCAGACCGCGCTGTTGTCGTGGTTAGTGGCACAGATATTGAAGGTAATAATAGTATTTATAATAGAGCGTCGTCTTGATTTTACAAGATTGACCGGATCGGGAGGAATGCCAAGCTCACATTCGTCTTTTACAGTGTCGCTTGCGGCGGCTGCGGGCTTTGTGGAAGGCTTTGACAGCGTTATGTTTGCAATAGCGGCAGCGTTTTCAATAGTTGTAATGTATGACGCGTCCGGCGTCCGCAGAAGCGCGGGAGAACAGGCGGCAATTCTTAATAAGATCGTTGAGCGTATCGGCAAGGACGATATTGCCGAAACCGGAAAGAAGCTGAAGGAGCTTTTGGGCCACACTCCTATGGAGGTGTTTGCAGGCGCAATACTCGGCATAATAATCGCGATTATAAGATATGTATAAAATTTATGCTTGACAAAATAAAACACGGGTGTTATAATAGGGATATCAATTAAATGCTATGAAAAAGACAGTAGCTCCGGCATAAATCCGGCAAGAGAGGGAATATCGCGGCTGTAAGTATTTCTGCGGAGGGCATGGAGTGAAAACCGCTTTGGAGCAGTGGAGGAACGGACGAAAGTCTCAGTAAAACCACCGTGAATCTGCGTTAAAGATAAATTGAGCGGCACCGATGCGCGTGCAATCAGGATGGAACCGTGTATATATTGATTTATGCACTCCTGAGCAGATTAAATTTGTCTGCTCCGGAGTTTTTTGTTTTGGGCAGACACACTCAGAATAACAGAAAGGAATGAAGTAACATGGCAGTTGAAATGAATGAGCTTCAGACGCTGAGACACTCGGCGTCACACATTCTCGCGCAGGCAGTAAAGAGATTATTCCCGGAGGCAAAGCTTACAATAGGTCCCCCGATCGACACGGGCTTCTATTACGACTTCGATATTGAAACGCCGTTCTCACGCGAGGATCTTGATAATCTCGAAAAGGAAATGAAGAAGATAGTTAAGGAAAATCTCAAAATCGAGCGTTTTGAGCTTCCGAGGGCCGAGGCGCTTGAGCTTATGAAGGATGAGCCGTATAAGCAGGAGCTTATAAACGAGCTTCCCGAGGGCGAACCTATATCCTTCTATAAGCAGGGCGAGTTTACGGATCTCTGCGCAGGCCCGCATGTGCGCTATACCTCAAAGGTAAAGGCATTCAAGCTTTTATCGGCAACAGGCGCATACTGGAGAGGCGATGAGCACAACAAGATGCTCACACGAGTATACGGTACGGCCTTCAAGACAAAGGACGAGCTTGCAGAGCATCTCGAAAAGCTGGAGGAGGCTAAAAAGCGCGATCATAACAAGCTCGGACGTGAGCTTGAATTGTTCACAACCGTAGACTATGTAGGTCAGGGACTCCCGATAATGCTCCCGAAGGGCGCGAGAATAATCCAGCTTCTCCAGAGATGGGTAGAGGACGAGGAGCAGAAGCGCGGCTGGCAGCTTACAAAGACTCCTCTTATGGCAAAGAGCGATCTTTATAAGATTTCAGGTCACTGGGATCACTATAAGGACGGAATGTTTATCCTCGGCGATGAGGAAAAGGACAAGGAGGTATTTGCGCTCCGTCCGATGACCTGTCCGTTTCAGTATCAGGCATTCCTTAACCGCGGACGTTCATACAGGGATCTTCCGATGCGTCTTAATGAAACCTCAACACTGTTCCGAAATGAGGCGTCGGGCGAGATGCACGGACTTATAAGAATACGTCAGTTCACAATATCAGAGGGACACCTGATGTGTACGCCTGAACAGCTGGAGGACGAGTTCCGCGGCTGTCTGGAGCTTACAAATTATATGTTAAAGACTCTCGGACTTTATGAGGATGTTTCATACCGGTTCTCACAGTGGGATCCGGATAACCGTGAAAAGTATATAGGAACCGAGGAGCAGTGGAACGAGGCGCAGAGTAAGATGAAGGTGATCTTAGACGACCTCGGCATCGACTACAAGATAGGTATCGGCGAGGCTGCCTTCTATGGTCCGAAGCTTGATATACAGATAAAGAATGTACACGGCAAAGAGGATACTCTTATCACTATCCAGATCGACCAGCTGCTTGCGGAGCAGTTCGGAATGGAATATGTTGACCGTGACGGCAAGAAGAAGAACCCGTATATTATTCACAGAACCTCAATCGGATGCTATGAGAGAACGCTTGCGCTGCTTATTGAGAAGTATGCGGGCGCGTTCCCGGTGTGGCTTGCGCCTGTACAGGTAAAGTTCCTCCCGATTGCTGACCGTCATCTTGACTATACCTATGACGTTAAGAAGAAGCTGGAGGATGCGGGTGTTATCAGAAACGAGGTTGACGACCGCTCAGAGAAGCTGGGCTTCAAGCTCCGCGAGGCGCAGCTTGAAAAGGTTCCGTACATGGTGGTTATCGGTGATACGGATATTGAAAACGGAACTGTTTCGGTACGTTCACGCAAGAAGGGCGATCTTGGCAGCATGCCGATCGATGAATTTGTAAAGCTTATCGTAAACGAAGTGGAAACAAAGGCTCTTTAATCGTCACACATCACATCACAGCCGAATAATATAAATTATTATGTCGGTGAGGTGATGTCTTATGAGATTAGGAATGAAAAGAAAACACAGCACATGGCGCATAATTGTACCCGTGCTGTGTTTAATTTTTACCGTGTTTTGCGTACACCGCCTTTTAAAGCGCGCTGAGCCTGCGTTTGTCGCGCAGTGCTCAAATTATTCAAATACGGCGTTTACCGATCTTGTAAACAAATGTGTTATAGCAGAGCTGGAAAAGGGCGAATTTAACAGCTTTTTCAAAATAATATCCGACAGCGGCGAGCGTATAACGGCGGTTGAAGCTGACACGGCGCAGATAAACAAGGTCAAGGCGAGACTGATGATAGATATACAGAATGCTCTTAACGGGGATTATCCGGCAAGGGTATATATCCCTCTCGGCAGTCTTTCCGGCTATTATCCGCTCTCATCGCTCGGTCCCGTAATTCCGGTAAAAATAATCCCCATAAGTATTGTAAACAGCGAATTTGACGAAAGCTTTGAGGATGCCGGCATAAATCAGGTACGGCACAAAATTTATCTGAAAGTAACTGTAGATATGCAGTATCGCGGGTATCTTATGAATGAAACAGAGCGTATAGAAACCTCCGTCCCCATAGCCGAAACCGTGATCGCCGGCGAGGTGCCGAGGTATTACGGCGGCAGCCTTGCGGCAGCGGCGGAAAAACAGCAATGATTTGTGTCTGCCACGGTTTTTGAATGAGTGAACAAATCATGAACTAATCCAGTTTTTTACTATTTT
>CAZOHJ010000013.1:0-68502 GCA_964579875.1 uncultured Lachnospiraceae bacterium | reverse complement strand
CGGACGGAGAGTGGAAGGTAGATCTTTCGCCTGTTCCGGTAAGCGATAAGGCATAAGCTTCATAAAGCTTGCAAGTGCGGGAGCAAATGACAAAGCCTTTGATGTAACCTACAGTAATGGCATGAAAGGCTGGCAGACGCTTGACAGCAGCAATAACAAGTTTCTATCGTTTATAGGTATGTATTTCGGAGACGAGCTGCAAAAGGAAAAGGATGTATCGGTTGGTCTTATAAGCGCCGCGGTGGGCGGAACGCGTATTGAGCGTTGGTCTGAAGATCTGACAGGTGATCTTTACAATAATCACATTTATCCGTTTAGAAACTATAAACTCAACGGTATTCTGTGGTATCAGGGCTGCTCTGATGCGGACACTTCGGATATTCTCCGGATGCCTTTTGTAATGCCTGTCGGATACCTGAGTCTTTCGGGATAGAGGAACACCTTGTAGATATTATTGGACAATTTGCGTTTATTTTACAAATTCACCAAAATATATTAACGAAATTCTACATTTTGTACAGTCAAAAAAGACACAAAATCCTTGTTTTATTTGTAAAAATATGATATAATATAAAAAAATTTATGTTTAAAACATCTAAACAAGGAGGATTGTTCATGAAGTGTAATGCATGCGGTTCAGAACTGGTACCGGGATCAAAATTCTGTACAAGCTGTGGGGCAAAGGTTGTTATTAATGATTATACGCCAATCTCGGGAGTGGGTTATAATGCACCTCCAACGTCGGTAGGCGGCTGGATAGGGAGAATGCTGCTTCTGAGCCTTTTATATCTTGTGCCGGTTATAGGTTGGATTATTGATATCATACTCTTATGCATATGGTCGGGGGATCAGGCAAAGGATGTGACTTTCCGTAATTGGGCTAAGGCTCAGCTTACCGTAATGCTTATCATTATCGGTATTTCTGTTTTGATTTTGTTCATTGTTATAGGTATAATAACGAGTGCAGCCAACGGCTTATTTTAAAAAGAATTAGGGAGATTTTGAGTAAAAATGTTCAGACATGAATATAAGTACCTGATAAACCGTAATGACATAATTATTCTTTCGGGACGGCTCAATCATTTGTTCCGGACGGATGTGCATTGTGGGAGGTTCGGGGAATATACTGTAAAAAGTCTTTATTTTGATAATTTTAACGACATTGCCCTACGGGAGAAATTAGACGGCGTTGATAGGCGTGAGAAGTTCAGAATACGCTATTATAATGATGATCTGGATTTTATACGTTTAGAGAAAAAGAGTAAGATTAATGGTCTTTGTCTTAAGCAGTCCGTAAATATTACTGCTGAGGAGTGCAGAAAAATTATCGAAGGTGATACAGCTTGGATGCGAGTGAGCAGAAGGGAACTTGTGCGCGAACTGTATTCGAAAATGTGTTTTGAACTGCTTAGACCTAAAAATACAGTTATTTATGAAAGACGCGCATATACATACAAACCGGGAAACTGTCGTATAACCATTGACACAAACCTTAGAGGGAGTGTAAATGTAAACGGTTTTCTGATTACTGATTCGGGATATATGAAATATAAGGATAATAATATATTAGAGGTTAAGTGGGACGAGTTTCTCCCCGGCATTGTAAGGAGCGCTGTGCAGCTTAACACAATAGGAATATCCTCATTTTCGAAATATGCGGCAACAAGGTTTGTTTAAACACAAATAAGTAAAAAGGAAGGGTATTTCTAAAATGAATAATTTTAACGATGTTTTTAAATCAAGCTTTTTGGAGCAGGCAGTAAGCTTTTCTCTGGTCGACGTGCTTATTGCGCTGCTATTGTCTTTTGTTGTTGGATTGTTTATTTCAATAGTCTATAAAAAGACCTATTCGGGAGTAATGTACAATGCATCATTTGGTCTATCATTGATTGCGATGTCAATGATAACCACAGTTATTATACTTGCCGTTACCTCAAATATTGTATTATCGCTCGGTATGGTGGGCGCACTTTCAATCGTAAGATTCAGAACGGCTATAAAGGAGCCTATGGATATTGCTTATTTATTCTGGTCAATTTCATCAGGTATTGTTCTTGGCGCAGGTCTGCTGCCGCTTGCCGTTATCGGTTCTGTTATGGTAGGTCTGGTAATTGTAATTTTTGCAAACAGACGCGGCTTTGATATTCCGTATATACTTATGGTCAATACTGCCGATGAGAGAGGTGAGAGCATGGCGGAGGACATACTCGTAAAGCACACAAAAAAGCACATTCTCAAATCAAAGAACGTAACAAAATACGGAACTGAGCTTACATATGAGGTTCGCATAAATAAAAAGGATTCATCGGTAGTTAATGTGCTGTCACAGATTCATGGCGTTTCGAATGTTTGTCTTGTAAGTTATAACGGAGAGTACATGTCATAAAAACTGTCGGGGGATCTTTGCCGAATAGCAGAGATTCTTGTCAGTTCTTTGGAAAGGGGTTAACGGGAAGGTGATTAATTCTAAAAAGACATATGTACTTTCAGTTGTATTAATTAGTATAGCTCTTGTGTTTTCTGTTATTTACGCTATGAAAAATTACGGCGCCGAATCAAGTGAAGTGCGTAAATATTATGATAATTACTGTATAACCTATTCCGGTGATGAATACAGAGAACCGGAGGAAACGGTCGTAAGGATTATAATGGAAAACGGAAATCTTAACAGCGACAGCAATGCTGTGACTGTTATGGGATCAGATATATATATATTGAAGGGCGGAGAATATCGGCTGAGCGGAACATGGGACAAAGGCAGTATCATAGTCCAAGCCGCAGATTCGCGTGACGTCAGGCTGTATCTGGATAATGTAAATATTTCGTCTCCGAATTTTGCGGCATTGTGCGTGTATAAGGCATCAAAGGTGATTATTTCATCGCTTCCCGGAACTGTAAACGCATTGTCCGATGCGGCGGTCTATAAGGAGGATCATACTCTTAATGATACTGTGGACGCCGCTGTATACAGTGTTTCAGAAGTGACTCTTAACGGACAAGGCTCGCTCGAAGTTATCGGAAATTATAAGGATGGAGTGAAGACGTCAAAGACGCTGAAGGTTATGTCGGGAGATATTTCCGTAACCGCTGCAGATGATGGCTTTACAGGGAATAAATCGGTGGGGATTGAAGGCGGTTCGATCCGGGTGTGTGCCGGCGGCGATGGTATAAAGTCAGAGAGTAACGGCAAAAGCAGCGGATTCATCGCGCTGGACAGCGGAGTTTTAAATATTGATGCTCAGGGCGACGCTATAGCAGCAACAGACTATGTGTTCTTAAGCGGAAATTGTCAGGCAGATATTATAACCGGAAACGGCGCTGAGACCGCAGAAATGAAGCGTGAAATACCGCCGGGCACGGAAGCTGATGCGGGGGATGATGAGAATGATCCTTCTGCCAAAGGTATAAAGGGCATAAAGGGAATATACGCAGACAGCGGGGAATATAATATTAATTCAAAGGATGACAGTATTCATTCAGACGGTGATATTATTTTTAACGGCGGAAGTTTTATAATAAATTCGGGAGATGACGGTGTACATGCCGACAAGCGGCTCTTGATAAATGATGGAAATATAACGATAAACGGCTGCTATGAGGGTCTTGAGGGAAAGGAATACCTTGAGGTGAACGGCGGAAATATTAATATAACAGCGAGTGATGACGGCATGAATGCAGGTCTCCCTATGTCAATGCCCGCCCCGGGCGGTGCAGGAGGGCAGCCGCCGGGACCGCCGCCCGGAAACGGAGCTAACGGAGACGGAAACGGAATGCCGGCGGAACCGCCGCTCGGAAACGGAGCTAACGGAGACGGAAACGGAATGCCGCAAGGATCGCCGCCCGGAAACGGAGCTAACGGAAACGGAATACCGCAGGGACCGCCGCCCGGAAACGGAGCTAACGGAAACGGAATACCGCAGGGACCGCCGCCCGGAATGAGCAGTGAAGAGACAGTAACCTATATACGCATAAATGGCGGAAATATTGTTATATACTGCGGAGGTGATGGGATAGACTCCAACTGTGACCTTGAAATAAACGGCGGTGATATAACAATTATAGGCCCGAGACCAGGAGCGGACTCGGCGCTGGATATTGACGGCGAGATGTTTATAAACGGCGGTACTGTACTGACTGCGGGAAGCTCCGGAATGAATGAAACACCGTCAGAGGAGTCAAAACAGAATTCAATCTGGCTGAACACGGACAGAATGGATGCAGGTGCATTTATAGAGATTGTAAGCAACGGTGAGATAATACACAGCTTTAATGCAGAGTTGGAATTTAATCTGATATTAGTGAGCAGTGACAGATTTGTAAAGGGAAACGAATATATATTTAATGTCAACGGTGAACGGCTTGCTGCTGTAATGGTTGAAGGTGCGCTTACATATGCAGGTAATTCCGCTGCCGGAGACGCAGGTTCACCGCCGCCGTCCGGAATGGAAGATAACGGCAACGGAAACGGAAACGGAATGCCGCCGGGACCGCCGCCCGGAGCGAGAGATAACAGAGACGGCAACGGTGCGCCTCCGCTGCCGGAAATGCAGCAGAATGCAGACGGGGCGTCTGTATTAACAACATATTTTGGAAATATAAAAGCTGTATCATATTTTGGTTTAATGCTTGCGGCGTTGATATTTATATTGGTCTATAAACGCAGGTACTAAGGAGGCAGTAGAAATGAATGAAGATTTTGGAATGCAGTCTGTTATGGATGAATGTGCAAAGCAAATGGGCTTTGAATGCTATAATCTTTGTTGCGGTTCAGATAAAATAAGTACGGCGGCAAAAAAGCTTATCAATGAAATAAGCGGACTTTTTCCTAAGGTTTTTTCAGCAAGGAAAAACGGTGACACATATCATGAAAATTTATTTTCCGCTCAGCTTAATAATAAACTGACCGAACTGGGGTATGAATGTTATAATCTTGGTGTGAACAACAGACTGCCCTCAACGAGAATGGCGGGTGATTTTGAAAAAATGCAGGGTATTGTAAAAGGCGTGTTTTCAAAAAACTCCATCAAAACTGCACAGGGAAATGAGATTGAAGAGCCGGGAATAGAGCCGGATTCTTCCCGCGAGGAGCCGCTATGGGATGATATTCCTCAGGACGGAATACAATGTGTGTGCGGTTATATAAATAACAAGGAATGGAATTATTGTAAAAATTGTGGAACAAGGCTGAAGTAAAGGGTGATGAGTATTGAAGGATAATGTCTGGCTTATTATGATAACTGCGTTTATCGGTGTGGTTGCAGGCTTGATTATTTGCTTTGCCGGCATAAAAAAACTGAGAATACTTTCCGCTATATCAGGTTTTTTTATCGGTGTAGCAATGGGTATGGCGATTACAGTAAGTCTGAGAATTCAATTCTCCGTGGCGGTGGTGATCATCGCATTAATAGGGATTGTTGTACTGGGAATCTTTTTTGCATCAGCGGCATGGTTTATACCGCTGATGTCCAGGCTATGTGTTTCAGGTCTTATGACAACCGTCATAATATTCCTGTATTATCGCATATGCAGTTCTCCGCAGATACATCATGGACCGCCTCCCGGAATTGCCGTATTAGTGGCAGGCTTCCTTATAGGTGTAATGCTTACAGGATATACATACATTTTCGGTAAGAGAATGTATATGATTTTGAATTCAATTAACGGTTCCGGACTGATAGCCATGAGCCTTTGGATTATATCCGCAATTAATGAGAAGGAAATATCCATGCCGGTATGCATTGTAATGTGGCTGCTTATAGCCATGATAAGCACTGCCGCACAGTATTTGGTAGCATACCTTGAACGAAACGGCGAATATTCCAAACCGGAAACCTATATAATATCCAAACGATTTAGCAGAAAGCTGTTCAAAACGTATATCCCGACAGGTATGCAGAAGCATTGCTCGAATTATTGCGTATACTGCGGCGCACCTACAGAGAAAAACTCGTTGTATTGCGGAAGCTGCGGAAAAAGGATGGTTTAAAATGGAGATAGCGCAATGAAAAAATTGATTGTAACAATGACGGCTGTATTCATTTTATTTTGCTGCCATCAGGCACAGGCAATAAATGAATATGTCTTTGAGCTGAAAAAAATACAGCGGTATGCAGGTAATAATATGGCGGTCGAGGCTGATTTTGCCGATGAAATTGAGTCGATAACTCAGAAACTGGAACAGGAAATCGAACATTACTCCATAAGTGAGATAGAATATGCCAACGGCATAAAGGTTGATTTTGATATGATTTCAGCAGGTGCGGCAAAATGCAGCGAAATAAGCACAGAAATTGAAAATGAAATTGAGGAAAACGGAATATCATTGAACAGAAGTCTTAACAAGAATATTGTTTTTGCTTGCTATAATGCTCCCTTAAATGCCGGTGTTGATATAACCATAAAGCCTGATGCGATGAAGTGTGTGCCGGAAGGGATGAATATAAAGCTTTTAATAGGAGAGGATAATGAGGCTCTGACATTGTCAAATGAGTGCTGTAATATGATTTCTACATATAACACGGATATTGTTTTCCATTTGGAGAAGGATGAGGACAGATATAAGCTTGAATTCAGAACCGGAGCCGGTAAATTAATAGAGAAGATGGGATGTGCTGTCAGGCTTTCACTCCCGGCACGGAATGAGGGAATGACGATATATGCTTCATATGGTGATGCTGCCGATAACTGGGGAGGTCAGTATAATCATGTCGCAAAGGTTATGGAGTTTGAAACAGCTTATACGGGTGAATATCAGGTCAGGGAAGCAATGGCAGAGATAAGAGATATATCAGAGCTTGACGATGAGAAAAAAACAGCTATACAGTTTATGACTGCAAGAGGCTATTTTTCGCTTGATGATGGTAAATTCAAGCCTGATGAATCTCTTTCGAGATATGAGTATACGGAAGCGCTTGTAAGAATGTTCTTTGCAATAGATAACGATGCGGTATCAGATTTTTCCGATGTGTCGAAAAATACCGAATTTTACAGATTTGTCGCATCGTCACAGCAGAAGAACATAGTTGATGGCTTTGAAGACGGAACCTTTCGCGGGAATCAATATGCGACGGTGGAGCAGGTTGCGGTTATGGCAGCAAGAACCATAGCGGACAGACTTTGTTATATTTATCCCTCAAATCCTGAAAAATATCTTAATTTTGACGGCTCTGAAACCGTAAGCGATTGGGCAAAAAAGGAGATTGCGCTGGCTGCCAGAGAGAAAATTATACGACAAGGCGATGTTTCAAAGGATATTACCAGAGCACAGGCTGCGGTAATTCTTCACAGACTGTTTATGCTTTTATATAATACTCCTTCCGAGCCGGACAGATACAGTATGGAGCTTATGAATGGACGTCATGTTATCTGGACCGATGAAAATGCCGCAAGGCTTACCGTGATAATTGCTGTTATTGATATTATAGCGATAGCGGCTGCGGCTGTTGTCTACATGAAGAAAAAACGGATAAAAGTAAAACACAGGAATGATTAACAAATGATTATTAAACTGTATATTACATACAGTCTGAATAAAATAAAACATGAATGGAGGAATCAAGTTGGACTATAAAGGAGTACATTATTGCGATTACTGTTTTGAAAAAATAGCGCCCGGAGCTCAATGCCCGGTCTGTCATCTTACCCCTGAAAAATATAAAACAGAACCGGGGCTTCTTATGCCGGGTGAGGTACTGGCAGGAAAGTATATAATCGGAAGAACTATAGGCCGAGGCGGCTTTGGTGCGACTTATCTTGCATATGAACTTAATAACGCAAGAAAAGTTGCAATCAAGGAGTATTATCCTATAGGAATAGCCCACCGAAACGAAGGTGAGAGAAAAATTACCGTTCTTTCATCGGACAAAGAAAACCTTTTCCAGAAAGGCGCTAACAGATTTTATGAGGAGGCTAAGACTATTGCCACCTTTAATGATGCACCGAACGTAGCGACTGTATATGAACTGTTCTATGAGAATAACACAGCTTACTACGCAATGGAATATTTGCAGGGTGTTGATTTGAAAAGCTATACCAAGAAGTGCGGCGGACGAATTTCAGAAGGCGAGGCTCTTACCATTATGGAGCAGATGTGCAATGCTCTTACAGTGATTCATAGCACCGGAACAATACACCGCGACATTTCTCCTGATAATATATTTATCTGCAGCGGTAATATAGCAAAGCTTATAGATTTTGGCGCTGCAAAGCAGTTTGTCGGTGAAGAATCACAAAGCCTTTCTGTAATACTTAAGAGGGGATTTGCACCTATTGAACAGTATCAGAAGAACGGAAAGCATGGAATGTGGACCGATATTTATGCGTTGGGCAGTACGATATACTTTGCATTGACAGGGAAAATTCCTGATGATGCAATGACGCGTATCGAAAAGCAGCAGAAGGATATAGACAGTGCGGATGCTCTCGGCATATCGCAGCAGTTCAGAGATATTCTCAACAAGTGTATGAAGATTGATCTGAAGGATAGATTTAAGAGTACATACGAAGTAATGCAGGAACTGAAGAAGGTGCAGATCCCGCGTATTGCTCTCAAGAGCTTTACAACAGAAGTGTCACAGAATACGCAGAACTATAATTCTCAGATTTTTACAAACTCGCAGTTTTCACAGCAGTTTACTACATCACAACAGATTCCGTATTCACAGCAGCTGCCGCCGTCACAGTTCGTGCCGCCGTCACAAATAATTCAGCCGAATAATGATGATCGTGAACATAAAAAGACAGTAGGCATAATTGCCGGTATCGCTGCGGCTGTAGTTGCTGTAATTATACTGCTTGTCGCGGTGGTTTTTGCAACGAAGCCAAAACCGCCAATGGACGGAATGCCTCCGGGCCCGCCTCCGGGGCAGATGCAGCAGATGCCTCCGGGTCAGCAGTAATGTCAGGAAAAGCGGGGAATGTCAATGCGAAGAGAAAAAAACATAGATGCGGACGCCGGTTCTGTTCGGTCGGCAAGAAAGCAGTATTATGTACAGCTTAAGCTGGGTGATTCCAGAGCAATAAAAATCAGCGTAGGGAACGCCCAGGATCAGGGCAGACGTCCGTACCAGGAGGATTCGTTCGGGTGCTCAAATATCATAGACAGTGCAGTGGTAAGCTCACGAGGAATTATCGCGGTTTTGTCAGACGGTATGGGCGGTCTTTCTAACGGAAAGGCGGTTTCTGAAAGTGTGGTTAGCTCAATAATAGCCAAGGCAGCAGACATAAACATGTCTAAGAGCATAGGAATGCAGCTCGCTGACATGATAATTGCGGTAAATGAATCGATATGTGCACAGTATGTGCAGTCTGAGAGGAGCACCGCCGGTGCAACGGCTGTAGTATTATATATTTACAAAAACAGAATCTTTTGGGCAACAGTAGGAGACAGCAGACTTTATTGTATCAGAAACCATGGCATATATCAGGTGAATGAGGATCATGATTATATGAATACTCTTTTGAGAAAGACTATAGACGGTGAAGGTACAATTGAAGATGCGAGAAATGATGCTCAAAGAGCAAGCCTGACAAATTTTATCGGTAAAAACGGCATAGCTATGATTGATTATTCAATATATGGCTTCAAAATTATGCCGGGTGATATCTATATTCTGTGTTCAGACGGAATTTATAACGGAATTTCAAATGAACAGATGATGGATATAGCTATGGAATATGAAGCGCAGGAAGCAAGCGAGCAAATAGTACAGGCAGTGCTCGCCGCAAATATTCCCGGTCAGGATAATCTTACTGCGATGGTTATACGCTGTGAGAAAAATTAACTCAGTATACTCTATTGTATAAAATAAAAAAGCTCTGAAAGGAGCAGGAAAGGACGATATTATCATGAAAAAATCTAATTTGGCTGCAAAAATACTCAGTATTTTTGCTGTAACAGGCTTGGCTGCTTCAATGGCAGCGGTTCCGGCGTCAGCGGAGGTTACAGACATAGCAACTGCGAAGAACGGTGTCGTTTTAATTATTGACAAGGATGCAACAGGCTATGGTTCAGGCTTCGCAATAGGAGACCCGAAAAAGCCTGTTGAGTATATTGCAACGGCTTGTCATTGTGTGGCTGAAAATTATGGTGAGCCTAATATGGTAGTGCCTAATACGGCTACGGTATATTTTTCGGCTGCGGCAAACAAGGCAATGGTTGCAAATGTCTGGTTTTACGACGTTGAAAAGGATATTGCAGTGCTGAAATTGCCTGAACCGACAACAGAGAGAGAGGCGCTTCGCCTGTGCCCGTCATCAGAGACAGATTTGAGTGATACTGTCGCTGCATTGGGTTATCCGGCTGTAGGTGTTAATGGCAGTGACTATAGAAAATTTGATGTTACGGATATCATAGTTACCAAGGGCGGAATCAAGAAGACAGACCGCGTAAATGAGAAGCAGGTATATCTCATGGATCTTGTTCTTGAGCATGGAAATTCAGGCGGTCCTATTGTAAACAGTAAGGGCGAAGTAATCGGTATGGCGGTAAATAAAATCGAATATGATGAATCCACTGCTGAAATGATGGCGAGCTATGCGCTCACGATTGACGAATTTATCAAAGCAATAGATACTGAAGAGATTCCGGTTGACATTGTGAGCAATGGCGGTATTTCTCCGTTGCTTCTCGCTATTCTCGGCGGCGTACTTGTTCTTATAATCATTCTTATTGTGGTGCTTCTTATTGCACGCAAGACGGTTAAGCCGCCGGAGACAACGGCAACGGCATCAGAAAGAATAAATCCTCCGACAAAAAAGACAGCAAGACTTGTTGCGATAAACGGCTATCTTAACGGAAAAACCTTCAATATAGCTGGGAACGTAAAGATAGGCCGCGATTCGGCAAAGTGCGTAATATCGTTCCCTGTTAATACTAAGGGTATAAGCGGTGTTCATTGTGAGGTTACATATGACGGTAAGGTATGCTACATAACAGATCTTAAGTCCAGCTACGGAACATTTGTTAACGGGAATAAGCTTGTACCGAATACACCGACAATGCTTAAGTCAGGAACAAAGTTCTATCTTGCAGCGCCTGAGAATATGTTTGAGATAAGATATTAATAAATAACCGTAATTTGAGAGGTGTTATAAATGAATTATAACAATTTATGCTTGAGTTGCTTTTGTGAAAAGCAGCCCAACGAGCATAAATGCTCAAAATGTGGCTTCTCTGTCAGTAATTTTAATGATTGCGGAAATTGTCTGCCCTTAGGAACGCTGCTGAACGGTAATTATATAGTCGGTGTTCCTCTGGGTGTGGGCGGATTTGGTATTACATATAAATGCTTTGATATAAAGGTTGGCGGAATATGTGCCGTAAAAGAATTTATGCCAAGTAATACCGCATTCCGCACAAAAGGCAAGCTGAATATAATGGTCAATGAGAGCAGGGCAGATCTGTTTAAATACGGGATCAGGAGATTTCGCGAAGAAGCCGATATGCTGAGGAAGTTTCATCATGTAAACATCATAGATGTTTATGATTCATTTTCTGCCAACGGAACGGCGTATTATGTAATGGAATATTGTGACGGTGTTGATCTCAGAAATTACACTAAGAGCTTTTCAAAGAAGCTTGATTCGAATAATGTACTATCACTGATCGGTCAGTGTCTTGATGCTCTGGGTGAAGTTCACAGACAGGGTGTTTTGCACAGAGATGTTGCCCCGGATAATATTTTTGTAACCGGAAGCAACAGAGTAAAGCTGTTGGATTTCGGTTCAGCAAGATATGAGATGGAGCAGAATGAGCGCAATCTTTCGATGATAGTGAAAACGGGATATGCTCCGACAGAACAGTATGGAACCGGTATAAAGCAGGGACCATATACCGATATATACAGCTTAGGCGCAACCTTTTATCATATACTGAGCGGGAAGCCGCCTGAGCCATCGGTTAACAGGGTAACAAATGATTTGATTATTCCGCTGAGACAGTTGCGTCCTGATTTACCGGAGCGCATTACATATTCAATTGACAAGGCAATGTCAATGAATATAAATGACAGATTTCAGAATGTTAATGAAATGAAAAATGTACTTGGCTATACGGGCGCCGCAACTACGAATCTTATTCAGAACCGGCAGAAGAACAGAAAACAGATACAGAACATTTCGAATAAGCATAATACAAGTCATCATAATCAAATACATATTGCAAGACAGCCTGTTTCGGAGGTCGAAAAGCTGAGATTCGGAGCCGAAGCGCTGGATTGGCTGATATATGCTGTGGTTTATTTCTGCCCGGTTTTGCTGCTTATGTACACATATGAGCATATGAGCGGAGCGGCTGTTCTGACGGCAATAGTATGTTTTCTGATTTTTAAGTTCATAGTTGACTGTGCTTTTGAAATGTCACCGCTGAAAGCAACTCCGGGTAAATGCATATGCGGAATATATGTCGGCGATGCCTATGGAAGACGAATTTCAGCAGGTACGACTATAAAAAGAAATTTTTTGAAGACTGCGGGAAGTATAACGGCATTTATCGGTAAAAGCAATATCCCTGTCCATGATGCGATTACAAATAGCAAGGTTTATAGGAAATAATTCCGATGGCGTTAAGGAGCGGTGACAGATTTTATGTCGGCACTGCAGACAATATGTTTGAAGTAAGAACTATAAATTAAGGAGGAAGAAATGGATAATACAAATAATCAAAATAGTGAACAGCAGTATCCGAATTCACAATATCCGCAGAGCGGGTACCCGAATTCACAATATCCGCAAAGCGGTTACTCTAATTCACAATATCCGCAGAGCGGTTATCCGAATTCACAGTATCTGCAAAGCGGTTATCCGAATTCACAGTATCCTAACACCGGGTATGGAGTACCGCCGAAAAAGAAGAGTATTGCAATTCCGGTTGCAATTGCGGCAGGTGTAGTAGTCATAGCTGTGGTTGCGGCAATAATATTTATTTTTGCAGGAAGAAATGATATGACGCAGCAGGGACCTCCGCCGCTGCAACAGCAGGGTATG
The DNA here is from genome assembly GCA_964579875.1 of uncultured Lachnospiraceae bacterium. Lineage (GTDB taxonomy): Bacteria > Bacillota > Clostridia > UBA1381 > UBA1381 > Ornithomonoglobus. Next base: position 55,518 of record CAZOHJ010000013.1, on the reverse strand, counting down.
CTGCTTGAATATAATTCATATTCACAGTACGAGGTTGAGGTGCGTAAGCTTACTGTTGACGGTCAGGAGATTGACCTGCCGCAGAAAATGCTTAATGTAAATGATTATTCATACATTTCTGTAAATGATTTTGCGAAGGTGTTCGGATTCAGCACAACGATTGATATGCAGAATCGTCAGACAATTGTTACAAATGATACAATTAAGGCTACGATCACAAATGATTTCCAGAATATTATAATTATTAACGGTGATAAAAAAGCTGACGTTATGATGGAGGATAAACCTCTTATGTTCTCAAACAATCAGATTTATATTCCGCTTCGCAGCTTTACTCAGATATTTAATCTCAAGAGCATTGACTGGGATGAGAATACAAACACTATATCTGTTGAGACAAACGACATTAAGGCAGTCACGTCTAAAGTTGATGCTTCCGAGCCGGAAGTAGCGACAATGAATCCTAATCAGTCACCTCAGGGAGGCCCGGGAGGTGCGCCGCCCCAGGGAGGCCAGGGAGGTCCGGGAGGCCAGGGAGGCCCGCCGCCTGCAAATCAGTAAAAAGTAATTAATAAATAAAAGAAAGAAGGAATTAAAAATGGCAATGCAACAGTGTCCAAACGGTCATATTTATGACGATTCAAAGAATGCGGTGTGTCCTTACTGCAACAATGAAAGTGATATGGGAAAAACTATTCCGCTTGATATGGCAAGCGAAATACCGCCTACTATGATGCAGGAGGATCCGCTCCCGCCAACAGAGCCGTATAACGATCCTAATTACGGACGTACAACCTTTGTTCCGGATGTAATTAACAGCAAGGGAATTGATCCGATCAGAGGCTGGCTCGTATGTCTTGATGGTGAAAAGAAGGGTACGGATTTCAGAATCCACTCTGAGAAGAACAGAATAGGTCGCGGCGGAGATATTGAGATCAGCATCGATTTTGATATGTCAATTTCAAAGGGAACAAATGCGGTTCTTGCATATGATAACCGTAATAATAAGTTCTTTATTGCTCCGAGCGATTCAAAGAACAATATGTACATAAACAATTCACTTCTTCTCTCACCGGTTCAGCTCAATGAGTACGATATTATTGAAATCGGTAATACAAAGATGATATTCAGATCATTCTGTAATGACCAGTTCCAGTGGCCAAAGGAAGAAAAGGATTAAATTCGATTTTATCGGGCAGTGCTTTATGGTCCGCCGTTATGAGGCGGACCGTGCAGGCACAGTATTAAAAGGGGTGGATATGTGTGCGTGGATTGAAAAATACATGTATACTTTTAGTCAGTATGCTGTTGATAATTTGTTCAGCGGCTTGCAAAAACGGAAATACAGATATTGAAAAAAGTATAGTGATGGTGTCTGCAACGGACGGCAGTCATAAAGCGTCAGGAGTTGCTATTGGCAGACCGGGAGAAAATACAAGATATATTATCACGGTATGCTCTAATATAATCGACCGTAACGGATCTGTTCCGAAATCGGTAAACGTCAGCTTTGATGAGAATATGGATAATACGGTGACAGTCGGCGTCTGTGACTACAGCACAGAAAAAAATCTTGCCCTGCTTGAACTGCCGGAGGAAACAGAAAGATTAAACGGAATCTCATATGTTGAGAATGAATTGTACAGTGATAACGGGCAATACAATATTACAGGGTATATAGAGTCAGACATGAATGATGACGCAGATTGTAAGAATACATTACAGACCTGCGAAACAAATATTTACAAGCAAGAGATGTACAATGGCATGAAGGTGTATTGTCTTGATGCGGCATATAATTCAGGTGTCGTGGGCGGCGCATTGCTGGACAGTAACGGTGCTGTTGCCGGTATTGTAAGCTATTCGAAGGCCGATGATTACTCATATGCTGTGTCAACCGATGCGATTGCGGCATTTGTACTCGGTACGAATGCGGAGATATATCTGGTGCATGAACATGAGGTGCGAACATACATGCTGATTGCAATAACAACGGGCGGGGCGGTTTTTGCCGCTGCAATCGGTTTTATATTATATATGCTTCTGCGGAGGAAAGAAGAAAAGCATGAACCGAGTGCTTTCCTGAAAATTATGGGTGGAGACATTGATTCGGACAATAATCCGGAAGGGATATTCGAGATTAGAAAAGATGAACTGCTGATAGGCAGGGACTATAATAAGTGCGATGTTGTTTTCTCACTCAACGAGAAAGGCATAAGCGGCGTACACTGCTCGGTAAGCTTTGACGGGACGGGCTTTATAGTAACAGACAAAAAATCATCCTACGGAACATTTTTGGAAAACGGCTTTAAGCTGTTGCCGGAACAGCCGGTAAAGCTTTCGGCAGGAGAAAAGATTTATCTTGCAAACAAATCACATATGATTGCATTTGAAACAGAGATAAAGTAAATGGAGGCAGAGTATGAATATAGAATTTCATTCTTATACAAATAAGGGCGGCAGACCGAATAATGAAGATACCATGCAGATAGTTTCAGAGCCGGATTACTGTGCCGCAATTGTCTGTGACGGTCTCGGCGGACAAGGCGGAGGTGAAACGGCGTCGCAGACAGCCGCCGAATGCTTTGCGGTAAACGCGGCAAAGATACATGCGTTTGAGGATAAGGATCTGTTGGCAATTCTGTCTGCGGCGAATAAAGCTGTTGTGAAAGGCTGTGCTGCCGATCCGGCATTTGCAAGAATGCGTACGACAATTGCAGGCTGCGTTATAGATCATGATAAATTGAAATGCTTTAATATCGGTGACTCACGTTTCTATTTCTTCAGAAGAGGAAGTCTGAAATTTATGTCGAGGGATCACAGTGTCCCTCAACTGTCAGTGGATATGATGGTTGATTCGTTTGATTCACTGCGTTTTAATCCTGATAGGAACCGTCTAACAAGAGTTTTGGGCAATGAAGAGATGGCGGATGCGGGAATGATGCCCACAGAGTTCGTTCTGGAATCCGGTGATGCATTCCTTGTATGCAGTGACGGATTTTGGGAATATGTATATGAGACGGAAATGGAGATTGATCTGGCAAAGGCGGCAACGGCTGAGCAATGGATCAAATATATGCTTATCAGGCTGCTTTTGAGAACTGATGACAATAATGATAACTATACGGTTATTGCAGGATTAATAGTATAAGACAATGGAGTGATTATATGAACTGTAAATATTGCGGAAGAAAGATTGATGACAACCGTACATTTTGTAGGTTCTGCGGATGCAGTACAGAAATACACAACGGCTATGTTTTTAATTCGGCAGATAATTTTGATGAATGGCTTGAGGGTAAAGGAACAGAGGATATTCCATATAGACCAAGATATGTTGAGAGTAATATCGAGCCAACGGAAATCAATGTTCCGAAAACAGAAGAACTCGATAATCCGATTATTGACAATTTTATGCCTGCCCGGGATTCGATTCCCAAGCAGAATAGTGAAGCGATGCCGCAAAGGGCTTATGAGCAGATTTATACGAAGGCGGAGGCTCCACAGATGTCGCCGACCGACAGTTATCATGAGCATCCCGATATGAGTCAGGAGGGCTTTAAATACAGAATGAATACGCGTAAGCAGGTAAGGCAGGCTAAAGAGAAGCACCGTTTGATGCTTACGAGAGTTGTAGCAGCGGCTGTTATGCTGATAATATTTATTGTTATTGCAGTGTTTTTAATTACAACTATTGGGAAGGATACAGAGCAAGAGAAAAAAATTTCTAATGAAACCGGTACGGGAATGCCAATACAGACAGAGGTGAGTAACAGCGCGTCCGATGAAAGCCCATATCAGGCAATAACTCCAAAGGACGAAACAGAAACAGTTCTGGAGAGCGAAAATGTTTCAATACAGAACAATATAAACCCGGAGGATATAATCAATTTGTCAAACGATGAAAGCCATCCCGGCAGACTGATAAAAATTGATGATAATTATTATGTGAATGTAAAATCGTTATTTAATGCTATGACGGGGAATAATGATGCTTATCAAACGGAAGCGGAGGATGGCAGGATTGATTTCATTTTGTCGGGTCAAGACAAAAATATAAAATTAGATATTATTAACCAACAGCTTGAAATGAGTGAGGGCAGTATTGTGTTTCCTGTCACGGTTCATATAGTGGAGTATGAAAATGAGGACAGACTGATTTATATTTTATTGAAGGATTTCTGTGATAACATGGGATACACGATAATAAACAACGGGAGTGATAACATATGAGATGCCAAGTATGCAACAATAATTTACCGGATGATGCGCTTTTCTGTAACGTATGCGGCTCAAGTATAAAAAAACCGGAAATAAAGTCCCCTGCTAAAAAAACGCAGAAGGCGGTTCACAGCGATACCTCAGGAAAATCTCAGGGCATAAGCGCGTTTACTGTTATAATAGTTATACTTATAGTACTGGCAGTAGGAATTGCGGGAACCATTACATATCTGTTTGCCGTGGGAAACAACAAAAAATACAGCAGCCATCCTGCAATCAGTTCAGGCGGAGGCGGCGGGGGAGGTTTCCTTGCACCAACGACATCCACAGAGCTGCCTACAGAACTGCCTACAGAGCTGCCTACTGAAAAACCATACGAGCCTCACGATGACAGACCGGATGACCGAAGCTTTGAGGAAGGCAGACATGGCGGACGCCCCGATGATGAAAAAACCACAGGTTATATTAACGATGAACCCGGCTATGACGAATATATATATCCTCAGAACAGATATCTGACACATTCGGACTTGGATGAATATTATAGGAGAAACGGTGAGGAAAGGACAAAAGAAACCGTGAGACTTATGATAAATGAAATTTATGCTGATAACGGATATATCTTTACAACCGAAAGATATGCGGATTATTTCAACAGCAAGACATGGTATCGAGGGGTTTACACAAATCAGGAGGAGGCAAAGGCTCATATGGATGAAATTGCGGCTTCCAATCTTAAGCTTTTGTACAATTACGAAATGGAACAAGGCTGGAGATAAATTTTGATAAAAGCAGGCTTCTGCTGCACTTGTGCGGCAGGAGCTTTTTTAGTTAAACTGCCAAAACATTCAGCAAGTATGGATAATATAAGCATGTAATATTTTTTTCTATGTAATAATACTATAGATTAACATAATACATTGAAAGTGAGGGATTATTATGAAAAAGAAAACAGATGAAAGCATTTCCAGAAATGTAATAATTAAATACAATGCAAATGGCTTATCGCTTGTTGAATGCATGAAAAATACAATAAAAAACAAGAGAATACTTGAAAAAATTTAAATAAAGACTTTACAAAAAATAGAAAGTTGTATACAATATAGTCAGGTTTTTTAGTATGTAACTTTCTATTTTTATTATGCAAGGAATGGGGTATAGGAGGTTACTATGGACAATTTAAGTGCAAACAGAGCAGCTTTATACTGCAGACTGTCAAAAGAGGATATTGATAAGATAAACAAAGGAGATGATAGCGCAAGTATAATCAATCAGCGAATGCTTTTGGAAGATTATGCAGTTAATAATGGATTTGTAGTATTCAAAGTATATCAGGATGATGATTACAGTGGATTGTTTGACAATAGGCCCGGATTTGAAAATATGATTAAGGATGCAGAAGACGGCAGATTTGATGTAGTTATTGCAAAAACTCAGTCGAGATTTACACGCAACATGGAGCACATGGAACATTATCTGCACGATGTATTCCCAATGCTCGGAATAAGATTTATAGGTGTTGTCGATAATGCCGATACTAAAAATAAGGGGAACAAAAAAGCGCGTCAAATAAACGGTTTGATTAATGAGTGGTATTGTGAGGATTTATCGGAAAATGTACGGGCAGTTTTTAAAAGCAAAATGAAAACGGGTCAATATCTTGGTTCTTCCGCTCCGTATGGATATGTTAAAGATCCCAAAGATAATCATAAATTAATAATTGATGAATACGCAGCAAATATCATACAAAGAATATTTGCATTATATCTGGACGGTAATAGCAAATATCGAATAAGCCGCATCCTTACCGGCGAGGGAGTATTGATTCCCAGCAAGTATAAAAGCGAGGTGCTGAGATCAACATATTATAATCCCAAGAGCGGTTCAGATAGTGTTTGGTCAGCACAGACAATACATATGATTCTGAACAATGAAGTTTATATAGGAGCTGTTGTTCAGAACAAGCAGGCATCTATATCCTATAAAAACAGAAAAAAACATGTTGTCCCTGAAAACGAGCGAATAAAGGTTTATAACATGCATGAACCTATAATTAGTATGGATACTTGGGAATTGACTCAGCAGGCGCTTAAGCTAAGGACACGGGAAACTCATATTGAGAAAAAAATAGACTTATTCTCGGATAAAATTTACTGTGCTGATTGCGGTAAGCACTTAATAAGATGCCACAATCGTAAACATGAATTTATAGGATATCACTGTTCCACATATAAGAAATATGGTAATAAGGGATGCTCAAGTCATTATATCGGATTTCGCGAGATAAAAAACATTATTCTATCGGAGATTAAACGGGCAGCGAGAGAAATTCTCAGTCCAAATGATGTTGAATACTTAGTAGATTCTACCAAAGAAATAGTTACAAACCAACATGAAATTCAGCTTAAACAGTTCAAACAAAAGCTGGAAACCGTAAAAAAATATCTTGATAAAACTTATAAAGACTATTTAGACGAACTTATCACTCGTGAGGAGTATATAAAATACCGAAACAAGTATAATAGTGAGCAAAATAAGATTCAAAATCATATTGAGATGCTGACCGCTCAGATTATTGGCGAAAAGAATATTGAAAAGGATAAAAATACGTGGTTAGAAAAATTTGCCAACTATATTGATGTTGACGAACTTGATAGAGTAATGGTAATTGAACTGATTAATAGAATTGAAGTTGCATCCAATGGAGATATAAATATATCGTTTAGATTTAACCGCTGATTATATATTATATAAAGATTTTTCCTTTATACAATCGCAGCATGCGTTGCAATGGCGGAGCACATAGCGGGCAGCGAAAGCGGTTTTGTGGATATGATGAACAAAAGGGCTCGGGAGCTGGGAATGACAAATACTCATTTTGTGAACACAAACGGGCTTGATGAAGAAAATCATTATTCCTCCGCGCGGGACGTCGCGATAATGTCAAGAGAGCTGCTCACACATTCCAAAATAACGGACTATACTTCAATTTGGACAGATGAGCTGCGGGACGGTAAATTTCAGCTTGCAAATACAAATAAGCTTGTGAGATTTTATAGCGGCGCAAACGGACTTAAAACAGGCTCCACCTCAAAGGCGCTGTGTTGTCTTTCAGCCTCGGCTGAGCGTGACGGTATGCAGCTTATAGCGGTCGTCCTCGGCGCTCCGACCTCGGATAAACGCTTTTCGTCCGCAAGAGCGCTGCTGGACTACGGCTTTGCAAATTACGGAATAAAAGCACTGGTATCAGAGGGAGAGGAGGTCTCACAGGCAGATGTTATTAACGGAATAAAGAATACTGTAGGGGCAGTTGCTGCGGAGAGCAAATCACTGCTGGTGTCAAAAGCCGAAGCGAAAGAGCCGGAAAGAATAGTGTACCTGAATGAGGATATAACAGCGCCGATAGCTAAGGGAGATGTTCTTGGAACGATTGAATTTGTATATGACGGAGCGACCGTGGAAAGCGTGAATCTCGTTGCGGCAGAGGATGTTCCGAAAAAGGGAATAGGTATGATAATCAGGGATATAGTGACAGGATTTATGTAAAAATTATCATAAATTCACAAAAAAAACACTGTACAAACAGATAAAACCATGTTATAATATTAACAATAAACTTAGTGAAAAGGGATGACAATAATATGGAGAAAAAAGTGCCTGAGGTCGTTATAAAACGGCTGCCAAGATACTACAGATATTTGGGGGAGTTAATGAGTCAGAATACACACAGAATATCGTCCAACGCGCTTTCTCAGCTGATGGGGGTAACCGCTTCGCAGATAAGGCAGGATCTTAATTACTTCGGCGGTTTTGGTCAGCAGGGCTACGGCTATAACGTAAAGAGCCTTATTGAAGAAATCGGAAATATTCTCGGACTGAATGATAAGGATACGATGATAATTGTCGGGGCGGGCAATATGGGGCGCGCTCTGGCAAATCATGCGTCTTTTGAAAAGCGAGGCTTTAACCTGGTAGGGATTTTTGATAACGACAAAAGGGTTATCGGCTCATCTATCCGCGGCATTGAGGTAAGACCGAGCGAGGAACTCAGCGGATTTGTAAGAGATAATAGTGTCGATATCGCAATTCTTACCGTACCGTCCTCCGCGGCTCACGACACGGCAAAGCTGCTTGTGGAAAGCGGGATACGGGGTATAGTGAACTTCTCGTATTCGGAGCTTGAGGTTGCTGAAGCTGTTCCGGTTGAGAATGTGCATCTTTCGGACACACTGATGACAATGGCATACAGAATTAAGGAGCGGGCGGAAACAACGGAAGGCACAGAAGCTGAGGAATGACAAATGAAGGTTATAGCATTTACAGGGCCGAGCGGAACGGGTAAAAGCTACCGCTCAATTATGGTTGCAAAGGAGCAGGGAGCCGACGGGATAATAGATGACGGTCTGCTTATCTCAAACGGCAAGGTAATAGCCGGCAGCAGCGCGAAAAAGGAAGCGACAAGAATTGCATCGGTCAAGCACGCGCTTTTTATACCGAACGATTATTGTAATGAGATGCGCAGAGCGTTGAAAAAGAGCAGAATTAAAAAGCTCATGATTTTGGGAACCTCGGATGCAATGGCTGAGAAAATCGCAAAAAAACTTATGGTCGGGACTGTGGAGTATTTTGTTCATATTGAGGATGTGGCAACTCCTGAGGAAATGGCAATGGCGAACCGTATGCGGCTTGAGGACGGCAAGCATGTAATACCTGTTCCGACCTTTGAAATACAGAAGGAATTTTCGGGGTATTTTCTGCATCCTCTGCGCCGTTTTCAGAAGAACCTTGACATTGAGGAGGAAAACGCGGAAGCGGATAAATCAATAGTGCGTCCGACCTTTTCATATATGGGAGATTTTACTATATCCGACAATGTGCTTAACAGTCTTGCAATACATGAGGCAATGAAGATCACCGGTTTTGTAAGAATAAATAACATAAATGTACGGAAAACAGCGCACGGAGTGCATATGGATATAACCGCAACACTTCGCTACGGCTGCGATATACGCAAGGTATGCCGCGAGGCTCAGAAAAATATACGGTCTGTTATAGAGGCGCTGACCTCCGTAAATATGCGCCGCGTGCATTTTCTTGTAAAAGCTCTTGTTGTTTAAAAAATTTTTTCATTTTATGCAGCCTTTTGGTATTCTGAATCGTATTAACTATAGAAACACATTACAAGGAGGTAATTTTATGAAAAAAACGACAGCATTAATCACAGCGGCAGCAATGCTGCTCGGAGCCGCGCCGGCGGCTTTTGCGGAGGGAGCGGATTACGAAAAGCTCCTGCCGGATATCAAGAACAGACTGGAAATCCCGACCGAGTATTCGGAATTTAAATGCAATTGGATATCGGAAACCGAGGACGGAACAAGCTATGGATTTGAGTGGAGCGTACCGGATACGGAGGATGAGCTTTACAGGTCTATAAACGTCACCTGCGATTCCGACGGCGTTATAACGAGCTACAGCAACCGGCAAGGGAAGAATGATGACCGGTATGATTATCTTAGCGCGGATACAGAGGCGGCAAGGACTGCCGCAGAGCGTTTTGCGGTAAGAATGGATCCGTCGCTTGAGGGTAAGCTGAGGCTTGAAACGCGGAACGGCTATAACTGGGGCGCGCTTTCCTTCAATGTTTATGAGGAGAGAAACGGCATTGAATATGACGATGCAATAGGAAGCGTATCGGTGACAAGTGAAGGCACGGTGACAGACGCCGATATTACAAGCCCGGATTTCTCTGACGAGGACATTTCCGATCTAATAACGCCTGATGAGGCTTATAGTTCATATATGAAAAATGCGGAGCCGGAGCTTGTATATTATACATATACCGATAAGGAAAATAATATAAAGACCTTCCCGGCATACATAAATAAGGAGCAAAAGGCGGTAAGCGCGGTTACAGGAGATGTGATAGAGCGAAGCTCAGGCTATGCAAACTATAAATCAGAAGCCGCCATGGATGCGGGAGCCTCGGTTATGAGCGGTAGAGTATATAATGAGCTTACGGAAAGCGAGAAGCAGGAAACGGCAAAGCTGCGAGGATATTTTTCAGGCACAGACGCGTTAAAAAAGCTGTCGGACCTTATCGGTATCGAGATCAATGACACTGATATTTATCTGAATGTTTCGGATACATCAGGTGTGTATTACATTTATTCCGATAAGGCAGATGTAAATCTGAACGCGGCTGTTGACGCGGCAAACGGAAATATCCTCTCGCTTTCTTACTATGATAAGGACGGCAGCACAAAGCTTAAAGGTTATGATTTTTCTGATCCTGAGTCGGCAAAGGCTCTTATAGATGCCGCTGCGCCGGATAACGGGCCGAAGCTTGTATATGATGCTGACGGCGGAACGGAATACAGCGTAATGCCGGTTTATAAGGACAGTAATGAAGATGTTGAAAAAGCGTCATATTTCAGTTTCATGGTCAACGGTATAAAGGTTATGGACGCGGGAGCAAGCGCAGTAAGCAGCGCCTATAACGGAGGGACGTACTACAGCATATCCGTAACGCGGCTGGACGAGCTTGCGGCGGCAGAGTACGGCGCGCCGGAGAAGTTTATCAAGGCTGATGAAGCGTTAAAGCCGGAGGATTTCAGACTGCGCTATGTTATGACGGAGGACGATGCCAGAGCGGCGTATACTACCGATGATTTCATAATTAACGCTCTTACGGGCAAGCGTGTAAATTTCCGCGATGAGGAAGTAAAGGACAAAGAAGGGAATTATACATATTCAGACATCGGAAACCACTGGGTAAAGCAGGCGGCGGAGAAGCTTGCTCTTGCCGGAATAGGCTTTGAGGGCGGCGTGCTTGATCCCGACAAGCCGGTAACCGCAGAGGAGGCATATAAGCTGCTTGACAAGCAGTATTACAGCTACGACAAGACCTTTAAGGATTACAAGGAGCCGCTTACGAGAAAGCAGACAGCGCAGATGATAACCGAATGTCTGGGGCTTTCACAGCTTGCCGGAGCTGATATCTTCAAGGCTCCCTATGCGGATACAGCAGAGGATTTCGGAGCAGTGGCAATTCTTAAGGGCTACGGCATAATTGCTGGTGATACGGACAGCTTCAGACCGGATGATAAAATAACTCGCGCCGAGTTTTTGCAAATATTGTATAGTACGCTTATTTGTAAGCGATAACTAAACATCAACTTTGACAAAATTCAAACATTGGACTTGACAAAACGGCGTTCGCATATTATACTATTACAATAGATTAATATGCGGATGCCGTTTATATAATTGAGTCAAAAACAGATTATTTGAATGTGCGCCACACAGGGCGCATTAATATACGTTTTATAGGATAAACAAATCCTTTACCGGCATCACAGAATGAATTAGCGTAAAGGAGTTTTTAATTGAAATGCAGTTGACAGGCGCACAGATTGTAATTGAATGTATGAAGGAGCAGGGAGTAGATACGATTTTCGGTTATCCCGGCGGCGCAATTCTGAACGTGTATGATGAGCTGTACAAGCATGCTGACGAAATCCGCCACATTCTCGTATCACACGAGCAGGGCGCGTCGCATGCGGCAGACGGCTATGCACGAGCAACAGGAAAGGTCGGCGTATGCTTTGCGACCTCAGGCCCCGGCTCAACAAATCTCGTAACAGGCATAGCAACGGCAAATATCGACTCGATCCCGATGGTTGCCATAACATGTAATGTAGGTACGGGACTTCTTAACAAGGACAGCTTTCAGGAGGTTGCAATATCAGAGATTGTTAAGCCGATCACAAAGAAAAGCTATATCGTAATGGATGTAAATGATCTTGCGGATACCATAAGAGAGGCGTTCACACTTGCCCAGAGCGGCAGGAAGGGACCTGTTCTTATAGATATTCCCAAGGATGTAACGGCAAACAAGGCTGAATATACGGCGGTTGCCCCGGAGAATATTGCTCCGGTCACGGATACAATAGATGACGAAGCAATTTTAAGGACTGCCAAGCTCATTTCAAAGTCGGAAAAGCCGTATATTTTCGTGGGCGGCGGCGTTACCGCAGCAAACGCATCTCAGGAGCTTAAGGAGCTTGTAGAAAAGATAGACGCTCCTGTTTGCGATTCGCTTATGGGCAAGGGCGCGTTTGACGGGACCGACCCGCACTATACCGGAATGCTCGGTATGCACGGAACAAAGACGTCAAATTTCGGTGTTTCGGACTGTGATCTTCTTCTTGCGGTCGGGGTTCGTTTCTCGGACCGTGTTTACGGCAATGCGAAGGCATTTGCAAAGAATGCAAAAATAGTTCATATAGACATAGACCCTAAGGAAATCGGCAAGAATATTGCGGTCGATGAGCATATCATCGGAGATGCAAAGGAAGTGTTAAAGAGACTTAATGCCGCGGTAAAGGGTACATACAGCCACAGCGAATGGAGAGCGGAGCTTGCGGCTAAGATGGAGCGTTTTCCGCTCCGTTACAGATCGGATGTTCTTTCCGGCGGCGGTGTTATTACAGAGATTTATAAGCAGACAAAGGGTGATGCAATAATCACGACCGAGGTCGGTCAGCATCAGATGTGGGCGGCTCAGTTTTATCATTACAAGAACCCGAGAACATATCTTACCTCCGGCGGTCTCGGCACAATGGGCTATGGGCTCGGCGCGTCACTCGGCGCAAAGGCGGCATTCCCGGATAAGGCTGTTGTAAACATAGCGGGTGACGGCGGCTTCAGAATGAATATGAATGAGCTTGTGACTGCGGTAAGGCACAAGCTCCCGATAATTGAGGTTATTGTGGACAATCGCGTTCTCGGTATGGTGCGCCAGTGGCAGACACTGTTCTATGAGGGCAGATATTCGCATACTGTTCTTGATGACCAGGTCGATTATGTAAAGCTTGCGCAGGCCATCGGCTGTGACGCATATATGGCGGCAACTCCGTCAGAATTCAGCGAAGCATTTGCGAAGGCCTTAAAGAGCGGCAGACCGACGGTTATTGACGCAAGAATAGACAAGGACGAAAATGTTTATCCGATGGTTGCTCCGGGAGATTCTATCTCGAAGGCATTTGATGCAGAGGATATGAAATAAGTAATTATATGATTTAAAAGGCAGCATTTAATTATAAAAAAATACGGAGGCGCAAAATGAAGCTTACACCGGCATTGACAAAGGCGATAACTGAAACAAAGTATCTTTCGGTTGATAATCATGCAAGGTACAGGCTCATTATGCGCCTTTTTTATATCAATCATGAGCAGATTAATTACTGGCTCAATGCGAATGATGTTTATGATGAGGTGCGAAAGTATGTCAGCGGCTATAGCATTGATGATTGCAGGCAGGATCTTGAGAACCTTGTGGAATGGGGAAATCTGATAAACGATCTTGATACGGATAATATTTTCAAGCTTCAGGAATTTAAAAACAAGAAGTTTCGTTACCAGATGTCCGATTATTCGGTTGAAATTGAGCGGCTTACGGTCATGCTTGAAAATATGAATGTAGAGGGCTCCTCGCTTGATATTGGCCTTATCGGAACGATCCGTATGCAGATCGAACAGCTGCGGGATATGGCAAGCTGTGAAAATACGGAGCTTTACTCGTGGTGGAGGTCGCTGAGTGAAAATTTCAAGCGTCTGAACAGGGAATATCAGGACTATATGAAATGCTTCTCCTTTCTGAAAAGAGAGGACAATTCAACAGCGCGGCAGTTCATCGCGATGAAGGATGATATAATACGCTATCTGCGGAGCTTTGTAAAGGGAATACAGAAAAACGGCGCGGCAATAGCGCAGGAGCTTGAAGAGTGCGCTGATATAAAGGAAACAGTCCTTGAGCGTATTGTAGATTATGAAAATGCTGTGCCAAGACTGAACGGAACCGTCACGCGGGAGGACATTGCGGACGAGGTTTATTCAAAGTATAACAATCTGTACCGTTGGTTTACCGAAAGCGGAGATACCGGCATGGAGCATATCATGAGCGTTACTAACAGCGTGATCAGAAGCCTTACCGGATATGCGGCGGTGCTCGCGGAAAATGTAAACTCAATGGCAAGCCGCAGAGAGGAATACAGGCTGTTTGCAAAAATGTTTATGGACTGCGAAAAGACGGAGGACGCGCACCGTCTTTCGTCGCTTCTGTTCGGTCTGACGAACACCTGCCATATAGCGACCGATACGGAGCGGAGCACAGAGAGTATTTCAAGCGGCATTTATGATGAGCCGCCGACAGAGCTTGTAATAAAGCCGAGAGTGACAACATACCGTGAAAAACAAAAGCAGAGCGCGATAAAGGATAAATCCGCGGAGAAAAAGAAACTGCTGGAGGAATATATAAGAGAAGCGGAGCGTAGCCGGAAACGGATCGAGACTTTGATACGGGACGGTAAAATAATTATGGAGCAGCTGCCGGAAATAGACGCGCAGACGCGGACTGTTCTTCTGAGCTGGATTTCGGGAGCGAAAAACAGAGAGAATAAGGATGGCTCGTTCAGGACAGAGTACGGCTGGGAATTTAAGCTGATAGAGCCGGAGAATGATAACAGGTTTACATTAAAGTGCGATGACGGCGAACTGATCATGCCTGCTTTTATTCTGGATTTTGGAGTTGTACAATGAGAGAATTTATAAATTTGCTTGAAAGGTTCTGGATCCTTAAAGCGGAGGATCCGGAAACCTACTATTCCGTTAAAGATAACTATAAGCAGCTTTCCGATTTCGCAAGGGAAAAGCTGGGGTGCAGGCTGATATTGAAGCCTGATTTTATTAAGCTTGAAAAAATCCCGGCGCGCGCGCAGATTTGGATGGGACTGCCGGGCTTTGAGGACAAGCTCGATTACGCGCTGCTTTGTTTTGTTCTGATTTTTCTGGAGAGAAAGAATAAGGGTGAGAGATTTATTCTGTCACAGCTTACCGAAAATATAATAATGAATGCAAACGATATATGCAGGGTTGACTGGACTATGTTCAGACACCGAAAGGCTCTTGTAAGGGTTATGAGGTTTGCATCGTCTGTCGGTCTGATAAACACATATGACGGTGATACGGCTCTGTTTGCGGAAAACGCGGATAATGATGTGCTTTATGAAAGCACAGGCTTATCCCGCTATTTTGCGCGCCTGTTCACAAGACCTGTTGCCGAGGGTATGACAATTGATGATATAGAAAATGAAACGGACATAAGCATAGACCATGACAGGGGAGACTACCGCCGCCACAGAGTGTACCGGAAACTGCTTTTCAGTCCGGTGGTGTACAGTGATGAGGAGGCGGACTTCGGATATATAAAAAATATAAGAGGCAGAATACGCGAGGACATTGAAAAAATGACCGACTGCCGCCTTGATATTCATCGTACCGCGGCAATGCTTGTTCTGCCGCAGGCAAACCGGTTTAAAAATGTGTTCCCGTCATCGAAAGCAATATCGGATATTGTGCTGCAGCTCAATTATACGATAAGAAACACTATGGAAACCCCCGATAACGAGCGGATCACCATGACATATGCGGAATTTCACAGTATTGTGATGAAGCTGATAAGGGGTCACAAAAGCGGCTGGAGTAAAACCTATCGTGAAATGACTCCCGAGGAGGTAATAAACGAGATCATACTGTATATGCGGAGCTTTTCTATGCTTGAATGCAGCGGAGACAGGGTTACTGTTCTGCCGCTTGCAGGAAAGCTTACCGGAGAATATCCGTCCGATTATAACAGAAAGACAGGTAGAAGCAAATGAGTGAATGGGTCATAAATAAAATCGGTCTGATTAACTTCTGGTACTATGACGAGGAGGAGTTTGAGTTTTCCAACGGCAGACTTCTGCTGAGAGGTTCAAACGGCTCCGGTAAATCCGTTACAATGCAGAGCTTTATTCCGCTGCTGCTTGACGGCAACAGGAGCGCAAAGCGTCTTGATCCCTTCGGAACAAATTCCAGAAAGATTGAGAATTACCTTCTTATGGATGGCGACAATCGTGACGAGAACACCGGCTATCTTTATATGGAATTTGTTAAGCCTCAGACCGGGAATTATCTTACAATAGGAATAGGCTTAAGAGCGCGCCGGGGTAAGCCTGTGGAGTTCTGGGGCTTTTCGATTACCGACGGTAAGAGGATAGGGAAGGACTTCCGGCTGTATAAGGAAATGGGCGATAAAATCCCGCTGACAAAGCGTGAGCTGAAAAACAGGATACTTGACAACGGGATCGGGGAATTCTGCGAGCGAGCGTCAGACTATAAAGCAATGGTGAATAATTATATATTCGGCTTCAATGACGTAGCTGAATATGAGCAGCTTATAGATCTTCTCGTTCAGCTTCGTTCACCGAAGCTTTCAAAGGACTATAAGCCCACTGTCCTTTATGAAATCATGGAGGAATCCCTTAAGCCGCTGTCGGACGAGGATCTGAGACCGATGTCTGAGGCGATAGAAAACATGGATAATATAGAAGCGGCAATCGCAGGGCTGAAAGCCGCGTATGACAGCGCAAACAGGCTGAGGGTCGTTTACGATAAATATAACAGCGGAGTTCTGTACTACAAGGCAGAGGCTTTTATAAGCGCGCTTAATTTTCTTCGGGAGCTTGAGACAAAGGCTTCGGAGAAAACAGCGGATATTGCGCGGAATGAGGATACAATAATCAGGGAAAGCTCTGTAATAGAGACGCTTAATCAGAGAAAAGCGCAGCTTGACGACAAACTGCAAAAATACAGGGAAACGGATATATACAAGATTAATCAGCGGATAATGGAGCTTGAAGCCATAATAAAGGCTGAGAGCAAAAAGCTTGGCGATAAGGAGTATACAAAGTCTCGGCGAGAGCAGGCAAAGCGTCAGGCTGAGTCTCGCCTGAGAGATTGTGAAAGCGAATATGAGCTTAAGGAGGCTGAATTTTCACAGACTCTTTCGGATATGTCCGATTATGCTGAGGAGGCGGCATTCGGAGAACACAAGTTCCTCGCCGAGGAAATCAGCAATTCGGAGGATTATGAGTTTGCGGATATTAACAGATCTGTGAAGTATCACAGCAACGGTCTGAAAACGGTTATTGAGCGTTTCAGGGAAGTGGAGGCTGCCGAGAGAGAGTACGACAGAATCAAAGAACAGCATTCGGCGGCAAAAGCGGAATACGACAGTGTTTCTTCGGAAATAAGGAAAGCTGAAAATACTCTGAACGACGAAAAAAGCGCATTTATTGAAAAGCTGTATGCGTGGAATAAAGGCAATAAATATCTTGTTCTTACTGACGGAGCGCTGCAGAGGACTTCACAGGCGGTATATGCCTTTGAGGATTTTGCTGACGGCGCGGCTGTAAGAGCTGAGATTGAGACGGCATACGGTGATAAAAAGTCAGACTGGAATACAAGAATAAAGCTTACAGACAAAAGACGTGACAGTCTTAAAAAAGAGATGGACGAGCTTAATAAAAGGATCCTTGAAATAAAGTCACAGCCGGAAATTGCGCCGGAGCTTACAGAGGAACAGGCGGCATTCAGAACGGAGCTTGACAAGCATAAGATCCCTTATATTCCTTTATACCGCGCCTGTGATTTTGCGGCTGACACAGCTGAGGAGGAACGCGCGGCCATAGAGGAGGCTCTTGAAGGAATGGGTCTTCTTAACGCGCTTATAATTCCTGAGAGGTATAGGGCAGAGCTGCCGGCAGCGGACGGGACGGCCGATAAGTTTATTGTCCCCGCAAGCAACGGAGGACATAAAAATATTTCTGTACCCTTATGCGCGGAGAAGAATACCTATATACCGGCTGCGGATATTGAATCGGCTCTCGCGGGAATTTCAGAAACGGACGGAGAGCTTTATATAAAGAGTGACGGAAGCTATGGCATAAGTATTCTTAAAGGCTTTACCGGCGGAAAAAGACCGTCGAGATATATAGGCGCCGAGTCTCGGCGCAGACATAAGGAGGAAATCCTTAGACAGCTCATCAGCGAAGCAAATACTCTGGAGGAGGAGTACAATCAGCTGGGAGAAGAAACAAAGACGCTGAAACGTGAGCTGGAGCTGATGCATGAAGAGTATCAGAATTCACCGTCAGCCAATGATATTACGGCGGTATTATCAATACTGAAAAATCTGCGTATAAGTGAAGAAAACTGCGAGAGAGAGCTTGAACGTCTTAAGGATGAGGCGGGCAGAGCGTTTTCAAAGCTTAATGATCGGCAAATGGCGCTCGATAAGGACTGCAAACAGTTTGATTTGCAGAAAAGTATAAAGGCTTATCAGAATGCGGCGGATTACATGGAGGATTACCGGAGCAGTCTTAATATACTGATCGCGGTTTATAAGGATATGCGCATATGCGGGAGCGATGTCAGAAACTATAATGAAAAAATAGAAGAGCTGGGATACCAGATAGATGATTTGTTTGTTGATATACGAGATATAAAGCTCAGCCTGAATAAAGCAAGGGATGAGAAAGAAAATTGCGAGGAAATAAAGCGCAGAAGCGGCTTTGAGAATATAGAAAGCGAGCTTGAAGCAATGCAGCGCGAGCTTGACGAAATTCCGGGAAAGCTGAGAGAAACGGAGCATCTTATAGACATATGCAAAATCAATAATGACAATAATAAAAAATCGCTTGAAGCTCTGAATATAAGGCTTGAGGAGGCGCAGTCGGAATGCGGCTGCTGTGAAAAGGTGTTTTCCGAGGAGCTTGAGCTGGGATACAACAATATAAAGACGGATAACCTTATAAAGGCTGCGGAAACCGCGGTGAAGAACAAGCCTGATAGATCTCTTTCGGAGCTGCGCATCAGACTGTCGGGAAAATACTACGAGGAAAAGGTCGAGCTTACGGATTACAGCGTAACCGAAACCGAATGCTTTACAGGTATAGAGCAGCACGGAAATGTGGAACGCGGCAGAACAAGACTTATGGCGAGGGTGCGAGGAACAGAAACGGATTTTTATGCGCTTATTGAGTATCTGGAGCGGGAGATACGCGAGAATGAAGAACTGCTTACTCAGAAGGATAAGGAGCTGTTTGAGGATTTGCTGATCGATACGGTCGGAAGAAAGATGCGGTCAAGAATAAGCAGCAGTGAACGCTGGGTCGAGGAAATGAACAGGAAAATGATGAGCATGGACACATCAAGCGGACTCAGCTTTTCATTGGAATGGAAGAGCAAGCCTGCGGATTCGGAGGATCAGATGAATACAAAGGAGCTTGTCGCACTGCTTAAGACCGACAGCAAAATCCTTACCGATGAAAATATAGAGAGGATTTCAAAGCATTTCCGTTCTAAGCTGAAAGCGGCAAGACTGCGCCGCGATGAGGGTGACGATTCTGAAAGTATGCACACAATACTTAAAGAGATCCTTGACTACAGAAAATGGTTTGAATTCAGATTGTTTTACAGAATGACCGGTGAGCAGAAAAAGGAGCTTACCAATACCGCATTCTACCGGTTCAGCGGCGGTGAGAAGGCAATGGCGATGTATGTGCCGTTATTTGCGTCGGTCTATGCAAGATACGCGAAGGCGTCGGAGGAGGCGCCTAAGCTCATTTCACTTGACGAGGCCTTTGCAGGCATTGATGATAAGAATATTGCCGATATGTTCCGCATAATGGAGGAGCTTAAGCTTTCATATATTATTAATTCCCAGGTGCTGTGGGGAACCTATATCACAGTGCCATCGCTTTCAATATGCGAGCTGGTACGTCCGAATAACGCGGATACGGTATCCGTGGTGAGATATAAATGGAACGGAAAAAATAAGGAGCTTGTGATATGACGGCAGAGGAATATTTCTGCAGGGACGTGTTCAAACGACTTATGACCTTATGCCGTGACAAATACATTTCGCTTTCGCATATCGGAGGCAGCGTAATTCTGAAAGATGTGTCGGATGAGGAGCGCGGCGCGATCGGAGGGCTGCTCGGCAGAGTGTATGAGAGCAGCGACATAAGGGTTTCACTAAAAGAGCTTGATAAAGCGCTCCTTAACAGCAGATTTTGCGTCAGCTTGCAGGAGCTTCTTAAGCTGTATTTTAAAGATGAGCTTATAACCCGCAGCGACAGGCTGACTGCTGAAAAAAACGAAAAGGAAAAGTTTTTCAGTGATATATGCTGTGAATATACAAACGGTGCGGCGGCGGATTGGCTGCAATATATGATGGCAAAGAAAAATGTTTTTTCAAAGCGCTATAATGAGGACAGGGAACTGCTGAGACATGATATAACTGTTGTATGCCGAGCGCTTGAAAAGCTTGGCAGACCTCAGCTGCTGCCGGTATTTGCGGCAGAGGTGTCGGGCGATCCTCATATGCTTGACGACGGAACCTCATGCGGTCAGCTGTTTAACTATGCAATTATGCATTTAACAGGCGCAGAACAGCCAAAGGGTGTTTCGGGAAGAAGTGAGCTGCTTGAAAAAGCGGGACTTTACAGCGATATGGTATCAAGCTTTGTATATTGCAGGAATATAAGGCTGTATGACTGTAACGGGGAGCATCCGGCGTATAAGGCGTTTTCTGAAAGGAATGAGGCATTCACGCTTAATATCGGGAACCTGACGGATATAGTACGCGCGGAGGCCTTTAATGACACTGTGTATATAGTAGAAAACCCCGCTGTCTTTACGGCGCTTGCGCAAGGGACTAAGGATGCCTCGCTGATATGCACCGCAGGGCAGCCCAAGGGGGCATGCTTAAGCCTTCTCGGCCTGTCAGGAAATACCCGCATGTATTATTCGGGCGATTTTGATATGGGCGGAATAAATATAGCGGAAAGGTTATTCGGTATGTTTAAGAAGATGCGCCCGTGGCATTTCGGACCGGAGGACTATATAAGCGCGCTGTCGGATAAACCGCTGTCGGCGGCTGCTGTCAGGAGCCTGCGGGGAGCGCGGGACAGCCGTCTTAAAGAAACCGTACGGCTTATGATAAAAACAGGCTTTGCGGGTTATCAGGAAAATATATTGGAGATGTTAATTAAGGATCTCGTGTAAGGCAGGCTTTGAAACTGAACAAGAAACGAAAATATCCGGAGAAAACGGAAGGACTGCTTGATACGGTTATGCGGGGAGAGCTTGAAAATGACAGAAATAAATTACTGAACGAGGCAGAACATGATACGAATAAATAATATAAAATACCCGGTGCAGCTGCCGGAGGAAAATCTCCCTGAGTTTGTAGCAAAGAAATACAGGCTTAAGGGGATCAAGTCCTTTAAAATTGTTAAGCAGTCGGTTGACGCGAGAAAAAAAGACGATATACACTATGTGTATACCGTTGATATAGGCCTTGATGACGAGGGTAAGGCAGTTAAAGCAATAAAGGGCGCGTCACGCGTCAATGATAAGCGTTATAAATTTCCCACGGGTACACCGCCGTCAAAGACAGTTGTGGTTGCAGGCTTCGGTCCATCAGGCATGATGTGCGCATATATGCTGGCAAGGCACGGAGCAAGGGTGATTGTTCTGGAGCGCGGGCAGGATGTTGACACAAGATTAAAGGACGCTGAGCGGCTCAGAAACGAAGGCGTGCTTGACCCTGAATCCAATGTGCAGTTCGGAGAGGGCGGCGCGGGAACATTTTCGGACGGAAAGCTTACGACAGGTGTTAACGATCCGAGAATTGGCTTTGTTCTTGAGCAGTTCGCTAAGCATGGCGCACCTTATGAGATCACCTTCCGCGCAAAGCCGCACATCGGAACAGACAAGCTGCGCGGTATGGTGAAAAGCTTCCGTGAGGATATAATAAGACACAACGGCGAGATACGTTTCGGAGAAAAACTCAGCGGAATTGTTACCGATGGCGCGAGGCTCACAGGAGTTAAGGTGAGCGCTTCGGAGAGCGAGTATGAGATCGAAACCGATACTCTCGTTATCGCCACGGGCCACAGTGCGAGAGATACCTTTGAAATGCTCAGAAACAGCGGCGCAGAGATGGAGCGCAAGGTGTTTGCAGTCGGCGCAAGAATAGAGCATAAGCAGGAGCTTATAAGCCGCAGTCAGTACGGTGATATGCTCCGGTTCCTTCCGGCGGCGGACTATAAGCTTTCGGTAAAAACCTCAAACGGCAGAACGGCATATACCTTTTGTATGTGTCCGGGCGGCGAGGTTGTAGCTTCGGCATCCGAGGAGGGCGGAGTTGTGACAAACGGAATGAGCTGCTTTGCCCGTGACGGTGAAAACGCAAACAGTGCGCTGCTTGTAAACGTAAGGCCGGAGGATTTGCCGGGAGAGGATGTGCTTGAGGGCTGCCGTTTTCAGAGAGAGATCGAAAAAAAGGCATATGAGCTTGGCGGCGGCGGTTATTTTGCGCCCGCTCAGACTGTCGGCGACTTTCTTAAAAACAACGGCGCGGAGCCGGAGGTGATGCCGACCTACAAGCCGGGGATAAGACTTTGCAGACTGGACGATATTTTTCCGGACTATGTGACAGAAACGATGCGCGAGGCGCTCCCTGTGATGGATAGGAAAATAAAGGGCTTTGCCGCGGACGGAGCGCTCCTGACAGCGCCGGAAACACGATCATCATCACCTGTGAGGGTCATTCGTGACGCAGAAACAATGCAGTCAAATATTGCGGGCATATATCCCTGCGGCGAAGGCGCCGGCTATGCGGGAGGTATAATGACTGCGGCGATTGACGGAATAAAAATTGCGGAAGTGATTGTGAAAAGAGGTCATGTAAATTGAGTACAATCCTTAAATCGGATAAGGCAAAGGGCGCGCTGTGTATTATTGCATCGGCATTCTGCTTTGCGCTTATGAATATGTTTGTAAGGCTGGCGGGAGAGCTGCCTTCAATTGAAAAAAGCTTTTTCCGCAATATCGTCGCGGCTGTAATCGCGGCGGCGACGCTTATAAAAAACCGTGAGAGCTTTATGTGGCAGAAGGGCAGTCTGCCGGGACTGACCGCGAGAGCGGTGTTCGGGACAATGGGTATTCTGTGCAACTTTTACGCAATAGATCATCTTGTTCTTGCTGACGCTTCCATGCTTAATAAGCTTTCACCCTTCTTTGCGGTCATATTTTCGTTTATTATTCTGAAAGAGCGGGTAACGCTTTTCCAGGGCGCAATGGTCATACTCGCGTTTATCGGCAGTCTGTTTATAATAAAGCCAACGCCGGGGCTGCTTAATCCGGCAAGCCTTGTGGGACTCTGCGGCGGGCTTGGAGCGGGAATTGCATACACAATGGTCAGAAGGCTTACGGAAAAAGGAGAGAGAAAGACATATATAGTATTCTTTTTCTCTGCGTTTTCATGCATTCTGACGCTGCCGTATCTGATATTTGATTTTCATCCGATGACATTGCAGCAGCTCCTCATACTTATATGCGCGGGAATAAGCGCGGCCGGAGGACAGTTCACGATAACCGCGGCATACTCCTATGCTCCGGCAAGGGAAATTTCCGTTTTCGATTATACGCAGATTATATTTGCCGCCGGACTTGGTTTCTTTGTGTTCGGGCAGATACCGGATCCGCTAAGCATCATCGGATATGTTATAATATGCGGAGTGTCGTTCGCAATGTTTCTGAAAAACAAAAAGCAGGTGTCATAAAATGGAGAATGATTTTTCGCGGGGCAGCGTAAGGAGGCATATTCTTTCACAGGCAATACCTCTTACGATTGCCCAGCTGGTTCAGATATTATATAATATAACCGACAGAATGTATATAGGACATCTTCCCGGTACCTCGGGACTTGCCCTAACAGGCATAGGGCTTATATTTCCTATAGTAACGCTGATAAACGCATTTACGACTCTTTTCGGTCAGGGCGGCGGAGCCTTGTGCTCAATAGCAAGGGGAGCCGGAAAGCTTGAACGCGCTGAAAGAATTATGACAAATACCTTTGAGCTTATAATCGGCTCCGGTGTCATAATTATGATATTATGTTATGTGTTTAAAACACCTGTTATATATGCGCTCGGCGCAAGCGCCGATACATACGGTTATGCGAATGATTATCTTAATATATATCTGCTCGGTACTGTGTTTTCCATGATAAGCGTGGGAATGAACTGGTTTATAAATTTCCAGGGCTTTGCAAGGTTCGGCATGGTGACGGTGCTGTGCGGCGCAGTTCTCAATATTCTGCTCGATCCGCTTTTTATTTTTGTGTTCGGGCTGGGCATCAGGGGTGCGGCCGCCGCAACGGTCATTTCACAGCTTGCGTCAATGCTATGGGTACTGCGCTTCCTTTTCGGAAAGAGGACAATTCTTCATATGAGAAAAAAATATATGCGGATCGATATGCGGCTTACCAAAGAAATAACCGGACTGGGAATAGCGGGCTTTATCATGAACGGAACAAACTGTCTTGTTCAGGTTGTATGTAATCTGGTACTCAGCGGCTTTGGTGATCTGTATATCGGAATAATGACAGTCGTAAATTCTATCCGCGAGATCGCCTCGCTTCCCGTATCGGGCATAGCAAACGGCGCGCAGCCTGTTATGGGCTATAATTACGGCGCGGCATGTCCGGGAAGGGTTAAGCAGAGCATAATGTTTACGCTTGCGGCAGGCTTTGTTGTAAGTATGATATTCTGGATAAGTGTGATGGCGTTCCCCGGCTTCTGGATGAGACTTTTCACCTCGGATGAAACAATGATTTCAACGGGACTGCATGAAATGAGGATCTATTATTTTGCATTCTATGCTATGATATTGCAGTTTGCCGCCCAGAGCACATTTACAGCGCTTGGATACGCAAAACAGGCGATATTCTTCTCACTGCTCAGAAAAGCGATTCTTGTCGTTCCGCTTACGTTCGCATTGCCGTATGTGTTAGGGCTTGGAGTATCGGGAGTTTTCGCGGCGGAGCCTATATCAAATGTTGTAGGAGGCTGTGCAAGCTTCTCAACAATGATGCTTACTGTATGGAGAAAATTGTCTGCTGATGAGGCAAAAAACAAGTAAAATATAGACAAAATGTATGTAAAAAGTTTCTGAAAATCAGTGCAATATGGTAAAAATGACTAAAGTTTTTAAAATTTTAAAAAAAGACTTGTAATTTGGTTAATTATATGGTAAAATCACCACAGATAAATAATTACAGTTTATGCGGACTGTATAAAAAAGTCAGATATTGAGAATGTTTAACCGCATACTGAAACAGGTAACAAGTTATAATCGGACTGCATTAGCAGTCACACCATCCTTTTTTTCATATGCCCTTGTCTGAAAAGACAAGGGTCCCCCTAAAAATAATGCAGTCCGAAAAGATGGACTGCTTTTTCATTTGTAGAAAAGAAATAATATAAAGGAGATCAAAAATGCCTGATGCAGAAAAACTAAAGACAGCAAGCAGAATACTTAAGCAATATTTCGGACACGACAGCTTCCGTCCGGGTCAGGAGGAGCTTATTTCCTCGCTGCTTGACGGGCGCGATGCACTTGGAATTATGCCGACCGGCGCGGGAAAATCCATGTGCTATCAGATACCCGCAATTATGGGTGATGGGGTCACACTGGTCGTTTCTCCGCTTATTTCGCTTATGAATGATCAGGTGACAGCGCTTGTTCAGTCGGGGATCTGCGGCGCGTACTATAATACCTCGCTTACCGAAAACCAGCGCAGGAAGGTATGTGAAAATATGCTTAAGGGCATATATAAAATCATATATGTGTCGCCGGAACGGCTTGAAACCGAGTCTTTTCTTCGGGTATGCTGCCGGATGAACATATCCTATGTCGCGATAGATGAGGCTCATTGCGTATCGCAGTGGGGGCAGGATTTCCGTCCGAGCTATCTGAAAATTATGAGCTTTATAAATCAGCTCCCCAAGCGTCCTGTAATAGGCGCGTTTACGGCAACGGCCACGCGCAAGGTGTGTGATGATATTGTAAAAATTCTGGAGCTTGACGATCCGTTTATAATCACTACAGGCTTTGACAGACCCAACCTCTATTTTGAAGTGCGCAGACCTGCGTCAATGAGGGATAAATTTGATGAGCTTTTAGATATTCTTGATGATCACGAAGGCGAAAGCGGAATTATATACTGCTCAACAAGAAGGGCCGTTGAGGAGGTGTATGAGGGACTGTGCTCACTGAGAAAAAACGTTACAAGATACCATGCCGGTCTGTCAGCTGAGGAACGGAAGAAAAATCAGGAGGATTTTATTTTTGACAGGTGTCCTGTGGTGGTTGCGACAAATGCATTCGGAATGGGGATAGACAAATCCAATGTATCCTTTGTGGTTCACTATAATATGCCTAAAAATATAGAAAATTATTATCAGGAGGCGGGACGTGCCGGTCGTGACGGAGAACCGGCGGACTGTATAATGCTGTATATGGCAAAGGATATATACACTGTTAAATATTTTATTGATAAAGCGGATGAGAATGAGGAGCTTACGCCTGAGGAACGAAAGCTCATTCAGAAGCAGGACATGAGGCGGCTTAATAAAATGGTTGATTACTGCAATACATCAGGCTGCTTAAGGGCAAATATCCTCCGTTATTTCGGGGAATATTCAATGCTCGAATGCGGCAACTGCTCCTCCTGCAACGCGGCGGTAAAGCGCAGAGAAAAACGTGAAAAGATCACGTTTGCAAAAGCGAAGGCCGCGCTCGGCATACAGCAGCCCGGAGGAGAAAAGAAGCCTGCAAAGACACCGGCGGCGCTATCTGACGCAAAGGAAAGAGAGCTGTTTGAAAAGCTCAGGCTGGCGCGTCTTAAGCAGAGCAGAATACAGGGGGTGCCGCCGTATGTTATTTTCTCTGACAGGACAATTATTGACATATGCAAGCGTCTGCCTCTGACGCGTGAGGAACTTTTAGCGGTTGACGGCATAGGCAATGCCAAGGCGGATAAATACGGCAGACTGATAATAAACGAGGTCAAAAAATTTGTATAATATGTGTCAATGAGAATCTGAAACAAAAATTTAAAATAAATTCACTTGATATTCAGGCAGAATTATGATATACTATATATAATATTTAATGACGGAGGCTTAGGAATGGTATTTATCGGGAATGACTGGGACGAGCTGTTAAAGGATGAATTTGAAAAGGATTATTATAAAAAGCTTCATGCATTTCTGGCGCAGGAATATAAAGCGCATATAATTCATCCGGATATGTACGATATTTTTAACGCGCTTAAATGGACCTCGTATAAGGACACGAAGGTTGTCATACTCGGTCAGGATCCTTACCATGAGCCGGGTCAGGCGCACGGTCTTGCATTTTCGGTCAAGAAGGGTGTTAAAATCCCCCCGTCGCTTTTAAATATTTATAAGGAGCTTCATGATGAGCTGGGCTGCTATATACCTGATAACGGCTATCTTGAAAAATGGGCAAGGCAGGGTGTACTGCTCCTGAACTCATCTTTAACGGTGCGTGACGGACTTGCCAATTCTCACCGGAATAGGGGCTGGGAACAGTTTACAGGCAGGATCACAGAGCTTTTAAATGAAAGGGAAGACCCCGTTATATTCATGCTCTGGGGCAACAACGCGAAGGAGAAAATGAAACAGATCACCAATCCGCAGCATTTAATTCTAACGGCGGCTCATCCAAGCCCGTTATCCGCAAACCGCGGCTTTTTCGGCTGCGGGCACTTTAAGCTTGCCAATAAGGTACTCCGGCGCTGCGGCAAGCAGCCGGTTGACTGGCAGATAGAAAATATCGGTGAGCAGTAATGTATATATTCGGGATAACAGGCGGCACAGGCGCCGGAAAGTCTACCGTAAGCAATCATTTCAGAAAACTGGGCGTCTATGTGGCGGACTGTGATAAGGCAGCGCGGTCGGTGGTTAATAAAGGCATGCCATGTCTTGATGAGCTGCAAAAGGCCTTCGGGAGCGGTATTTTGAACATCGATGGCACACTGAACCGTAAAAGGCTCGGAGAAATCGTTTTTACAAATAAAAATAAATTGTCGTTATTGAATAAGATAACGCATAAATATATAAAGAAGTATCTTGAACAGGAGCTTAATGGCTCCGGCGCGGCGATATGCGCAATTGACGGCGCCGTAATAACGGGAAGCCCTGTTGAGGGAATGTGCCGTGTTCTTGTGGCGGTCACGGCAGACAGAGGCATAAGAGCTGACAGGATAATGGCGCGTGACGGACTGAGCCGGGAAAGCGCAGAAAAGAGAATTGACGCGCAGATGTCCGATGCCGAATATATCGGACGCGCGGACTATGTAATAAAAAATAATAAATCAGATGAATTAGGAGAGCAAATTGAGCACATCTTCAACGAGATCAAGGCTTCAGCAGAAAAAGAATCAGCGCCGTAAGGCAAGAAAAAAGAAAGCGCAGAGAGAGCTTTTTATACTGCTGTGCATAGTGGTTGTGGCAGTCGCTTCTGTTTTGGGGATACGGGGCGGACTCAGACTCAGCAGACAGGTCAAGTACCCTGTACAGTACAGCGGCTATATTGTACGTTATGCAAGGGAGAATAATCTTGACCCGTATCTTGTAATAGCTGTCATAAGGCAGGAAAGCAACTTTATAGCGGACGCGCAGTCGCCGTACGCGGGGGGACTCATGCAGCTAACGGAGGAAACGGCAGCGGAATATGCGGAAAAAATGGGATTGGACAATTATAATTATATGGATCCCGAAACAAATATAAGAATAGGCTGTTTTGTGCTGAGAACCCTGATAAACAGGTATGGTGTTGTGAACACCGCTCTTGCCGCATATAACGCGGGAACCGGAAATGTGGATAAGTGGCTGTCTGACCCGGGATGCAGCAATGACGGAATGACGCTTGCATATATACCGTTTTCCGAAACGCGCAATTATGTGGAAAAAATAAATTACTATATGGAGGAGTATAGAAATAATGCTGAACTGTAACAGAGCCGCAGGGCGGTTCTGCTCAAATAAAAGAAAGGAATGAACATTTATGAAAAAAGTAATTACAATCGGAAGACAGTACGGCTCCGCGGGTCACGACATTGGCGAGCTTGCAGCAAAGGAGCTTGGTTTTAAGTTCTATGATAAGGAGCTTGTAGAGATGGCGGCTAAGGAGAGCAACATTTCAAGTGAGGCAGTAAAGAATATTGACGAAAAGGCGTCGTCAAGCCTTCTGTATTCACTGGCAAGCGGCAGCTATTCGGTACGGGGTATTGCAGGTCCGCTTTACTATGAAATGCCGCTTAACGACAAGCTTTTCCTTGCTCAGTCAAATGTTATCAAGAAGGTCACAGCCGAGGATAACTGCGTAATAGTAGGACGCTGCGCGGATTATGTTCTTGAGGAGGAGAAGGATATTGACCTTCTCAGCGTATTCGTTCATGCTCCGCTGGAATTCAGAGTGGGAAGGGTCATGGAGGCCTTTAAGCTCCCGCAGAAGAAAGCAAAGGACAGAGTTGTTAAAACCGATAAGCAGCGTAAAACATATTACAGCTACTATGCAAACCGTGACTGGGGAGATATGCTTAACTATGACATCTGCATCAATTCGGAGAAATTCGGAATTGAGCGCGGCGCTAAATTAATAATTGATTACATAAGGGGACTTGAGGGTTAATGATCGTTATTGAGTATATAAAATCTGTTATTCTCGGAATTGTTGAGGGTATAACCGAGTGGCTGCCGATAAGCTCCACCGGACATCTGATAATTGTAAACGAGCTGATGAAGGCTCCGGGTTCATTTACGGTAACAGAGGACTTTTTCCCGATGTATCTGTATGTGATACAGCTTGGCGCAATACTCGCGGTTTGCACGTTGTTTTTTCATAAGCTTAATCCTTTTTCACCAAAGAAATCAAAGCCGGAAAAAAGAGACACCTGGCAGATATGGTTCAAGGTAATTGTCGGCGTGATTCCGGCGGGAGTTGTCGGTTTGCTTTTAAATGATTTTATGGACGCTATCGAGACATGGCAGATTGTTTCGGCAATGCTTATCATATACGGTATCGCGTTTATAATCGTGGAGCGGCTTAAGCTGGAAACCAGGGTTACGGATATTAACAATATGAGCTATAAAACAGCGTTCGTAATCGGACTGTTTCAGGTTTTATCCATTGTACCGGGCACATCGCGATCCGGCTCAACAATTCTGGGCGGAAGAATTGCAGGCTGCGAGAGAGCGGTCGCGGCGGAATTTTCCTTCTTTCTCGCAATCCCTATCATGTTCGGAACGACCTTTATAAAGCTTTTGAAGTATGACGGTATCATAACCTCAAGCCAATGGGGAATACTCATTACAGGCTTTCTGGTATCATATCTGGTATCACTGCCGATTATAAGATTCCTTATGAATTTTGTGAAGAAGCATAGCTTTACAGCCTTTGGCTGGTACAGAATTCTTGTCGGTATTGTGGTTATAGCATTCTTTACATTGACAGGATTTTAATTATACTCTGACCGGGCAGAAATGTTATCTTCTGCCCGTTTTTTCATATGGGATAAATATATTCTTGACATCTCGGGGTATGTGTGATAAAATAGCATAAGATAATAAGCTTATAGTTGGCAGTCACGGTATGAATACATACCCTGCGCACAGGAGGTTAATAAGTTATGAAAAAGATAATCGCGGGGGCTGCGGCGGCAGCTGCGTTAATAAGCACGGTAAACGCATTCGCAGAGGCTCCTACAATAAATTTTAACGGAGAACAGATGGCATTTGACGTGGACCCGTATATTACGGAAACCGGAAACACAATGATCCCGTTCAGAGCTATTTTTGAGGCAGCAGATGCGGATGTCATGTGGGATGATGAAATGAAGACCGTTATTGCCGTAAAGAACAGCGGGGATAACAGCACAAGTGTTGTATTACAGATCGGTGAAAACGAGGCTTTTGTAAACGACCGGAAGGTCGAGCTTGAGGCGGCGGCCGAAATAACAGGGGACAGGACCTTTGTTCCGCTGCGCTTTGTTATGGAATCCCTTGGCGCAGATGTTGACTGGGACGGAGATACATATACCGTATCAATCACAACGAAATAATTTAATAGCAATTAACGCCAATCAAACCATTTTATGGTTGGCGTTGTTTGTGTGTTTGGAGGAAGAATATAATGGATAAGAAAGGCAGATATGGTGAGTTCGGCGGTCAGTACGCATCGGAGACCCTCATGAATGCGCTGATCGAGCTTGAAGCTGCATTTGAAAAGTATAAGAATGATGATGACTTTTTAAAAGAGCTTAATTACTATCATAAGCAGTACACCGGCAGACCGTCAATTCTCTATTATGCGGAGAAAATGACAAAGGATCTCGGCGGAGCAAAGATATATCTTAAACGCGAGGATCTTAACCACACAGGCGCGCACAAGATCAATAATGTTATAGGTCAGTGTCTGCTTGCAAAGAGAATGGGGAAGAAAAAGGTGATCGCAGAGACCGGCGCGGGACAGCACGGTGTTGCCACCGCAACCTTTGCAACAGTTCTCGGACTTGAATGTGATGTATATATGGGTATTGAGGACACAAAGCGCCAGGCGCTCAATGTGTTCAGAATGAAGCTTCTTGGCGCAAATGTTCACCCTGTAACCTCAGGCTCCGGCGTTCTTAAGGATGCGACAAATGAGGCTATGAGACAGTGGACGGCTCATGCTGAGGATACCTTCTATGTGCTCGGTTCAGCGGTAGGCCCGCATCCGTATCCGGCAATAGTAAAGCATTTCCAGAGTGTCATCTCAATTGAGGCAAAGCAGCAGATACTTGAAATGGAGGGCAGACTTCCCGATGCCGTCATGGCATGCGTGGGCGGCGGCTCAAACGCTATCGGAATGTTTGCGGATTTTATAGCTGAACCGTCGGTTGCGCTTTACGGCGCGGAGGCGGCAGGAGAGGGAGCCGATACGGAAAAGACAGCCGCTTCGCTTACCTGCGGAAGCGTTGGAGTTCTCCACGGAATGAAGTCGGTATTCTTACAGGATAAGGGCGGTAACATTGTTCCGGTATATTCAATCTCGGCTGGGCTTGATTATCCGGGGATTGGACCGGAGCACGCAATGCTCCATAAATCAGGCAGAGCAAAGTATCTTCCGATCACTGATGCCGAGGCGGTTGACGCATTTGTATATCTTTCAAAGCTTGAGGGAATTATACCTGCCATTGAGTCGGCTCATGCCGTAGCTCTTGCGCGAAAAATAGCGCCGTCTATGGACAAGGATCAGATCATGATAATCTGTCTTTCGGGCCGTGGCGACAAGGATGTGCAGTCTGTTGCAAAATATCTTGGACAGGAAATAGCCGAAAACTGATTATGGAAAAAGCAAAAATAGAAAGAATAAATGAGCTTGCAGGAAAATCAAAGACCGCGCAGGGGTTGTCTGCTGATGAAAAGGCTGAACAGGCGGCCTTGAGAAAGGAATATCTCGCAGCGGTAAGAGCAAGCTTTAAGGCTCAGCTTGACAATATAGAAATTGTCGATTAAAATATAAATACTGCTATAAAATAAAGAAATGAGGTATATTGGAAATGGCATTAATCATTCCTGAAAACTACAGTTCCGATCTTGACGGAAGAACGACCGAAACAGCCATTAAGTTCATAAAGGATACTTTCCAGAAGGAGCTTATTGCGGCGATGAACCTTCAGCGTGTTTCGGCGCCGCTTTTTGTGCGTCCGGAAACGGGTCTTAACGATAACCTTAACGGCGTTGAGCGTCCGGTCAGCTTTGACGCGCCATGCATAGGCGGCGCAAATCTCGAAATCGTTCATTCACTTGCAAAATGGAAGCGTCTCACTCTTGGCAAGTACAACTTCCGTCCGGGTGAGGGGCTTTATACAGACATGAATGCAATACGCCGCGACGAGGAGGTTGACAATCTCCACTCAATGTATGTTGACCAGTGGGACTGGGAGGCTGTCATTGAGAAAAATCAGCGCGAGCTTGCAACGCTCAAGGAGGTTGTAAAGAGGATATACGCCGCAATGCGCAGAACCGCAAAAAAGGTTTGCGCGGAGTATGAATGTCTTAAAAACTGTTTCAGAGAGGATATAACCTTCGTCACTACTCAGGAACTTGAGAATATGTATCCTGACGACACGCCTAAGGACAGAGAGAATAAGTTCTTAAGAGAGCGCCATGCGGCATGTATTATGCAGATAGGAAAGGTTCTCGAATCCGGCATCCGCCATGACGGACGCGCGCCGGACTATGACGATTGGGAGCTTAACGCTGACATTGTGGTATATTATCCGCTGCTTGACTGTGCGTTTGAGCTTTCATCAATGGGTATAAGAGTTGACGAGACATCGCTCAAGTCACAGGTCGAGGAGGCGGACTGCCTTGAAAGACTGGAGCTTGACTTCCACAAGATGATACTCAACAAGGAGCTGCCGTACACAATCGGCGGCGGCATTGGTCAGTCGCGTCTTTGCATGATTATGCTTAACAAGGCCCACATCGGTGAGGTGCAGCAGAGCGTATGGCCGGCGGATATGATCAAGACATGTAAGGAGAACGGCATTAACATAATGGGTTAACGCATAAAAATCAACCGAAAGGATCTATCAGAAAAATGAAAACAGTTGTAAAAAGTCTTTATCGCGACACAAAAACCTACGGCGGAAAAGAAGTAACCGTTTCCGGCTGGGTAAGAACTGTCCGCTCATCAAAAAACTTCGGATTTATTGAGCTTAACGATGGAAGCTTCTTCAGCAGTGTGCAGATTGTTATTGAGGCTGAAAAGCTTGATAACTACACAGAGCTTTCAAAGCTTAATGTAGGCGCCGCGATCACGGTAACCGGTATATTGGAGCTTACGCCTCAGGCAAAGCAGCCCTTTGAGATCAAGGCAGGGGAGGTCACAATTGACGGCTCTTCAACACCGGATTATCCGCTCCAGAAGAAAAGACATTCCTTCGAATACCTCAGAACTATCGCGCATCTGAGACCGCGCACAAACACATTTGCGGCTGTATTCCGTGTTCGTTCAATGATCGCATATGCCATTCATAGGTTTTTCCAGGAAAGAGGCTTTGTATATGTTCATACACCGCTTATCACAGGCAGCGACTGTGAAGGGGCAGGCGAGATGTTCAGAGTAACGACTCTTGATATGAAAAATCCCCCCAGGACAGAGGATGGTGAAATCGACTATAGCGAGGACTTTTTCGGAAAGAGCACAAACCTTACTGTAAGCGGACAGCTCAATGTTGAGACCTACTGCATGGCGTTCAGAAATGTTTATACCTTCGGACCCACCTTCCGCGCCGAAAATTCAAATACAACAAGACATGCGGCAGAGTTCTGGATGATAGAGCCGGAAATTGCATTCGCTGACCTTGCGGATGACATGGATCTGGCGGAGGATATGCTGAAGTATATCATAAACTATTGTCTTGAAAATGCGCCGGAGGAAATGGAGTTCTTCAACAAGTTTATCGACAAGGGGCTGCTTGACAGACTTCACAATGTTGTATCAAACGAATTTGCGCGCGTGACCTATACCGAAGCGATAGAGATACTCAAAAAGCACAATGACAAATTCCAGTATAAGGTAGAATGGGGTTCGGATCTCCAGACAGAGCATGAAAGATATTTAACCGAAACGGTATTCAAGCGTCCTGTTATGGTAACAGATTACCCGAAAGAGATCAAGGCCTTCTACATGAAGCTTAATGACGATAAGAAGACAGTCGCTGCGGTCGATGTACTTGTGCCCGGCATCGGTGAAATCATCGGAGGAAGCCAGAGGGAGGAGAACTATGACGTTCTTGTTGAAAGAATGAGCGAGCTTGGTCTTGCCCCTAAGGATTACGACTGGTATCTTGATCTCAGAAAGTACGGCACAAACAAGCACGCGGGATTTGGTCTCGGATTTGAAAGAGCTGTAATGTATATCACCGGTATGCAGAATATCCGCGATGTGCTCCCGTTTCCGAGAACAGTAGGTACGGCTGAGTTCTGAATACGAATTATGATTACGCGTATCACAGCAATGACGAAAAGTGTGATATGCGTAATTTTTTTCTTTTTATGTTTACAAAATCTCTGAAATGTGGTATTATTATGGTATGATATAAAAAGCTTACTTTTGGAAAGGAAAAAGATTTATGAACACAATACTTACAGCCGTAATAATCGGCGCGTTATTATTTTTTGCATACAAGTTTAATATTTTTCTGGGAATTGCCGTATCTCTTGTTCTTATTGCATACGGAATTTATCATTTCCTTCCGCAGATTTACCGCAGCAAGGGCGCGCGCTGCTTTGACAATGCGGACTATTCAGACGCCAAGCAGTGGTATGAAAAGGCGGTAAAAACAGGTCATGCAAAGGGCGATATAAGAATCGAATACTCATATGTCCTGCTCAGGACCGGCGATGTTGACGCTGCTGAGCAGGTGGTTAACAATATGCTCTGCTACAAGCTCAGTCCTAAGTATAAGGGCCGCGCAGTAATACAGCGTTGTATGTGTTATTATAAGCAGGGAAATCTTGATGAGGCAATAGCGGACGCAGAGGAGCTTTTCAATGATGGCTTCAAGAACACAATGCTTTACGGTATGCTCGGCTTCTTCAAGCTGTTAAAGGCTCCGATGGCTCAGGAAACCTTTGATTTCTGCGCCGAGGCAATGGACTATGCCGGTGATGACCGTGATATTATGGATAATATGCTTATCTGCTATTATAACAGAGGTGAATATGAAAAGGCTAAGGAGATTTCGGATAAGGTGCTCGAAAGACAGCCGAAATTTGTTGAGGCATGGTATCATGGCGCTCAGATAGATAACAAGCTTGGAAAATATAACGATGCTCTGGATAAGATAGAGAAAATCAAGGACTGCAACCGTTCATTCATGACAACCGTTTCAGAGGAGGAGATTGAGGCATTAAAGGCTGAGGCAACAGCCAATAGGAAGGCAAAGCTATAATGCGGACACCTCTTGCAGACAGGATAAGACCGCAGACCATAGATGAGGTTGTGGGGCAAAAGCACCTTTTGGGCGAGGGAAAGCTTTTAAGGCGTATAATAGAAAACAACGAGATCCCGAATATGATATTCTACGGGCCGAGCGGAGTGGGCAAGACCACCGTTGCAAATATTATCGCCGCAAATACGGGAAAGACACTGCACCGACTTAATGCCACGACCGCGTCCGTTGCGGATATAAAGAATATTGTTGGAACCTTGGATTCTTTTCTTGCTCCCGATGGTGTACTGCTCTATCTGGACGAGATTCAGCATTTCAATAAAAAACAGCAGCAGTCACTTCTTGAATTTATGGAAAACGGAAAAATTACGCTTATTGCAAGCACTACAGAAAATCCGTATTTCTATGTTTATAACGCGGTGCTGTCGCGAAGTATTGTTTTTGAATTTAAACAGATCGAACCGGCAGATATTGAAGCGGCGTTGTATCGCGCGGCTGATATACTGAAAAGTGAGTTTTTCTCAAGCTATAAGGTCGATATTGATCCCGATGCAATACCGCTTCTTGCTCATGCCGCAAACGGTGATGTGCGGAAGGCTTTAAATTCAATTGAGGCCGTATTTATGGCGGTTCACCCTGATACCTCAGGTAGGGTCAGTATTTCTCTGGAGCTTGCAGAGCAGGCAGCACAGAAAAAAGCGCTGCGCTACGATAAGGACGGTGACAGCCATTATGATATACTGTCCGCCTTTCAGAAGTCGATCCGAGGCTCTGACCCGGATGCGGCGGTGCATTATCTTGCGCGGCTTGTTGCTGCGGGCGATTTGCAGAGCATATGCCGCAGACTGCTTGTGATTTCAGCGGAGGATATAGGGCTTGCGTATCCGCAGGCGATAACGGTTGTAAAGTCCTGCGTGGATGCCGCGTTGCAGCTCGGACTGCCTGAGGCGCGCATACCATTGGCTGAGGCGGTTATTCTGCTTGCAACGGCGCCGAAATCAGACAGCGCAATAAGCGCGATCGATGCGGCTCTTGCGGATCTAAGCGTCATGGATACAGGCGATATTCCGCCGCATCTGAAGGATTCGCATTACGGCGGCTCGGCAAAGCTCGGGCACGGGGTGGATTACAAATATCCCCATTCCTATCCTGATCATTATGTTGAGCAGCAGTATCTTCCTGACAATATAAAGAACAGAAAATATTACAAATACGGGGAGAATAAAACAGAGAATGCCGCAAAGGTATATTGGGCAAGAATAAAGGAAAAAGGCAATAGCGGAAAGGATAATATATGAAGGACGGATTTATAAAGCTTGCCGCGGCGACAACGGATATCAGGGTAGCCGACACGGAATATAACACAGACAAAATAATAAAGACAATGCTTGAAGCGGACCGGAACGGCGCTAAGCTTATTGTATTCCCGGAGCTGTGCATAACAGCATATACCTGCGGTGATCTTTTTTTGCAGCGTTCGCTTACAGACGGCGCGATTGAAGGGCTTGACAGAATTAAAAAGGCAACGGAGAGTATAGATATAACTGCCGTTGTCGGGCTTCCTGTAATCGTTGATAATATGCTGTATAACTGCGCCGCGGTTGTTAATCACGGTCACATAAAGGGACTTGTTCCTAAAATGAACATCCCCAACTACAGTGAGTTTTATGAGCAGCGTCATTTTATGGAGGGCAGCGCGGAGGTAAGATATATTGATTTCCTGGGAGAAGGCGTTCCCTTCGGCTCAAATATACTTTTTACGGCAAAGGCAATGCCTGAATTTGTTCTCGGGATTGAGATATGCGAGGATCTCTGGACGGTAAATCCGCCGTCAAATTCCCACGCTCTTGCGGGCGCGACTGTAATCGCAAATCTTTCTGCCTCTGATGAGCTTATTTCAAAAGCGGAATACCGCGAAATGCTCGTGAA
The DNA here is from genome assembly GCA_964579875.1 of uncultured Lachnospiraceae bacterium. GTDB lineage: Bacteria > Bacillota > Clostridia > UBA1381 > UBA1381 > Ornithomonoglobus. The sequence goes on along the minus strand of CAZOHJ010000013.1, from coordinate 17,600 downwards.
AAGCCAGAGCGCGAGATTATATTCGGTATACATCTATTCCGATGCGGGCTACGGCGAATCAACAACAGATCTTGTGTTCGCGGGAGATGATATAATATCCGAAAACGGGACTATCCTTGCAAGAACCGAAAGATTTACAAATTCATGTGTATATGCGGCGGCGGATCTGGAAAGACTTACATCTGAGAGAAGAAAAACCACAACCTTCCGCAACAGCGGAATGAAGGAATACACCTATGCAGAGCTTGAAATGAAAAAAACGGATACCGTGCTTGACCGATATATTGACAAAACACCGTTTGTTCCGAATGACTTAAACGAGCGGGAAAAGAGAAGTGAGGAAATACTCACAATCCAGTCTAGGGGTCTTGCAAAGCGTCTTGAGCATACATGGTCAAAGACCGCGGTTATAGGCGTCAGCGGAGGACTTGATTCAACGCTTGCCCTGCTGGTAACGGCAAGAGCCTTTGATTATCTTGGCAAGAACAGAGAGGGTATATATGCCGTAACAATGCCCTGTTTCGGTACAACAAGCAGAACCTATAACAATGCCGTGAATTTTGCAAAATCTCTGGGTGTGACCTTTATGGAGGTAAATATCCGTGAGGCGGTTCTGAAGCATTTTGAGGATATAGGACAGGATCCGGAGAACTACGATGTAACCTTCGAAAATTGCCAGGCGAGGGAAAGAACTCAGGTTATAATGGATATCGCCAACAAAACAGGCGGCATGGTGATCGGCACAGGCGATTTGTCGGAAATGGCGCTCGGCTGGGCAACCTATAACGGTGATCACATGAGTATGTATGCAGTAAATGCGGGCGTTCCCAAAACCCTTATCCGTTATCTTGTCGACTATGAGGCATCAAGAACCAAAAATGATCTGCTGAAAATAACCCTGCAGGATATTCTTGATACTCCGGTCAGCCCTGAGCTGCTGCCGCCTAAGGACGGTGAAATTGCGCAGAAAACGGAAAAAATCGTAGGCCCCTATGAGCTTCATGACTTCTTCCTGTTCCATCTGCTTCGCTACGGATACAGACCGTCAAAAATATTACGGCTTGCCGTCAAGGCATTTGAGGGTGAATATGACAGAGCCTTTATTCTCGAATGGCTAAAAACCTTTTACCGCCGCTTTTTCCGTCAGCAGTTCAAGCGCAGCTGTATGCCGGACGCGCCTAAGGTTGGCACGGTTGCTCTTTCTCCGAGAGGTGACTGGCGTATGCCGTCAGACGCTTCCGTAAATCTGTGGAAGAGCGAGCTGGATAATCTGTAATTATAAAAATAAAGCTTTCCCTTCCGATGAATGGAGTTGGTTTCATGACGAAGGGCAGGCTTTTTTTGATATTGTCCGCTTTTATATACGGAATACTGCCGGTGCTTGCGGCCGTCGCATACAAAGGCGGCATGAACGGAATTACGCTTACATTTTTAAGAAGCACAATTTCCATACCGGTGCTGTATGCGATGATACGCGCGGACAAACGAAGGCTGCGTTTAAGCCGCGCGGTTCTGCGCCGCGTTATAATTCTCGGAATTTTCGGCGGCGCGCTTCCGATTTTGTTTTTATATCTTTCATACCACTATATCGCAACAGGTCTTGCGACAACATTACACTTTGTCTATCCGCTTATAATAGTGCTGTCCTCAGCGGTGCTATATCGTGAAAAGCTGTCAAGAGTAACTCTAAGCGCAGTTGTTTTTGTGACGGTAGGTATATTTATGTTCAGCGATATAAGCCACGGGGCTGATACCATCGGAATTATTCTTGCCATACTGTCCGGAATATTCTACAGCTTTTATGTTATATACATCGACCATTCGGGGCTTGATAGAATGGACTATATTGTGCTGACCTTCTATGTCATGGTTATAATGAGTATATCCGTTCTGCTGTTCGGCGCGGCGACAGGATCGCTGTCCTTTGATATATCGCCGCTTTCATGGAGTGTTTCGGCTATAATATCATTTCTTGTGACCCTTGGCGCAATGCCGCTGTTCCAGCTTGGTGTAAGATATGAGGGCGCGTCTACGGCGGGAATACTCTCAACCGTTGAGCCTATTACAAGCGTCATAATGGGCGCGGTGTTCCTTGGTGAAAATGTAAGCGCAGGTCAGATGATGGGCGGCGCAATGATACTGCTCGGCGTTCTACTTGCTGAAAAAGCTCCCGATCACAAAAAACAGGCCGCTTGACATTTCGGGGGATTTGTGGTAGAGTATATAGTATGAAAACTATAGATATAAGAGGCGAGTGGAGTTTCAGCCTGTCTCCGCTCAGCCTTGAAAATGACGGACACGGACAGTTCACAGGCGAATGGCGGGGCGGTTTTTATCTTCCCGGCTCTGCCTGTGAAAACGGAATAGGAATAAAACAGGAATACTATAACGAATTTTCAAGGGAAGCAGTCAGGGCGCCTCGTGAAAAATATGAATACATAGGCAGGCTGTATGTTCAGCGCGAGATTAATATCCCGCAGGATTGGGAAGGGAAGCACATCAGCCTTTTTCTTGAACGAGTAAATATAGCCTCTGAGCTGTGGATTGACGGCAGACAAGCAGGACGGCAGATCATAGAGCTAAGCACACCGCACATATATAATCTGACCGGCATAATGACGCCGGGCATTCACACGGTTACTGTTTGTATTGATAACCGCAATCTTCTTAACATGGGCATTATGGCAAGCGGCTACAGTATAGATACGCAGGGCTATTGGAACGGCATAATCGGACGTATGGAGCTGCAATGCCGTGAAACGGAGCATCTTGAAAATATACAGGTGTATCCCGATGAAAAAGGGATCAGCGTCAGGGTAGTTGAGGTGAGTGAAACCTGCTCACCTACAGAGCAGACTGACGCTTCGGTAACTCTCATTGTGACAGCGCCTGACGGCAGCAGCCTGGGCGAAAAAAGATTTGAAAGAAAGCTGTTTAATTCACGGCAGCCTGATTATTACAGGTATGATATTGAAAATCCGTGTTTTTGGAGCGAATTTAATCCTGCTCTGTACACGTTGAATGTCAGAATGTGCATTGGCGGCAAGGTCACGGATGAAGCTTCCGTTCGTTTCGGTATGAGGACAATAAAAAGTGAAAATAAAAAGCTGCTGCTTAACGGAAGGCAGATCTCACTCCGCGGTACAATAGACTGCGCCCAGTTTCCTCTGACAGGGTATCCGGCGGCTGATAAGATGTTCTGGAGAAAACGATTCGGAATAGTAAAAAGCTACGGTCTTAACCATGTACGTTTTCATGCGTGGTGTCCGCCGGAGGCGGCATTTGATGCGGCAGACGAGATGGGACTGTATCTGTCGGTCGAAATGCCGATGTGGCTGAATAAGGATGTGTGTGCCCTTGAACTGGGCGACGATCCCGTACACAATGATTACTATCCCCGTGAAGCGGTAAGAATTTCGGACGCCTACGGCAATCATCCGAGCTTTATCATGTTCTCAAACGGTAACGAAAACATGGGAGCCTTTGATTTGCTTGAGCAGATAATAATTCAAACAAAGGCATATGACAGCCGTCGTTTGTATACCCTCACCTCGAATTTTGATCACCCTGTGCTGCCGTGCGAGGATTATTTCTGCGCATTTGATGCAAATTTCAATCATATACGCATACAGAATATGCATGATGAAGCGGCAAAGGACACCTGTCTTGATTACAGCAAGGCGGTTTCTGAATTGAGTGTTCCGATAATATCCTTTGAGGCAGGTCAGTACTGCACCTATCCAGACGTTGATATATGCGGTAAATATACCGGAAATATGCTTCCCGTGAATTTTGATATAATTAAAAAAGGCATGATAAGTCGAGGAGTGTATGAACGCATGGAGGAATATATAAGAGCTTCCGGCGACCTTCAGATAAAGCTGTATAAGGAGGATATTGAGGCGGCACTGAGAACCCATGATTTCGGCGGTATAGAGCTGCTGTCGCTTTCGGACTATACAGGTCAAAGTACGGCAACGGTAGGTATTCTCGACGTGTTCTATGAAAGCAAGGGGCTTATTAGCCCCGGGGAATGGCGCGGCTTCTGCAACGATGTTGTGCCGTTGTTTAAGGCAGGACGTATTTTTGCCAATACCGATACGCTTAAGGCAAAGCTGGATTTATATGACTTTGGTGACGTCAAAATATCACATCCGCTGTATGAGGTAAGAATATACATTAACGGAGAGTTGTTTTACGGCGCAGATACATATGATACGGAATTATCTGTTCCGCTAAGCGGAATAAAAAAATCTTCTCTTCTCAAGGTCGAAGTGACGGTTAAGGGACACAAAAATATGTGGAGAATATTTGTGTTTGCGGAAAAGCATTCTGAGGAACCCCGGATTATAAGAAGCCAAAAGGAGCTTGACGAAATTATCGTAAAGGGCGGCAAAGCGATTGTTACCGGCGAGCTGTTTGAAAACCCGGAGCAGGGGAGCTTTATACCAGTATTCTGGTCGCCTGTGCATTTCCCGACGCCTAAGCCGCTCGGCGCCGTTATAGACACAGGGCATGAAATATTCAAATCCTTCCCGACAGAGAAATATCCTGATTACCAGTGGAAAACTCTTATGGAAAACTCTGTGATAACCCCGCTGCCTGAGAGCGCAAAACCTGTTGTGGAGATAGTTCCTAACTTTGTCAGCAACATACCCGAATCACCGCTGTTTGAGATCAGAAAAGGGAATGCACAGCTGCTTTACTGCGGCTTTGACCTTGAGGCGGACGATATAACGGCAAGATGTCTCAGAAACGCAATTTATAAATATATGTCATAAGGCAGAATTTTTAACAGAGGGGTTAAATAATTCTGAAAAATATCTTGACAAAACTTATAAAATATAGGATACTATATATTGTATAACACATTATGAAAAGGAGATTAATATGAAGAAACGTGACGATATCCACAAGGTGCTTATAATAGGCTCAGGCCCGATTATTATCGGTCAGGCATGTGAGTTTGACTATTCGGGTACACAGGCCTGTAAGGCGCTCAGAAAGCTCGGTTATGAAATTGTGCTGGTTAACTCAAATCCGGCTACTATAATGACGGATCCGGAGACGGCTGACGTGACCTATATTGAGCCGCTTAATGTGGAAAGACTTACACAGATCATAGAAAAGGAGCGTCCCGATGCACTGCTGCCGAACCTCGGCGGACAGTCGGGTCTTAACCTCTGCTCGGAGCTTGCGAAGGAGGGCGTGCTTGATAAGTACGGCGTTAAGGTTATCGGCGTACAGGTTGACGCTATTGACCGCGGCGAGGACAGAATTGAGTTCAAGAAAACAATGAACAGACTCGGCATTGAAATGGCGCGCAGTGAGGTTGCATACTCGGTTGACGAGGCTCTTAAAATTGCCGATAAGCTCGGCTATCCTGTCGTGCTCCGTCCGGCATATACCATGGGCGGCGCAGGCGGCGGTCTTGTGTACAATACAGAGGAATTAAGGACCGTATGCGCAAGAGGACTTCAGGCAAGCCTTGTTGGACAGGTTCTTGTTGAAGAATCGGTTCTTGGCTGGGAGGAACTGGAGCTTGAAGTTGTCCGTGACTCGTCAAATAATATGATTACGGTATGCTTTATAGAGAATATTGATCCGCTCGGAGTTCATACCGGCGACTCCTTCTGCTCGGCGCCTATGCTTACAATACCGGAGGAGGTTCAGGCGGAGCTGCAAAGACAGGCGTATAAGATCGTTGAGGCGATCGAGGTGATCGGCGGAACAAATGTACAGTTTGCAAGAAATCCTGAGGACGGAAGAATTATTGTTATAGAAATCAATCCGAGAACCTCGCGTTCATCGGCGCTTGCGTCAAAGGCTACAGGCTTCCCGATAGCTCTTGTTTCGGCAATGCTTGCCTGCGGTCTGGATCTTTCGGATATTGAGTGCGGAAAGTACGGCACGCTTGATAAATATTATCCGGACGGTGAATATGTGGTTATCAAGTTTGCACGCTGGGCCTTTGAGAAATTCAAGGGCGCTGAGGATAAGCTCGGAACACAGATGCGCGCTGTCGGCGAGGTCATGTCAATCGGCAAGACCTATAAAGAGGCATTCCAGAAGGCTATACGTTCACTTGAAACGGGTCGTTACGGTCTCGGCGGCGCAAAGGACTTTGCAGACAAAACAAAGGATGAACTGCTTGCAATGCTTCGCACACCGTCAAGCGAAAGACAGTTTATAATGTATGAGGCGCTCAGAAAGGGAGCGACAATTGACGAGCTTTGGGAGCTTACAAGGATTAAGCGCTATTTCATCGAACAGATGCAGGAGCTTGTTGACGAGGAAGAAATTATCGCGTCATACAAGGGAGCAAAGCTGCCCGGTGAGCTGCTTGAGCAGGCTAAAAAGGACGGTTTTTCGGACAGATATATTGCGGGACTTCTCGGAGTAACGGAAGAGGAAATCCGTAAGATGAGAATTGCCAACGGTGTCGTTGAGGCATGGGAGGGCGTCCATGTAAGCGGAACAAAGGACGCGGCTTATTACTATTCGTCATACAATATAAAGGATGAAAGCAAGGCATCGGACAAGCCGAAGATTATGATCCTCGGCGGCGGGCCGAACAGAATAGGGCAGGGGATAGAATTTGATTACTGCTGTGTTCATGCCGCAATGGCTCTTAAAAAGCTTGGCTTTGAAACAATTATCGTAAACTGTAATCCGGAAACCGTTTCAACGGATTATGACACATCGGATAAGCTCTATTTTGAGCCGCTTACCCTTGAAGATGTTTTGAGCATTCACGAAAAGGAAAAACCGCTCGGCGTTATTGCGCAGTTCGGCGGACAGACACCGCTTAATCTTGCGGCAGAGCTTAAAAAGAACGGTGTAAATATCTTAGGAACAACACCGGAAACGATCGACCTTGCAGAGGACAGGGATCTGTTCCGCGCAATGATGGATAAGCTTGAAATACCCATGCCGGAATCGGGCATGGCTGTGGATATTGATGAGGCGATCGCGATTGCAGATCAAATAGGCTATCCGGTTATGGTTCGTCCGTCATATGTGCTCGGAGGACGCGGCATGGAGGTTGTGCATGATGAGGAAAGCCTCAGAATTTATATGAACGCCGCGGTCGGCGTTACACCGGACAGACCGATACTTATTGACCGTTTCTTAAATCATGCCACAGAGTGTGAAGCGGACGCTATATCGGACGGTGAAAATGTATTTGTTCCGGCTGTTATGGAGCATATCGAGCTTGCCGGTGTTCACTCCGGCGACTCGGCATGTATTCTGCCGTCAATGAATATACCGGCAGAGCACGTTAAAACAATTAAGGAATACACTAAAAAGATCGCAAAGGAAATGAATGTACGCGGTCTTATGAATATGCAGTACGCTATTGAGGGGGACAAGGTATATGTTCTTGAAGCTAATCCGAGAGCGTCCAGGACTGTTCCTCTTGTATCAAAGGTGTGCGGTATCCGTATGGTTCCTCTGGCAACTGAGATCATTACGGCTCCGCTCACAGGCAGACCGTCACCGGTAGCTGATATCAAGGAAAATGTTATTCCGTATTATGGAGTAAAAGAAGCTGTGTTCCCGTTCAATATGTTCCCGGAGGTTGACCCGGTTCTCGGACCTGAAATGAGATCAACCGGCGAGGTTCTCGGTATGGCATCCTCATTCGGAGAGGCTTTTGCAAAGGCTGAGGAGGCGACAAAGATCGCGCTACCGACAGGCGGCAATGTGCTTATCAGCGTGAATGACAGGGATAAGTACGAGGTCGCAGAGCTTGCACAGAGCTTTATCGACTGCGGCTTTAGTATTATTTCAACAAAGGGTACTGTAAAGTATCTCGCGCCATACGGGATACCTGCCAGGACTGTTGCAAAGCTTAACGAGGGCAGACCGAATATCCTTGATATAATAACAAACAATGAGGTTTCAATTGTTATTAACACGCCTAATGATAAGAAAGGCGCTGCAGATGACAGCTATATAAGAAAAGCTGCCATTAAGGGCAGAATACCTTATATGACAACGATGGCGGAAGGTAAGGCTTGTATTGCGGGAATAAAGGCAGTTCAGTCAGGCAACGGCAGCGTGAAGTCGCTTCAGAGCTTCCATAAGGAGATCCGGTAATATAATATATAAAAAAACAAATGGTTCGGTACCTTAAGCGGGAACCGAACCATTTTATTTGGCTTATTTATTTGTTGTAAAATTCCACTATTCTATCAAGCCTTGCAGTCATGTTTTCCAGAACGGCATCCGCAATTGTAACCGCAGCCATTGCTTCCATTACTACAACTGCTCTGGGAACTATTATCGGGTCGTGTCTGCCTTTGATCGAAACCGTGATATCCTCGCCGGATTTGTTGACTGTATGCTGCTCATGCAGTATTGACGGAGTAGGCTTGAATGCGGCGCGCATGATGATAGGGGAGCCGTCACTCATGCCGCCAAGTATACCTCCGCTGTGGTTAGTGATTTTTTCAACGCTGCCGTCTGCCATGCGGAAGTTATCGTTATTTAACGAGCCGATTGCCTTTGCGACTGCCATGCCGTCACCGATTTCAAAGCCCTTTACCGCGCCGATTGACATAATTCCCTTCGCCAGATTTGCATCAAGCTTATCAAATACAGTCTCGCCGATGCCTGTTGGCATTCCCGTTACAATGCATTCCGCAATTCCGCCCGCAGAATCATGGGATCTGCACATTTCAGTAACATATTCGCCTGCTTTTTCAGCCGCATATTTGTCCGGCATATAAAGGCTGTTATTATAAATCTCTTCACGATCAAAATTTGAATAATCAATCTCATGAGGCCCGATCGATTTCGCATAAGTGAGAATTTCAATACCGAGAGATTTAAGAAGCTTTGCGGCTACAGCACCTGCTGCGACTCTGCCTATTGTTTCTCTGCCGGAGGATCTGCCGCCGCCGCGATAATCTCTGAAACCGTATTTTTCATCAAAGGTATAGTCCGCGTGTCCCGGACGGTAAAAATTTGCTATTTCGCTGTAATCCGCCGAACGCTGAGTTTTATTATAAACTACCATTGATATAGGCGTACCCGTGGTTTGGCCTTCGAAAACGCCGGATAAAATTTCTACCGCATCATCCTCTTTACGCGGAGTTGAAAACATCGACTGTCCCGGTTTTCTGCGGTTAAGATATATCTGGACATCCTTCTCAGACAACTCCAGACCCGCCGGACAGCCGTCAATTACAACGCCTAATGCTGTACCGTGTGATTCGCCCCAGGTTGTAATTTTGAATATTTTTCCGTATATTGATCCTGCCATTGTTTTCTCCTTTTTCAAAAATTTAATATTTATTATTATATACCACTTTACTGAATAAAGCAACCTTTATTTTATTTCTGTCAGAATTTTTTCATTCCATCTTAGCTTTAAATTAATTAAAGAGCGATTTATTAAACTTAAAGCTTTTATCTTAACCACTCTTCCTCAATCATTTTCTTACCATAAGTTTACGTCACATGCTATTACCCCTTATTATTTAGCATACCCCTTATGTACCCCTTATATTTTATACCTTTCGGAGTTTATAGTTTGCAATCAGCTTTGAATCGACTGGGTTATTCTTTGTATTGATGTTGCCTTTGTTTTTGCATTCGCATGCGCATATGTTTGCAATAATGTTTCACAGCTGGCATGTCCTAATAAATCTTTCATACTAACAATATCTACTCCGCTTTCGATCCCTTTTGTTGCAAAGGTATGTCTGAAATAATGTGGTGTAATCCCGGTTAAATCTATTCCATACGTTTGTTCTATTTCTTTTTTATAGACTTTAAACCTTATATCAATTAATTGTGTATAATAAGGCTTTTTATATCTATTTAAGAAGACATATTCATCAGGGTCATATAAACTGCCTTTTGCCTTACTTCTTTTAATGAATTCCTCTCTTAGAAAATCATTCAATGGTATTGTCCTCTGGCTATATTTGGTTTTTGTTTCATGCCCATACTTTTTGCTGGTTAATGACTCTGTAACATCAACTGTCGTAAAATCTTTATCAAAGTCTTTCCATTTTATACCACAGAGTTCTCCGGCTCGCATTCCTGTATACAATAACGTACACGTTATAAGATAAAATTTATAATCTCTGTCCCGTAGATACTGTAATATTATTGTAATCTCTTCATTGGTTAAAGCACGTCGCGTTGTTTTGCACCTGCTCTCATTTTTTACAACCAACATTGGACTGCGCTGTATGACTCTTTCGGAAGCCGCAAAATTAAACATCGCATTCATATGTGTATATATATTACTCTGTGTTGATAGACTCAATCCCTTTTCTTTTGCTGCTGTTAATACTTGGAATGTATCGTTAGGGGTTATATTGCACATTTCCTTTTTGCCTATTATTGGTTCAATATGATTGTGAAACGCCATTTTCATCTGCTCTATGGTCTGAGGTCTGACAGAATATTGTTTTAATTCAATATAATGTTCAAACCATATACTTAATGGTACATCGCCGCCTGTATCATCAAATTGGCTGTTATTATGCACATAAATTAATTTTTCAAGTTCTTCTTTCACCTCTTTCTTTGTGTTTCTATAAATGCTAACACGCTTCCCAGCACTGTTTCGATATCGTCCTTCCCATGTGCCGTTTTCGCGTTGACGTATGTTTCCCGTCCCTTTGGGTCGTCGTCCCACTGAAAATCCTCCTTTCAGTAAAACTAATATCCACTTTGAGAATAATTATAACACAAACATAATAATATTTCAAGGGGTTATTAGTTTGTATTATTTTTATCCTATTCGGCTTTCCATATAGTCTTCAAGTTTCTCTTTACTTACAAGAACTCTACGACCCAAATTTAATTTTCCGTCAAAATGTGGATCATTTATGATTTTATCCGCTAATGATTGCCCCACCTTTAGATATTCTGCAACTTCTTTTCTTGTCATTAATTCCATATTATGTTTATGGCAAAGGGATACTGCAAGCATAAGGAAAAGCCGCTGTAGCTATCCCTCTGCTCTCTCCTTTCCTTATTTACTTGACTTTGATTTCCTCTATGCCATTAAATTTGATGGATTGTGTTCCATCCCCGTTCGTTATTATTTCCATCAGTTGCCTGTTGTTGTACATTTCAAATGGGAATTTTATTTCTACGCCGGTGTTCGTAACAATCTTCATCTTTTCATTTACTTTTTTAACAAGATAATCATCTATAATAAGCTTGTCATCCTCATTACCGATTACTCCTGCCTTAATATTAGCGTTTATAAAATCTTCCCTGTCTGACGGCGAACCAATCACTTTCGATGAAAGCTCTTCTAACGTATACTCCGGTTTCACAGCTTCGCTGTTCTCTTCCACGGTATCCAGCATAAATCTTTTCAGTTTCACAGCGCTTTCTACCTGATCGGATGTATGGCTTCGCAGTGTCTTGGTGATTGAACTATAGGCTTTCTTACTTGATGCAGTTTCACAGCTGCACTCAAGAACCAAATCACACATTACGTCTATACGCTCGTCCATTATTTTATATGTCTTGCCGGAAAATAGAATATTTTCTCCGTCATTAATTATATACGCATATTCATTGATTGTTTGGGGCAATATTGCCGGGCTGCATGAAAGCGTATTGAATGGATGTCCATCATTTGATGTTATTTGATGTACATATCCCGGCTTATTGTCAAGCTTTAATATGGCAAGCACCTTATCTGTACCAATCATGCATTCACATACAAGTACATCTGCCGGTTTGGGATTATCTGCATCACATAGAGCAGAGTGTAGTTTTTCAACTATTAACCTCGATATATACACAAAATCGTTGCTGCCCTGTATTGCTCGATACAGTGAGCTTGTTTTATTGAATTTTCCTCGGCTCGACGTCTCACTGTCATAACTCTTTTCTATATGTTTTGTTATGTAGACATTGACCGCCGCTTCATGTACATCAAGTTCTGTTTCAGATATTGATGTCATTCCGTTGGTGTAATCGCATACATGTAATATTGCTTTATTTATCGTTACTATCATTTTTTTACATATTCCTTTCACTTACTACTGTCATATATGTAAGCCCATGTTTTCTGCACAGTTTCATGCCATATTCAAATGCTGCTATGTCATTATCGGATAATTTCTATTACATCCCATGTCATTTGATATGTATTTTGCAAGCGTTCCGTGCAGGACTAAATGGTCTGTAAAGTTTCAATACCAATCTGTCCATAGGCGGCTTCGCGCCTCCGTTTTTTATATGAAACATAAACCTCGACTTCGTAGTTCTTTTAAAAGAGCTGCGCAATAAAAGAGCGGCTTGGAGCTTTTCTGTATCTGTCACATGAACATTTCGGCATATCGCCCCTGCATATTCTGTTCGATGTAACTTCTATAACCTTCCCGCAACTCATACAGCGGCAATTCCATATAAGATTTCGGCTTGAACTCCTCTTGTCTGTCTCGTCTATAATCTTATATCCGTCCACTATCTTGTCTCTATAGTCATTTACATAATTCATACAGAAACGACACGCAGGGTGTTCCTTATTTAACCGAAAAGTCTGCACTATTTCTGTTCTGCCGCATTTTAAACATTTGCATTTATAATAATGGTGTCCATTCTCGGCATTCCCAAAATCATATATTATTTTAAGGTCGCCTATTACATCTCCAACTTCATATTTTTTCTTCTTTGCCATCTCTCTTCTACTCCTGTTTGTGATTTATTCTATGTGTTAAATTGCAGGTTTAACACCATTCAGTGCTATTTTTTGTTATATTTCAGTTGTTTTATAGTTATATTATAGCACAAAAATGTAAACAAACTATTAACAACCCATGAACTTCCATATTTATTTATATCTCTATTTTTGCACCACATATCTTGCAGTAGTTTCCATCTTTGTGATATCATTGTGATGTCATGTCATATATTCCTACCGCCTCACCGCAACGCTTGCACCATATCATTCGGTTTTGTCTTGTAGCCTCTATTACCGGTCCTCTATATGGCTCTGTAAATAGATTTTGTTTTCGGCTTTTCTGAATCATTCCTTACTCACCTCAATTCAGCTAAAAATCTTTTGTTTTCGGCTGACATTTTCTGCTTCGCATTTTATCATCATTCCTTTCCATCTTCTGTTGTGTTCTGCTCATTTCATCGGATTTTTAACAGATTATTGACAGAAAATAAAATAATATATTTTTTTATTTATTTTAATTAATTATTATTTTATTATTATTTTATTATTATTTTATTTTTGTTTTAATCGTCATATATAAAATTATCTTCTACAATATGGTAACTGACATTTTCAGGAAGTATCTTCTGATAGTATCCTTTCTGCCACTCATAACATATTACGATGTATGTCATGTCTCTGTTATCCTCCGATAATGCATCTTTAACAAATCTTTGCATTGTCGTTAATTCCATGTCTATTCCAATATAGACCGGCAGTCCCTGATATGTTAAAGGATATAAAACCTTGTCATGCTCTGTAAAATCATCATTGCCTTTCAACAGTTTTTGTGTTGCCTTTTTGTGCAAATCTTCACCATAATACAGTATTCCGTCCAACTCATATAGACCGGCTCTGGTTATAGGTATTACATGCAGGTTCTTGAACATATCAGCAAATCTATTTTTTCTTTGCCTGTTTCTTTCGGATATCATACTTTCATAATTCTCTTTAAAGAACTTCTCAAATTCCACATTATTCTTGCATAATACCAGTCCGGTCTGCACAGCATCATTTAATTCACTTGTCAAATTGTTTCTTGCCAAGAACGATGCAGCAAAACTTCTGGTTCTGCACACAACTCCTGTTCTTAATGATAAGCCTTTTTGATTAGTACAACATATTAAATAAGATTTAGAACGTCTTATTAACAAGCCAATATGGTTTGAGAACTTATACTGCTGTACTTCTTCTTTACTTAACTTGAAATATTCACATATACTAAACGAGTGGAAATATACATCTGTTAAACTACTGTTTTTTTGACATTCAGCACAATTTTCGTTCACAGTCTTATCATGGGCCTGCTCCATTCTTGCCATTCCTATCAAATCCTTTAATGAAACGGAATTAACTTCCGGTATATGCCCATATTCCTTTTCTTCTTGCCATGTCGGGATATTAAACTGCTTGAATATAATCGAAGCTGTAATACTTTTAAGGAGCTTGTTCAGTTTATCATTACTATATCCCTTAGTTAAATTAAACGACGGTATCGGATCAGGAAGATGTTTTATCCATTCTTCATCACTATTATCCTTTAACCATTGCAGACCCGTCTGCGTTATGCCTTCATAGCGGACAGGGTATCTCTTACCGTTTAACGATATAGTGATTTTTCTGTCCGCTATAAAGCCCTTCTTTATAAGTTTGGGAATAACGGATCTGACATAAGCCTGATTATCAGTTATTGTCCTTAATGCTGCCGACAAAGCAATTCCGTCTGGCAGCATTACTCCAAGAATAGACTTTTCCAACTCATATTTACTCAACGATTTTTCTCCTTTCCAAGTTATATTTTCTGGCTATATGGTTCGTCAACGAGAAAAATCTTCAACGAATCCCAAGCCTAAAAATCCTCAAATCTCACCGATTATGCTACCGATGGATTGTCACAATTCATGCTTTCAAAAATTCACTCATTTTGAGATAAAAATTTGATGTATTTCATAGATGAAATATTTATCTCAATTTGCAAACTCACCGGACAGGAATTCCAAGAGGCAATCCGTTGAATGGAATTTACCTCCCAGATTAGAATCCAGAGGAGAAACAATGATGTAGCTGCCTTCGGAAAGGTTGTCGTTTTGGATAGACAATAATTGAAACCAATTATCGCATCCCCCGTCTCCGTAACCGAGCTTATCAACGATTGTATCAACAATGCACTTATAGTCATAGTTATCGTTGTCAGGGATTGACACGGGACTTGTATCGGAAGGAAATACATGAGCAATTGTAAAGTATTTCCTTCGAATCATGGGCAATGAATGATTATCAATCAACTGGTCTAACCGCAATGCAATTTCATCTCGAAACAGAGTTGTTCTTTTAAAGTGTTTAACTGGAACACGAGGCAGTTTTACTACTAAACATCCGGAAAGAACTTTTAAGTCAACGGTCTTTGTGGTATCAAGCACTTCGGACATTTTTAGTGTACGCAAAGTACCTGAGTTATGAGAATATCCAAAGACACTTGACAGCGACTTGTAACACGGATATAAGTAGAGCAAAAAATCTGTATACCCCGCTCCCGCTTCGCAAAGGAAATCATATATAATCTCCGCAAAGCGTTCAGGGTCATCTTTTGCATTAACAGCCTTGTCTTTTAATGTATTCAGTTTATCAACTATTTTCTTCTGTTTGTCAATAAAGAGCAGTCCATTATTTAAAACCGTTGACTGCTCATCGAAGATGTCATTAAGCTCAGGAATTGTTATGTCAGTCGATGCATTTTTCAATATTTCAACAATATCCATGTTAATGTCAATCCTCCCACTGCCCATATTGAGGTATGTTTGCGTTGTTTAATATACAGAAGCTATCAAGGCCAAGCGGTTTTATATCGTTAGCCATTTCCATATCGGCTACAACAGCTATATGAACAACCTCATCCGGAATACCTTTAGGGATACACTGTTCCAGTCTTCGATTTAAGGTCATTGATAATGACTTAATGGTTTGAAAAGTAAAGACTGTTACGTCATATACAGTATCATCTTCACCGATAATCAATAACTGGAATGGGTATTCAAGGGTACAGTAATCACGAACCTGTTTTTCGCCCATATGTGCAAGCAGCCAAGCAGCTTCAGTAATCAGCTTTTGTTTAAAATCTTTTTCAACCACAAGCTGTCTGCGCTTCAATATTTTTCTATCAAAGTCGTAATTGATTTTGCAATCATCGGACAGCTCTTTGATACACCATAAAATTGTTTCCTCACTATGTTCTTCACCGAACATTGTCAAAACCTGTTCTACATGAACTACACCGAGCTCATTAACAAAATGTTCAATGTTATCAATTAAAATACTTGAAACCATAGCATAAAAATCCTTTCATAAACGTTTTGAGAACGTTTTATACACGTTTTCTGCACGTTTTAAATTTTCTTATTTTGTTCAAAACGTTTTATAAACGCTTTGCGAACGTTTTGAACACGTTTTATGACGTTTTCATTTGATATTTATAGAAAACAGTCCGACATAAAACGTTTAATACTGTTTGTTCTTTCGTTCCTGCTCCAATCTCTTTCTTTCCGCAATCATTCTAAGCTGTTTCGGGTCTGTAGTAATAAGCTCATCTTCCGTTTTAGAAGCCTTGAACTTAACCATAACGTGATTGGAGTTGGCGGCAAGTAACCCCTCACCTCTTTGAAAGTGAGTTATTTGCTGTGTTTCTGAGCTTGATAAGTCCAGAGTTTCTTTTACATTTTCAGCTTCCTGCTGTTCCAACTGCATGATAAGCTTAATTTTGGCATTGTTTATAATACCTTTGCCAAAGCGTCCATTATCCAGTGCAAAGAAGTCGTTAAGGTCTTGTGTTGCTGCAATTGCCGAGCCGCCATAGGCACGTATTACCTTGAAAATTTCCAATACAAACTCTGCGGCCTCAACAGATGATTTTGCGCCTATAAGTGTCCATAACTCATCAAGGAAAATAGCTTTCTTCGCCGTTCTGTCTTCTTTAGCCTTATCCCATACATAATCAAGAACTATAAACATTCCAACAGACAGCATTTCCTTTGTAAGGTTTGAAACATCAAGCACAATATATTTATTATCCAGATTAACATTTGTCTGTCCGTTGAAAGAGTTTGCTGAACCGGATACATATCGGGACAGGACATTGTACATATGTTTTGTCTCTTCCCCACCCTCAGCTAATGTCTCGTGCAAATCACTCAGAATAGGCATTTTCTTATACATATCGGGATTTTTCGGAGAAATCAGGCTATTGTTATCACTAGTTATTCCGAATTTTTTATATGTGTTAACCAAAGCCTCATCGAGAAGCTGTTTCTCTTCGTGATTCATATCAGGAATAATAAGAGAAAAGAAAGTATGCAGCTGCTGAATTTTGGCTGCAAGAATGGAGTCTGCTGACGCATCCTCACCATCAAGAAGTTCAGTTGTTTCTGTATTCCGTTTTCTTATCTCCATGATATTAATATTCTGATTTGAACCGGGAGCTATCTTCACATATTGACCGTCAACACCTTCACAGGCTCGCTTGAATTCATGCCCTTTATCAGGGGCAATAATAAACACCTGTGTTTTCTGCTCTCTCATTCTTAGTGCCATACACTGCAACGTATATGTTTTTCCGGCTCCTGACGTTCCGAGAATAGCCATGTTTGCATTCTTGTACTTCTTAGAGTCGAAATTATCAACAAAGACCAAAGAATTGTTTGCCTTATTAACGCCAAACAAAATACCATTTTCGTCGTTAACCTCAAATGCAACAAACGGATATGCTGATGCGAGAGAACTGGTTAATATATTCCTACGGCACTGTTTAAATATATCCATGTTTATATTGCAAAAAGGAAGCGTCATGAGAAACGCCTCTTCTTGACGGAACCAACATGGTTTCAAACGTAAGTCCTGA
>CAZOHJ010000012.1:0-73434 GCA_964579875.1 uncultured Lachnospiraceae bacterium | reverse complement strand
CAGAGACGGCTATTACGAGCTGAAAAACGATATCGACCTTTCGGGGCTTGAATGGGAGCCGCTTTATATTACAAATGCGACCTTTAACGGCAACGGGCATACGATTTCTGGGATGACTATTACAAAGGACACTGACCGAATTGTCACCATGGGGGAAAAGTGGACGGATGAGAACGGGGTTGAACAAACATATACAAGGCAGGCGCAGATGAATATCGGATTTATAGGCGGATATGACAATTATATAGATAGTCTGACATTAGACAATGCAAGTATTGATATTACAGCTATGTATTTTCATGAACTTGATGGTAGATACTATAAATCAGTAGCCGTAATGGGTTGCGCATATTTGCATAACTGCAATATAAGCGCGAACGTTGATATAAAAGCAGGAATCTATGCGGATAATTATGCGTTGAGTATATACGGAATATGGGGCGGCAGCGGCAGCGCATATGAAGGAGATATTACAGTAAATGGCGGTTGCCCGATATATAGCAATATTTTAGGATATTGTTCGGATTGCGGTTATACCGGAAACATTGATTTAAATGCAAACTTTTCAGCGGAAAATTGGCATGCACAAAATTGTATTATATATTCCGGCAAGGATACGCATTTTACCGGAAATGTAACCGCGAGCGGACCTTTGCACGTAGACGGTATTTGGTGGAATTGTAATAATTGCAGCATAACAGGCGATGTAACAGCCGATGCTGCAACCGGAATAAAAGACAGCGAAAACTGCACTTTTGAGGGGAACGTGACAGCCACAAACGGCGACGCATGCGGAATAGACGGCGGCAACGGAAATTATATTGAGGGAAACGTGACAGCTCCAGGCGACGCATACAGCTACGCAACCGGGATAGAAGACGGCAGCGATAACAGCATTATAGGAAACATAACAGCAACAGACGGTCACGCATACGGAATATGCAACGGCAGCGGAAATATCATTTATGGCGATGTAACAGGTCGCAACTTTGTATACGGAATAGATGGCGGCAGCAATAACAGCATTATAGGAAACGTGACAGCCGCAACCGGCGATGCATACGGAATATCGGGCGGCAGCGATAACAGCATTATCGGAAGCGTAACAGCTACGGGCGGCAACGCGTACGGAATATACAACGGCAGCGATAACAGCAGCATTATAGGGAACGTGACAGCCGAAAACGGCTACGCATACGGAATATACTACGGCGGCAGCGGAAATTATGTCAGCGGCACAATACAAGCGGCTAATCAGTACGGCACGGTCACGGCTTCAGCCTCAAGACCGTATCAGGCTGTATACAGATGCCCCTCCTGCGAAGCGCTGTATACGTCAAGCTACGAGCCGTATTATTGCTACAACCATTACGAGAATTATAACGACGGAATAATACGGGTTCCGCGCTATTGCTCCGCCGTAACGGTGGCGAGATATTCCGACGGCAGCAGCGGCGGCGTACAGCCCGCGCCGGACGAACCCGAGACCGAGGAGCCGACCGATACGGACGAGCCGGAAGCGCCCGACACGGAGGGCGACATATACTCCATACAGATAATGGAGTCCGAGGCGGATCTGCCGATAGCGGACGCGGTTATAAACCTTGACGGTAAGGAATACATAACTGACGGCAACGGCATTGCGGTTATAAATCAGAGCCGCTTTGTCGGCGGCATGAGCGTCAGCATAGGAGGGCAGATTTTATATACGAAAACGAACTGGACGGCGGTAAACGGGCAGGTCAATGTGATAAAAATCAACGGCTTTGATATCGAGCCTGAGGACTTTAATTTCGGCAACGACGCGAGCATCAGCCTGAAAGGACCCGAGATCAACGCGCCGGGCGGCTCCTTCCCGCTTTTCGAGCAGAATATGAGCTTTGATTTATCGCTGCTTGATATAGTATCTATCGCATACGACAAGGAAAACAAGGAGTATCAGGTTCTTCTCGGAATCAATTACGATGACGACGCCATAAAGAAAAACGACGCGTCGGATCCCGCGTGGCGGAAAAAGTACAGCGAGGTTCGGGATTTTTACGATGAAATGACGCGCGGCGAGTGCAGCGATGAGTATATAAAGCGCTTTAACGAAACGCAGCGGCACGATAACCCGAAATACGGGAAAATAGGCATAGAGGGCGATGTGGGAGCCTACGGATTTATGTCGGTTAAGGCGGTCGGCGACGACGCGGCGGTCGAGGGCGGACTGGTAATTACGTTAAGCGGCAAGGCGGAAAGCTCAGTGCCGGTGTTGGCAACGCCGCCGGTGTATCTGGCGTTCTCGCTTTCGGGCGAGCTGGGCGCGTCGCTGAGCGTGGAGCTTGAAAACGCGTTTTCGCCGGATCCGCAGGCGAACGTTAAAGGCATGTGGACGGCGTCGCTTACGCCGGCGGTCGGAATAGGCGTTGGCGCGAAGGGAATCTTCGGGCTTGAAGCCGGAATCGAGGGCGAGCTTGCGGGGAAAATGTCGTTCCCGATGGAAAAGATAGAGGAATCGCTCACGCTTGAATTGAGCGGCAGCTATTACGTCGTAATGTACGCGCTGATACACGACTTCCGATTCAGCGACACACTTGTAAAGGCGCAGCTGTATCCGTATTTTGAGCTTCAGGGGGCGTCGCTGTATTCGGAGGCGGACTTTGAAAGCGTGGATCGCGGCTATTTAAACGAGGTTTCGCTGATGTCGGCTGACGATATGACGATGAAAACAGGAGTATATCCGTACGCTAACGTTCAAACGGCGAAGCTGTCCGACGGGCGGACGGTGATGGTGTGGACGGACGATGACGCGGCGAGAACCGACGCGAACAGAACGGCGCTTTATTACCGCGTTCTTTCGGACGGCGTTTGGAGCGGGGAAAAGCAGCTTGACAGCGACGGCACTGCCGATTTTGATTTCGCGCTTACATCCTACGGCGGCAAGGCGTATATAGTATGGCAGGACGCAAGCCGTGAAATCACGGACGCGGACAGTATGAGCGATACGGCTGCCGCGTCGGAGCTTATGTATTCGGAATTTGACGGCAGCGCGTGGAGCGAACCTGAGGCGGTCACATCGGGCAACGGATGCTATGAATACAGCCCGGCGATTTATTCGGACGGTTCCGGTACCTATGTGATGTGGACGCAGAACGACAAAAATAATCCCATGCCCGCATTGGAGGACAGTATCAGGGAAAGCGTGTATACCGCGCGGATTTCCGGCGGCGCGGCAGAGGCGTATTCCGATTTGGCGTTCGTGTACGACAGTGCGATCGGCGCGGGCGGCAAAACGGCTGTTATCGCCGACAGCGACGGCGACCTTGCAACGGACGGCTCAACGCTTTATCTGAACGGTGAAAAGGTATATGAGAGCGAATACAATTTGTCAGAGCTTGCATATCTTAACGGCACATTTGTTTTCAGCGAGAACGGAAAGGTAAAAAGCGTATATTCTGACGGAAGCGCGGCGGTGCTCTACAGCGGCGGCGGGACAAATATAACGCTTCTTTCGAGCGGAAGCAAATACGCGGCGGTATACGAGGTGCAGGAAGGTTACGGCTCGAATCTGTACGCCGCTTACAAAACGGGCGGAGTGTGGACCTCGCCTGTGAGAATAACCGATTTTGACAAAAAAATACGCTCATGGAGCGCGGAATTTGACGGAACCGATATATCTGTCGCGGCAACGCTTGCGGATATAACGGTTGAAGGCGGGAATATGTCGCAGAGCGTCAGCCTTGTCTATACGGCGGCTGTGCCTGCCGAGGATATTAAAGTCAACGGCATTTACACGGATGAAGCCGTCAGCGCGGGAGGTACGGCGGAATTTGAAATAGGCATTGAAAACAACACAAAATCCGCGCTTGAAACCGTGCATATAACGCTTACGGGCGATACCGACGGCGAATTGTACAACGGGGATGTAAGCGTATATATTCCGTCGGGCGAAAGCAAGTATATTGCCGTAAGAGCGACTTTGCCGGAGGACTTTGTAAAGCAGAGCATAACGGCGGCGGTTACAAGCGACGCGGCGGAAATCGACGGCACGAACAACAGCGCGTCGGCGGTGTTCGGAGAAGCCGATTTGACGGTTAAGCTGAGCGGATCGCAGATAGAAAAACGAGGGTACGCGGTCGTTACGATAGAAAACATCGGCTGCGCGGACGCGGAGGATACCGTTATAGCCCTCTCCTGCGACGGGAATGAGCTGTATGCGGAAAATATCGGCACGCTGGCGGCGGGCGAAAGGAAGGCTGTAAATATTACGGTTGACGACCTTTCCGGCAAGCTGTTCACGGCGTCGGCACAGACCTCGTCCGAGGAGCAGTATGACTACAACAATAAGGATTATTACACGTTAGGATCGCAAACCGTGCTGATGCGTCTGTCCGAATCGAGCGCGGGGCTTGCGCCGGGTGAAAGCTATACTCCGCAGATTACCGTTTATCCGCAGAAGGATATATCGCTTTACGCGGTTTCGAGCGATGAAACGGTTGCGGCGGTGGACGAAAACGGAAAGATTACCGCCGTATCGAACGGAACGGCGAAAATTACATATATGTCGCCCGACGCGGTGACGTCCGCAAGTATGACCGTGTATGTAAGAGATACGGGAACGCCCGTAATTGTGAGCGCGGAATATGCTGATTACGGCTATGACTATCCCTATGGGAAAGTAACAGCGGTCGTTGACACATCCGCCTGCCTTGCGGAGGGTGAAACGGAAAATCTGATTATGGCGGTATACGGTGCAGACGGAGCGCTTATAGGCATGACAATCAACGAAAGCGCATCGGCAAGCGAGAGCGTCAGCGTTTCGTACACCTATTGCGATACAACGCCCGCAAGGGTGAAGATAATGCTGTGGAACAGCCTTTCGGGAATGACTCCCAAGGCATACGCGGCGGAATCGGAAGTGACTCAATCGACAACTCAATAAAAATGTATATTTGAAAGGGCGCGGTTTCCGCGCCCTTTTTCTTATCTCAGCGACTCCGGGAGCTGCTCCTTGATCTTATCAAAGCTTTCCTGGCTTATTACATGTTCGATACGGCATGCGTCATGCTGCGCGGTTTCCTCGTTTACACCGAGCCATACAAGGTACTTTGTAAGGGTCTTGTGTCTGTCGTATATTTTTTCGGCAACCTCCATGCCCTTATCCGTAAGCAGTATCATTCCGTGAGGGTCATTTTCAATATAGCCGTCCTCCTTCAGAAGCGCGACCGCTCTTGAAACGCTGGGCTTTGAAAAATTCATTTCACGGGCAATATCAATTGAACGCACATATCCGTATTTATTCTTAAGAACAAGTATTGTTTCGAGATACATTTCTCCGGATTCCAATAATTTCATTTTGTTCACCTCTTAAACTATAGTTTCCGGCCGGAACTCCGATTTAGCTATTTAATATATTTTAGCACATTCTAACGCAAAATGCAAGAGAATTTAAAAAAATGTTTAATAAAAGTGTTGTTTTTTTGATTTACAGATGGTATAATAATAACAACTATGGAATTTATGAGGAATATGAAATGAAGATATATAATACATTAACCAGAAAAAAGGAAGAATTTATCCCTATTGACAAGAATAACGTAAAGATGTATTCGTGCGGCCCCACTGTATATGACTATTTTCATATAGGAAATGCAAGACCGTTTATTGTGTTTGACACAATGCGCCGTTATCTTGAATACATAGGCTATAAGGTGACCTTTGTACAGAATTTTACAGATATTGACGACAAGATGATAAAGCGCGCAAATGCCGAGGGCATTACGGTAAAGGAGCTTGGCGAGAGATTTATTGCCGAGTATTTTAAGGATGCGCAAGAGATCGGGGTTGAAAAGGCGACCGTTCATCCTAAAGCAACGGAGAATATTGACGCGATCATAGAAACGGTACAGAAGCTGGTTGATAACGGCTATGCTTATAACGCAGACGGCAATGTTTACTTCTCAACAAAGAAGTTCAGAGAGTACGGCAAGCTTTCAAAGCAGCCCCTTGAGGAGCTTGAGGCGGGCGCGAGGATTGACGTAAACGAAAACAAGAATGACCCTATGGACTTCGCTCTGTGGAAGGCAAAGAAGGAGGGTGAGCCTTCATGGCTCAGCCCGTGGGGCGAGGGCCGTCCGGGCTGGCATATCGAGTGCAGCGCTATGGCAAATAAATATCTCGGTGAGACGATTGATATACACTCCGGCGGACAGGATCTTATTTTTCCTCATCATGAGAATGAGATCGCCCAGAGCGAATGCGCTAACCGAAAGCCGTTTGCGAACTACTGGATGCACAACGGCTATATAAATATTGACGGCAGGAAGATGAGTAAATCGCTCGGCAACTTCTTTACCGTAAGAGATATTTTAAAGGAATATGACGGCGAGATCATCCGTTTCTTCATGCTTTCCGCGCATTACAGAAGTCCGATTAACTTTGCGGATACTCTTATGGAGCAGGCAAAGTCAGCCGTTGAGAGAGTGTATACATGTATTGAGAATCTTGAATTTCTTCTCGGCAACGCGGAAGAAAAGGCTTGCGGCACAGAGCTTAAGGATAAGCTTGAAGTATGCCGCGATAAATTCAAGGCGGCGATGGATGACGATCTTAATACAGCCGATGCTATTGCCGCAATCTTTGATATAGTATATATCGCAAACACAGAAATAGAAAGCGATTCGGGCAAAGAGGCAATTGGGCTTGCGCTGTCGCTTATCCGTGAGCTTGGCGGTGTGCTCGGACTGTTTGTTAAGGAGAGAAAGAAGCCGCTTGACGCCGACGTCGAGGAGCTTATAAAAAAGCGTAACGAGGCAAGAGCCGCAAAGGACTGGGCAACGGCGGACGCGATTCGTGACCGGCTCAAGGCGATGAACATTATTCTTAAGGACACTAAGGACGGAGTTAAGTGGAGCTTTGCCGGATGATAGATTTGGGCATAGCATTCGGAAAAAATCCGAACGAATATAATTCACTGGTGTTAGCATATATAGGTGATACACTGTATGATCTTTATGTCCGTTCCCGCAATATTGCAGAGCATCCGGGCGTGAATGCAAATAAGCTGCACAGGCTGGCAATCAGATTTGTATGCGCGCACGGTCAGAGCGAGGCGGTGAAGTATATAGAGGGACAGCTCACCGAGCAGGAGCTTGCCGCTTATAAGCGCGGCAGAAATACAAAATCCTATACGGTGCCGAAGAATGCGGACGTCGGGGAATACCGCCGCGCGACCGGCTTTGAGGCATTGCTGGGCTGGCTGTATATCGGCGGTCAGACAGAGCGCATGGAAGAGCTTGAAAGGCTTTCATATGATGCAATTTTAAATGCGCAGAAAAATTAAATCTCGTGAACAACAGTACCGGAACATCGTTACGGAAGCTGTTGATATATATAAATAATCCAAGGAGGAAACAAAAAAATGGATGCAAAAAGAGCTACAGAATTAGCTATTATCGCAAACAAGGTGCGTAAGCACGCGCTTGAGGGCGTGTATACGGCACAGGCAGGTCATCCGGGCGGCTCGCTTTCGATTGCGGACGTTCTTACATATCTTTATTTTGAGGTTATGAACGTAAGCGCAGAGGATCCGAAGAACCCGGACAGAGACAGATTTGTTCTTTCAAAGGGACATACGGCTCCGGCATTATACGGTACACTTGCAGAGAAAGGATTTTTCCCGGTTGAGGACTGTAAGACATTCAGAAGCATCAACAGCTACCTTCAGGGACATCCCGATATGAACAAGGTGCCGGGCGTTGATATGTCAACAGGCTCGCTCGGACAGGGTGTATGCGTTGCGGGCGGTATGGCGCTTGCGGCAAAGCTTGACAACAAGGCTTACAGAGTTTATTCGATCCTCGGTGACGGTGAGCTTGAAGAGGGTCAGGTATGGGAGCAGGCGATGTTCGCTCCGCACTATAAGCTGGACAACTTCACAATTTTCGTGGATAATAACGGACTTCAGATTGACGGTGACATCACAAAGGTCATGAACCCGACGCCGATCGACAAGAAGTTTGAGGCATTCGGTTGGAATGTGGTTATTGCGGACGCGCACAATTTCAACAGTATTGAGGCTGCTGTTGAGGCTGCAAAGGCATGCAAGGGCAAGCCGACAGCGGTAATCATGAAGTCAGTCAAGGGTAAGAATGTATCGTTCATGGAGAATCAGGCGGCATGGCACGGCGCTGCGCCGAATGAGGAGCAGTATAATCAGGCTATCGCGGAGCTTGACGCGAGGATTGCAGAATTGGAGGCGAGTTTATAATGGCAAAGCAGGCTACAAGAGTATCATACGGTGAAGCGTTGGTAAAGTACGGTGCGGATGAAAACATCGTTGTTCTTGACGCGGATCTTTCAAAGTCAACAAAGACAGATATGTTCAAAAAGACATATCCGGAAAGATTTATAAACTGCGGTATCGCAGAGGCGGATATGATGTGCGTTGCCGCAGGTCTCGCGGCTTGCGGAAAGACGGCGTTTGCCTCAACCTTCGCAATGTTTGCCGCGGGACGCGCATTCGAGCAGGTAAGAAACTCGATCGGTTATACAAAGCTTAATGTAAAGATCGGCGCAACTCACGCGGGAATTTCAGTAGGCGAGGACGGCGCATCGCATCAGTGTCTTGAAGACCTTGCTCTTATGAGAACGATCCCCGGAATGGTAATTATTAATCCGGCGGATGACCGTGAGGCGCAGCTTGCCGTTAAGGCTGCAATCGACCATCAGGGTCCGGTTTATATGAGATTCGGCAGACTCGCTGTTGAGGACGTGAACGGCGAGGATTATAAGTTCGAGCTTGGCAAGGGCGTTCAGCTTAAGGACGGTAAGGATGTTACGATTATCGCGACAGGCCTTATGGTTCAGGAGGCTTTGAAGGCGGCCGGTATGCTCGCGGAAGAGGGAATTGACGCAAGAGTGATCAATATCCACACGATCAAGCCGATAGATGAGGAAATCATAACAAAGGCCGCAAAGGAAACAGGCGCGATCGTAACGGCAGAGGAGCATTATATTATGGGCGGCCTCGGCAGCGCGGTAACAGAGGTTGTATGCGCTAACGCTCCGTGCCCTGTCAAGATCATAGGAACAGACCGTTACGGCAAGTCGGGCAAGCCGGCAGAGCTGTTTGTTGAGTATGGTCTTACGGCGGAGAATATGGTAGCGCAGGCTAAGGCCGCGATCGCGTTAAAGAAATAATCGTATAACATTGAAAGACTGTTTATAGGGAGATGAATGCCATGAAAAAAATACTTGCAATAATATCGGCGGCGGCTGCCGCCTTATCACTCGCAGCCTGCGGCGGAAACGGAAACAGCGGAGGCGCTGTGGAAATGCCGGCGCAGCTCAGTCCGGAAAATATACTGACGGTTGAGATGGCGGCTAATTCAAACGGCGGCACCATGGAGCTGTCCTCGGACGGCATAGTTTCGGAAGGCAATAAGCTTACGGCAACATATGTGGGCGTCCCGCTCGGCTCGGTTGATACCGTATCAATTTCATTGGAACAGTTCAACAGCTCTCTTTCATCCTCGCAGATCTGGACGGAATATGAGCTTGAGCGGCTCACACGGGAGGACGCGCAGCTTATTGACGGCGTAGGACAGGCTTGCTATATCGCGTTCCCATACATCTGTGTATATGACAGAGGCTGCTATATCCGCATAAGCGCCGGCTCGGGGAATGACGATGCGCAGAAGCAGGTTCTCATTAATCTTGCATCGCAGGCTTTGACGCAGCTTGAAGCCGCGATCACGCCGGAGCAGGCAGCGGCGGCGTCTGATAATGTTATTCAGTAAAGTATTGTATACAGGCACGCCATTCCGCATAGAATGGTGTGCTTTTCACAATTAAATAAAAAAAATTTTCCGAAATTACTAAACATATCTTGAAATATTACGTTGTTTGTGTTATAATTGAATAATAAGAGAGAATGAACCTTAATATATGCTATATAGCATATATTAAGGTTTTGAGATGAATATGACAGGAGGAGAACACTATGGCAATTACAGGTATTGAGCATGTCGCGATCGTTTCATATGATACGGCAGCGCTTAAGGATTGGTATATGAAGGTATTCGGCGGCAAGGTGGTATATGACAACGGCAAGGGTACATACTTTCTTCAGTTCGAGGACGGCAGCATGATCGAGTTTGTTGCCGCGCAGGCGGATAAGCCGGAGGATGTTGAAAAATCAGTGGGAATCCGTCATCTTGCTTTCAGTGTAACTTCGGAGGCGTTTGATGAGATCGTTCCGATTCTCAAGGCAGATGACAGAGTAACAGAGGTTCATGATGTTTCGGAGAATGCAAAGGGTCTTAAGACCTATTGGTTCAGAGATATTGAAGACAACTTCGCGCATCTTATCTATCGTCCGACCCCGCTTGGCTGATCGGAAGAAGGACAGGCTTTAATTAGTTAATATTTTATATTAAATACATAAAACAGGAGGAATTTTAAAATGGCAAATAGTTTTAGCCTTGAGGGCAAGATCGCTCTCATAACAGGCGCATCATACGGTATCGGCTTCGGTATCGCATCTGCATTCGCTGCTGCAGGCGCTACGATCGTTTTCAACGATATAAAGCAGGAGTTTGTTGACAAGGGTCTTGCCGCATATAAGGAGGCAGGTATTCCGGCTCACGGTTATGTTTGCGATGTTACAGACGAGGATGCTGTAAACGCATTGGTTGCACAGATCAAAGAAGAGGTTGGCGTTATTGACATTCTTGTGAACAATGCCGGCAAAATTGAGAGAATACCGATGTGCGACATGACAGCCGCTGAATTCAGACAGGTAGTTGACATAGACCTTAACGGCCCGTTTATCGTATCAAAGGCTGTTATTCCGGGCATGATCGAAAAGGGTCACGGCAAGATCATCAACATCTGCTCAATGATGTCAGAGCTTGGCCGTGAGACAGTTTCGGCTTACGCTGCGGCTAAGGGCGGTCTTAAGATGCTCACAAGAAACATCTGCGCCGAGTACGGTCAGTACAATATCCAGTGTAACGGTATCGGACCCGGATATATTGCAACACCGCAGACAGCTCCGCTTCGCGAGACACAGCCGGACGGCTCAAAGCACCCGTTCGACAGCTTTATCTGCTCAAGAACACCGGCAGGCAGATGGCTCAACCCTGATGAGCTCGGCGGCCCGGCGGTATTCCTTGCTTCAGATGCGTCAAACGCCGTAAACGGTCATATCCTTTATGTAGACGGCGGTATCCTTGCTTATCTCGGTAAGCAGCCGTAATCGTACTTAATATCGGTTCATCAAAAGCCTATATCAAAGCTGATGCGGTGGTATAGGCTTTTTTTCGGCGATTTTGTGGATAATAAATATTGAATTTTATTTAAAACTATGGTAAAATAAAAAAAACATATTACAATAGGAGATGAGGTTGTGGAATTCATATCTTTTCTGATTCTGTTTCCGTTTATTGCGGCGGCAGTTTTGGCATTTACAAAAAACAACACTGTAAGAAAAGGCGTTGTTTACACAGGCAGCGGAATTGTGATTGTTGCGGCGGTAACATTTGCAATATCCTATTTTGCAGGCTCCGGCGGAAAATCGGTCGAATACCTTAGGGAATCCGGACTGATACATATTATTGATTATCTTATGCTTGCGGTCGAGCTGTTTCTGACGGTTCTTATTATAGCGCTCAGCTTTAAGTACAAAAAGTACCATGCGGCGCTTTTATCCGTTATCGGCACAGGTATTATGACATGGCTTGAACTGACGGGCATCGCGGCATCAGCTGCGAATCATATTTATTGTGATAAGCTCACGATCGTTATGTGTCTGATAATTGCAATAGTCGGATCGCTTATTTGCATTTACGCTGTCGGCTATATGACGGATTACCACAAGCATCACACCGAATTTAAGGACAGGAGAACCTTCTTTTTCCCGATGCTGTTTGTATTTCTGGGCGCGATGTTCGGCCTTGTTACATCGGCGAATCTTATATGGATCTATTTCTTCTGGGAGATCACAAGTGTTTCCTCGTTCCTGCTTATCGGATATACAAGAACAAAAGAGGCTGTGAACAATTCCTTCCGTGCGCTCTGGATGAACCTGCTGGGCGGCTTAGGCTTTGCGATGGCTATAGTTTACTGCGCGGCGGAGCTTGATATTACAACTCTCCGGGAGCTTGTGAGCACCGCTCCGTCTGCCGTTGTGCTCATACCGGTTATATTACTGGCTTTTGCGGCTCTTACAAAATCGGCGCAGCTTCCGTTTTCAAAATGGCTGCTCGGCGCTATGGTCGCGCCGACGCCGACGTCAGCGCTGCTCCATAGCGCGACAATGGTAAAGGCGGGAGTGTATCTGCTTTTAAGACTGGCGCCTGTGCTCAGCGGAAATCTTGCCGGAACGATGGTATCTCTTGTCGGCGGCTTTACCTTCCTTATCGCAAGTATGCTTGCAATAACGGTCAGCGACGGAAAGAAGGTTCTGGCTTACTCCACTATTTCAAATCTCGGTCTGATAACAGCCTGCGCAGGCGTGGGAACCGAGGAAACGGTATGGGCGGGAGTGCTGCTCCTTATGTTCCATGCGGTTTCAAAATCAATGATGTTCCAGGCGGTAGGCGCTATTGAGAATGCAACAGGCAGCCGTAACATAGAGGATATGCACGGCCTTATTATGAGTATGCCTATGATGGGATTTATAATGGTGATCGGCATTGCGGGAATGTTCCTTGCGCCGTTCGGAATGCTCATTTCAAAATGGGCGGCGCTCAAGGCTTTTGTTGATGCGGGAAATATCGTTCTGATCTTATTTATCGCATTCGGCAGCGCGACAACGATGCTTTACTGGACAAAGTGGCTGGCAAAAATTCTTGCCTGCAAGGCTCTGTCGCACAAGGTGGAAAAGAAACCCTCAGTCGGTCAGTGGTTCTCGCTTTTCGGACACGCGTTTTTAATGATAATGCTCTGCGTGCTCCTTCCGGCAATCTCGGTACGGCTTGTAGAGCCTCTGCTTGCGCAGCTCTTTAATGTTGCCCATGTTTCCGTGCTTGCGCCGGAGGATCTGGTTATAATGGTTATCATGCTTATAATGGTATTTATCATACCGTTAGTTGCGAGATTTATTCTACGCAGAATAAAAGCGACGCCGAATATTGAATATATGGCAGGTATCAATGAGGGCGATAACCGCCATTTCAGAGATTCCTTCGGTCAGTCCAAAAATATGTACCTGTCAAACTGGTATATGGTTGACTATTTCGGTGAAAAGAAGATATGGAGACCGGCGCTTGTTATATCCATAGGCGTAATAGTCGTATGTATGGGGATCGTACTAACTATGAGCGGAGGTGTATTATAATGATCAAATCTGTAATAGGAATTTTATTGTATATTATAGCTGCTCCGTTTGTAGGCGGACTGCTTTCGGGACTTGACCGTAAGCTTACGGCGCGTATGCAGGGAAGAATAGGCCCTCCGCTGCTGCAGCCTTTCTATGACGTCAGAAAGCTTATAAACAAAGAAATTCTGCTTATTAACAATATGCAGTATCTCTTTGCATGGTGCTTTATCATATTCGTTGTATTTACGGGCGCTCTGTTCTACGGAGGAACGAACATCCTTCTTGTGTTCTTTGTGCTGACAACGGCTGCAATGTTCCTTGTGCTTGAGGCGTCAACAACAAACTCGCCGTATTCCGTTATGGGCGCGAACCGTGAAATGATACAAATGCTCTCATATGAGCCGATGGTGCTGCTCACCGCTGTAGGCTTCTATCTTGCGACACAGGTAGCCGTGGGCGAGGGCACATTCACGATCTCGAAAATTATAGCTGAATCCGATGTACCGAATATTGTGTATCTGCCCGGAGTGTTTATCGGATTTTTATACATACTTACAATAAAGCTGCGTAAATCGCCGTTTGATATTTCCATGTCGCACCATGCGCACCAGGAGATGGTAAAGGGTATTACAACAGAGCTTTCAGGCGGTATGATGGCAATTATTGAAATATCGCACTGGTATGAGAATGTATTTCTGCTCGGAGTGATCGCGTTATTTAT
Source organism: uncultured Lachnospiraceae bacterium (assembly GCA_964579875.1). GTDB lineage: Bacteria > Bacillota > Clostridia > UBA1381 > UBA1381 > Ornithomonoglobus. The sequence goes on along the minus strand of CAZOHJ010000012.1, from coordinate 59,407 downwards.
TGTATGCTCGAAGTGGTGGAGTATCCCGCTCGCAATTGCGGTTGTGGCTGCGGCATTCTTCCTGGAAATACTTATTGATAATACAAGCGCCCGGGTAAAGTGGGATAATATGTTTAAATCGGCGTGGGCGATGACACTGATATTCGGCGCTGTAAACATATTTATTTTACAGCTTATATAATGGGAGGATATAACATGGCAAAAGTATCAAAATCTCCGTGGCTGCTTCACTATGACGGTTCAAGCTGCAACGGCTGTGATATAGAAGTGCTTGCATGTCTTACACCGGTATACGATGTGGAGCGCTTTGGTGTAATAAATACCGGTAATCCCAAGCATGCCGACATACTGCTTATAACAGGCGGGATCAACACGCAGAATAAGGCTGTTGTTGAACAGCTGTATTCGCAGATGCCTGAGCCTAAGGTGGTGTGCGCGGTCGGAATATGCGCCTGCAACGGCGGAGTGTTCAAGGAATGCTATAACATAATCGGCGGTATTGATAAGGTTCTGCCGGTCGATATATATGTGCCGGGCTGCGCCGCAAGACCGAACGCGATCATTGACGGTGTTGTAAAGGCTGTGGCGCTGCTCGATAAGAAGCGTGAGCAGATGAAGGCAGAGGGAGGTAACAAGTAATGAGAGAAAATTATGTTTATGTTGATCTGCCGTCAGAGCTTCTTCCGCTTAAGGCGGTCAAGGCAAAGGATCACAAGGCGCGCCTTGTCCAGATATGCGCGGTAAATACCGAGACAGGCTATGATCTGCTGTATTCCTTTGCCGATGGTTATCACTTTGTAACCTACAAGGTAGCGGTGACAAAGGACGAGGAGGTTCCCAGCATTTCGGATATTTATCCATCGTCGTCATTGTTTGAAAACGAAATGAGAGAGCTTTTCGGTGTTAATGTAAAATATATGAAGCTTAACTACAACGATAAGCTGTATAATATTGATGAGAAAACTCCGTTCAGACCGGAGCCAAAGGAGGCTGACATTAATGGCTAACAGAACTATTGTGCCGTTCGGACCGCAGCATCCGGTTCTTCCGGAGCCTATTCATCTTGACCTTATTCTTGAGGACGAAAAGGTGGTTGATGCTGTTCCGAAGATAGGCTATGTGCACCGCGGACTTGAAAAGCTTGTTGAAAAGCGTGATTTTAACGACTATGTGTATGTTATAGAAAGAACCTGCGGGATTTGCTCATTCATGCACGGTATGGGATATGTTGAGGCTATGGAGCGTATTTTCGATACGGAAATTCCTGATCGAGCGAAATATCTGCGTACTATATGGGCAGAAATGTCAAGAATACACTCACATATGCTCTGGCTCGGGCTTCTCGCGGACGCGTTCGGCTTTGAGGCGCTGTTCTATCAGTGCTGGAGAATGAGAGAGCAGGTTCTTGATATGTTCGAGGAATCAACAGGAGGCCGCGTAATATTCTCGGTAAATAAAATAGGCGGTGTTCTGAAGGATATGCCGGCGGAAATGCTTGCTAAGTTCGTAAACAATTTTAATGAAATGGAAAAAGAGCTTAAAAAGCTTACGGATGTATTTCTTAACGATTACACGGTTGAGTCGCGTCTGCGCGGCGTCGGTATGCTCACCAGAGACGAGGCTGTTGAGCTTGGCGCTGTCGGCCCAATGATGAGAGCGAGCGGCATTGAAATTGATACGAGAACCTTGGGTTATGCGGCATATTCCGACCTCGACGTCAACATTATTACCAGCAATGAGTGCGACTGTTATGCGCGCTGCGAGGTTCGTATAAAGGAAATATTCCAATCCATTGACCTTATTCGTCAGGCGGTGGCAAAGATCCCGGACGGAGAGCTGTCAGTAGCGATAAAGGGTAATCCTAAGGGTGAGGCATTTGCAAGAATGGAGCAGCCCAGAGGCGAGGCGATCTACTACTGCCGCGCAAACGGGACGAAATTCCTTGAGCGCGCGAGAATAAGAACGCCTACATTCACAAATCTGACGCCCATGCTGAAAACGCTTAAGGGCGCGGAGTTTGCGGATGTGCCGCTGCTTATTCTCACAATAGACCCGTGCATAAGCTGCACAGAAAGGTAAGGGGCTGAAAAATGGCTGTTATAATGAAATTTACAAAATTTGCGTTGAAAAATCTGTTTTCAAAGCCCGTTACAAAAAATTATCCTGTGGAGCAGAGGGTTTATCCCGAAAGAACTCGCGGAAGTGTTCAGATAAATATTAACGACTGTCTTTTCTGCGGAATGTGTGCTAAAAGGTGTCCGTCCGGCGCGATCACGGTTGACCGCGCGGCAAGGACATGGAGCGTGGACAGAATGGGCTGTGTACAGTGTGAAAACTGTGTCAATACCTGTCCGAAAAAGTGTCTTCATACAGATGTTTATTACACTGAGCCGGACTATAATAAGAAAACAGATACATTCCAGGGTCCGCCGCCGCCTCCTAAGCCGGCGATGGATCCGGAAAAGCTTGCGGCTCTGAAGGCTGCGGCAGCGGCAAAAAAAGCTGCGGCAGCGAAGGCGGCAAAGAAAGAATAAGATTACAGGTCCGCACAGCGCTTTTGCCGGGTGCGGACACTGTTTTATCAAGGTGTATTATGACTGAAAAATATTTAGTAAGCGGACTTGTGCAGGGCATAGGATTCCGGCCGGCCGTAAAACGCGCCGCGGAGCGGTACGGTATATGCGGCACAGTAAAGAATACCGGAGGGGCTGTTGAGATCCTTGCGCAGGGAGCGTCCTCGGCTATTGAGGAGTTTAAAGCCGCGATAAGAAAAATACCTCAGGCAGTCATAACCGGGTTTACTGAGGAGCAGGAGGAGTATCAGGACTGCCGCGGCTTTGAGATCATAAAAAGCGGCAGCGAAAGCAGTGAAATGCCAATGCTCACGCCGGATATTGCATCATGCGGCAAATGTCTTGCAGAGTTTTCGGATCCCGGCAACAGGCGTTTTATGCATCCGTTTATAAGCTGTACAAGCTGCGGACCGCGGTATTCTTTGCTGCAGGATATTCCCTATGACCGCTGTAATATAACGATGACGGATTTTGAAATGTGCGGCAGATGCGGGCGCGAATACAGGGATATTAAGAATATCCGGTGTCATGCTCAGACAATAGCGTGCAATGAATGCGGACCGGAGCTGTCATATACCGTAAGCGGTGATCCGCTGATCAAAGCGGCAGAAACGATAAACAGCGGCGGAATTGCGGCTGTAAAGGATATAGGCGGCTATCACTTTGCGTGCAGCGCTTTATCCGATACCGCGGCGGCAGAGGTGCGCAGGATCAAACAGAGAGAAACAAAGCCCTTTGCCGTAATGTTTAATACAATTGATGAAATACGGGAATACGCGTATGTTTCAGAGGTTGAGAGCGGCGTTTTGCTGTCAGCTGCCCGTCCGGTTCTGCTCCTTAAAAAGAAAAAGGATTTTGCGCCGTCAGTCTGTTCGGTAAGCGATTATATCGGCGCATTCCTGCCTTGTAATCCGGTTCAGAATTATCTTACGGGCGAGTGCGGACCGCTTGTAATGACAAGCGCAAATATTTCCGGCGCGCCTATAATAACTGATGACGCCGCTGTGTTCAGGCTGCGTGACAGAACCGGCGGATTTGAAATACTGAGCCATAACCGCCGTATTCTGACGCCGCTTGATGATTCGGTATGCCGTGTAATATGCGGCAAGGTACAGATGATACGCCGCGCGAGGGGCTATACTCCGCTGCCGATTGAGATCAATTCGGAGAATAATATAAATGTTCTCGCCGCCGGCGGCGATCTTAAGGCGTCCTTCTGCTATGCGTCAAACGGCAGGGCATATATGAGCCAGTATTTCGGCGATCTTGAAAATGTCGGAGCCTATGAGATATGGAAGGATAACATTTCAAGACTCGGCAAGCTGTTAAGAATTGAGAATGCCGTTTTTATTTCGGATATGCACCCCGGATATCACAGCTCAGGATACAGAGCCGGAGAAACAATGCAGCACCATTTTGCGCATATGGCATCGGTTATGGCCGAGCACAAAATAAAGGGCAGCGCGCTCGGATTTATATTTGACGGCACAGGCTTCGGCACTGACGGCTGTGTCTGGGGCGGCGAGGTTATAGGGTACAATAACGGCTTTAAGCGGATTGTCTCTCTTGAATATACGGAGCTGCTCGGCGGCGATGAGGCCGCAAGACGCTCGGATATGACGCTTGACTGCTTTCTTGTTTCGGCAGGCTTGAAGGCACGGTCTGAAAATGCCGCATTGATAGAGGCGGCGCTGAAAAAACATATCAATACCGTTCAATCGTCAAGCATGGGCAGGCTGTTTGACGCTGTTTCAGCAATGCTTGGAATAAGCGGATGCAATTCATATGAAGGTGAAAGCGCGATCCTGCTTGAAGCCGCCGCGGCAAAGGCGGGAACGGCATACCCGCTTATATTGCATATGCGTGAAGGCAAATGGCATACGGCGCAGCTCATACGCGATATTTCGGCGGCATATGATAACGGCGCGGACAGAAACTGCATTGCGCTCGGTTTTCATAAAGCAATAGCGGACGCCGTATGTGACTATGCGAAGAAACAGAATGAAAATAACATAATCCTTTCCGGTGGTGTGTTCTCAAACAGGATTCTTACAGAATTATGCTTTGACATACTTACGGAGCAGGGTTATAATGTATATATAAATGAACAGGTACCGTGTAATGACGGAGGGATAGCTTTAGGTCAGGCATGGTATATGCTGAACGATAAGCTGTAAAAAGGAGTGTGGAATTATGTGTGTTGCCGCGCCGGGATTGGTGAGGTCCCTTGATAATAACATTGCAAAAATTGATTATAACGGAAATATAGTTGAAGCGAATGTAGGACTGGTAAGGGTAAAGCCGGGAGATCATGTTCTGGTCCATGCCGGACTGGTTATTCAGAAAATCAATGAACGCGAGGCAAAGGAAATGACCGAGCTTTTCAGCGCGTTGGAGGAGCTTGGCAATGCCTGATCTTAACGAAATCAAGGATTATCTGAAAAGCTACAGCGGTGAAAAGCGTGTCATAATGGAGGTATGCGGAACACATACCGCGGCAATTTCCGAAAACGGCATTGCCGATATGCTCTCACCGCAGATAAAGCTCATATCCGGCCCCGGATGCCCGGTCTGCGTCACTGTTGCCTCATATATTGACAGGCTTATTACGCTATCGCTGGAGCCGGATACAACGGTCGTTACCTTCGGGGATATGCTGCGTGTCCGCGGCTCGGAGCGGTCGCTTAGAGACGCGGCGGCGGAGGGGGCGTCGGTCAGAATGATATATTCTCCTTTTGAGATAATCAGAATGGCACAGGAGCAGCCGGACAAAGGGTTTGTTTTCGCGGCGGTGGGCTTTGAAACCACAACTCCGGCATATGCGTTAATAATAGAACAGCTGATCAAGCAGAATATAAGGAATGTCCGTCTGCTGACGGCGCTTAAAACCATGCCGGAGGCAATAAGAACGGTGTACAAAAGCGGCACTGATATAACAGGCTTTCTTGCGCCCGGTCATGTAAGTGTAATAACGGGTCACCGTATATTTGAAGGGTTGTCGCAAGAGCTGGGAGTTCCGTTTGTAACGGCGGGCTTTAAGGGCGCGGAGCTGCTTGCGGCGATATACGCGCTCGTGAAGCTGTCCGGCGGCAGGTCTCTTAATCTGTACCCTTCGGTTGTCACCTATGAGGGCAATGTGACAGCACAGGAGACAGTGGACAGATATTTTACTGTATGCGATGCGGCATGGAGAGGAATGGGCATAATAAAAGGCTCAGGCATGACGCTTCGTGATGAATACATGGAATTTGACGCGGGCAGCCGGGAGCTGACGGAGGACAAAATGTTTAACAGAGCCTGTTCCTGCGGTGATGTAATATGCGGAAGAAAGTCACCGATTGAGTGCCCGCTGTTCGGCAGGGGCTGTGCGCCTGATACTCCGCAGGGAGCATGTATGGTTTCAACAGAAGGCTCGTGCTTTCACTATTATGTAAACGGTCGGAAGGGGACTTTATAATGAAAATAACAATGGCTCACGGCAGCGGCGGAAAATCAACGACAATGCTGATTAATGATATATTCCGGAAGGCGAACTCAAACCCTGTGCTTGATATGATGGAGGACAGCGCCGTTGTTGACGGAAGCAAAAGAATTGCCGTAACAACAGACAGCTTCGTTGTAACACCGCTGAAATTCCGTGGAGGGGATATAGGAAGGCTCGCCGTGTGCGGAACGGTAAATGATCTGCTGATGCGCGGCGCAGTGCCGGAATATATCACAAGCGCGTATATAATTGAGGAGGGCGCCGATACCGGAATGCTGGCGGAAATTGCCGAATCAATGTCTGAAACCGCCAAGGAAGCCGGAGTAACGGTTATTGCGGGTGATACAAAGGTTATAGAGGGCAGCGGCGGAGTTTATATAAATACCACCGGTGTCGGTTTTATAGGGGACGGAACAGACATCAGGAGTGCGAACTGCCGCGCGGGAGACGTAATTATTGTTTCCGGTAATCTCGGCGATCATCATGCCGCTATTCTCAGCGAACGCATGGGAATTGAAAATCAAATAAAAAGCGACTGTGCGCCGTTAGGTGATATGGTAGGCAATATGATGAAAAACGGCATTGAAATCCATGCCATGCGCGACATTACGCGCGGAGGTCTGGGAACAATCCTGAATGAATTTGCATCAGCCTCCGATTGCGGTTTTGAAATTGATGAGGAAAAAATACCTGTTTCAGAGGAAGTCACGGCATTTGCAAAAATTCTCGGACTTAACATAATGCATATGGGCAATGAGGGCAAGCTTGCCGCTGTCGTAAGCGGGGCGGATGCGGAATGCGCCCTTGAGCTTATGAGAGACAGCCGCTACGGCGAAAACGCCGCCATTATCGGCAGAGTGACCTATGGCGGCGGCGTGGTTATGAATACAGCTCTCGGCGGGCGGCGCGTGATCAGCGAGCTTTACGGCGAGGGACTGCCGAGGATATGCTAATCCTCAATATCAATACTGTCAACAAGAAATTCTTTGCCTGATACTATCGTAAGCTTTTGACTGCCGCAGTGCTCACAGCGGAACCGGAAGCGTATAAGGCGGGTTTCCTGTCCGCAGTCCGCGCATTTTGCTGCAGCGGGGACTTTGTTAAATTCAAGCTTAGCGTGAGCGGCGATCGTACCGTCGCTCACAATATCAAAATATTCCTGTATATATTGAGGCACGCATCCGGTCATTTCGCCGAGCGTTATTTTTATGCGGTTGATTTTCTTAGCGCCGGCATTCTCCGCGGAGGAAAGCGCAATGTTTAATATACTCTGTGTAATAGACAGCTCATGCATTCAGCTTTTCCTCTATTCTTGCGGCAAGCCATTCGGTAAATTCTCCGAGACCGTCGCCTGTTTTATTTGAAACGCGGAAGATACTAATGTCCGGGTTTATTTCCTTTGCATTGCTCTCAACTCGCTTTTCGTCAAAGTCAAAGTAGGGGAGCATATCGTATTTATTAAGTATCAGCACGTCCGTTGTCCTAAACATCAGCGGATATTTTTCAACCTTATCGTCACCCTCGGGAATACTTAAGAGCGCTATCCTGAGATCCTCGCCGATGTTAAATTCGGCGGGACATACAAGATTGCCTATGTTTTCAACAAAAATAACATCTAAAGCATCAAGCTCAAACTCCGGCAGAAGATTTTGTATTGACATTGCCTCAATGTGGCATGCGCCGTCGGTGTTGAGCTGAACAACCGGAACACCAAGCCGCTTCATTTTTTCAGCGTCGATCTGACCGGCAATATCTCCCTCAATAACTCCGATCCTGAGCCTGTCCGACATTGTATTTATAATGGAAGTGATAACCGAGGTTTTTCCTGCTCCGGGCGACCCCATAACATTTACAAGGCAAACCTTTTTTGCGGTAAGCTCCTTTTTGATCTCGTCCGAGCAGTCCTCGTTCCATTCCATAATCTGATGTACAACCTTTATTTCCATTTTTATCGAACTCCGTTTCCTTTAAACTTATATATATTTTACCACACTGAGCAAAAAAATGCAAGCTGGCATTTAAGCCGCAATTAGAGCAATAAAGGCTGACTTTGTATAATAATGCCGGTCTTTATGATGTTTCGTTATACCCAAAGTTCAGGAAGAGCCTCTTTTGTTCGTATGCGTTATTTTTTTACATATGCTTTTTTCTGTACTGCTCGGGGGTATAGCCGGTATATTTTTTAAAGGCGGTATAAAAATAACTGCCTGAACTCATACCTGTTTTCTGCCCGATCGCCTGCGCAGTCAGATTCGTTTCAATAAGCATTCTGCAAACCTCGTCAAAACGGCGCCGGGTAATGTAATCTGATATTGAAATGCCCTTGTTCTGCTTGAAGATGCTGCCGTATAGTTTGCGCTCTTATTTACATATGAAGCGATAACGTCAATAGAGAGATTAGGATCCGTATAGTGTTCATTTATATAATCTTCTATAGAATTCGCGATTATTTGATGCTTATCATTTGTTTCCATATCACTTGAAGAAATAATTGCATCATTGCATTTTGCAATAAGCATACTGCGTATTTCATCAATAGTTTCCACATGCATTATATAATCCGAAATGTTGTCGTTGTGCTCATTGGAGCTTTTGTCAGGTGTAATATGAGCGCTTATTGCCATCATAAGAACAGACGTGTGTATTATTATGTAAATATACGGCATATGTGAGATAGTATTGAGGAAGCAATCAACTGAATTAACAGCCCCTTCCTTATTTTTCTGATTTATCTCACGAATAACCGCCTTTTCATATCGGGTAGGATAATCACAGTTGCTGTCTATATCCTTGATCAGCTCGCTGTAGCTTACAATGGAGCCGTGACCGTTTATGATCCTATACTGCATTGCATATTTGACATTCCTGTACATCTGAGATGCACTGTCAGAACCGCTGTCTGCCGTATCATATGTAATAGAGACAGTTACACTGAAGGCATTTGATATATATTTCTGAAGCTGCATAAGATATGTCGCATCAAAGTCGGGCGAAGGATGATTTACCAAAAATACAACATCATACTCATCACTAAACGTGGTGGGATATGCTTCTATGCCATTCTGTGTAAGAAGCTCCGTACCCGAATTCGAAATGCCGTAAAGGATCAGGCCGATATTTGCGCGTTCGATATTTTTTGTGTTATCAAGGCGTATGAGCAAAATCGTACTGTACGGATGGGGGAAGCGTATGTTATATTCATCCAGTTCTTTTTCGTCATAGTTAAAAGCGCCCGTAAGAATGTTATATACAAGCTCATTGCGTTTTGTCTCGGAATAGAGAAGCTCGCGTTCCTGCATTGCGTCATATTCAGCTCTTATATTTGCAAGATTTTTCGCGATCAGCTGCAGGTCATTGTCAGTACCCATATCGTCCGTGCTGCCTTTCGGCGAAAGCCCCAGTATCTTAAACACATCCGCGCGCAGCTCTCTAAACGGACGAAATATTGACATGCTCATTTTTATGCTTGAAAGGAAATACAGAAAAATGAGCAGCAGTGCAAATATTATGATCACAATGAACTGCCATATATAGGATACAATTACCGATGAAGAACGGAAATTGCATATATAAAGCGAGTTTAGCGTGTTGGATTTGCGGAAACAGTAGACTCTGCCGAGCTGAGTAAAATATCCGCTTTGAGAAGAATTTTTTTCGATCCTGCGTATCCACTTATCCTCTGAAAGATTCTTACTGAACAGCTCCGGATCGGTGGAGGAAAGTACGGTTCCGTTAGATTGCAGAATAGTCATTGACTGGTTGCGGTTGTTAAAATCAGCGTTTACCATACTGTTGAAGGTATCGGAATTTACGAACACAGCCATGCAGCTTGTATCACTGTATTTGTATAAAGAAAGAAGCACGCGCTCCTCTTTAATCTCGTTTTCATCCTCATATTTAAGTATATGCGGATGATTTATTGTGTAATGACTGCTGTTTGATATAATATCCAACAGCGTACTGTCAGGAAAGCTTTCCTTATTATATACAGGGTTATCACCGGTGTATATACAGTCATCTTTGAGATTAAAGAAATACACCTTATATATAGCGCTTGTTTGTGTTTTCATTTCAGATATAAGTGTCGAAACCTCATAAGAACGTATCGGGGTATACGGCTTTGACATTGCGTCAATAGCGACCGTATTATTTTCAAATACATTATTTGCTGTGGAATTTATATCTCGAAGAATGAAATCATTCGTTGTTTCAGCCTGAGAAAGCATCTTTTGTTCAGCAGAGATAAGCTGGGTGATCGCTGCGTGGTACACATTCATAACCATGACGAGGGCGTATGCCAAGAAAACCATACATGCAATAATGAAGTATGATTTTATTGTAGTTTTGAATAATTTATTTGATTTGAATTGCAGATAGTATTTATTCAATTGTTTCCCCTCCTATATGGGATGCATTAAGTAATTCGTGTTTTAATGATACTTAGCGCAAAGCATATATTTTTTACTATTGCACACCCCCAAGCTTTATAATATAATAAAGCTACATTAGGTATTATAGCATGTTGCACAAACAAAGTCAAGCGGAAATTGTGTAAACAGTAAAAACACGACATTTGGCAGAGACTTTTGTTGTGAATTATGACGAAAATGTTTGATTTGTAAAAAAACAAACAAAAGTAGAAATTTACAAAGTTGCATAAAACCAAGATTTTATATATAATTGAGTCAAGAAAAATCTTACAGGAGGTGATTTTGCTGTGAAAACAATTACAGCAGAAAAAAAGGCAGCCCTTAAGGCTCAGAAGGCTGCCGACAAAAAGCTCAAACCGACGCTTTGGGAGGACATAAAAAGAAATCCGTGGTTATATGTATTGTGTCTGCCGGCAATTCTGTTCTTTGTGCTTTTTGCGTATATTCCTATGGCAGGCTTGTATATAGCGTTCGTTGACTACAGACCTATGCAGGGTATCTGGGCAAGCCGGTTTGTAGGGCTGGAAAATTTTAAGGCATTCTTTGCGACAAGTAACTGGGTAACGGTTACTGTAAATACACTCTGGCTTAATGTTCTCTTTATCGCTTTCACGACCTTTACATCGGTGGTAATAGCGATAATGCTTTCGGAAATGAAGAATAAGTGGGTTAAGAAAATCACACAGTCAGTGGTGATTTTACCGCACTTCATGTCATGGACGGTTATATCCATGCTGTCGGTTGCAATCCTTGCTTCAAACGGTATGGTAAATCAGGTCATCCAGAGCTTCGGAGGCTCGGGGATAGAATTCTACAATACCGCAAAGGTATGGCCGACGCTTCTCGTAATCCTGAGGATATGGCAGGGCGCGGGCTTTGGTTCAATTGTATATTTGGCAACAATAACGGGCTTTGATTCATCTGTATATGAAGCTGCCGCCGTTGACGGTGCAACCCGTTGGCAGTGCATAACAAAGCTTACGCTGCCGATGCTGAAGAATACAATTATAATGCTCACAATCATGAATGTCGGTAAGATATTCAACGGTGACTTTGGAATGATTTATGCAATGGTCGGCTCAAACTCAATATTGTACCCGACAACGGATGTTATAGATACATATTTGTTCCGTCAGCTGCTTGAGAATCCATCAATGGGACAGACTGCGGCGGTAGGACTTGTTCAGTCTGTGCTGGGCTGCATATTTGTAATCATCTGCAACAAGGTGGCAAATAAGTGGAGCCCCGAATCGGCATTATTCTAAGAGGAGGTATAATAAAATGAAAAGAGCAAAAGGCGATTATGCAGTATCTTTTGTCTGCTATGCATTTATAATATTATTCGCAGTAGCTTGTCTTATCCCGCTTCTTCTGGTTTTGTCAAGCTCATTTACATCACAGGCCGCTCTTAATCAGAACGGTTATAAACTGTTCCCAAGCGAGTTTTCAACGGCGGCGTATTCGCTGTTGTTCAAGTCCGGAACGATTCTTCCGGCATACGGAGTAACGATATTTGTAACAGTTGTGGGAACTGTTTTAAGTATGCTTGTGACCTGCGCCTGCGCGTACGCTCTCTCATGCAAGAGTATGTACTACAGAGGAAAGATAGCGTTTTTTATATATTTCACAATGCTGTTTTCGGGCGGACTGGTTCCTACATACTTGTGGGTAACACACTATCTGCATCTTTCGGATTCGCTTTGGTCACTGGTACTGCCATCGCTTGTGAATGCATGGAATCTTATACTTATGAGAAACTTCTTCAACGGTATTCCGGAGGCGCTTTCTGAATCCGGAAGAATAGACGGCGCAAATGATATAGTAATTCTCTTTAAGATAATTCTCCCTATATCTTTGCCGGGTATCGCAACGGTAGGCCTGTTCTATGCGCTGGCATATTGGAACGAGTGGTATAAGGCTCTGTTGTATATACATACCGAATGGAAGTATCCTTTACAATACCTGATCATGCAGATTCAGAAGAATATACAGTTCGTTCAACAGAATGCCGCGCAGGCCGGGGTTCAGACCGAAGGTCTTATCCCTGCCGAAACTACTCAGATGGCAACTGCGGTTGTAACGATCGGACCGATCGTACTGCTTTATCCGTTCTTACAGAAATATTTTGTACAGGGTCTTACGGTAGGCTCGGTTAAGGGTTAATTTAATGGAGGACTAACATGAAAATAGCAATAAAAAGAATAATTACCGCCTGTCTGGCATTTTCAATCGCCGTACCGGCGCTCTCGGGCTGTGGCAAGCTCAGCGGGGGTGTTGATACCGATACTATAAAGATAATGCTTTCCGGTCAGAAACCGACAGGCTGGGAACAGGTGCTTGAGGAATACAACAGCACGGGTGCGCAGGAGACGGGTGTAAAGCTTGAGGTTGAATGGGTTTCCCAAGGTGACTATAAGGAAAAGCTGAATCTCAGAATGATCGGTTCGGAAAACTATGACATAGTATTTGATGCGCCGTTCAATAAGCTCAAGACCTTTGCTGCATATGAAATGTACACTCCGCTGGAGGACTACCTCGCAAGCGGTGAATATCCGAATCTCACGGCGGCATTCCCTCAGGACATAGTGGACGCTAATCATTATTTCGGACATCTCTACGGCCTGCCGATGATGCGTACATACGGAAACGGTATTGACTGTGTATATTACAGAAAGGATCTTGCGAAGAAATATAGCATAGGCAATGACGGTCAGATAGACAGCTATGAGGACCTGCAGAAGTTCTTTGATGCAATACTTAACGGAGAGGAATCGAAGAAGAATATGGTTCCGTTCGGCGTTACAGGATCGAGGGGTTTCTACAGCCTATTTGCGCAAGACGGCGTTGATCAGGCAAAAAATCACATTGTAAGAATGAGTCTTGGCGCCTTTGCGCATGTACTTCTTAATGAAGATAATACAGAGGTTATTGATATTGTATATGAAGGCGAGGATTTGTCACGCTATGAGAAATTTCCGGAAAAGTTCCGTGACGGCGAGCTGTTCGGCAATGCAAGACTCAAGACACTGCGTGAGTGGAACAAGTATCTTGAAAGGGATTCTCTGAACCAGAAGGACTCTTGGGCGATGTTTACAGGCATGAAATGTGCGGCAATGGTTGACAACCTTGACGCATATGAGCAGCATTCAACGGATGTTAAGGCATCGATCCCGGAGGCGGAGCTTGGTGTATTTATCTTGAATGACGAGGTAAGGGATATGCAGCCGGAGGCGCGGCTTACAGATCTTAAGGGCAACAATTTCATCTGTATTCCCGCATGGTCTAAGAAGATCGACAAGAGCCTTAAGTTCCTTGACTGGCTGTATTCAGATCCGGACAATCACGATCTTTTCGAGCTTGGTATTGAGGGAGTAAACTGGAAAAGGGTAGGAGAGGATAAGTATGAGCAGCTCACACCTCCTGACAGAGATGCGTACTCTTTCCCGGGATATGTTCTCACATGGAATCCGAATTTTGTTAAGTTCCAGTCATCACTTCCTGATGATGTTTATAAGTATAAAAAGTATGACCTTGATAAGAACGCATACTACGAGAGCCCTCTTGCAGGCTTCACGTTTGATACCTCAAACCTTCAGACCGAAACTTCGGTAATATCGGGTATCACATCGAAGGTTTCAACGGCTCTGGAGCATGGCGCACTTGATAATCCTGTACAGGTGAAGCAGGCAAATACAGCGGAGTGTGTCGCTACGGGTGATCTGGATATAATCCGTGAGGAAGCAAAGAGACAGATCAATGAGTTCCTGAAGGAAAAAGACAGCAGATAATATATTGATGTTTATGAGCGATTGCGGTTTTCACAATCGCTCATATTCCGAGAAATAAAGGTGAGTGTAATGATAAATTTAAGTGACGCTGATAAAAAATGGGTCGATGAGGTATGGAATAAGATCGACAGTAAGATGAAGACCGTTGCAAGGAAAAATATGAATAAGATCCCGTATACTGTAGATAAAAACGGTGATTTTGACGACTGTGCGACAGGAGAATGGCCATATGATATTTCGTGGTGGACTAACGGTTTCTGGCCGGGATATATGTGGCTGCTTTATATCGGCACGGGAGATAAGATTTACAAGAAAACAGCGGAAAGGGCGGAAAAGCTTCTTGACGGCGCGTTTACGGAATATGACCATCTGCATCACGATGCCGGATTTATGTGGCATATAAGCGCGGGTGTGAATTATCGTCTGACAGGCAATAAACAATCAAGACTGCGTGCGCTTTACGCGGCGGATTTCCTTGCGGCAAGATATAATCCGGCCGGTCGGTATGTGCGTTCATGGAATGCGGATTCGGATACTGACGGTTATCATAAGCTGATCATTGATTCAATGATGAATATTCCAATGCTATATTGGGCTGCGGAGGAGCATCAGGACGAACGCTATAAGCAGATGGCGATAAAACATGCCGATACAGTGATGAAGACCCATATAAGACCTGACGGAACCGTACACCATATTGTTGAGGTCGATCCGAAAACGGGAGAGCCTGTGATGGCTCTTGGCGGTCAGGGTTATGAGTTAGGCTCTACATGGTCGAGGGGTCAAGCATGGGCGATATACGGCTTTACGCTTTCATATATACATACAGGTGATGAGAAATACCTGATGACTGCAAAGAAGACCGCAAATGCGTTTATAGCTTGTGCCGCTCAGCAGGAATGGATAGTTCCGCTTGACTTCCGCCAGCCTGACGAGCCGAGGATCTACGATACATCTGCCGCCGCGTGCGCTGCGTGCGGACTTATCGAAATAGCAAAGACTTGCTCAAGGTATGATGTGAAGAACTACCTTAATGCCGCGTTGATGCTCTTAAGGGCTATAGACAAAAAGGCTGCGGATTACACAATTGATAACGACAATCTGCTCAACTACGGCTCAGAGGCATATTATCCCGGTCGCGGCGAGGCGGGACTTAATACCGCGATAATCTACGGCGACTATTATTATACAGAGGCTTTTTATAAGCTCAAGGGCTTCGAACCATTGTTCTGGTAAGTTATATAAGCCATGATTTGCTGCTGAATAATACAAAATACGACAAATAAAAGAAATATCTGTCATTAAAACAGGTATTAAGTTTGGCCGTTTTGTGGTAAAATACATAGTATATGTGAGCTATCGGAGGTGGAAGAATGGCTGAGGATAAAGCCGAGCGTTATCTGACGGACAATGTACTTGCATTTTCAATGGGCAGAACGCAGATAAAGATTCTTAGCTTTGACAAAGTTGAATACAGACATGACTCCTATGATCTGGTTCATGCAAAGAACCATTATGAGCTTCACTATGTGGTCGGCGGTGACGGAATACTTATTGTTGACGAAATGCGGTACGGGCTGAAGAGAGGAAGCTTCTATATGACCGGCCCGGGACAGATATACCGTCTGTTCGGCAGTGACAGGGAACCGATGGTCGAGTACACTATGGTATTCCGTATCACGGACGGTTATGACGGAGAGCTGTCACAGCTTATAGCCGCAAAAAGTTTTTTTCTGTGCGATGACTTCGATGACTGTAATATTTGTTTCCGCAGCGCTGAAAGGGAGATTGTCGAAAAGCGGCGTTTCTTTGCTGAAGCTTTGGAGAATAATTTTAAGCAAATAATTATAATGCTGCTAAGAAGGTATGCTTCGGATATTCCCGAAGAGGTGCTTCCTAAAGCGGCAAAAGATGATAAATACTGTCTTTTAACGGATATTCAGTTTGCTCTTCATTTAAAGGAGCTCACGCTTGAGAGACTGAGCGGCATACTCGGACTGAGTATACGCCAGTGCCAGCGGTTTTTGATGGACAATTACGGGATGTCGTTTTCCGAAAAGCTTTTACAGGCAAGAATGCTGAAAGCGGCAGATTATCTGTCGTTTAGTGACAAAGATATTCAGATGATATGCGAGGAGGTCGGCTATAGCGGCAGCTCGTATTTCACAAGGAATTTCAAAAAATATTTCGGAATTACTCCGCGTGAGTATCGAAAAGCATATAGCTGTTCGGCGATGCTTACAAGCCGATAACACATATTCGGATATGAATAAATGCGACACAAATTTAAAATATGTGTCGCATTTATATATATTAAGACAATATCATTTATGATAAAATAACAATATATACATTTTAAAACGGTATTTATTAGATAAAACAGCTAATCGTTAAAAAACGAAGTTGAAAATAAAAAAACTGAATGTTAAAATCATAGCAGATTAGTAATTATAAGTTGAGGGAGGCGGTCAAGTGATTAGAAAATTCATAAGTACGCTGCTTATGTTGTCAATGCTCATGCCGGTGATTCCGGTGCTAAGCGCTGATGAAGAACCTGCGTTATACGGTTTTGAGGAAGACGAGGAACAGTGGACGGTAAGCTCCACCGATGGAAGAATCGCTGCAGGTTATGACAGTTTTATAAAGCGTTCCGGCAGCCGTTCATATAAGTTTGAGGCTGTTGCACTGACCTCGGGCGAAAGCGAGTATGCTTCTGTATCAAAGACCTTTGATATAAGGGATGATGCTGCATATAAGATAGGGGTGTATTACCTTTTGAGCGAGGACTATACGAGGCTTGATGCAGATAAGGGAGGAGCTGTATTTACATACATGCTGCTTGACAAAAACGGAGCGGAATTGCCCGGCGCTTCATACGAGTATTATTATGCCTCAAAAGAATATGAAGATGGTGAATATGACGCCGCATGGTGGGGCAATGATTTCTACGTTGTTCCGGCGGATGGAGCTGCTAAATGCCGCATAACGATCGGACTTAAAGCAGCGACGGGACAGGTTAATTTTGATGATATAACGATTGAAAGAATAGCAAAAAATGAGGCGGTATCCAACCCTTTAACACAGCCCCAGATAAATGACGAGAATATCCGCGACAGCTATGAGTGCGGCTGGGAGGGCGAGGACATAAACTGGTGGAAAACAAGCGTTGCCGCCAATGCCGTTGCTGAGATCGGAGTTACAAGCACCGATGCCCATTCGGGAACCGGCTGTTATATGTTTAAGGCGGACACAATGAATGTAACAGCCGAAAATAACCAGCAAATTATAAACAGCAATTACCATGGTTCATATTTTCGCGTTAAGCCGGGAGTTTATGACGTCAGCTGGTGGTACAAGATCAACGGACCATACCAGAGAGCTTCAAATTCATGGGGAATGTCTGTAAACATAATTGTTTATACTGATGACGGAAAAACACAGACGGCAAACTTGTCAAAAACCTATCTTGATTCCGACGCAGACAAGGGCTGGAATCAGACGCACTATTCCGTAACTGTTCCTGACGGCTCGTCATACATAAGAATAAATATCGGTCTGAGAGCGTCAACAGGGACATTTTTAGTAGACGATCTGGCTATCAATCCGCTTGTTTCGGATTTCTATTCACAGCCCGATCTTGAAAATTATCACGGAATGCATGTTCAGAAGGTAGATAACGACAGTGTATATATAAATCTCAATACAGAGGAATCAGAGCAGGACGATGTTCTTGACTATGTGATCCTCGGCAATGAGGAATCGGAAAAGGCGCATGATGCCGATACCGGCAGAAGTGTTTCGGGATATGGCGGCTTGGGAGACACTTATCGTCAGCTTTATCCGGGTGATGATAAGATCTGGGTGACCATGAAGGTAGACCCGGAGAGAATGAACTATATTACCGTAAAGCTTTGGGGAAACGAATCTGAAAACAAGGAGATCCAGAACCTTATGATAAACGATGAATTCGGAACTCTACAGGCGAAATACGGAACCAATTGGCCGGTATGGGATAACATGTACTCTCAGCCGGAGCAGAGAAACTCATATTTTTACGCAACATATCGGCTGCCTATGGCAATGACGCACGGAAGGACAGAGGTGCGTTTCCAGGTTTATCATGGCGGTGATGCGAACGCGTATTCCGCTAACGGCATGAACGAGGCTTATGAGTATTCAAGACAGCTCTATAAGCTTGTGACGCATACGGATCTGCGCTATAAGAAAATGGCGGATGATAAGGAGTGTACAACAAAGCGTTACGATTTAGGAGCAATAAAGGTCTCACCTAACGGGCTTTCACCTTATGACTATATCATAAATGAGATGAATGCGGGAATTGAGGAAATATTCAAGAGCCAGAATTATGGACCCGAATGGGAGGCGGCTGTGGCTGCGGGACTCTCTCCGGCAGGCGCGACAGGCGCTGTACTTGAGGGAACCAACACGTTCCGACATGGCTCTTGGGAGAACTGGAAGAAGGTACATTATGTTAAGTGTATCGGCTCAAACAGTGAGAACCAAAAGGGCGTCCGTGCCATGGCAATGTCATACAACCGCGAATGGTCGAACCACTATCATGATAAGGAGGTCGTTGACAGATGTGTTGCATGGCTTGATTATCAGGTGCGTTCACAGGGCTCTAACGGAGGCTGGAACAACGAGACATATAAGACATGGATAGGCGGCCCTGACAGAATGCCTGCCAACGGCGGTATCAATGCCGGCGCAAGAGCCGTCGGCGAGGTTTATACCGAGCTGCATGAGCCTATTGAAAACGGCGGGTATCTTGATGAGCTTATAGACGATGATCTTAACCCTGATACACCGCCCGTTACAAGAAGGAAGGCGTACACAAATATGTATGTCATGGCGTCGGATTATATGTTTAACGCTGTTGTCAGGAAGCCTGCGGTTAACCAGGAGCTGTTTAACGTTGTTTCGGGTGTTTCATATCAGATGGCATTAAAGACGCTAAGTCCTATGAGCTGCATGAGCGATGCGGCTTTGAAGCAGAGAATGTACGAGGCGACGGGAGTTGTCGCTTCACCGAGGGGCTCAATCCTTATCTCACCAAAGGGACTGTCAATGGAGACCGTCGGACATCTTGACGGAGCTTACGACGGAAACTATGGCCCTCATGGCGCGGCAATGGTTGCTGATCTTGCTTTGATAACGGGTGACAGTGAACTTATAAAGAAGGCAGTAAACGCATCGCACGCAATGAACTATTTCGCCGATACCGTTTTAAATAACAGCGGCTATAACGCGTTAAGACGTGATTACTCAATAAATACGCGTAACTATAAGGGACCGGGTCTTGTTGAATATGCGGCGTGGAATAATTTTATCGCGGCGAACTTCGGCTCCAAGGATTCTGTCCGCTCAATGGAGCTGTTTATTGAAAACGGAGAGCTTTATCTCAGTTCTCTTGTATCGGACAGAAGGCTTCTTTATTATATGATATTGAACTTTGACGCAATGGGAGATAAGATAAAAAATGCCTCTGAGGGATATAAGACCTATGCGGATATAAAGGGGATAGGTCAGGAGGCGGCAATCGTAACTCTCTCATGGCGCGGGGTAATCGAGGGTGTGAATGAGACGTCCTTCGCGCCGGAGCAGAAGATTGATGAGGCAACATTTAAGCGATGGCTTAACAAAGCTTTTGGCAACGAAACGGAGATAAAATACAACAGCGTTATGTCAAGAGCGCAGGCGGCTTATGAAATATACTATAGGCTCATCGAAAATGGCGTATACATAACAAGATTTGATCTTGGCTCCGGAATTTATCTTCCGAATGAACCATGGAATGTGGATGAGAAAGGGAAGCAGCGGGAATATGTATTTTCGGACGAGATCGCCCAGTCCTTTTCATTCCAGCACAACGGCGAATTTGTAAGAGGTACGCTTGACTGGCGAAGCACAATGCCGAGCGGTACTTATTATGCCGAAAACCACAGAGACGTTGCGGTATATTCGCAGGTTATCAGGTGGCATGAGCTTAACGACAAGTGGTCAAGTCACGGAAACGGTTACATGATCACACCTCTCGGACTGAGACGAATTAATATAGCAAAGTACGGACCTTATATAATAATCATGAATTGCTCTGATGAGAATAAGAGTGTAAACATTGAATTTTCAGCTGATATCGCGAAAGCGCATGAGCTTGTAACGGATAAAATGATGGATGTAAACGGCAAAATAACAATGAAGCCGCTTACTACAATAATTCTTGATTTAAGAGAAACGGAGGGCAAGTAATGAAAAAATTGATCGCATTATTACTTTCCGGTTCGCTTCTGTTAGGAGCGGCATATACAAGCGTATATGCTGCAAAGCTGTATACCGCAAGCTCAACCACCTCATCGGATGGTGAGACGGTTGAGGACGCAACAGAAGCTCCGGCAGACGATTATGCGGCCGAAACAGAAACGCCCACGATGGTGCCAAGCGAGGACGAGGACTATAGCGGTGCGGAAAATCCTGAGGACGGGGATATGGAGATCGGCGGCGCGGACAGCTCGAATAGCGGAGCCTTGGGCGCAGCCGGGGGACTCGGTTTTTTAGGGTCAAAATTTCCGGACTGCCGGGGGCATTGGGCAGAGGATATTATTGCCCAATGCACGGACAACAAATTCCTTGACGGCTATGATGACGGGAATTTCTATCCGGATAATCCTGTAACCGCTTCGGAATTTGCAAAGATATTCAGCGCGTGGCGCGGCAGCTTTTATCAGATCACAAGCGGCTACTGGGCTATACCGTATATTATAAATATGCTTGATGACGGGATATTTGAAAAGGATGACTACAGCGATTATGATACGCCAATGACGCGTGAGCAGGTCGCAAAGGCTGTGGTAAATTCACTCAAAAACGAGAATTTCCCTGTCAGTATCGAACGATATAGGGCGTTGATACCTGATATTGATGAAGCCGATAATGAATTTTGCGATTATCTGGTAAAGGCATATATGTCAGGCATAATGTCCGGCTATGATGACGGGACGATACAGCCAAAGGACAATGTAACGAGAGCTGAGGTGTTGAGCATCATTGACCGCACGGTTGATCCGGCTGCAAGAGTGGTACCGGATGCTGTATTGGAGCTGCAGGCTTCATCCGACATGAGCGATGAGGCGTCAAGGACAGTAAGAATTCTTGCCGAATCAGCAACTGTTGAAGGCGGTATGCTGAATAAGATAGGCACGGGCGCGGACTCATATATCGAAAACTTCAGAACGGAACAAAAGATCACCTTTAACTTCAAGGCTGATCTTGAGGGAAAATATAAAATGACGATCTATTATTCCGCGAACGTAAACTCAGGCGGCGGTACGGTAACCTTTAACCTTAACGGGAAAGCCTTTGACCATGAATTTGCGCAGACGGGCGGATGGGCATATTATGTCTATGAGTATTTGGGCGAGGTCGAGCTTGATGCGGGGGATAACACTCTTATACTCACCGATAAGGAAATACCGAATACCTATCTGATAAATGTTAAGAACATAGAGTTTGAGAAAATTGATTAATGGGAGGAAAAGTGATGATAAAATTCAGACGACTCATTGCGGCGTCAACGGCTGCCGCAATTCTCGGCGGTATGTTTACGGTATTTCCGGTTTCGGCAAAAACCGTGGAGAATACCGCAGAACTTACGGCTGCCGTTTCCGCGCAGCTTAGGGGTAACGGCGGATATGTTACACAGAACAATTCGGGTAATAAATTTGTTGAAGCGGGAGAAACAATTGAGGTAAACGGCGGCTCGTATATGGGCGCTTATTACAGCTTTGATATGCTTGAGCTGCCGGAGAATGCGGAGGTGACCTCGGCAACTCTTACTATAAATCGCGCGGTGAGCTTCAAGAACATATATTTTACAGTTCTTCCTGTTTCAGTTCCTGATGATTTAACCTCGTTGAGCGATATATGGACAAATATCTCTGCCGCAATCGAATCTGAAACGGTGACAACAGCGCAGACGGTTGACACGACCGTTCCAAGCGCGGATGGCACGGATTTAGGATATGTAACTGCGGACATTACGGATATATTTGACGGCAAAGCGTATAACACATATTTTGTATATCTTCCCAATGCCGGCAACGCAAAGAGAAGTTTGCAGGGAGGCGCGTCAATCAGTGTAAGTTATACATATGATGACGGAGAAGCGGAAGAGACGGAGACGCCGACAGCGGATCCGACAGACGCTCCGACTGTTGAGCCGACCGCAGAGCCGACCGCGGAGCCGACCGCAGAGCCGACTGCGGAGCCGACTGTTGAGCCGACCGCAGAGCCGACAGCGGAACCTACTGCGGAGCCGACCGCGGAGCCTACTGCGGAGCCGACCACAGAGCCGACTGCGGAACCTACTGCGGAGCCGACAGCGGAGCCGACTCCGAAGCCTACAGCGATACCTCTTCCGGAAGACGCTATAAGGGTGATAGATCAGCCGTCAAATGTTACGACAAAACAGACAGTAACGGTTGATGAGTATGGAAACACAAGAGACGCTGCATATACAACAGACAATAAGTCAATCTGGTACATAGGGACATACGATATTTCAAAGATAAAGTCAATTTCTATGCGTCTTGGCATGGTAGGCAAATACACAGACGATGAGCTTACGGCGTTGCCTGTCATAAAGCTTGCTTATATGACGGCGGATGAGGGCGCGGTAGTTGACGGCGACTACATGACAGCCAACAGCAGTGCAATCAGAAGCAGCGAGAACCTGATAGGATCCATATCAGGTCTTACAGAACCTTCGGCAGATGCGGCGGCGGGGCATAAGTACCTTGGCGCAATGTATACAATTACTCCGTACGGCGTTAACGTGGACGCAGCTGATTATGCGGCATATCCGGGCGGTTCCGCAACACTCGCAACAACAGGGAATTCTTCCCTCGATGCTTCAAAAACAAGCGGTGAGGTCGCGGTGTTCGTATACGCGACAGCCCAGAGCTGCCGTGCGGTGATTGATTATATAATAATTACAGAATATACAGAAGAAGAGCTTGCAACGCCTGTTCCGACAGATACAACGGAACCGACCGAAGAGCCGACAGCGTCTCCGGACAACGACGCAACGCCGGAGCCTACAGCAACAGCAACAGCGGCGGCTCCGTCAGAGAATCCGACAGAAACAGCACTTAAATTCAATAAGTTTGATATGACAAGAGCTGTAACGTACCGCTATAACATATCCGACAAGAGCACACAGCATCATGTGGAAAACGGCGGAGAGGTCAATATAACCGATGCTGCACGAACCGTTGTAACAGGATCGCCGCTCATTGACGGTGATGACACAACGATATTCACATCGGGGCAGACTTCAAACTGTGCGCAGGTAATTGATCTGGGGGTAAGCGTTCCGGTTTCAAAGCTTGTCATAAAAGGAGTCTCAGCCTCGGCAATTGTAGGACTTGCAGGAGACGCGGGCAATGCAAACGGAGTCGTCGATGAAACGTCAATCACACTTACGCAGAACTGGGCAAGACTTAATAACAGCAATACAAAGAATCTCACATCAGATGTAACAGTTGAGTACGGCACACTTGACGGTGTGTATGATACAGTTACCCTGACCGGCTCATTCGGAGAGGCGCGTTATATAGTATTTGACGGCAACGGCTCAAGTTCTAAATGCGCGGAGATAGAGCTTTTCTATGACGGCGAAACACTGCCGACGCCGACGCCTGAGCCGACGGAGGATCCGAACAAGCCCACGCCGACGCCCGGCCCGACAGAAGCGCCGGATATATCGGCAATCCCCGACGGCGCGATAATTGTAAAGGATCAGCCGAAGGCGGGAACGGCAAGCACACAATCCGCAACAGTCAACGCTGAAGGACAGAAACGCGACGTCGCGTATTCAAACGCAACCGGCGTCTGGTATATCGGAACGTATGAGCTTGCAAATATAGAAAACATTGAAATGAGACTCGGACTTGTTGCGGCGGATGACGGTACACTTCCTCAGGTAAGAATAGGCTGCGTTCCGGCGGACGGCTCTGTTATTGACGATGCGTATGTTGCTGCAAACAGCACCGCAATAAGGAGCAGCGCGAATCAGCTCGCGGTAATTGAAGGAGAAACGAGGCCGTCAGCTAATGCGGCTCAAGGTCATTTGTGGCTCGGTGCGCTTTACACCGTTGATGAAGCCGGTGTAAAAGTTGACAGCGAGAACTACTCGTTATTCCCGGGTGGCGAAGCAACTCTGGGGTTAGGCTCCGTTCCGCTTAATACTGATGTGGAGGGAAAGGTAAACCTGTTTGTTTATACTTCTGCAACAAAGTGCCGTGCGACTATTGATTATGTACTGATCAATGAAAAAAACCTCACTCCTGCGGAGCTGAAAATCGAGGGAGAAGATACATGGGTAATAAGAGATAATGTAAATTCGGATTATGAGACAAGTGCAGACGATTATAAGGCGGTTCTTATAAGCGACCTCGGAACGGAAATGAAGCTTGCATCGACAGATGTTATATGGTCGGTTGAAGGATCGGATTATATTTCGATGAAGTCGCCGAGCGGCTCAAACAGCGCGATGAGCGCGGAAAAAGAGCTTCCGATAGGGGTTACGGAAATAAAGCTTACAGCGGAGTATGAGGACGGTAACGGAATAAAGCTGACGGCGGTAAAGACCATCAAAGTTGAAAAGCGCGAATCGTCTGTTCCGACGGATATTACGATTACAGGCGAGGAGGCGATAGAGCTTCTCACATCACAGCTCCCATATTCGCAGAATTACTCTGCAGCGGTGTTCGACCAGTTCGGAGCGGAAATGGAAGATGCGGTCATAAGCTGGGGCGTGTCGGGCGACAATGCGGACGGCTATTCAATAGATAACGGAGTTCTTACAATCGGAGAAAACGCCGCGAGTGCGATTATCATAATAACGGCGGCGTCGGTTGCAAAGCCGGAGGTCACGACCTCCTTCAGAGTAGAAACAACAATTTCTCAGTATCCATCGAGTCTTTATCCCGTAGCGGATGTTTTGTTCCGTTCGGGCAATACCGATGCAAAGAACGTAAGCGGACCCGAGATAGAGATCAAAAACCTGACAGACAGCGATCGCGGCTTTTCGGGCGGACTAAAGTTTGATATAAGTACGCTTAAGGCGGCTCTTGAGGCGGACTATCCGATAAACTCAATCCATATAAGGCTTACGACGTCGCTCTCAAATGACGGTAAGCTTGAGCTTAAGCCGCTTTCAAACGACTGGAACGAAGAAAACGCAACAATAAACTCTTTTGAAAACAAGAGTGACATTATAAATGCTGCGATAAATTCAGATGAAACTGTTGCCAAAAATGATGCCGGCGGCGTATTTACACTGGAAAGAATGACAAAAGGCAAGAGGATGTACGACGGTGAGCTTGGCGATACCGAAACGGTTGAAACATGGCAGACAACCCTCGACATTGAGGAATACATAAAGAACTATATACGCGAAAATCCTGATGAGGACGAAATAAGCTTCCTGCTTATGGCAAGCTACAACGGAACCGCCTCAAACACGATTTTCTCGAAGGATGTAAACAGTGAAACATATTCGAACTGGAGTAAGCTAATTACAAAATTCCCGATTCTCGAAAAGAATCCGGAGCTTATATATCCGTCAATTGTTGTTGACTACGCGCAGGAAACGGTAACAATAACCGCAAAGATTGATAAGATACCTGTTCCGTCAAAGGACGATGCGAACACAACACAGCTCAGCGCTGTACATTATAATCCGTTTACAGGTGAAAGCGATGGCAATATTGTATGGTCGATATATAAATTCACCGATAATCTTGGGAATGAGAGCGCGGCGCCGAACGGAATAACGATTGACAGCAACGGCGTATTGAGCGTTACAAATCAGGCGGAGCCGGGCGTTGTAACGGTAAGGGCAACGGCAAAAAGCAATAACATCATCTATTCTGAAAAAAACATAACAATAACAGCGCTCAGTCCGCAGCTTATAAACGGCTCGTTTGAAAATACCGATGACGCCATGATGCCGACAGGTTGGACGTCATATGATCCGGCAATCGACGCGGCTCATAACGGCATACAGCATTATAACATGGATCAGGCTTCGGAAACCATGCTTGCGAACTTCCAGGAGACAAATGATACCGACGGCTATCTCAGCGGCACACACAGCGCGGAGGATCCGACCGGTTTGTATGGCAAAAAGACTGTAAAAATCACAGGAGCGCATGGGATCGACAAAGATTATGAGGGTAAGGTTTACACCTCAAACGCTGCGGCCAGCAGCAGCGACGGCGGACCTGATCTGAGAGTTACAACAGGTGTAACCTACTGGGTATCACAGGATTATCACCTGGAGGAATTTTATCAGCTGAACTCCTCCGGTCAGGTCGGTCCATATGTAGGCTATGAAGGCTTTCAGGGTACGACAAGCAAATCGACTGCCTTTTCGGACACATGGTATATAAAGGACGGTACGGCTTCGACCGCATATACAACAAACGGTTATGACACGCTGAGGAAGCAGATTACAATTCCGCAAAGTGTGACGAGACTAAGAATCAACTGGGGTCTTACAGGATCGGAAGGAAGCGTTTACTATCACAACTTCCGGCTTGCTCCGCAGGGTATCGATACATCAAAGACGGCGGTTGACGGTGAAAATGTCCTGAAGGTGACGGGCAAAATGACATGGACCTCGGACGGTATTGCGGTAAAGCCGGGTACAGAATATACATATAAGTTCTCAAGCATGAGCGAAAACACAGCATCGGGACTTGTAACGATCAGGTTCGCGGACGCTGAGGGCAATGAGATCCAGAGCGAGAATATAGCCGTTGATTTTTCAAGCAAGTGGGTCGCAAAGAACGCTACAGTGACCGCACCGGAGGGCGCTGCATATGCGGAGCTTGTGCTTAAAAACGGTACAGGGATCGGAAGCACATGGTATGATAACGTAATACTGACAGAGACAACAGAGGCGGTTGCCGCATATGTAACAATCACGGGAGGAAACGATCTGATTGTTGCGCCGCTTGCGGGCGAGACCGCAAATACGTATAAATACAGCGCGAAAATAACAGACCAGTATAATGAGGATTATAGCGGCGTTGTCGTATGGTCGCTTGGCGAGAGCTATACAGGAATAACAGTAAGCAGCGATGGAACGGTTAGCGTTTCCGACAGCGCACAAACGGGAACGGTAACCGTAAGGGCGTCCGCTGCTGAAAACAATGACGTATATGATGAGAAGAAAGTAGCCGTTATAAAGAAAGCTTCGTCCGAGGAGCCTGTTGAACTCACAAACGGCAGCTTCTCCGATTATGATAAAACAACGCTAAGACCTGTCGGCTGGACAGACAGTGATATTGAACTGAGTATGGCTAACGGCTCATTCGACTCAAGTATTTCCGGCTGGAAGTATAATTCAACGACCTATACAAACTCAGATACCGCGCCGGAATTTACATGGGACAGTGAAAACGATCATACCGAGAACAGCGGCGGTTCGGCGCGGATTTACAATGCCGACCGTGCGCAGGGATCAATGCAGATCTCGCAGAACATACCGATACAAGGCGGGAATGTGTATGATATATCCGTATGGGTGAAGACAGACCATGTTTCCGAGGACTCAAATGTGTTCGCATCGCTTATCTTCCTGGATAAGGACGGCAGCACTATCGAGGAGAACAAGCAGCTTCTTGTATTCTATCCGTCAGGCGACAGCTACGGTAATAATACTACAGGCTGGACAAAGCTTTCCGGCTCAATATATGCAAATCCGCTTGCGATAAAGCTGAGAATTGATCTTCGCTACCGCGGCGGCGCAAACAACATGGACGGAACGGTATGGTTCGACGACCTTGTGATAACGAAGCAGGCGGGAGTGGATACAAAGGTGACGTACAATAATTCGCCGTCACTTTCACTGACTGGCTACGGAGAAGAGACAAGCGATGTTTCGCGCGGCTTCGGCGAGAAGTGGGACAGCGATGCCGTATACGGCATAACGCCGGGACAGCAGTATGTGTATTCGTCACAGGTGCAGACATTCAACGCAAACAAGGGCGCATACCTAATGATAACATACTATGACGAAAACGGCAGAACGATCGCATCGGATAAGACCGCTTATATGACCGGAGATGAGTGGCAGACGGTTACGGGTATTTCGGTTGCTCCGGCAAGCTCGTCATATGCAGTAATGAGCCTTTGCATAGACGGACAGGGTACAGCGTGGTTTGCGGAAGCGGCTCTTAAAGCGGACAGCGCAGCAACTGCGGTTCCAACAGCCAATCCAACGACGCCATCGACGCCATCGGGCGGCGGAGGCGGCGGAGGCGGCAGCTCCGCAGGCTCTGACTCAAAGGGAACACTTAGCGGAAGTGCGTCGGATACCGCGTCAGGTACGGCGATGGGCAACTTCGGAGGCGCTGCGGCCGCCGGCTCGGAGGACGGCGATGTTGTAACCGTTACAACAGATTCGCTTATCCCGCAGCCGGATGTGACCTACTTCACACAGAATATGGGCGTTATAGCGGGATTTACGGACATTTCAGATGTAGTCTGGGCGCAGAAAGCGATCGTTGCAATGCATGCCGCAGGTATAGTAAACGGTAAGACCGATACATTATTCGCTCCGAATGACAATATAACAAGAGCTGAGTTTGTACAGTTGCTTATAGGTATGTTAAAGTACGCGCAAAGAATAGACACAGAAGGCGTTTCGTGTTCGTTTGATGATGTGGCTGCCGATGCGTGGTATTATGACGCTGTTGCAGCTGCGGCTGTAACCGGCATTGTAACAGGCATATCCGAAAATGCGTTTGCGCCTGATGCGAATATAACGCGTCAGGATATGGCAGTTATGCTTAACCGCGCGGCTAAAACGGCAAGCATTAATATAGCGGACGGCGCGGAGCTTGTGTTTACGGATGCGGCGGACATATCGGATTATGCAACGGAGGCAGTAACCGTGATGTCAAAGGCGGGGATAATAAACGGCTTTGAGGACGGGACGTTCGCACCGCGTAATAATGCCACAAGAGCGCAGGCAGTAGTAATGATCTATCGTTTAGCGGGAGGTACTGATTGATGAAAAAAAGAGTTTTAGGTTTTGCATTGACCTTACTAATGCTTGTAAGTCTCATAATCCCGACGGGAAGCGCACAGGCGGCAATGGGAGTAAACCACGAGCTGCAGGTCAGCCTTATGGCTGCCCTCGGCATCGTGCCGGGCTATCCGGATAATTACGAAGCGGCTGCGAAGGTTTCACAAAAGGACTTTGTGACCTATGCCTATGCGGCGGTAGGCACAGTACTGAGCGATGCCGATACAATAGCGGAGGGCTTTGGGTTTGACGGAGAATCTGATATAACCTATGAGCAGGCGGCTCGGGTAATCCTGAGCGTCACGGGTTATTCGGCGGTTGCGGGAAGCGACGGATATTCATATGTCCAGTCCGCCGGGCTGTTCAGCGGTGTTTCAAACGCATCGAAGGGCGCGTATGTAACAACCGAGTCTGCGGCGGTCATGCTGTATAACGTGATAGGCATGAAGGCTCTTGAATGGAACAACAATGAATACACAAAGAGCGATACGACGATCATGGAGGATAAGCTTGATGTGTATAAGATTTCCGGCATTGTAAACGCGACAAACGAAACAGGAATAAACGGCTATAGCAGCACATCAAAGACGACTGTAAGAATCGGCGACGAGGTTTATAATACGGGCGCAACAACCGCGCAGGCTATGCTCGGACAGTATGTTAAACTCTATTATAAGAATGATAAAGCCGCCGGCGAGTATGTTATAAAATGGATCGAGCCG
Organism: uncultured Lachnospiraceae bacterium; assembly: GCA_964579875.1. Classification (GTDB taxonomy): domain Bacteria; phylum Bacillota; class Clostridia; order UBA1381; family UBA1381; genus Ornithomonoglobus. Next base: position 29,292 of record CAZOHJ010000012.1, on the reverse strand, counting down.
GACAGCTCAAAGAATAATACGATGACAGTTTACGGCTGTGATGTTACGGAGGTAACAAGTACATCGGTAAAGTTCGACTCTGACCGGGGCGTGAGCAAGACCGCAAAAATCGCGCAGAATGCTCAGGTTATATATAACGGCAGCATCAACAGCGGAAAGACAATAGAGGCAATAACCTCGCTTACCTGCGAGGCAACGCTTATTGCAAACGACGGTTCAAGCACATATAACGTGGTTATAATTAAGGATTATACCTACTATTCAGTAGACGGGTTTTCATCATCATCACTCATTGTAAACGACTACAGCTCAAAGGAAGCTCTTGATGTAGATGAACAGAACTACTCGGTATTCGGCATCTATAAAAACGGTATTCCCGTAACGACCGGAGATATTGCGGTGGGACAGGTGCTTGCGGCCGCAAAGAGTGACGACGGAAAAAATATTTGGATAGAAATTCTTACAGGCTCGGTTTCGGGGGAGATAACTTCATATTCGTCAGACAGTGTGATCATAGACGGAATAAGCTATGATATTTCCCCGGCATATGTAGGAGACAGGCTCAAAAACGGCAGAAGCGGGACATTCTATTTTGATAAGCTCGGCAAAATTGTACGCTGCAGCGCACTGAAAAGCCAGACCTCACAGTACGGATACCTTATGAAGTATTTCTCTGATACCGATGGACAGAGCGACTATACGGCAAGAATCCTTACGGCTGACGGCGCTGTAAACGAGTTCAGGGTAAAGGACAGCATAAAATTCAATGATAACAAAAAGAGCTCATATGATGTATATTATCTGATTGACGCGGGCAATAACTGCGAGCAGCTTATAACCTATGCGATAGACAGCAATAACGTGATCACAACGATCAATACCGCAGACAGCCGGTACATAGGAGTGGACGAGGAGAATATTGACAGCTTCACTTTGAACTATACCGGAACGGGCAGGTACAGAAAGAATAATATGTGCTTTAACACAAAGTACCTTATTGATTCTACAACGCCGATATTCTTTATCCCATATGACGGCGAGAGGGACGAGTACACAGTTAAGAATGCGTCATACCTCACAAACGGATATATTTACAATATTTCGGTTTACGACATAGATGAATATATGTATGCATCCGCCATAGTTATGCGCGAGAACCTTATTGAGCCTGAGAATATGCGTAATAAGCGCGCTCTTGTGGTTGATAAGATAATTGAGTCGGTCGATGATGACGGAGAGATCGGTGTTGCGATTGAAGGATACCAGCAAGGCTCAAGGGTATCATACTTCCTGTACAATGAGAATATGACCGATAACCGCGGCAATACAGCAATAAAGAACCTTAACGCGGGTGATGTTATTATTTACGGCACAAACGCAAAGGGTGAGATAAATGTCGTCCAGATAATGTACAGAGCCGCGTCAAACCGGTTAGCTATCGCATCGGGAACCACGACTCCTGACACCTATTGGGAGGGCGGCACAGCAGTATTTCCGGATATGTGGGCAAGCAGCGGTGAGGTAATAAACCGTAACAGTGAGCTTATCATGGTTGACGATGACGGCGATGATGATAAGATCTCAAAGTCACCGCATCTGCTGGGCACCTGCACAACATATCTCTATGAAAACGGCAAAGTGACAGTTTCAAACAAGAATGAGATCTCCGTGGGCGATACGGTATATGTTCAGGAATATCAGGGTAAGGTATATGACGTTCTGATCGCAAGATAACGATACTGAAAAAAGCTCCTCCGGGGGCTTTTTTCAATATATATTCGTTTTTTTACGATTGTTAAGTATCGTTGTTGACGGTGATTCTGAGGTATTATATAATACAATTACAGAATAATACTATAATGACGCCGGAGGATACAGTAATGTCAGATTTTATTATAGAAATGGATAACTGGGACAGGGCAGGAAGCAAGTATGTGTTCCCGAATACGCCGGATAAAAATAACTGGTGTGACATAGGACTTGTGCCGAAGAATGATTACACTATAGATTTGTTCGGCTGGTACGGCTTCTCGTTCGAGACTGAGGTTCATGGAAAAGCGGTCGTTGAGGTAAAGGTGGGGCTTCTCGATTTCGGCGAAATCAACGCCGAGGAGATAATTGATTATTATACATGGAAAGCGACGATCTGCGGCGACGGTATTGTGCGCATCCTGGCGCCGCTCAAGCAATTCGACCTGCTTTCGTCAATGCCCGCAAAGTGGAAGTTTATGCGCAGCATTGAAATCAACCGGGAGGTTCATAATCTGATGGCGTTAAAGGGCAAGGGAGTTTATGCCCATGCTCATGTTATGTCAAAATCGGCGGAGCCGGGCGAGACGATACGCTATAAGCTCCAGATCGTGAACTGTCTGGACATTAAGCAGGCGATCACGTTTAATTTTGAAAAAACAGGCTACGAAGTGCTTTCACCGTACATTACTACCGATGAGGTCATCCTTCACCCGTTTGAGGAAAAAATCTGCTACATGAAGGTGCAGATGAATGACAGAATTGTTGAGGGCGGGTTTGAAAAGCATGTCGTAAATGTACTACCGAACGGCGATGGCTCCCAGGGGCAGACGCTTGAATTTTACAGCGTGCGCCACATGAAGCATCCGTATATATCAAATACCGAAAAGGGCTGGGACGAGGTAAAGGAAAAGACAGAAAAATACGAATGGGCGAAAAAGATTGCCGATATGTATATAAATCGTGCCGAGGAATGGGATGTGCCGGATATAGGTAATCATAACCACGGTATGTTTATAACCGAGAACGCGCATAAATGCTATAATGCGGCAATAGCATGGAAGCTCACGGGAAGGCGTGAGTTTGCTGAAAAGTCCGCGGATTTCCTAAGACTTGTGAGTGATCCCGACTCCGGCTATCCCGCAAGGCTAAAGGCATGCAGTCAGCAGCTCGTGCATGAGGGCGAATTTTTCAAGAGCTGCGCGATGGCATATGACTTGATCCATGATATAGGCGTACTTTCCAAGTATGACCATCAGGATATACATAACACCTTCCGGATGTTTATTGATTTTCTGGATTGGGCGCTTGCCGACGGAGGGATAACAAACTGGTCGCTTGCCGAGATCGCCGGAGCGATGTATTGCGCTATGGATCTTCAGGACAGAGAGAAAATTGAACGGTTCGTATTCGGCACGGGCGGTGCGCTTGACCATCTGAAGGCAGGCGTGTTCTCTGACGGCTGGTGGTGTGAATGTACAATAGGATATAACCAGATGGTTGCGGGGCTGTTCAGTGAATACACTATTGCGCTTCGCCCGTGGGGCATCAACCTCGCTCAGTGGTGGGTGCCTGCGAACTATTCAAATAAGGTGCATTTTAAAAACCGGCACGCAGACGGCTTATGTTGGGATATATACGGGAAAAATGACCGTAACTATCGCTGCATAGAGGATCTGTGGGACAGCCTTGTTGCAATGGCTAATTACAGAAGCGTTGTTCAGGGCGTAAACGACAGCGCCGAGGAGCTTTTTCAGGGCGCGTCACCGGTCGCGTTCGATTCGCGGTATGATATAGCGTATACGATTTACAAAAAACCGGAATACGCTGCGATCATCAATAATGCCGGACCCGACGTTTTCCGAGATCTGCTGCACGGCGTGGGTGAGCTGCCGGAGGTTAAGTCCGATACCGTTCACAAATCGTATTATTTTGATAACGGAGGCATAGCGCTGCTCAGAACAAACACTGCCGGACGGAGCGATGAGGAGCAGTTTGAGATAAGCCTTAAATACGGAAGCCACGGCGGCGCTCACGGACATTATGACCGGTGCGCGTTAAATGCGGTGAGCCGTTACGGAAAGTCGCTGTTCAATCCGGAGAATGTGTGGTATTCCTACGGTAATTTCATGTACAAATTCTTTGTTCAGAACTCGATAACGCATAATATGGTAACGGTGGATCTTAAGCTCCAGGATCCGCAGGAGGGCAGACAGGTTCTGTTCCATTCGGGTAAGCTGTTCCATGCAAGCGCGGTAGAGAATTGTGCCGCATGGTCAAACCCGCCCTACGGCGGATGGCGCGTTATGAACAACGAGGGTGACTTTAAGGACAGACTGTGGATTGAGGGCCGCTCGCTCCCGGAGATACCGGAAAATCATCCGCCGTATACAAAACGTACGGAATTTACAGAGCCGGTAATGCTGAGAAGGCTTGCGGTGCTTACGGATGATTACGTTGTATGCTTTGATTATGTCCGTGGCGACAGGGATCATGATTATCATTGTATTTATCATCTGCCGGGTCTGAAAAACATTGAAAACGACACAATGGAGTTTGTTGAGCATAAAGACCGGCTTGTGAACGATCCGTTATCAAGCGCTCAGCTTATAACCGAGGTAGACCGCTATAAGGAAAAGGGAATAACAAAGCTTTCGTTCAGCTACGAGTATGATGAAACGGTTGCCGCAAAGGCTCCGTGGCTCAAAACTCCGTTCAGGAGCGGACATAATGTTCCGGGTGTGCTCAATACAGATCTGTATTTTGTACAGAGAACAGAAAATGAGCTTGTTGTCGGCTGTGATCCCGAGTATTATCCCGTATCAAAGCGCCTTTTCTGGTCGGTTGAGGCAGACGGTGATACAGCGGCGGAGGGTAAGTTCGGCGCATGGATTTTCGGACGTGAACACATTGATATAGATATAACGGGCAAAAAGGAGTTAAAGCTGCGTGTGAGAACCGAAGACGGTCAGGCGGATCACGGGCTTATATTGGAAACGGTTAAAACCGTATTCTGGGGCGATCCGTATTTTGAGACTGCGGACGGTGAAAAGGTGTATCTTGCCGATGTTCCTTACACAACAGAGAATGTTGACAGCGGCATGGGAATAGGCGTTGATTACGGCGGCGGCCCGGTCAAGCTTCAGGCGCAGCAGTTTGACAGAGCTGTGCCAGGTGATGTGATCGACAAGAGCAAAGAGGGTGTTATAACAATAGATATTTCAAAGCTCAATGCGGTCAAGTTTGTGTCGGAGATCGGCGGAGACTATCCGGTGGGCGACGAAAGCAGAAGGCGCCGCTTTGCCGCGCAGGTCAAGCATGAGCGGAGCTCGCGCTTTATAAGTATTCTCGAACCGTACACTGACCGGAAAATGATTAAGGACATTAAGTTCGAGAGCTACGACCGCATTAAGGTGGAGCTTAACGACGGGCGCATACAGGCTATCATAGTATCCGAGCTTGACGGAGACGGAAACGATGTTTCTGTAACTGTTGAGGAATATATCGGCAATAAAAAGGTGAGAAGTGAGACGGCAGAGGGTGTTGAAGAATGACAGACAAGAAAACAAACGAGCCGTTTATAAACATATGGTTCGGAAATTTTTACAGACCTGCCTTTGATGATAAGAGTTTTGTAAGAGAGAGCATTATAAAGCTTAAAGCTATGGGCTTTAACGGGATACAGCTTGACTCAAAGGCATGGGAGGATTTCCGTGAGCGGTTTAACGGAGGCGAGGCGAGCCAATATGTTGCGCAGCAGGAATATATGATGGAGCAGTGCCGTGAAAACGGAATAAGCTACAACTTCCTCGCGCTCTATTTGTGCGCGGATAACCTTTATCCGCATATCAGGTTCTCGCCGCCGATTTTCGGAGAATCTGTGACCGCCGCAGACGGCTCGGACGGACTTTGGTATAAATATTGGTCGGAGAAGGCGAAGGCTTCGATGACGGAGCACATAAAAGGGCTTTTCGGCGCTTATTCCGACGGCGTCTCCAAGGCTGAAATCAACGGCAGAGAGGTAATGCCGACCTGCACCATGTGGGATCCGGTAGTTGCGCCGAGCTTTGACGCGGAGGGCAGAGACAGATATATCACATGGCTTAAAAAGCAGTACATAGACATTGAAGCGCTTAATTCCGCCTACAATACGGAATATAATTCGTTTGACGATCTTACAAAGGAGGACTACTGGTATTCGTGTAAATATCCCGAAAGTCCTTTGTACACAAAAGCGGAGCTTGATAATGCCGATCCCAAGGCCATGCTCTGGGCGGATAATATGAAGTGGAGGATCTATGAGCTGTGCGAATATTTCAGAGATATGCAGGAGCGTATACATGGACTGAACGATAAAATTTATACAATGCCCGATATGGCGCAGTGGAGTTATTTTTTAAACGTTGACGCCGCACGGCTTTCAGACGTCGGACTGGCGGATCTGTGGGACACATCCAACAGAGGCATTGATATTTACAAGGTATCGAAATATGTTGACTGCTGTAATTTTTTAACTGTTCCTATAACTCCGTATGGCGATCCGGACGCATACGTCTCATCGGCACAGCACAGTATGATGCGGGCAATGAACCGCGGCAGAGAGTTTCTGGGCGGGATTTATTGGGGACGTTTTTTGTATAATGATATTTATGAATTTCTTACGCCGTGCGAGATAGTAGGCTCTATCGCTGCATCGGGCGCATCGGGATATACGTCCTACGGCATGTGCGGTCTTGACGACGGCGGAGTGCTGCACCGCATGAGCGAGGGCTTTAATTCTTCTCTTAAAGCAGCCAATGAGTGGTTTAAAAGGGTAGCTCCTATGATTAAGGGCAGACCGAAAGCGGAGACTGCGATCCTGTTCCCGTCAGCGATGTCGGCATATGAGCCGATGGGCGTTGAGGGGAATAAGGAAAGACGTTATGACCTCTTAGGCTGGTATAAGATGTGCTGTGACGGCGGATTCGGCGCTGATATAATTGATATTGATATGGTTCGCGGCGGAGAGCTTGACGGCTATAAGGCTCTTATTATTCCGGAGAATGACTGTTATTTTATGGATGATAACCGCGAGGCGGAGGAAAGGCTAAGAGAATGGACTGAGAACGGCGGGATCGTTATCGCGTCGCCTATGGATCAGCTTACGGAAAATTGCTTCGGCATTGCGGGAACACCGCATGAAAGCAGCGCGTTCCTTTACGGTGAAAAGGGACTTACGCAGAGCGATATATTCTGCTCCTATGAGGGTGAGCTTATAGCCGGATTTTTAACAGACGGCGCCGGAGCTGTTGTTAAGAACACTATCGGGAAAGGGGCTGTCTATTCCTTCGGCTTCGCATACGGCTGCTGCTACAGCGCAAAGACAGCGCCGCATGTTCCGCTTAACGAGAAGAACAATGAGCTATATCCGGTTCCGCTTATGAAACGGAATATTCTGATAGATATTTTAAATGGAAACGGCGTGGAAGCCTGTCCGTTTAACGGAAAGGATATAGAAACGGCGGTGTTTGATAACTGCACAATTGTAATCAATCATTCCCCTCACCCTGTAAAGCTGACGCTTGAGGGGGAAAAGATATTCCAGTATCCTATAGATGACACGCTGCTGACGCCCAAAAGCGCGGCGGCGGTAATGAAATAAATTAACGGACAGAAAGGAGAGCGTACTTATGCGTAGTATATATAGAATAGCCGCTATTGGTATAATTGCGGCTGCGGCGGGCGCGTGTATAACGGCAAAGATTTTCGCGGCGGAAAGCGGAACAAAAGCCGATCCTGTAATAATTGAAGCAGCGGCGGATTATGCGGCGGTTTCCGATTTACACAGTATAAAAAACGCGACGCTTGAGGACGAGGGCGAAAGCTATCCGGGTGACGCATATCTGTCTCCGGAGGGCCGCGTAACGCATCCTGAGTGGTTTGAGGGCGACAAGCTGATCAAGGCCGACGGTACGTATTATCTTATAAAGGCGAAAGAGGCTCCCGAATACGGCGATATAAGCTTTTCCGATCATATTGATATAGGAGACGCCGTGAGCGAGGAGAAAAATGCTTTTGAGTGCGCATACGCATCCGAACCGCAGACAAACCCGGATAACGGCGAGACCTTCCGAACTCTTTCCGTGAACGGAGCGATGGCGATCAACCTGAAATGCTCGCCTGATGAAATAAACTATCTGACAGTACGCTTGTGGGGCAGCGACACGGGAGATACAATACTATGGGTATGCGATCCTTCTACCGGGTATATGAACGCGGACAACACTCGTCAGCCGCACAGAAACGCGGGCATTGACCGGCGGGATTGGGTAGAGCTTAATTATAACAATACAACGCCCCAGTTTGACGGAGGATTTATATACGCTACCTATGAGATACCTGAGATCTATACGAGGGACAGGGAATATGTGAGTCTGCGGCTGTATTCAACAGGCGGACCGTCAAATTACAGTGATCCGCCGATAAAGGCGCAGACAGAGCCTTCGCGCGGCATCTACGATGTCTTTATGACGCGGGACGCAGCGTTTGATCCGGCGGATTTCGGGATATACGGAGGCGCGTACAGCGGCAATACTGAAAATCCGTTCAATATTACGGACAGCTCCGATATGGAGAGACAGAAGGCTTCGTTAAAAGACGCCGTGCTTGAAGGGATTGAAGTTCTGAAAACATGGCAGATATACGGCGAAGACGCGCCGTCGTATATGCGCGGCATGATAACGCGTATGGATTGGCGCGGCAATATTCCGGACAATGAAACGGACTGGAAAAACCGCTGGTACAGCAGCGGATATATGCTGACTCAGAATATGACGCCGCTCAACATGACGGAGCTTGCCGCATACGCATATAAGCACGCGGAGGAGCTTGATGTTGACGCCGGCGAGATGCTTGACAGGGTAGTGCAGAGTATAGATTTCCTATGCCGCGCACAGGGAAGCAACGGCGGCTTTTATTCGCAGGACGGCTGGATCGGCGGACCGGAAAGACGCGAAGCCGGCGGCAATAACCTCACCGGGTTTGGACTGCGATCGGCAGGCAAAGCGATACTTGACGTTTATGACGGTCTTACGGACGATATTTTAAACGCACCTATAGACAGTGACGCGGACGGCGCAGAGGACAAAACGCGCAGGGAGGCATGGAGTACGATGCTTGCTTCGGCTCGTGATTATCTGATTGATATTGAAAAAGGCTACGGTCATGCTCCGAATCAGGATATGGCGAACTCGATCGCCGCGCTGCGTTTTGACGCCGTGCTTGAAAAGCTGGGCGGAAGCGCCCTGACGAAGGCAAACAGAGCATCGATTTATTCGTTCTGCTTCGGCGATGAAAAAAATCCAGTTACATCATCTTACTGGATCTCGCCTAAGGGAACGATTCTTGAAAACTTCGGTTCGGTACAGGGCGGATATTCCGGTGACTACGGCTCGGCGGCGATTGCGGAACTGTCGCAGCTTGCGGAGCATGGCAGGAAATATTATAATTATAACTACGGCAAGTATATCGCAAAGGTATATGACGTAATAAACAATTACTACTTTACGGGTAAAAAGCTTGTGAACGGAGAGTTTGTTCCGCAGGAATACACCGAAGGACTTATTTCAAACCGTAACGCGTACTATCCGGGAACCGAGCGTTACCCGATAGACATATACGGCGCATTGACTCTGGAGAACGATACCGCGCTTAAAATAATATCAAACTATCTGGAGCAGCAGGACATATCGGCGCTTGCGGAGGGCGGAAACGGACTTAACGTGTCCAATACTCATTATGAAGATAATATCCTTGACGCGGCGAATTTGTACGAGAGCTTTGACGCTATAGTTGAAGCGGCGCGGACGCGTGACATAGCCGGCTATAGCTTTGCCATGGAGACGGACAGCGAGGGATCCTATGCGTGGGCTGACGAGATGGCGAGGAACGTTGTTATAAAGGATAACGGAGTGAAAATATATATGGCGCTCAACTGGCGTAATCCGGCGTACAGCACGACAATATACAATACGCCGTATGAAAAGGATCTGCAGAGAATAAAGGCGAATAATCTCTGCCGCGTGCATGCCGTAAACGATACCTATGACAGCTACGGGTATGCGGCGATGACTACAGACGGTTATGAGAATTGGACGTTGATTTCTGATACCGACGGATATATGCAGGCGCTTATGATATGCCGCTATGGAGATTATACCGTTATAATGAACAGCTATAAGACCGAGCAAAAAGCAGCGTCGGACTTTGAGACTGCCGCAGGGCTCGACAGGAGTCTGAGCTATAAGGACCTTATAAGCGGCAATGTATACGGATACAGCAGCGGTCAGTGGCACAGCGAGGGTACAAATCTTATACTTGAAGCAAGCTCCACTCTTGTATTGAAACCGATTGAAATATATGCGTCCGAGCCTGTTATTAAAAACGGGAGCGTATATACAAGAGTTGCGAATAACACGGAGGAATCGGAAACGGTAATCCTCTATACGGCGTCATATAATACGGACGGCAGCCTGGCGGGCGTCAATACAAGAACCGTCAGCGCGGCTCCGGGACGTACCGACGTCAGGCTTGATACGCCTGACGCCGACGCCGCGTTTGTATGGGACAGCAGACAGAAACCAATCGTGAGATAAAATTAATGATATAATTCTATATATTGAGTACAGAAAGCCTTTTGCAGAACATATAAATTTAACTATTTTCCAAATTGTTAAAAATTTGACTTTACAAATATGATAACATATGCTATTATATGAATTGGAAAATGCTTATGAGCTTTTTGAAGTTCATTGTAATTAAGAGTTGTTTACATCCCTCTCTTCTCTCCCTATATAATAAAACAGGGACAACTCTTAACCCCCATTTGAAAAAGCGCCTCTGAAGCAGGAAGCGCTTTTTTCGGTATACTACGGAAAGGCATGGATAAAATGATAGTAAAGAATAATAACACGTTTCATCTCATGGGGCGGGACATAAGCTATATAATGGCTGTGAACAGCGCCGGCGACCTTATACATATTCACTACGGAAAAAAACTCGGCGATAGGGATTACTCCGATATAAAGCATAAACAGATAGACTGGGCGGCGTGTGACGAGAATAATATCACGCTCGAAAACATGAGTCAGGAGTACCCGTCCTACGGCTACACGGATTTGCGCAGCCCGGCGTACTGTGTAAAAAACAGCGCCGGAAACTGTGTTTCACGTCTTAAATACAAGGGCTATGAAATAAAGGAAAACTATGCTCCCGCGATCAGCGGCATGCCGTCGCTTTTTGCGGGAGACAAGAACGTTCAGACGCTTGAAGTAACGCTTGAGGATGCGATTGCCGGAATACGAGTTATACTGTCGTATACGGTTTTCGATGAGTACGATGTTATATTGCGGAGCTCGAAGATTATAAACATATCAAGCGGTCTGATAGAGCTGAACCGCGCGTACAGTGCCTGTCTTGACATAATGAGCGGCGACTATGACCTTATCTGGTTTGCGGGCGCATGGGCGAGGGAAAGAGAGCTTTCCCGCAGCGGAATTATACAGGGAGCAAAGATCGATATATCAAATGCGCAGGGCGGCAGCGGTCACTGCATAAATCCTTTCATTATGCTTGCGGAGCGGAACGCGGACGAGGATAAGGGTGAAGTATACGGTCTTTCTCTTGTATACAGCGGAAACCATTCCTCATTGGTTGAATGTGATCGATACGGCAATATTAGGATCATGCAGGGAATAAACCCGTTCATGTTTGGCTGGACTCTCGGTAAGGGAGAGAGCTTTGAAACGCCGCAGTGCGTTCTGAGCCGCAGTGATAACGGCATCGGAGGGCTTTCAAGAGAGCTTAATGATGTTTTCCGTACAAATCTGTGCCGCAGCAGATGGCAGGACAGGGATCGTCCGGTTCTTATAAATAACTGGGAGGCGACCTACTTTGACTTTAATGAAGATAAGCTTCTTGCCATTGCAAAAAAGGCAAAAGAGGCGGGCGTGGAGCTTTTTGTCCTCGATGACGGCTGGTTCGGAACGAGAAACGATGACCGCAGAAGCCTTGGAGACTGGGTGGCAAACCGCGAAAAGCTTCCGTCGGGTATTGACGGTCTTGCAAAGAAAATAAATGAAATAGGAATGAAATTCGGCTTATGGATTGAGCCGGAAATGGTAAATCCCGATTCGGATCTGTACCGTGCGCATCCGGATTGGGCGATATCGGTTCCGGGCAGAAAGCCCGCGCTCAGCCGCAGCCAGCTCATACTTGACCTCAGCCGTGACGATGTGTGCGAATATATAATAAAGGCGATAAGCGATGTTTTAAGCGGCGCCGATATAGAGTATGTCAAGTGGGATATGAACCGTCCTATGACAGATATGCCTTGTATGGGTTATAACCATAAGTATACGCTTGGTTTCTATAGGATAATGGATGCAATAACAGAGGCGTTCCCTAATATCCTCTTTGAGGGCTGCAGCGGCGGCGGAGGCCGCTTTGACGCAGGCGTACTCGCGTATATGCCGCAGATATGGACAAGCGATAACTCCGATGCTGCGGCGCGTCTTAAAATACAGTATTCAACCTCAATGGGCTATCCCGTGTCGGCAATGTCGGCGCATGTTACGGCTGTTCCGAACCACCAGAACGGCAGGGTTACCTCACTTAAAACACGAGCGGAGACCGCTTTTGCCGGAGTATTCGGATATGAGCTTGATATAACGAAAATGAGTGATGAGGATATAGAAACGGTAAAGGCGCAGATAAGCTGTTATAAACAGCTCCGGGGCCTTATGCGTACCGGCGATTTTTATCGCCTGATAAGCCCTTACGAAACAAATTACTGTGCATGGGAGATGGTTTCCAAGGATAAAACGGAGGCGTTTATGTTCTCATGCCGGATCTTGTCCGCGGCGAATTTCCGCGACAGACGCATAAAGCTCAAGGGGCTTGACCCTGCCGCGATGTATGCCGATACCGCGTCGAATAAGGTATATGGCGGTGACGAGCTGATGTATCTGGGGATCGAGCCGGAATACGGCAGAGAGGATTTTACATCCTTTACGAAGCTTTTAAAAAAGCTTTGACCCCTGTCAAGACCTCTTTTCACTAAGCTTTCTTCATTGCATAGAATACAGAAAGCTTAGTGAAAAGCATATATATTTTGATTTTTAATAATTGTACGATTTTTAACAATATTATCAGAAATTTAATTACTTTCAATTTACAATCTTGCCATGAGGAGCCGGGGATATTACAATTTGTTTAAGGAATTGCTTTATTGAAGCTATTTGTAAGCAATTCGCAAACAAAAAGTCTGCCGGCAGAGCTGAATAAATGGGCTGAAGTGCAGTCTGCCGCGTGAGAAAATTTAAAAAGAATGGAGGAATTTTTGAAATGAAATTCAAAAAGGTAATTGCCGCTATATCTACGCTGGCAATGCTGGGGAGTTTTGCCGTTATGCCTGTCGCGGAGGCCGATGAGACGGCGGTTTTAACAACGTTAACGGTCAAAGACCTAACAACTAACGGCGAGACCAAAAAAATTGGCGAGACATTAGTGGCATATTCAAATGTAAACAACTATATATGGTATTTAGGTCAATACAATATTGAAGACGTCAAGAGCGTAACTGTGAATGCGGCGCTTTGCCCTAATGGTACAACAAATCCTGTACTTAAGATAGGTTATATGGACGTGGTTGACACAACCACAGTTAATACTGATTATCTTGCGGATAATAGCAGTACTATAAGAGCTCAAAATAACCTTGTGGGTTCATGTGAAGGAACGACACAGGACAACACAAACGAAGTTACATCATTTGACTCATTTAAAGATTTCACAATCAAAAATACAACAGAGCTAACCGGAACTAAGGAGCTGTTCCTTTATGCTACGGCTCAAAGTTGTCGCGCATACATGAGAACCGCTTCAATAAACGTGGCTGCGGTTCCGGCCACAGCAGTTGAGGTTAAGGCAGAGTATACTGTACCAAATGCAGCTAAGCTCTATCCGGGAGAGAGCATAAAACTTACATCAACGCTGACGCCTGCAAATTCAACTGACAAAGTGACATATGAATTTATTGCAGACGATAGTGCTAACACTAATGTTACAGACAAGTTCAGTGATGAAGATGGCGATGGCGTATATGTATATAACAATTCCGGAAATCGTATAGGTAATAATGTTACTGTAACAGCTACCGCAAGAGATGGAGTAACAGGCACAGCAAAGTTCGTTTATGAGAGAAACCAGTGCGTAGCATATGTAATTACCGATAACACCGGTGATGATGTAGCAGTATCGGTAACAGCTACAGCTGATAATAAAGAGGTTCAATTTACCAACGGCACTCAATCAGGAAACAGCTATAATGGACACGCTACATTTGTATTGACATTCAGCGTGCCGGAAGGCTATGCTTTAAAAAATTTAGCGTCAAATAAAGGTACGGCAACCGTTGAGGGCAACACTATTACGGTAGTAAGTCCGGAGGCTGATTTTAAGGTTACAGGCGAGGTTGTAAAGATAACAAATACAGCGGAAATCGTAGAAGGCACAAAAGTTACACTTAAAGGCACAGGTGATTACGCAGACACAATAGCAACAGGCTTCTATGCTCTTATTACAGCGAACACATCGGTAACAAAGCTGGGAGTAAAGGTTGGCGATACAGATAAGGGCGCACAAGAGTTAATGAACGCTAACGGTACAGCTATGACGCTGACAAACGCTCAGGCATATGTTGGAGTAGTGGTAAATGACGCCGGCGAAGATGGCGCAATCACACTTTATGTTGAATGATCAAGGGAGGGAAAATACAATGAAAAAGAAATTTATGGCTCCTGAGATGAGCGCTGTACGTTTTAGCGAAGACAATATCATTACCACAAGCGGAATCAAAGCCGAAGATGCGGTAAAGGGCGCTTTGACGGAAAAACAGTCGGCGCTTAACACTGATATTACGAAGCTTTCGGATATTCTTGTATTCTGATAAAACCACATTCACCCGTCTGCCCTATCAGCCCGGAGCAGGCGGGTTTTTTGTATAATGAAATAACAACGTCGGCAGCCGGCAGCGATCTTATGTAAAAATGGGAATCGGTATATATACTTTCAGCAAGTTAACTAAAATTAATTAAATTTAATTTTACATCTTGAAAAAATAGTAATTATGTGTTAATATACCTGCGTATATAATAATAAGAGATATTTATTAATTCTTATGAGAGGAATACCTGTATGAAAAAGCTTTTGTTTATCTTTAACCCGCGATCGGGAAAAGGAAGGATTAAAAATACGCTGTTTAATATAGTGGATATATTTACAAAGGCGGATTATGAGGTTACGACATATCCGACACAGGGGAGAGATGACTGCTCGGTCAAGGTGAGCAAGCGGGCGGAGGATTTTGATCTTATTGTTGTTTCGGGCGGTGACGGAACACTTAACGAAGCCGTAAGAGGAATGCTTTCGATAGATGAAGAAAAGCGTCTGCCTATAGGTTATATTCCCGCCGGAACAATGAATGATTTTGCCTCCGGCAACGGCATCCCGAAGGCGATGAAAAACGCCGCGGAGGCGATAGTCCGCGGAGAGACGGTAAAATACGATATAGGTCTGTTCAACGATTGTTCATTTATATATGTTGCCGCATTCGGAGCCTTTACGGATGTTTCGTATGACACACCGCAGACAAAGAAAAATATTTTCGGTCCGGCAGCGTATCTGATAGAGGGAATAAAGAGGATCCCACAGATAGAAGGTGTAAAGGTCAGAATAAAAACAGCGGAAGGCGGGGAGCTTGAAGAGGAGGTGCTTTGGTGCTTTATAATGAATTCGTCAAGCGTTGCGGGTATTGAGATAGGGGATTTCTACCAGATAGATACAAATGACGGGATCTTTGAACTTGTTCTTATTCCGAAAAGCTCGAATATAATTGATTATGCCGCTGTAATCAGCGATATACGGAACGGAAAACGCGATGCGGACGGTGTTAAGGTGATAAGCACAAAGGGAGCGGAAATTGTTACGGAAAAGCCGGTAAGATGGACGCTCGACGGTGAATTTGGCGGTGAAACCGATAATGTAAGATTTTCTGTCGCGCATGACGCGGTGGAATTTGTTTTAAACAGAGGAAGGGAGAATATTAATTAATATGGAATCGATGGTACAATCAATAGTGGGTGCGCTTCAGGCGCATAATGTATCACCTCAGATAATTACGTTTCTTATTTCAATGATCCCGCTCCTTGAACTGAGAGGAAGCATAATAGTGGCGGGCGGAATATTAAAGCTGCCGTTTATACAGACGTTTATAGCGGCTGTCATAGGAAATATGCTGCCGATACCGTTCATTCTGTTATTTATTGAGAAGATATTCGGTTGGATGAAGAAAAACAGGTATCTGAAAAAATTTCCGGATTGGATCGAGGCAAAGGCGATGAAGAAATCCGCCCAGATTGAAAAATACGGATATTTCGGATTATTCCTCTTTGTTGCCATTCCTTTGCCGGGTACGGGCGCGTGGACCGGAAGTCTGCTTGCCGTATTGTTCGGCTTAAAGCCCGCAAAGAGTCTGCTGTTTATATTTTTCGGAGTTCTCACCGCAGGATTTGTAATGTCAATACTCAGCTTCGGTATTATACAGAATATTTTGTACTGAATATAAAAGGCGCAGATATGCATATTATGCAGACAGCGCCTTTTGCTTTATCTTGTTCTTATTTCACCGTCCACCACGCCGAGCACGCGTCCGAGACATCTTGTCCCCTCATCGCCGCGTATAAGCTCATAGGCGGGGTTGAGCGAGTGAAGCCCTTCCGGAGTATATTCCTTCATGTATACGCTGCCCGCGCATACGAATATTCCGATCTCTCCGTATTCAACCGTTTCTGTGGCTGAGACATATACATGGTCGCCGTTGTGAAATTCCGGTTCCATGCTGTCACCCGAGATCCTTAATATAAAGCTTGTGCCGCGGGGCGGCTCAAGCTCAAGCTCGGCAATGCTTACCGTCTGGCTGTCGAGGAACTCGCCGGTGCCGGCAGAAACAGGAAAATCATAGTATATGGCGGAATACCACTGCTTTGCCGCATTCTGTCTGGCGATCCTGACGCGGTTGAATTCGTGCAGCAAAACGCGTTTTACATATTCTCGGCCGCCGGTGTCAAGCTCTCTGTATTCATCTATTATTTCTCTTTCCGGGTCGGTAAGATTTCTCTCATTCCCTTTATTTTCGATTAATTCGTCAATTGAAAAACCAAGACAGCGTACAATCTGATCCATCATGTTCATTTTCGGATCCTTGGTGCGCCCGCTGAAAAGCTTTTCTATAGTTGTCTGCGGAATACCTGTTTTTTTTGCAATGCTTTTATATGTTTCCTTGCTCTCTTTTTTCAGCTCTTTTAAACGATCCAACCAGTACATATAGATGCTCCTTTCAATATTTATACATTATATTATAAATTATGACAATTTGTCTGAGACTAAATATATTATAACACCTAAGTGTATGAAAGTCAATATTTTTTTAGTACAAGAGTGTAGAAATTTATTTGGAAACATTGGATACAGCTTCAATGTTTTGCTTGCAATTTGTTATGTTATATGATAAAATACTGCGTAAGGAGTTGCGATAATGAAAGAATTTATAATAAATGAAAATTCCGGCGGCCAGAGGATAGATAAGTTTATTTCCAAGCTTATGCCGAAGCTGCCGAAATCAATGATGTATAAGGGCTTCCGTAAGAACTGTGTAAAGCTGAACGGTAAGCATGTAAAGGACGGTTCCGTATTTGTCGGGGAGGGCGATGAGCTGAAGCTGTATTTCAGGGACGAATTTTTTGAAAAGGAGCCTGAGTTCAGATATGTGAAGCCTGTTCTTGATATTGTGTATGAGGATGAAAATATTCTTGTTATAAATAAAGCGGTAGGCGTTGTTGCTCACACGGACGAGCGGAACACGGGGACAACCCTTATTGATATGGTGCGTAGCTATCTGTTTGAAAATAATGAATACGATCCGCAAACCGAGCAGACCTTCAGACCCGCTCTGTGCAACCGCCTGGACAGAAATACCGGAGGACTTGTTATAGCCGCAAAGAACGCGAGGGCTTTAAGAGATATGAACGAGCGCATACGTGCCCGCGAGGTAAGGAAGTTCTACATGGCTGTGGTTGAGGGTTATCCCGAAAAGACAGGTCATCTTGATGGGTTCGCGACCCGGAAGGGGAAGGTTACCGCCGTATCGGAAAATGCTTCGGACGGTTCCCGTGAGGTTTCGCTCGATTACGCTGTAATTGCGCAGAAGAACGGTTATTCGTTAGTTGAAATTGAACTCAACACGGGACGTACTCATCAGATACGCGCACAGCTTTCGGCTGCCGGATATCCTCTGGCGGGAGATACAAAATACGGCGGCCACGGAGGTATGTTCCGTCAGGCTCTCTGGAGCGTAAGGCTTGAATTTGACTTTAAGGATACGGATTCTTCCTTGGGCTGCCTCAATGGAAAGACAATAGCGGTGGAGGCGCCGTTTGCAAAGGAGTTTTGATATGGAGTTTATATCACCGGCAATAATAAAGCGTATTGCGTTGGAATACGGGTTTCAGTTTAAAAAGGGGCTTGGGCAGAATTTTCTGACTTCACAGGAGGTTCTTGAAGAGATTGCCGACGCCGCGGAGATAGACGGCGGAGGAGTGCTTGAGGTGGGCGCGGGCTTCGGCGTGCTTACAAATGAGCTGGCAAAGCGGGCGTCAAAGGTTGTGGCGCTTGAAATTGACGACAGGCTTATCCCGATTCTGAGGAACACATTAGCGGAATACGATAATATAAAAATAATAAATAAGGACGTCATGAAAACAGACCTTAAGTCTTTAATAGATGAGGAATTTGGCGGCGAACGCATAAGCATAGCGGCAAATCTTCCGTATTATATCACCACGCCGATCATTACGACTGTGATAGAGGGGAGACTGCCGCTCAATAATCTTGTGGTAATGGTTCAGAAGGAGGTTGCGGACAGACTGCGGGCGAAGCCCGGAACGAAGGATTACGGCGCAATATCGGTGCTCTGTCAATATTACACCGAGCCGGAGCCGGTGCGCATAGTCCCGGCGGATCTGTTTGTCCCTGTGCCAAAGGTAGACAGCGCGGTGTTAAGGATGAGGTTCCGAGAAAATCCGGCCGTTGAGGTCAAGGATGAGGGGATGTTTTTTAAAACGGTAAAGGCGGCGTTCTCTTTGAGAAGGAAAACGCTGCTTAACTGTCTTGCCGCAAGCTTCCCGAAGAGCAGAGACGGGCTTACGGAAATCATGAATTCGGTTGAAATTGATACGAGGAGAAGAGGAGAAACGCTTTCCCTTGCAGAATTTGCAAGGCTGGCGGACGCGTTGGCGGACTCCGAATAAATTATAGCATAAGCGGTCGTTGCCATATCAAGCAGCGGCCGTTTATATTTTGCTTTGCCGCTCTGAGTTAAAGTCAATTTCAAGCCCTTGTGTGATTTGCAAAATAGTGTTATTATGGACATAGAATGATAGAGCGGGGAGGAGCTTGAAAATGAAGATAACGGAAAACAAGATCAAAAAATTCGCAGAGCATTTAAAGAGTGAGGAAAAGGCGGCGGCGACCGTGAAGAAGTACGTCCGCGACGTTTCGGTTTTCGCCGCATGGCTTTGCGGGCGGGAGATAACGCGGGAGCTTGTTCTGGCGTACAAGGAGGAGCTTAAGGAGAAATACTTGCCGGCAAGCGTCAACGCCGCGATCGCGTCGCTTAACAGCTTTTTTGAATATATCGGGCGCGGCGAGCTGCGGCTTAAAAGCCTTAAAATACAAAGGAAGCTTTTTGCCGCGGAGGATCGGGAGCTGAAAAGAGAGGAGTACAAACGGCTTTTGCGCGCCGCGAAAAAGGCGGGAAACAGGCGGCTCCGTCTTATTATGCAGACATTGTTTGTGACCGGAATACGGATACCGGAGCTTAAATATATAACCGTCGAGGCGGCGGAGCGCGGAACAGCGGTCATAGACTGCAAGGGCAAAATGCGCGAGGTATTCATTCCGAAGGATATGCGCGGCATTTTAAAGAAATACATTAAGGACATGGGGATCGGCTCCGGGTGCGTATTTATAACCGCGACCGGCAAACCGGTCGACCGCTCCAATATCGCAAAAGCGATGAAAAGAACAGCGGAGATGGCAAGGGTGCCGAAGGAAAAAGTGTTCCCGCACAATTTCCGCCACCTTTTCGCAAGAGTGTATTATTCCGCGTACAAGGATATTTCAAGGCTTGCCGACATTCTCGGACACACAAGCGTGAACACAACGCGAATCTACACAAGGGAAAGCGGCGATGTACACCGCAGACAGATAGAGCTGCTCAGACTGACGTCATAAAAATACCCCATAATTTACATTATGAGGTATATAACGGCTGAAAACGATAACGCCTTGCGAACATACAAGCAAAAAAGATAACGACAAAAAGACGCAAAATAAGGCTAATCGAAAAAAACTGCCGCGATTAGTCCTGTTTTTTGTGCCAAACCCTGTTTTGCTTTCAATAATTTCGAAAAAATTTATTGACAAATTTCTTATGTAATGCTATAATTATGTTGAATGTATTGAGTAAATATGAGATGTTTCACCTCATAATGTAAATTATGTAGTAGCATCATATTCTGTCGTTAAATACATCACGGAGGTTTTTTAATGTTCATTCCTTCATGATGATATTTTATATATCCGATCGTTGTCGCGAAAATCCCCTATGCTGCCGATAGCGGCAAACATCCGGCAGTATACTGCGTCCGCGCTGTAAAGGAATCCTCTCCTCTCATGGCGCGTAACGATCGAAAATGCGGGCGGCCGCCGCATTCGACACATACGGCGGTCTAAGCCTTGTTTTCGCGTAATACGCCGCAGGTCTTTCTGAAATTCATTCTGCGGCGATATTATACAAGAGTTTGGCGTACCGCAAGGGACGCGAAAATTCTCTTTTCTATTGAAGTCTCCGCATTTGCGAGCCGGGAGCGCAGGCGAACGCTCCCGGGCGGAGAACTATATCGTGCGCGGTGTGCCGACCGCGGCGCGAATATTAACTGTGTTAAACAGGCGTATCCCGGCGGTATGGGGACTTCGTTCCGTATGGGACTCGCTTTGTTTATATAAAAATATCAATTCGGGAGAGATCCCGGGAGAGGAGAGATATTTTATGAATATCAAAAAACTCGTCAGCGTCGCGTCGGCGTTGACAATCGCCGCAAGCGCTTTTGCCGGCCTTGCGACAACAGCAAGTGCTGCCGGAATAACGACAACGACATTAAAACCAAATGCCGGTTGGTGTGCCGGAGCAAGTAGTTCCGGTGTTACTGCACAAAGTTTTACAAAAGAGGCTGACGCAATTAAAGGTATGGGCTTTTTTAACAATGTCACTACTTGGAAGTGCCAAGGTGTTGCATTGCTGCAGTTTACTATTCCCAAATTAGAAACTGCGAATACTCAAATACAAAAAGCAACATTGACGAGCTCTACATACACCAATAATGGTAATAGCAGAACTTATGATATTTATGTAATGCCAACAGAACCTGATGCTTCATCATATACATTAACGTCTATTGATGATTCAACAACCGTAGTAGCAACTTTAGGTCTGACAACGACTGTTGCAACTGGATTAACAACTTATTTAAATTCATACTCATCGCAAACCACGGATGTTACTGAACAAGTACAGGCAAAAGCAAATACAGATTCATCTGCAACAATAACTTTTGCATATACGAATATTGCTAAAAACGGTTTTCTGGATGCTACGAATTCAACATTGACAATAGAAACGCTTGAAGTTTCAGCAGATACGCATAGCATAACAACTGTGGAGACGGATTCGGCAACAGTTTCAACGGATGTGACTCAAGCCGATACAGGCACGGAAATAACCGTTACACCTACCGCAAAGGCAGGCTATGCGGCTCCGTTTACCATAAGCGTTACTGATAGTGAGGGGAATGAAGTTACAGTGAATTCGGACAACACGTTTACCATGCCGGCAAGCGATGTAACAGTTTCAGCCACGGCGGAAGCGCTGCCCACATACAACTACACGGTAAGTTCAAATGTAGGCGACTATTCCGTATCGGGTTCAGGCTATGCGGGCGATAGTGTAACGGTTACATATCCGAGATATATTCTCGACGATGGAGCCGCATACTTAAAGGCTGCCATAAGCAATCAGTACAACTATACCTTTACGCTTACATCGGATAACCAGACTGAAACTCTTGAGTACACAAAGTCTACAGCCGACACTGCGACAGCGGTTTACTATCAAGAGGGTGAAACAGCGCTTACTGAGAACAATGTATCCAATGCCAACATCAGATGCTCAATGGGCAAGGGCGGCGATGTATCGGAAAAGACAACAGTCACCACTCTCCCCGCCGGCAAGTATACAATAACAACTGCTGTATGGGGCGGTGGTAAGGCAGAATCAAATCAGGATACCTACACGTTCACAGCAGGCGATGCCAAGGTACTTGAAATTACCACAACAGGTTCATGGCTTACCACAACTTCGGATGAGTTTGAATTGAGTGCAGATACCGCGATTTCGGTAGAAAAAACCGTTGACGGTACATCAAGCGCTTGTATAGACTTTATTCTTATCGAAAAGACGGGCGAGTATGTAGCGCCTGAACCGGAAACCCCGGACTTCGCAATCGACTTGGGCGAGGCTATTGAAGCTAACGGCACGGGCGACTATGCGGAAGATGTAGCGACCGCTTATATCGCAACGGTTACAAACAGCGGCGCCGAGGGTACAACGTCACAGCTCAGCGTAACGGCGAAAGAAAAGACCGTATCGCAAGAAGTAAAGCTTACATTGGAAAAGGACGCCAGTGTTTACATCGGCATGATTCTTAACAATGTCAGCGGCAGCGATACCGTGACTGCGGCGATTGAATAATTGAGGAGGTAAAAAACGATGAAAAATTTATTTGAAGCTCCGAAGATGAATGTTACAATATTCGATAGCGAAAACGTTGTAACAGCCAGCGGCGAAACCGCTGCGTCCGTCGCAGAGGGAAAGCTAAATGAAGCCGCAGCTCAGAAGAACATTGAGCTTACCGGCGAGACGATTAAGTTCGAATTTTGATATTAAAGCGAAAAAACAGCGTTCGCGAAGTCCCCGCGGACGCTGTTTTATTACCGTTTACTTCATCATCCCGGCATACTCCGCCCGAGCCTTCATCGGGATCCCCGGAGCTGCCGCCGCCTGCTCAAAAGGCAGGTATATTACTATGGTTATTTTCACGATTTTTTTGTAAGTTTTATCAGCCCTATTGACTTTTCCGCTCGATTTATGTACAATAAACAGGTATATCAAAGAATACAGGACGTGATAGATTTGAAAAAATTTCTCATAATACCGCTGTTAATACCTCTGTTATCCGTTACAGCCAATGCGAAAAGCGTGAGCGGCAATGAGTTTTACAAGCAGCTCTATTTTTCACTGAGCAACAGATTTATTGACGGAATCAAAACAGAACGAATAATAACGCGGAACGATGCGGACTGCATCTATATAGATTCCGGAGAGCTTTCAATAAAACCGGAAATATATACCCTGCCGCTTAATTCGACAGATAAGCCGGTTTCCTATTCATCCGATAATCCGGCGATAACGGTTGACGAAAACGGAGTTCTGACCTCCGACGGATCTCCCGCCGCGGCAAACATCACAGTAACAAGCGGCGATGTAACTATAGTACACCCGGTGTATGCGACAAAGCGGATAAAACGGCTTTCGCTTTCACAGAGCGAGCTTTCAATGTACGCCGACAGACCGCAGCCGGTCACGCTGTCGCTCTCCTGCGAGCCTGCTGACGCGGACATGAGCATGGTGGACTGGTATTCGGGAGATGAGGGCATAGCTTACATCGATGAAAACGGAACCGTGATCCCGAACGGTGTGGGAACCACAAGCGTTTATGCCGAAACGCCGGACGGCTCGGTTACGGCAAAATGCACCGTGAAGGTAGGGCTTTATGACGTCTCGATCCGCTCGGTATTCATAACCAACGCGGTTGACAGACTGAAAACAGGCGCGGAATATTCACTTTCCGCATATGTATATCCCGAAACGGTACAGGATAAAACCGTGCATTGGTCAAGCTCCGATAATCTTGTCTGCACGGTCAGCCAGGACGGCGTTATACGCGGCATAAACGCCGGAACAGCCGTTATCACGGCACAGGCGGCAAACGGAGCAACGGACAACTTTGAAATTGAGGTCGCGTCATCCTCCGGCGGCAGCTTTAAGTACAATGTGATCTCAAAGTCCGTTTCCGAACGGATAGCGGAGCTTCAATCAAAGCCGCAGTTTATCCAATACGGCTACACGCTGAGCGATATGGTTGACTGCCAGATGTCAACGGGTCCTGTCAGATACTCCGAAAACAGGAAAGCGCAGAGGGCGGAAACAGAAAGTGAAATTGACCCGTCAGCTCATGCGTCGGGCTACGGCAAGTATCAGTTTATTGACCTGTCGCAGTCAAACAATATTGACGTTGAAACCCTGAACCGCTATCTTACCGGTAAGGGTGTGCTTGAAGGAAAGGGGCGGCAGTTCAAGGAGGCGTCAGACGCCTACGGGCTCAGTGAGCTTTATCTTGTGACGCATGCCTGTCTTGAATCCGGCGACGGAACCTCCCAGCTTGCAAGAGGTATTGATGTAAACGGAACGGTAGTTTATAATATGTTCGGCATAGGCGCTCTTGACGCGGACGCGGCTTTATACGGCTCACAGTATGCTTACAGCATGGGCTGGACAACGGTTGACGCGGCAATATACGGCGGCGCGGGCTGGATAAGCGAAAACTATATAAATAATACAGACGGCAGACAGAACACGCTTTATAAAATGCGCTGGAATCCCGACGCGCCGGGAACACACCAGTACGCAACGGATATTGAATGGGCAAGCGCCCAGGCAAAGACGCTGAAATCAATGTTTGACGCCTTCCCAAATGCGGAACTGCATTATGAAATACCCCTGTATAAGGGCGAAAAGGAATTTGATCTCAAATGATAAATCCTCCCGGTATAATCGGACAGACCGGGAGGATTGCTTTTATTCGGTTATACTGTCCATTACCTTTTCATCGGTTCTTTTTATATGATGACCGATAATCTCCGAAAGGTCAGTCACCGTAACGAATGCCGACGCATCGCTTTCATGGATAATGTGCTTTATAATAGAAATTTCCATACGGGTTATCACACAGTAAAGCACTACCTTTTTGCCGCTTACAAGACCCTCGCCCTCCAGCAGTGTACAGGTGCGACCGAGCCGCTTATATATTTCGTCCGCGATCTCTCTGCCGTCATCGGTTATAATCATGACCGCTTTAGCCTGTTCAAGACCTTCTTCAACCACATCAATAACCTTAAATGTGATAAAATATGTAAGCAGACTGTACAGCGCTCTGTCCCAGCCGAACAGGGTTCCGGCTGCCATGAAAATCAGAATATTTATGCAGAGAATGACCTGACCCACTGAAAAAGACGTTTTGCGGCTGATGAGCAGCGCGACAATTTCCGTTCCGTCAAGGCAGCCGCCGTAGCGGAGAACAAGACCGACCCCGGCGCCCAAAACAAGTCCGCCGAACACGACCGCGAGCAGCTCCGTTTCCGTTACGTTCGCGAGGTCATGGAACACCTCAAGCATCACGGAAAACAGCAGCATTCCGTAAATCCCCTTCGCAAAGAACCCTTTTCCCAGCTGCCGGAAGCCGATAATAAGGAACGGCAGGTTCAATACGATAATAAAGACACTCATATTTAGCGGCGTCAGCTTGTCAAGTATCATACTAACGCCTGTAATGCCGCCGTCAAGAATGGTTGACGGGATAAGAAATTCCTCAATAGCGAATGCGGCAAGCACCGCGCCCGCCGTGATCATAAGAACCGGAAATACATATTCCTTCAGAATATTTTTTAACGTCATTTCATTTTTCATATATCATGCTCCTTTTGTTATATTTATTTTAACATGAAACGGCTTGAAATGCAACCTTATAATTTATTTTAATATCGGATTTTGTTTATGAATTAAATGTAAATTAATTTTGCAAAATTGAAAAAAACACTTGCTATTTTAACTGAAATGTAGTATAATAATCAGTGCGATGGGCGAGTCCGTGCGATTTTGTACCGTGAACCGTGTCAGATGGGGAACCAAGCAGCACTAAGCGGAGCGCGGAATGTGTTACGGATCGCTCGCCCTTAGCGTTTTTCACATTTACAGAATACCGTATTTCGGTCAACTCTATAAATGCTGTCCGCCGGAATGCGGACATTTTTTGGTTATGGAAAACTTCGTTTGCGTAAGAGAGGAGGTGTGGAATTGGCGCATCAGGCAATATACCGTAAGTGGAGACCGATGACATTTGACGATATTGTCGGTCAGAACCATATTACAAGGACGCTGAAAAATCAAATATTGTCGGGTACGGTGGGACATGCCTATCTTTTCTGCGGAACAAGAGGAACGGGAAAAACCACCTGCGCAAAGGTGCTTTCCCGCGCCGTAAACTGCCTTCATCCCGTAAACGGGAACCCCTGCAACGAGTGCGAGGTCTGCCGCGGAATCATTGACGGCTCGATTATGGATGTAACCGAAATGGACGCCGCGTCAAATAACGGTGTTGAGGATATCCGCGATATTAAGGAGGATATTAACTATGTTGCCTCAAACGCAAGGTATACGGTTTATATTATAGACGAGGTTCATATGCTTTCGGCAAGCGCTTTCAATGCCCTGCTGAAAACCTTGGAGGAGCCGCCGGCAAACGTCATATTTATTCTTGCCACGACCGAGGCGCACAAGGTGCCGCAGACCATTCTTTCGCGCTGTCAGAGATTTGATTTCAGAAGGATAAGGAATGAGGATATTATTATCCGAATGAAGGAAATATCAACGGCGGACGGATATAATATAACCGATGATGCATACAGAATGCTGGCGCAGCTTGCGGACGGCTCGTTAAGGGACGGTCTCAGCATTATGGAGCGCGTAATATCGGCAAGCGGCAATACGGTATCCGCAGAGGACATTGTTAATACTCTCGGTATTTCAACTCAGGATTCTGTATTTGAGCTGACGGACGCAATAATCAACGGTGACAGCGCCGCGGTTATCGCATGCATAGACAGGACTCTTGCGGAGGGCAAGGATCTGACACAGCTTGCAAACGCCATGCTTTCGCATTTCCGATCGCTTATGATATGCCGGCTTTCGGACAAGCCGGGAAATCTTCTGGATTGTGATCCTCAGACGCTTGTGAGACTAAAGGC
This sequence comes from uncultured Lachnospiraceae bacterium, assembly GCA_964579875.1. Lineage (GTDB taxonomy): Bacteria > Bacillota > Clostridia > UBA1381 > UBA1381 > Ornithomonoglobus. The sequence goes on along the minus strand of CAZOHJ010000012.1, from coordinate 2,190 downwards.
GCAGAGCGCAAGGATGACCTTTGAAAAGATAAACCATGCGTCAACGCTTATATCGGAGGCTATAAGCGATGCAAGACTTGCAAAATCCGCAAGGATTATATATGAGCTTGCATTTATAAAACTTACAAGACCGGAAATCGACCGTACACCGCAGGGGATCATGGACAAGCTGGCGCAGCTTGAGCAGAAAATGGAACCGGGCGGAGCGCAGCAGCAGCCGTCCGTCACGGCGCAGAGCGCGGCGGCTGACAATTCGGAAATACTCAGCAGACTGAGCGCGATAGAAAAGGCGCTGCGGAACGGTGCATCGGCAAGCCCGGCGGAGCAGCCGAAGCCTCAGCCCGAGAAGAAAAAGGTTTCTCACAGATTATATAACCCTATACCGGAGGACGAACTGAATTTCGATTATCCCACGGCGAAGCTTGCGAGAAACTGGCGCAGCACGGTTGAAACGATGAAGCAGAAGGGCGCGGCGTATGTTATGCCGCTTACGAATTGCACGGTTACGTTTGACGCGGACAGTCTTATAATTGTTGTTCCGGAGGGGCGGCAGAGCTTTACCTTCAGGGTCGCGGTAAGTCATATAGACTCTATACGAGAGATCTTCCGCAGGGTTACCGGCAGCTCGTATAATATAAAGATCGTAAACCGCGAGGATCTGGACGATGAGCAGATTAAAAATCCGTTTGATCTGCCGCATATTGAAGGCGCGGCTGAAAAGTATAAAGAGGAAGCCGGACAGCAGACGCAGGAGGATGAAAAGACCGACGCCGACAAATTTGATGAGTTTATAGCGAAGTTTGCGGGGATAATAACCGACGGAGATAAAATCTTGCCGGGTGAGGGCGCAAAGCTTGATGCGGGAGTGCAGTCATCGCTTGATGAATTTGATGACAATAACGACCGCGAGGAATTTTTAGAAGCGAAAGAATTATCTTCCGATGATGAAGAGGAAGATAGTTGATATATTAAAGAAATTAATCAGGAAAGAGGTATGAAAAATGGCTTATAAGGGATTTAAAGGCGCAGGTATGAACCAGAAGCAGAACATGAACAGCGTTATCAAGCAGGCTCAGAAGATGCAGGAGGAAATGGAGCGCGTTCAGAAGGAGACTGAGGAGGAACAGGTTGAGGCCGCGGCCGGCGGCGGCGCCGTTAAGGTTGTTGTAAGCGGCAAGAAGGAGCTTGTCTCAATAAAGATTGATCCGGATGCTGTTGATCCTGAGGACGTTGAGACACTGGAGGATATGATCGTGGCTGCCGTTAACGAAGGTATTAACAAGGCCGATGAGCTTATGTCGGAGCGAATGGGAGCAGTCACGGGCGGAATCAACATTCCGGGATTGTTCTGATGTATTCGGCGGTAATTGACGAGCTTATCGAAAAGTTCGAGCGTCTGCCGGGGATAGGGCATAAAAGCGCGGAACGGATTGCGTTCTATATTCTTGAGCAGATGAGCGGAGAGGACGCCGAACGAATGGCAGACTCCATTGTGACAGCAAAAAAGAGCGTACGCCTTTGCGAAAAATGTCAGAATCTCACGGATGAAAGTCCATGCTCGGTATGCTCCTCACCGAAGCGCGATAAATCCATAATCTGCGTTGTAGAGGGTCCGGAGGATGTTTCCGCAATTGAGAATACTCATGAGTATAACGGATTGTATCACGTTCTGCACGGCGCATTGTCGCCAATGGACGGCATAGGTCCGGATGATATTAAAATAAACGAGCTGCTATTGAGACTCGCGGAGGAAGATGTGCAGGAAATTATTCTTGCCACGAACCCAACGGTAAACGGAACAGCCACAGCTGTATATATTTCAAAGCTGCTTGCTCCGTTTGATGTAAAGGTTACAAGGATCGCCCATGGTATTCCTATAGGCTCGGATATTGAATATGCGGATAAGATTACGATAATAAAGGCTATGGAAAGCCGTCAGGTAATGAATTGATTTATTCAAACAGCACAGGTGGAATATCTGCGCTGTTTGAATATAACGCTGTCGTATGTTGTGAAAAATGACGGAACGGAACTGCGGATTAAATAAGCTGTATAAGAAAAATAAACAAAGGTGAAAAAATGCTTGACAAATGCAATAGTTTGTGGTATTATTTAATAGCTGTCGTTGAGACAGATAAGCTTTGAACATTGAAAAATGAACAGTGTGAGTTCTTGAAAGTGCAGAAATGC
>CAZOHJ010000011.1:0-73956 GCA_964579875.1 uncultured Lachnospiraceae bacterium | reverse complement strand
TTGCTTTTTGCTCGCGTTTGTGATATAATTGAATTATCAAAATTCAGGAAGAAGGGCATCGCTTGTGTTGCACAAAAACGTCATATTTTAGATGTTGTTGTTACTGTAGAAGTAACAGAGCATCAAGCTCTTGAGATTCCTGCTTGCCCTCTCCATGGAGGTAAGAGAAAAGGTGAATTTCCATCCAATGTGAACGCACCTGTGCAGTATGGTGAAAATCTGCAGGCACTTGTTGTAGCCTTTAATACAGTAGGCGCGGTCAGTGTGAAGAGAACACACGAGATTCTTTCCGGTGTGTTTAACATTCCGCTGTCCACAGGAACTATTAGTAACATGGTAAAACGCTGTGCGGACACTATTACCGATTACACCTATCTTGATATCAGCAGCAAAAGGGGTGTTGTGGGAATGGAGCAATGCGGCGTTCTCGGGAAATTTGGAGGTGTTGCAGTACATGACTGTTGGGCGCCCTATTGGAATTATCAGGATGTAGAGCATGCCATATGTTGTGCCCATTTGTTGCGTGAGTTAAATGGAGTAACAGAAAATCATCAGGAACAGACATGGGCAAAACAATTCACAGACCTTTTACTTGAGATGAAGAAGGTCAAAGAAAAAGCTGTTTCTTCCGGGAAAGAGAAATTAAGCTATTATTATCTACATAAATTTGATAAGCGGTATAATGAACTTATCAAGCTTGCGAAGGAAGAAAATCCACAGACCGGCTCAACAGAGAAGAAGCGAGGCAGAAAGAAAAAGGGAAAAGTTCTTGCACTCGTAGAACGGCTTGAAAAATACAAGGCATCAGTCTGCCTATTTGTCAAAAGATTCTTTGTGCCGTTTGACAACAATCAGGCAGAGAGAGATATTCGCATGATAAAGGTAAAAACGAAAGTTTCCGGCTGCTTCAGAAGTGAAGACGGTGCAAGGAATTATCTTAAAATCATGTCCTATATTGGCACTGCTCATAAGCATGGTTTCAATGCGTACAAAGCAATTAGAAATGCTATTTCGGGGCATCCTGAAATCATCTTCGAATAAGTGTGTACTGAATAGTTACAAAATTTTATGTAAATTTGTTTTTTTTTCGTCTTGACAATAACGGCTATTTGTGTTAAGATAATACAATCAGAGGTTTGCCCCGAAGGACCGAGGAAAATGTTTCCGAAGTGATAAAAAACGCTTATTTATGCGGTTTTTCGTCAGGAGGGCAAGCGGAAAAAGATACTAATTGATGAGGTGATTTTCTAAATGTTACACGCAACTAAAGCCGGTAAGAACATTCGACTCAGCTACGCGAAGATCAAAGAGCCTTTGGAGATGCCTAATCTCATCGAGATCCAGAAGGATTCATACAGATGGTTTCTGGAGGAAGGCTTGAAGGAGGTATTTTATGACATATCCCCTATAAAGGATCATGCCGAAAAGCTTTCGCTTGAGTTCTACGATTATCATATTGATTATAATCCGAAGTACTCGGTTGAGGAATGTAAGGAGCGAGATGCTAAGTATGCGGCTCCGTTAAAGGTAAGTGTAAGACTTATTAACAATGAAACAGGTGAGATCAAGGAGCAGGAGATCTTTATGGGTGATTTCCCGCTGATGACAGAGCAGGGCACATTTATCATAAACGGCGCTGAGAGAGTTATCGTCAGCCAGCTCGTTCGTTCACCGGGTATATACTATGAGATGCAGCGCGATAAGAACGGTAAGCCGCTCTATAATGCGACTGTTATCCCGTACCGCGGAGCATGGCTCGAATATGAAACGGACTCAAACGACGTTTTCTCGGTCCGTCTTGACAGAACAAGAAAGCTGCCGATGACTGTTCTTTTAAGAGCGATGGGGCTTCAGTCAAACGGCGAAATACTTGAAATGTTCGGTGAAGACCCGAAGATTACCGCAACTCTTGAAAAGGATCCGTCCGCGTCAAGAGACGAGGCGCTCCTTGAAATATACAAGAAGCTGCGTCCGGGTGAGCCGCTCAATGTAGAGAATGCAGAATCACTCATCACTAATATGCTTTTCGACCCGAAGCGCTATGACCTCGCCCGTGTCGGAAGATATAAATATAACAAGAAGCTTGAGATCAAGGCGCGTATTGCGGGACATAAGCTTGCAGAGGACGTAATTGATCCGAGAACAGGCGAGATCCTTGCAGAGGCAGGAGATGTGATCTCCAAGCAGAAGGCGGAGGAGATCGACCGCGCAGGCGTAAACGTGGTAGAGCTTGTAATCGAGGAGCAGCCCGTAAGGGTTTTCTCAAACGACATGGTTTATCTCAGAGAATATGTTGACTTTGACATTGACGACCTTGATATCCATGTTGACAAGGTAAGACGCACGGTATTGGAGGACATCCTTGAAAATGCCGGTGGCGATGAAGAGAAAGCAAAGCGCCAGATCGAGCTGAGGATAGCAGAGCTAAGCCCGAAGCATATAACAATCGAGGATATATTCGCGTCGATCAACTATGCGCTCAATCTTTCAAAGGGTACAGGCACATGCGACGATATAGACCATCTCGGCAACCGTCGTGTAAGATGTGTCGGCGAGCTTCTCCAGAACCAGTTCAGAATCGGTCTTTCAAGAATGGAAAGAACAGTCCGTGAGAGAATGTCAACACAGGAGCTTGAGATAATAACTCCGTCATCACTTATAAATATAAGACCTATAATCGCGACAATAAACGAATTTTTCGGATCATCGCAGCTTTCGCAGTTCATGGATCAGCCGAACCCGCTTGCCGAGCTGCGTCATAAGAGAAGAATTTCAGCTCTCGGCCCCGGCGGTCTTTCAAGAGAGAGAGCCGGATTTGAGGTTCGTGACATCCACTATTCGCATTACGGAAGAATGTGTCCGATCGAGACGCCTGAAGGTCCTAACATCGGTCTTATCACATCACTTGCAACCTTTGCGAAAATCAACGAGTACGGCTTCATCGAGGCTCCGTACCGCAAGGTTGTGGACGGCAAGGTAACCGATATAATTGAATATATGACAGCCGATGTAGAGGACGGCTATACAATCGCGCAGGCAAACGAGCCGATCGCGGAGGACGGCTCCTTCCTTTCAAAGAGAGTTTCTGCCCGCCACCGCGAGGATATCCTCGAAACAGACCCGCTGCACATTGACTACATGGACGTATCACCGAGACAGCTTGTATCGGTCGTTTCGGCATGTATCCCGTTCCTTGAGAATGATGACGCCAACCGCGCTCTCATGGGTTCAAACATGCAGTGCCAGTCCGTGCCGCTGCTTACAACAGACTCGCCTATCGTCGGCACAGGTATTGAGTATAAGGCGGCTAAGGACTCAGGCTCGGCTGTGCTTGCAAAGGAAGACGGCGTAGTTGAAAAGGTAGACTCGGACAGAATTGTAATTCTCGGTGACAGCGGCAAGCGTCATGAGCATAAGCTTATCAAGTTTACACGTTCAAACCAGAGCACATGTATAAATCAGCGCCCGATAGTTTCGGAGGGCGAAAGAGTATCACGCGGCGATATTATAGTAGACGGACCGGCTATGGATAACGGCGAGCTTGCGCTGGGCAAGAACATTCTCATCGGCTTCATGACATGGGAAGGCTACAACTATGAGGACGCTGTACTCATAAGCGAGGAGCTTGTTAAAAACGATGTGTTCACATCGATCCACATGGAGGAATACGAGTGTGAGGCGCGCGATACAAAGCTTGGCGCTGAGGAAATAACAAGGGATATACCGAACGTATCAGAGGACGCATTGAAGGATCTTGATGAAAACGGTATCATAAGAATAGGCGCGGAGGTCCACGCGGGAGATATTCTCGTGGGCAAGGTTACGCCTAAGGGTGAAACAGAGCTTACGGCCGAGGAAAGACTTCTCCGCGCGATCTTCGGTGAAAAGGCTCGCGAGGTCCGTGACACCTCACTCCGTGTTCCGCACGGTGAAAGCGGTATCATAGTAGATGTAAAGAAGTTTTCACGCGAAAACCAGGATGAGCTTTCCGCAGGCGTTAATCAGTCGGTTGTCTGCTATATCGCTCAGAAGAGAAAGATAAGCGTCGGCGATAAGATGGCGGGCCGTCACGGTAACAAGGGCGTCGTTTCCCGCGTTCTGCCGCAGGAGGATATGCCGTTCCTTGAGGACGGTACTCCGCTCCAGATAGTGCTTAACCCGCTCGGCGTTCCGTCACGAATGAATATAGGTCAGGTGCTTGAAATGCATCTCGGCTACGCATACAGAAACCTCAGTCTTAAAACAAGAGAGGAGCTTGAAAAGATTTCAAGCGATACCTTCAGAAAGGCTGTACTTGAAGCATATGACGCAAAAAGACCGGGCCGATTTATCAAGATCGCTACTCCGGTATTCGACGGCGCTCAGGATTCTGACCTTAAGGAAGCATTCAGAGAAGCGGGTCTTAACGAGACCTATAAGTCGGTAGTATACGACGGACGTACAGGCGAGAAGTTTGACAACCCTGTTACGGTCGGAATCATGTACTATCTGAAGCTGCATCACCTTGTAGATGATAAGATCCATGCGCGTTCGACAGGCCCGTACTCGCTTGTGACCCAACAGCCTCTTGGAGGTAAGGCACAGTTCGGCGGACAGAGATTCGGCGAGATGGAGGTCTGGGCGCTTGAGGCGTACGGCGCGGCATACACCCTCCAGGAGATTCTTACGGTCAAGTCGGATGATATTGTAGGACGAGTTAAGACCTACGAGGCTATAGTTAAGGGTGAAAATATTCCGAAGTCGGGCGTGCCTGAATCCTTCAAGGTTATGGTTAAGGAGCTGCAGTCGCTTGCTCTTGATATAAGGATTCTCAACCATAATATGGAGGAGATCGATCTTGACGCATCTTTTGATGATGACGACAATGAGCCGGTAAGCAGTGACATTGTTGAAACAATGGAGGAAGGCGACATACCGCAGGAAAGACTCGGTGAGGATGACCTTGACGAGGCAAATATGGTGCTCGACGATGATTATGATGACGCTGAAGATGACAGTCTGGAGCTTGACGATTCATCGGAAATTATAGATGACAGCGACTTTTGATGTGGTTTGACAAAGTAACATGGAGGTTTTCGAATGTTAGAGTTTAACAGTTTTGAAGCAATTAAAATAGGTCTTGCATCGCCGGAAACCATTAAAAAATGGTCACACGGTGAGGTAACAAAGCCGGAAACTATAAATTACCGTACTCTCCGCCCGGAAAAGGATGGTTTATTCTGTGAAAGAATATTCGGACCTACAAAGGACTGGGAGTGTCACTGCGGTAAATATAAAAAGATAAGATATAAGGGTAAGATTTGTGAGCGCTGCGGCGTTGAGGTAACAAAGGCAAAGGTTCGGCGTGAAAGAATGGGACATATAGAGCTTGCAACCCCTGTATCGCACATCTGGTATTTCAAGGGTGTGCCGTCATCAATCGGTCTCATGCTTGATTTATCACCGAGACAGCTTGAAAAGGTTCTTTACTTTGCATCATACATTGTAACGGAGGTGAACACTGATCTCGTAAACAATGACCTTGTTGAGGGTCAGATCCTTTCGGACAAGGAATATAATGAATATCTCGAAAAGTACGGCAGCGAGGCGTTCTCAGCAGGTATGGGCGCCGAATCCGTAAAGATCCTTCTTGAAAAGATCGATCTTGAAGAGCTTGCGGAGGAGCTTAAGGAGGAGCTTGAGGAAGCGCAGGGTCAGAAAAAGGCCCGTATAATCAAACGGCTTGAAATCGTAGAGGCGTTCAGAATTTCGGGCAACCGTCCCGAATGGATGATACTGACGATCGTGCCGGTTATCCCGCCGGAGCTTCGTCCTATGGTACAGCTTGACGGCGGACGCTTTGCGACAAGCGACCTTAACGATTTGTACAGAAGAGTTATAAACAGAAACAACAGACTTAAGAGACTTCTTGAGCTTGGCGCGCCGGATATCATCATCCGTAACGAGAAGCGTATGCTCCAGGAGGCGGTTGACGCGCTTATCAACAACGGCCGCCGCGGCAGACTTGTAACCGGTCCGGGCAACAGAGGTCTTAAGTCGCTTTCGGATATGCTCAAGGGTAAGCAGGGACGTTTCCGTCAGAATCTTCTCGGTAAGCGAGTTGACTATTCGGGACGTTCGGTTATCGTGGTAGGACCGGAAATGAAGATATACCAGTGCGGACTTCCTAAGGAGATGGCTATTGAGCTGTTCAAGCCGTTCGTAATGAAGGAGCTTGTTTCAAGAGGTATCGCGCACAACATAAAGAGCGCAAAGCGTATGGTAGAGCGTACGCGTCCTGAGGTATGGGATGTGCTTGAGGATGTGATCAAGGAGCATCCGGTTCTTCTTAACCGTGCGCCTACGCTTCACCGTCTCGGTATTCAGGCATTCGAGCCGCGTCTTGTTGAGGGCCGCGCTCTCAAGCTGCACCCGCTGGTATGTACCGCATACAACGCGGACTTCGACGGTGACCAGATGGCTATTCATGTACCGCTTTCCCCGGAGGCTCAGGCAGAGGCGCGTTTCCTGATGCTCTCGGCTAACAACCTCCTTAAGCCGCAGGACGGTCATCCTGTAACCGTTCCTACACAGGATATGATTCTCGGCTCGTATTACCTGACGATCATCCGTGAGGACTATAAGAAGATCTATAATACGATAATGGAGGACGAAACAAAAGCGGCTGCGTTTGAGGCTGTTCTGGCGGAAACAGATGAAGAGCCTGTAATTGTGGATGCGGATAAGGAGCTTGTAAGCTATCCGTCATGGAAGGAAGCTTATGAATATATTCTCACACTTGAGAAGGTCAAGCTTAATGAAACAAAGGCAGACAAGGTCAATCCGGTAATTGTAAAGACGCCGAAGAAGGATGTAACCGTTTCGGTACAGACCTTCCTCGGACTTGCAAAGAAGGTTACAACCAAGGTATTCATATCGGCGGAGGAAGCGCTGCTCGCGAATACAAATAAGTCAATAACATACCATGAGCTGATCAAGGTACAGGTAACAGGCGAAGTAAACGGCGAAACTATAACCAAGCTTGTTGATACAACAGCCGGCCGTCTTATCTTCAATAATAATATTCCGCAGGATCTCGGTTTTGTAGACAGAACAAATCCGGAGACCGCTCTTGACTTCGAGATCGGCTTTATTGTTAAGAAGGGGCAGCTCGGAGACATCATCGGCAGATGTATTGACTCGCACGGAACATCAATTACGGCGGATATGCTTGACAAGATCAAGGCGACAGGCTATAAGTATTCAACACTTGCCGCTCTTACGGTTTCAGTGTCGGATATCAATGTTCCGGACAGCAAGCCGGAAATCCTTGCGTCAGCGCAGAAGAAGGTCGATGCGATCACCGCAAAGTACCGTTTCGGTTTGCTCAATAATGACGAGCGTTATCAGCAGGTAATCAAGATCTGGGCGGAGGCTTCATCAGAGGTCACAGACGCCATGCTTGAGCACTTCGGTGAATTCAACCCGATTTATATGATGGCTGACTCAGGCGCCCGTGGTTCGATTAACCAAATCAGACAGCTTGCGGCTATGCGCGGACTTATGGCGGATACACAGGGCAGAACAGTCGAGATCCCTATCAGAGCTAACTTCCGCGAGGGTCTTAACGTACTTGAATACTTTGTATCATCGCATGGCGCGCGTAAGGGACTTACCGACACCGCGCTTCGTACAGCCGACTCGGGTTACCTCACAAGACGTCTTGTAGACGTATCACAGAATGTTATCGTTCGTGAGATCGACTGCGGTACAAATAAATACACAGAGGTTGAGGATATCAGAGACGGTCAGGAGGTTATCGAGCCGCTGTATGACCGTATTGAGGGACGTATCTCATGGGAGGACATCCCGAATCCGGCAACAGGCGAGCTGATTGTTAAGGCGGGCGATATGATCTCACCGCGTCAGGCACAGAAGCTTGTTGACGCGGATATCCGTAAGGTTAAGATCCGTTCGGTACTTACATGTAAGTCAAAGGTAGGCGTATGCGCTAAGTGTTACGGTAAGAACCTTGCAACAGGAACGCTCGTTAATATAGGTGAAGCGGTTGGTATCATAGCTGCTCAGTCGATCGGTGAGCCGGGCACACAGCTTACAATGAGAACCTTCCATGCCGGCGGCGTTGCTTCGGGAAGCGATATTACACAGGGTCTTCCGCGTATCGAAGAATTGTTTGAGGCGCGCAGACCTAAGGGCGTTGCGATCATCTCGGAAATTGCAGGTACGGTAAGGATCAACGACGCCAACCAGAGGCGTGAGGTTATAATCACAAATGATGAGGACGGCGAGGCTAAGACCTATGCTATCCCGTACGGCGCGTCAATTAAGGTTCACAACGATGACTACCTTGAAAAGGGCGGCGAGATCACGGCCGGTTCAGTCAACCCGAATGATATTCTTAAGATCAACGGTCCTGACGCGGTTCAGATGTACATCACGCGTGAAGTGCAGAGAACATACCGTATGCAGGGTGTTGATATTAATGATAAGCACGTTGAGGTTATCACGCGTCAGATGCTCCGCAAGGTAAGAATAGATGATGTAGGTGACACAGACCTCCTTATCGGCTCACTCACAGATGAGCTTGATTTCGAGGATGCGAACGAGGCGGTTAAGGAAAGGGGCGGTGTTGAAGCGAAAGCTTCACCGGTTCTTCTCGGTATCACAAAGGCGTCACTCGCAACGGATTCATTCCTCTCGGCGGCATCCTTCCAGGAGACTACAAAGGTTCTCACAGAAGCGGCCATCAGAGGTAAGATCGATCCATTGGTTGGTCTTAAGGAAAATGTTATTATCGGTAAGCTTATCCCTGCGGGTACAGGCATGAGTATGTATAAGGATATTAACATAACCAAAAACGGCGAAGAGATCTTCAGCGATGATATTGAATAATAAAGCATAAAAAATCTGCGCAGCAAAATTACAGAGAGTAATAAGGAAGTAAAGTTCCACAAGATTAAAAGTAGTCTTGCGGAACTTTTTTTATCTATATGATTTGCAATAAGTTTTCTGTATTCGATGTAATGAAGAAAATCGTTGGCAGTTCCGGATGCGCGAGCTTTGCGGCATTCCTTTTTATGATTTCTTTCTTATGATCCAATAAGAGATCCAATACGTAAACACCAGAGCGCAAACAGTATATGCAAGCATCTTTGCAGGCTCGGGTTTGTTCAGACTCTCCAATACTATGACAGCGGCGGATGCAAGCAGGATGTAAATGCCGAATGAGGCGTTCTTTGCCTTGGAAGCTATCAGAATATTGCGTTCATCTGTTTCGGCGATCCGCTGTTTTCTGATCGTTTCATCATCTTTTGTAATCATAAAATAGTTTCTGATACGGACAATGCCGCATACAATAAGGGCGATACCGTATGTTGACAGAAATGGGTTCTCCGGCTGCAGTACATTTACAGCAACAGTTAAAATTATACCGACAAGAATATAACCGACAGAGATGTACAATCTTGTTTTTAATTTCTTTTTAAAATCCATATTCATTCCTCCTCGAAAATAAATAGATCCTCAATTTTTACACCGAAGTATCGGGATAATCTGTGAGCGAGATGTAACGATGCTGTGTATTTTCCGTTTTCAAGCGAAATTATAGTCTGACGGGTTACATCAACAGCTTTTGCCAGATCATCCTGAGTCATCTTTTTGTCTTTTCTGTATTCTTTTATTTTATTTTTCACACATAACCTCCATACTCATAAATTTGTACAGTTAACTTTACATTTCTAATTATAACATTCTTTCTTCAAAATGTCAAGCCCATTTTACATTTTTATAAAAATTTTAAAATCATTTCTTTCTCAAATTTGCGATATGTTCTTCAAGCGATTCCATAAATGACCGCTCGGAACGGAACTGGAGAAAGAAGTTCAAAATGTTTTTCTCCTGCGCCATTGCTCGGGAATTTATGTCGTCTTTCAGGTGCTCATATCTTATGATAACCTTATTCTCCGCCGCGAATTTCCTGATTTTTACGGTCAGATTGAGAGAATAGCTCACATCTATTATGAACACGCCGAAGAACAGCCCGATGAAAAAGGAAAATGCCAGATTTTCCGAAAGCCAATTTATTCCGCTGAGGACGTGAGGATGAATAAGGAAATAATAAAGAGCGCTCAATACCGCCCAGAAAAATGAAAACCTTGGACATATTATTCCTTTGATATTTCCCCATTCCCCGGAATAATCCCATAGCTTGATCTTCATTCCCTTTATAAATATTACTCCGGCTACATACTCGATAAGTGTCATAGCTGCCGCCATCATTATAAATAATATAAGCTTCTGAAGAATGGCGCTGTCAACACGTATAAATTCCTCTAACGTTGTCATACCGTACAGAGCGCACAGTCCGAAGCCGTAGATCGGCAGATACGTTCCGTTAAGGAAGCCCGGGTTGATCCACCTGCGCGACGGATTATTTTTTGAGAAAAACCGTCTGAAAAGCAATTCAAGCGCCCAGCCGCATATACTTCCCGCAAAGAACAAAAATGCAAAAATCAGAAAAATATTCATATAATACCACTCTCCTTTGTATTTATTTACCGTTTTTGTATGCCTTTATTTCCTCCGCTTTTTCGTTGAGATATTTTGCCGCTGTCAGCAATACCATTTCTGATTTACTACTGATATATATATTTCATAATATATTTTAACACATTAAAACTTCATATTCAAGCCCTTATAATTGATCTGTGCCGCCATAATCGTTAAAAAATTTGTGTAATTTCTCAAAACGTCTTGACATTTTACGCAAAATATTATAAAATATACTATGCTTGATATTCTTTAAAAAAGTTTTCTGATAATGTTACAGTAAATGAAGCTGCACACAATCATATTGGGTGTTCCGAAATGGTTGTTTAGATTAAAAGCCGTGTGCGGCAAAACCTGCACGCCGTATCATCGCTTTGCTGTAATTTTACATATAAAATATATAAGCAGCCGTTTTTTAATGGATACGCCTCCGGTTGCGTGTGGTATATGATAATTAATCACATTAAAATGGAGGTGTTTAAAATAACAACTATAGATATAATTCTAATTGTATTGATTTTAGCGGTAGCCGCTGTAGGCGCGCTGCTTGCTAAGATGTCATATAATAAAGGCTTTACATCAGGTATTGAACACAGAAAACAGGTAGCCGAAGCGCAGTTCGGATCTGCCGAAGAAAAAGCTAAAGCTATCGTTTCCGAAGCTGAACGCACCGCTGAAAATAAAAAGCGTGAAGCGTTGCTCGAAGCGAAGGAGGAAAATCAGAAGCTGCGCGCCGAGCTTGACAAGGAGATCAAGGAGCGCCGCAACGAGGTTTCCCGTCAGGAAAGACGAGTTAATCAGAAAGAGGAAACACTTGATAAAAAGACCGATAATCTGGAAAGAAAAGAGCAGTCGCTCAACAGCAGATTGAAGTCTTTAGATAAAAAAGAGCATGAAATTGCAGAAATCAAACATAAGCAGACGGAGGAGCTTGAAAGAATTTCGGGTCTCACAAGAGAGGAAGCAAAAAGCATTCTCATTCAGGAGATCGAAACAAGCGCAAGACATGACGCCGCTGTTATGGTTAAAGAAATTGAGCACGAGGCAAAGGAAAATGCGGAGAAGCTTGCTAAGAATATAGTCGCAATGTCGATCCAGAAGGTTGCGGCGGATCATGTAGCGGAAACCACAGTTTCAGTTGTCAATCTGCCGAGTGATGAAATGAAGGGTCGCATTATCGGCCGTGAGGGACGCAACATAAGAACACTTGAAACAATGACCGGCGTTGATCTCATAATTGATGATACTCCGGAAGCTGTTATTGTGTCAAGCTTTGACCCCATCAGACGAGAGGTCGCAAAGCTGGCGCTTGAAAAGCTTATCGTTGACGGCAGGATTCATCCGGCAAGAATTGAAGAGTCTGTTGAAAAGTCTCGGAAGGAAGTTGACGCCATCATCAAACAAGAGGGCGAAAACGCGGCGTTCTCAACCGGGGTCCACGGGCTGCATCCTGAGCTGATCAAGCTTCTTGGTAAGCTCAGATACAGAACAAGCTATGGTCAGAACGTATTAAATCATTCTGTTGAGGTCGCATATCTCGCGGGAGTTATGGCAGGCGAGCTTGGCTGTGACGTAAGCATTGCAAAGCGCGCAGGTCTTTTACACGACATTGGTAAGGCTGTTGACCACGAGGTTGAGGGTTCACATGTAACGATAGGCGCGGATATCGCTAAAAAATTCCACGAAAATAAGGATGTTGTACATGCTATTATGGCTCATCACGGTGATGTTGAGCCGCAGACAATCATCGCAACACTTGTACAGGCAGCGGACGCAATTTCGGCAGCAAGACCCGGAGCAAGACGCGAAAATCTTGAAACATACGTTAAGCGTTTGCAGAGGCTTGAGGAAATTGCCAATGAATTTGAAGGTGTTGAAAAATCCTTCGCAATTCAGGCGGGTCGTGAGATCAGAATTATGGTCAAGCCTGAGGTTATCAATGATGACGGTATGCTCATTGTAGCTAAGGAAATTGCAAAGAAAATAGAAAGTGAGCTTGAATATCCGGGTCAGATCAAGGTAAGCCTTATCCGTGAGACCCGCGCAGTGGATTACGCTAAGTGATCCGGTTTAACCGCTTTCGCTGAAAACCGAAAATTGGGAGCAATAGCCGGACGCCGGCAGCTGTGTCCCCGCAGTACGATAAAGGTACTGCGGTTAGTCACTTGGCCGCCGCACTTCTACCCCTCCGGTCTGCTCCTTTTTTTATCGTATAATGGAGATCATTTATGAGAGTATTATGTATCGGAGACATTGTGAGCCGCACAGGCCGCGATATGCTTTTCAAATATGTTGACGAGTTAAAATATCGCAGTGAGATTGATTTCGTAATCGCAAACGGCGAAAATTCAAATCACGGACGCGGTATGACTCGCTCCTGCTATGAGGAAATGAAGCTCGCCGGAGTTGACGCTTTTACAATGGGCAACCATGTGTGGGGCGCAAAGGAGATCACCGCGATCATGCGGGACGAGAGGGACGTTATACGCCCGGCAAACTGGCCCGGCAATCCTCCCGGCGAGGGCAGCGTTATTCTTTTATCGAAAAGAGGTATTAGAATCGGAATAATAAACCTCATGGGTCAGGTTGAAATGGTTCCCTGTGACAATCCGTTTGCCGCTGCCGAGTGCGAGCTTAAAAAGCTTTCAGGGATCACTCCGATAATATTTGTTGATTTCCATGCCGAAGCCACCTCGGAAAAAATGGCAATGGGCTATTTCCTTGACGGTAAGGTCAGCGCTGTGTTCGGTACCCATACGCATATTCAGACGGCGGATTCAAAGATACTCCCCGGCGGCACGGGATATATAACCGACATCGGCATGACAGGCCCCTCCGATTCGATTCTCGGAATGAACAAGAAGATCATAGTCAACCGTTTCAGAACCGGAATGCCGCAGAAATTTGAAATTGCCACAGGTAAGGGTCAGTTCTGCGCCTGCGTTTTCACTGTTGACGAAAACACCGGAAAATGCACCAAGGCTGAACGCCTATGGTTTGAGGAATAACAGCAAGGCTTTGCACTAAGTTTTCCGTGTTCAATGTAACGGAAAGCTTTATAAAAATAGACAGAGCACGAATTACTTAATTCATGCTATGTCTATTTTTGTGTATGGATCAAATTTGCTTGTTCAGACGGGCAGCTTTTATTTGTCTGCAATAATAATATTCCGTTCCGTGTCTTTCCATTCCACTGTACAATTCACTGCTTCCGAAATTGCGCGGACAGGTACCATTGTTCTTTCATTTATAATTTCAGGAACCGTGTCAAGAATTATCACATTCCCGTTTACAAGCATTTCTTCTGAGCCTATATAAAGGACAACTGATATACCGTCCCTTACGACAGTAATTTCCTGCTCCTCCTGCGACCAGTCCACTACGCATCCCATCGCCTCAAATATAGCTCTCAGCGGCACAAGTGTTCTGTCATTTTCGATAACGGGCGCAGTATCTGTTCTAATTTCCGTTCCGTTATAGAATATTTTTATTCTGTCCTCATCAAACGGATAAATTATATTGTCATACAAATTTGCATTTGAAAGTATATCAGCTTCGCGCCCCACGGTGCCGGAAATACCGTCTCCGGCAAGCCTGCGATATGCTTGAGCATAAGACTTAACCTGCTCCGGTGTGGTATCAAGAATTTCTTTAGATTATTGACACTGCTTATTACGCCTATTCCCTTATTGCCGGCACTGTCCGGTATAAGCAGCATATTTCTCTCGATTGATGTAAGATACGCGTCCATAAAATCTTCCGAAAAACCTTCCTCAGCAAGGTCTTTTGCAGATGCTTCAATAATCTCTTTAACCTGTGCTTCTTCGCCGGACTGTACATTTGACGCTATGAAGGCTATAGTAGGTTCCGTTAACGAAAAGTCAAAGCTCACAGTTAATAACACAGCCGGCATCATCAGTTTCATCTTCTGCTTCAGAGATGATGACTCTGACTGCAGGAAGTCTGCGCACAGCGCCATATCATATATTTCCGTCTCATCATTTATCGCGCATGGAACTGCATAAATAACCGTGCTGCCCGTATCTTCATTACCGGGTATTCTGAAGGTTTTCTCGATATTCCCCGAAACAGGCGCATAATCCGGATCATCTATTACCGGTTTTGTATCATCATATTCGGAAAAATATTCGTCAACAAGCATCAAATATTTTTCATAATCGGTTTTTCCATAAAGTATCACAAGAGAATTTGACGGCTTATAATAAGCTTCGTGATATTTTACAACATCATCATAGGTAAGTTCGGGAATAACATCGGGATCACCGCCGGAAATAGCCGATCTGCTGCTGCCCGGGTAGAGTGTTTTCATCGTATTATAGTATGCGCGCCCAAACGGAGTTATGCTTCCTTTCATTTCGCTGTAAACAGTTCCGTTCAGCGTTAACTCATCCTCAGGTGATGACAGATCATATCTCCATGCCTCCTGCTCAAAAATTGACTCATCTGTTATGATAAGCGGATTGAAAACACCGTCAAGATAATAATCCGCCAGTCTGAGCAGCTGCTCATCCGAAAGCGAAGAAACAGGATAATATGTGTTTCTCATTGTCGTAAACGCATTCATGAATGTATTAATTGTTTTGCTGCCCACGTTAAAGAATATGTTTGCCGGGTATTTTTCCGACCCGTTAAGCGAGGCATGCTCAAACACATGGGATACTCCTGTATCCTCAGCGGGAGTATTAAACGCAATATCAAACGCCCTGTTCGTATCGTCATTCGCAACATATAAGAACCGTCCCCCTGTCTTATCATGGGTAAACAGTACGGTGTCCGCGTCAAAAATTTTACACTGTCCTGTTTCCGTTACAGTGAATCCTTCAATTTTATCACCGACCGATAATTTTACATCCTCCGCCGATACCGTAACAAATAACATTGATGTTATAGAGCACGATAACAGTATGGCTATAAGCTGTTTTTTCATAATGGCCGCATCTCCTTTTTTGTTTATATTATATAATAAAACATCCTTTTAGTCAATAAGTTTTACCAAACGGTAAAATTCTGACTACCAAACGGTTCGTTATATTTTTTTATAAACCTATTGCATTTTATATTAATAAGTGATATAATGTGAGTATGTTAAAAAATTAACACAATGGGTATAATTTATAATATAAGACAGGAGGAAATATTTATGGCAAGATTTACTTTACCGAGAGATTTGTATCATGGCAAGGGCGCTCTTGAGGTCTTGAAGGATTTCAAGGGTAAGAAGGCGATTGTCTGTGTCGGCGGCGGCTCCATGAAGAGAAACGGCTTCCTTGATAAGGCGGTTGACTACCTCAGGCAAGCAGGTATGGAGGTCGCCCTTATAGAAGGCATAGAGCCGGACCCATCGGTCGAAACGGTTATGAGCGGCGCAAAGAGGATGCTCGAATTTGAGCCGGACTGGATCGTGGCTATGGGCGGCGGTTCGCCGATCGACGCGGCTAAAGCCATGTGGATCAAGTACGAGTATCCCGACATCACCTTTGAGGATATGTGCAAGGTGTTCGGCATTCCGGAGCTTCGTAAGAAGGCTAAGTTCTGCGCTATTTCTTCAACCTCCGGCACGGCTACAGAGGTTACCGCATTCTCTATCATTACAGATTATCAGAAGGGTATCAAGTATCCTATTGCTGACTTTGAAATCACACCTGACGTCGCGATCGTTGACCCGGATCTTGCGGAAACAATGCCTCAGAAGCTTGTTGCTCACACAGGTATGGACGCTATGACACACGCAATCGAAGCTTATGTTTCAACAGCTAACTGCGACTATACAGACCCGCTTGCAATCTTCGCGATCAAGATGATTCAGGCAGACCTTGTCCCGTCATATAACGGAGATATGGCTAAGCGCGATTCGATGCACAATGCTCAGTGCCTTGCGGGTATGGCATTCTCAAATGCCCTCCTCGGCATAGTTCACTCAATGGCTCACAAGACAGGCGCGGCATTCGCTGACTGCGGCGCACACATCATCCACGGCGCGGCAAACGCTATGTACCTCCCGAAGGTTATCGCATTCAACGCGAAGGATGAAACTGCCAAAAAACGCTACGGCAAAATCGTTGACTACATGGGTCTCGGAGGCGCCGATGATGACGAAAAGGTCAAGCTTCTTATAGGATACCTCAGAAGGATGAACGACGATCTTAACATTCCGCATTGTATCAAAAACTACGGTTCAGACAGCTATCCGGCAGAGCAGGGCTTTGTTCCTGAGGATGTATTCCTTAAGAGACTTCCGGAAATCGCTAAGAATGCGATCGGTGATGCCTGCACGCTTTCAAATCCGAGGATCCCTACACAGGAAGAGATGGAAAAGCTCCTCAAGTGCTGCTATTATGACACAGAGGTTGACTTCTGATTTATATACATACATTCAAAAACGGCATGGCGAGATCCATGCCGTCATTTTTGCCTGTTTTTCAGATAAGCTGTCCAGTGAGCACTTTTAAAATTTTTTCAATTTTATTCATTTTTCCGAATAAAAATTATTTTTATCCTAAAGTAAGGGGATTTTTTCAAATTTTTTCTTGCATATTTACACATGACGTGGTATAATACTGATAGTGCTCAGAAAATAGGTTATGAGGGCATAAGCAATAGGCAACAAACAATTATATATATTTGCTGCTGTACAATAACATTAAGGCTCGCTTCGCAGGCGGGCTGCAACAACAATATTTTTTTTAAAGGAGGTTTCTCCCAATGAAATATGGTGAGAAAGTATTAGAAGAATTAAAGAAGAACCATCCGAATGAGCCGGAATTTATTCAGGCTGCTACAGAGGTTCTCGAAACAATCCAGCCGGCGCTCGATGCTCATCCTGAGTTTGAGCAGGCGTCACTTCTCGAAAGACTCGTTGAGCCGGAGAGAATAGTTATGTTCAGAGTACCGTGGGTAGATGACAACGGTAAGGTACAGGTCAACCGTGGTTACAGAGTACAGTTCAACAGCGCTATAGGACCTTACAAAGGCGGTCTAAGACTTCACCCGACAGTAAACCTCAGCGTTATTAAGTTCCTCGGCTTTGAGCAGATCTTTAAGAACAGCCTTACAACACTCCCGATCGGCGGCGGCAAGGGCGGCTCAGACTTTGACCCGAAGGGTAAGTCAGACATGGAGGTTATGCGTTTCTGCCAGAGCTTCATGACAGAGCTTTCAAGACACATCGGCGCCGACACAGACGTACCGGCAGGCGACATCGGCACAGGCGGCCGTGAGATCGGCTTCATGTTCGGTCAGTATAAGAGACTCAAGAACGTTTATGAGGGTGTTCTGACAGGTAAGGGTCTTACATGGGGCGGCTCACTCGCTCGTACAGAGGCTACAGGCTACGGTCTTGTATACTTTGCCGCGGAGATGCTCAAGGAGCTTGGCACATCCTTTGAGGGCAAGACTGTCGCGGTATCAGGCGCAGGAAACGTTGCTATCTATGCTTGTCAGAAGGCTCAGCAGCTCGGCGCTAAGGTTATTACAATGTCAGATTCAAACGGTTACATCATTGATGAGAACGGCATTGATCTTCCGGCTGTTCAGGAAATCAAGGAGGTCAAGAGAGGCAGAATTAAGGAATACGTTGAGACTCATCCGTCAGCTCAGTATTTCGAGGGCGCGGGTCTCTGGCAGCACGTTAAGGTTGACGTTGCTCTTCCGTGCGCTACTCAGAATGAGCTTCTTATCGATGACGCAAAGGCACTCGCTGCAAACGGCACACTCATCGTTGCAGAGGGCGCTAACATGCCGACAACTCCGGACGCTACAGAGTATCTCCAGCAGAACGGCGTATACTTTGTTCCGGGTAAGGCTTCAAACGCAGGCGGAGTTGCTACATCAGCTCTTGAAATGAGCCAGAACTCACAGAGACTTTCGTGGACATTCGAAGAGGTTGACGAAAAGCTTCACGGTATCATGGTATCGATCTACAATGCAGCTACGGCGGCAGCTAAGGAGTACAACCTTAATAAGGGCGGCAAGCTTGACCTCGTTGCAGGCGCTAACATCGCGGGCTTCATGAAGGTTGCAGAGGCTATGATGCAGCAGGGTATCTGCTGATCAGATAAAAACAACTACTTATATAACATGATAAAGCTGTCTCAGTCGGGACAGCTTTATTGTTTTGCTGACATGATCAATTATATTTTGTAAAAAAATCCACTGCGGACAATGCCCGCAGCGGATTTTTCATATCAAATCAAATCCATACCTTTGAATTATTCAGCGTCCTCAGCAATCTTAGCCTGTGCAGCCGCAAGTCTTGCGATCGGAACTCTGAACGGTGAACATGAAACATAGTCAAGACCGATCTTGTGGCAGAACTCAACCGACGTCGGATCACCGCCGTGCTCGCCGCAGATACCCACATGGAGTGACGGACGAACCGGCTTTCCAAGGTCGATAGCCATCTTCATGAGCTTACCAACGCCTGACTGGTCAAGCTTTGCGAATGGATCGTTCTCAAAGATCTTCTTGTCATAGTAAGCTTCGAGGAACTTGCCCGCGTCATCACGCGAGAAACCGTAGGTCATCTGTGTGAGGTCGTTTGTACCGAAGCAGAAGAACTCAGCCTCTGTTGCGATCTCATCAGCAAGAAGAGCGGCTCTCGGGATCTCGATCATTGTACCAACCTCATACTCAAGGTCAGCGCCTGCTGCAGCGATCTCAGCGTCAGCTGTCTCAACGACTATCTTCTTGACATACTTAAGCTCCTTGACGTCGCCAACCAGCGGGATCATGATTTCCGGCTTGATCGTCCAATCCGGATGATTCTTCTTTACGTTAAGAGCGGCTCTGATAACAGCTCTTGTCTGCATCTTAGCGATTTCCGGATATGTTACCGCAAGACGGCAGCCACGGTGTCCCATCATCGGGTTGAACTCGTGGAGTGAGTCGATTATTGTCTTGATCTGTTCAACTGTCTTACCCTGTGTTTCTGCGAGCGCCTTGACGTCCTCTTCCTCTGTCGGAACGAACTCGTGAAGCGGCGGATCAAGGAATCTGATCGTTACCGGGTTGCCTTCAAGAGCCTCGTAAAGCTCCTCGAAGTCACTCTGCTGCATCGGGAGGATCTTAGCAAGCGCTGCTTCTCTCTCCTCAACATTGTCCGAGCAGATCATCTCTCTGAATGCGTCGATTCTGTTGCCGCCGAAGAACATATGCTCTGTACGGCACAGACCGATACCCTCAGCGCCAAGCTCTCTTGCCTTCTTAGCGTCAGCCGGTGTATCAGCGTTTGTACGAACCTTCATAGTTCTGTACTTGTCAGCCCAGCCCATAATTCTGCCGAAGGTACCTGCGATCGTAGCGTCTACAGTCGGGATAATACCGTCATAGATGTTGCCTGTTGAACCGTCTATTGAAATGAAGTCGCCTTCCTTATATGTCTTGCCCGCAAGAACAAACTGCTTGTTAGCCTCATCCATAGCGATGTCGCCGCAGCCTGATACGCAGCATGTACCCATACCGCGGGCAACAACTGCAGCGTGTGACGTCATACCGCCGCGGACAGTAAGGATACCCTGTGAAGCCTTCATACCCTCGATATCCTCAGGTGAAGTTTCAAGACGAACAAGAACGACCTTCTCACCTCTGTCGTTCCATGCCTTTGCATCGTCAGCGGTGAATACGATCTTACCGCATGCGGCGCCGGGTGATGCGCCGAGAGCCTTAGCTACCGGTTCAGCAGCCTTCAGAGCAGCCGGGTCAAACTGCGGGTGGAGCAATGTGTCGAGGTTTCTCGGATCGATCATTGCTACAGCTTCCTTTTCCGTTCTCATTCCCTCATCAACGAGGTCACAAGCTATCTTAAGAGCGGCCTGAGCTGTTCTCTTACCGTTTCTTGTCTGGAGCATGAAGAGCTTTCTGTCCTGAATTGTGAACTCCATGTCCTGCATATCACGATAGTGTGTTTCGAGTGTATTGCAAACCTGCTTGAACTGCTCAAACACCTCCGGCATAACCTCAGCAAGCGCGGAGATCGGCTGCGGAGTTCTTACGCCTGCAACAACGTCCTCGCCCTGCGCGTTCATAAGGAACTCGCCCATGAGCTTCTTTTCGCCTGTTGCCGGGTCACGGGTAAATGCAACGCCCGTACCTGATTCGTCTGACCAGTTGCCGAATGCCATTTCCTGTACGTTAACAGCGGTACCCCATGAATACGGAATATCGTTGTCACGGCGGTAAACGTTAGCTCTCGGGTTGTCCCATGAACGGAATACAGCCTTGATAGCTCCCATGAGCTGCTCCTTCGGATCGTCCGGGAAGTCCTGACCGATCTTGTCCTTATATTCAGCCTTGAACTGATCAGCGAGCTCCTTGAGGTCGGCAGCCGTAAGGTCTACGTCCTGAGTAACGCCTCTTTCGGCCTTCATCTTGTCGATAAGCTCCTCAAAGTACTTCTTGCCGACTTCCATAACAACGTCGGAATACATCTGAATAAATCTTCTGTAGCAGTCGCGCGCCCATCTCTCGTTGCCTGTCTTCTTGGCAACTACTTCAACAACCTCCTCGTTAAGACCGAGGTTAAGGATCGTATCCATCATACCCGGCATTGACGCTCTTGCGCCTGAACGAACCGATACGAGAAGCGGGTTCTCGAGATCGCCGAACTTCTTGCCGGTGATTTCTTCCATCTTCACGATGTGCTCATTGATCTGAGCCTGAATTTCATCGTTAATCTGTCTGCCATCCTCATAATACTGCGTACAAGCTTCTGTTGAAATTGTGAAGCCCTGCGGTACCGGAAGGCCGAGGTTAGTCATTTCCGCGAGGTTTGCACCTTTACCGCCTAGAAGCTCCCTCATGTTTGCATTACCTTCAGTAAAAAGGTATACATACTTCTTTACCATTGGAATATCCTCCTGTTTGATTAATATAATGTTATATAGCAGTCATAGACAATGTATATCTACTTATTTATATTATAACATAAATTTCAGATTTGTCCACAGTAAATCGTGATTTTTTTCTCATTCTTTAAAATTTTATGAAATATACCCATAAATTTGTAATTTCAGTAAAAGATGTGCATAGAAAATTAAACGCTTGACACAGTGGGACAAATATGTTAAGATATATAGCAGTCATTAAGTATTAAGCTTTACGGAAGAAGGAAAACAAAGAATGCTGCTTGCGATAGACGTCGGTAATACAAATATAGTGATCGGATGCATAAAGAATGACAAGATACTTTTTAATGAAAGGGTCTCGACAAATCATAAGGCGACCGATCTTGAATATGCAATTCAGCTTAAAACTATAATTGAAATACATAACCTTGACAGGCGAGAGATCGAGGGCGCAATAATGTCCTCGGTAGTACCGTCGGTAACGGGGGTCATAAAGAGGGCGGTAAAGAAGCTCCTCCGTATTGACACTCTTGTTGTGGGACCGGGAATAAAAACGGGGCTGCGCATACTGACCGACAATCCTGCGATGCTCGGCTCGGATCTTGTTGTTGACGCGGTGGCGGGAATTAATTATTACCATGCGCCGCTTATAATAATAGATATGGGCACCGCGACTACGATGTCGGTAATAGATAAGGACGAAAACTACTGCGGCGGCATGATCATACCGGGAATGAGAACCGCGCTTGAAGCTCTTGTAAGCGGCGCGGCGCAGCTCCCTAAGATACAGCTTGAAGCGCCGGAGCATATTATCGGGAAATACACCGCTGAATGTATGAAAAGCGGCGTAATGAACTATACCGCATCGGGAATTGACGGGTGTATAGAGAGAATAGAAGAGGAGCTTGGCTATAAATGTACCGTGGTGGCAACCGGCGGTCTTGCGGGGCTTGTAACTCCATTATGTAAAAAGAAAGTCATATATGATAACGATCTGCTGCTTAAGGGGCTTATGGTAATTTATAAGAAAAACAGGGTGCATAGTCATGAAAAAAGAATTTGACCATGAAAAAATAAAGGACGCGGTACGCGCCGTAATAGAGGCGCTGGGCGATGATCCCGAACGGGAGGGCTTAAAGGAAACGCCGGACAGAGTGGCGAGAATGTATGACGAGGTGTTTGAGGGCATGCGTTATACAAATGATGAAATTGCAGATATGTTCAACAAGTGCTTTGAGGACGTACATTCAAACGATCTTGTGCTTGTAAAGGATATTGAGGTATTCAGCTACTGCGAACATCACCTCGCGCTGATGTATAACATGAAGTGTCATGTCGGTTATATCCCTAACGGCAAGGTTATAGGTCTTTCAAAGATAGCGAGAATATGCGATATGGTAAGCAAAAGACTGCAGCTTCAGGAGCGCATATGCGCCGATATTGCGGATATAATGCAGAAGGTATGCGGAACAGAGGACGTAATAGTGATCGTAGAGGGTGAGCACAGCTGCATGACCGCCCGTGGAATAAAGTCCCGCGGCGCAAAGACAAGAACCTCAGCGATCCGCGGACTGTTCGATTCGGACTATGAGCTGCGTCATGAGGTTTATGAGCTGCTGAAATAAACGGGTTTTTGGCGGGAGCGCTTTTGCGCTCCTTTTAAAATGCCCGGCGCCGTAAAACCGGCGCCGGGCGTTGGATATGGAGAACGAAATATCGTCGTACTCAATATAATTTACCAACCGCTTCTCCCGCAAAGCGATTATTCGTTTTCTGTCAGTCTTGTTCTCAGCGATGCAAATTCCCTTTCGTCTTTGCCGTCCGCTATATTAAGGACAGGCGTATATACCAAACCGTCAGATGTTTCTGACGCCTCCCAGCCTACAACGAGAACAAGAGGAACATCAAGAGCGTTATATGTCATAAGCATAATCTGCTCCCGCGTAAGCTTGTCGTTTACGGATATGCCTCCAAGTCCCTCGGTCAGGTTAAGCTGCACAGCTTGGGTAATGTAACCGTTCGGGTAACCGCCCATGTTTTCGGCGTACACACCATAACCCAATGAGCATACCAGCAGCTTGCACATTTCCGCATAGCTTACGTTATCGTCGGGGCGGAATAAGCCCCCGTCGCCCTCAAGTATACCGTGTGCATAGTCATATTCAATATATTTGAATGCCCAGTGAGCGGACGTCACATCGGTAAATATGTTTTGCGGTTCAACGACGGAGCTGTCCATACCCGATATGATCGCGAGAATTTTTGCGGTTTCGGCTCTTGAAACATTATCATTAAGTCTTAAATTATCGGTTTCCGCTATTATTTTAAGCTTCTGAAGTTCATTGATCTTTTCGGCTGTTGTCAGATCCTTAGAGCTGCCCTGAACGACCGCATTGTCCGCAGCATCTGATGAGTCATCCTTCTCCTCCTGCTCCGTGGTCGGCAGATCATTATCCTCAAATTCCTTAAGCCGGTACAACAGATCCCTTTCGGTACCGTCTTCATTTTTGCCGCCGTCAAGAACGACCAGTGTCGGTGTTGCGGTGTTCGTGGCGGCGTTAAAATCCCAGCTGTCGATAACACATAGCGGGAGATTCAGCGCGGTATAGAGTATGTCAATGAACCTCTCCACTGTAATAGCGCTGTTTTCCTTATCCTTGTCAGTCATAAGTCCGTTCTTAACGGCGAGCGCCGTTCTGTCGGGAAACTGCTCTGCAACATAGCCTGCCGCGCGCAGACACAGGTCGGAAAATGTGCCGAGCGTAATTTCGGTATTATCATCTTTTATCTCGATCTTTCCTATATCAAATGATGTTGTGATAAATTCTTTATATGATACCTTGGGATCAAAATCCTCCGAATACCAGCAGAAATATGCCAGCGCTCTTACCGCGTCGGAATATGTGGCCTTTTTTGTTTCATCCTTAAGCAGATCGTCCGTGATAAGCCCGTACTTCTTAAGAATCTCCGCCTTTTCCTTGTGGGTCGGCTCCTCGTTCTTTGTCTCTGCATAAAGCTTCGTGGAATAAATATCGGCGCTGTATACACTGTTAGTCATTGCAAGAGCCGCAGTGTTTTGTACCGCCAGCATTCCGCCAAGAATTAATGATAATATTTGTGCTTTTTTCATGATTTTTTTACCTCCGTTTTAGGATGTTTTTTAAAACATTGATTATGTATATAACACTTTTCAAATCATAAAAATGTTGCACTTTTTGAAAAATATTTAAAAAAATAAATAAAAATGGCAATTATGAACAAAATGTGAACAATCCCTTGTTGCACTTGACACTTCTTTTCCATAGTAATAAAATAAAGTGTATGGCAAGTTTTATGTAAAGCATATTACTTGTGGAAAGAGAGGAGAGAAAGATACATGATAAAAAAGCTTATGGGCTCGATCCGTGAATACAAGACTACGTCGGCGGCAACGCCTGTATTTGTAATTCTTGAGGTATTCATGGAGATACTTATTCCGTTTCTTATGGCGAAGCTTATAGACAATATAAGCGATATGAATTATGTTGTAAAAATCGGAATAGTGTTGATTTTCTGCGCAGGTCTTGCGCTGCTGTTCGGCGCTCTCGCCGGAAAGCTTGCGGCAACAGCCTCGGCTGGCTTTGCAAAAAACCTTCGGTTTGATATGTTTAAAAATGTACAGAAATTTTCGTTTGCAAACATTGATAAATTTTCAACCGGCGGTATTGTAACGCGTCTTACAACGGATATAACAAACCTCCAGATGGCGTATATGATGATTATCCGTGTTGCCGTAAGATGTCCGATAACAATGATATGCGCTATGATCATGGCATTCGGCGTCAATGCAAGGCTTTCGGTTGTTTACCTTATAATAATCCCCGTGCTCAGCTTTATTTTGTTTAAAATTATGACAACGGCGCATCCGATATTTGAAAAGATGTTTGATGTGTATGATAAGCTGAACAACGTAATTCAGGAAAATCTCCACGGTATAAGAGTTGTAAAATCCTTTGTTCGTGAAAGTCATGAGGAAGGCAAGTTCAACAGGCAGGCTGAGGGAATTTACAATTTTTCGACAAGGGCCGAAAAGCTGCTCGCCTTCAACGCTCCCGCAATGCAGCTGTGCGTATACGCTTGTATGATTGTTATTTTCTGGTTCGGCGCGCACTTTATCATAAACAGTGGGAATACAGGCTTCACGATAGGTAATCTGACGAGTATGTTTACATACACAATGCAGATACTTATGAGTCTTATGATGTTCTCAATGATATTCGTAATGGTAACAATGGCGCGCTCATCGGCAGAGCGTATAAGCGAGATATTTGACACAACAAGCGAAATAAAGAATAAGGATAATGCAGCAAAGTATGTAATAGACGGCAGAATACATTTTGACCATGTGTCATTTGCATATCCGGGACATTCGCGTTCGCTTATAAACATTAACCTTGAGATCCCTTCCGGCGCCACAGTCGGAATTATAGGAGGCACAGGCTCCGGCAAATCGACCCTTGTTCAGCTCATTCCGCGGCTTTATGATGTAACGGAGGGGCGCGTTACGGTCGGCGGCCGTGACGTAAGGAATTACGATATTGAAACGCTCCGCAACAGTGTCGCGATGGTTCTGCAGAAGAATGTCTTATTCTCGGGAACGATCCGGGAGAATATGCGCTGGGGCAATGAGAATGCGACAGATGAGGAAATAAAGGAAGCGTGTCATGCGGCGTGCGCAGATGAATTTATAGATACCTTCCCCGACGGCTACGATACACATATCGAGCAGGGCGGCTCAAATGTTTCGGGCGGTCAGCGCCAGAGACTTTGTATAGCGAGAGCGCTGCTTAAAAAGCCCAAGATCCTTATTCTTGACGACAGCACAAGCGCTGTTGACACAAAAACCGATGCGGTCATAAGAGAGGCGATGCAGAAATCAATTCCCGGCTCCACAAAGCTTATAATCGCGCAGAGAATTTCATCTGTTGAGCATGCCGATATGATTATAGTTATGAACGGCGGCAGGATTGACGAGATCGGAACGCATGAAGAGCTTCTCAAATCAAATGAGATCTATAAGGAAATCTATGACTCACAAGTGAAGGGAGGCGGCTCCGATGAGTGATACGAGGAAGAAAAGCAAGCGCACAGACGGCGCGGGAAAGGCGTTGAAAAGGCTGCTTTCATATATAAAAAAATATAATTCAAGGTTTATATTTGTGCTCGTATGCATATTTATAAGCTCGCTTGTCGGTGTTATAGGCTCAACCTTTGTCCAGACCCTTGTCGATAAGTTTATAACGCCTATGGTCACGACCCACAGCACTGATTATTCAGGTCTTGCGCATACTCTTGTGCTGCTTGGCGCGGTTTATGCGGTAGGCATTTTTGCAACCTTCCTGTATCAGAGACTTATGGTGGTTGTCGGTCAGGGAGTTCTGCTTGATATACGAAAGGAAATGTTCGGGCACATGCAGAGTCTTCCGATAGGCTTCTTCGACACTCACTCCCATGGCGACCTTATGAGCCGCTATACAAACGATACCGACACACTGCGCCAGATGCTTACGCAGTCCGTGCCGCAGATATTCGCGTCCGCAATGACAATTATCTGCGTGTTCTGCGCGATGCTTAAAACGAGCTTTGCGCTGACCGGAATGGTGATGGTATTTGTGGTGATAATGCTGTGCTTCGCGAAGTTTATCGGAGGAAACAGCGGACGATACTTCATAAAGCAGCAGAAATCACTCGGTGATGTGAACGGATATATCGAGGAAATGATAAACGGGCAAAAGGTAATAAAGGTATTCTGTCACGAGGAGGACGCGATCGCCGACTTCAAAAAGAAGAATGACGAACTGTTCAAACAGGCGGAGGCGGCAAATAAGTTTGCGAATATCCTTATGCCCATAATGAACAATCTCGGAAACATAGAGTATGTTGCGGTCGCAATGGCAGGCGCCCTGCTTGTTATGGCGGGCGCCGGCGGCGGATTAGGCGGAGCGCTCACTCTCGGAGGAGTCACGGCGTTTCTGGGCTTAACAAAGAGCTTTACAATGCCTATAAGCCAGATATCGCAGCAGTTCAATTCAATCGTTATGGCGCTCGCGGGCGCGAACAGGATTTTTGATATGCTGGATACGGAGCCGGAAAACGACGAGGGCACGGTACAGCTCGTAAGAGGCTCGATCGGAATAAACGGCGTATTCCGTCCCGACAGCTACGGTGACTGGATGTGGGAGGACAAAGGCAAGTATATCCCTCTCCGGGGAGATGTCAAGCTTGCGAATGTCGAGTTCGGATATGTTCCGGGCAAAACAGTTCTCCATGACATAAGTCTTTATGCGGAGCCGGGACAGAAGGTGGCGTTTGTCGGTTCGACCGGCGCGGGCAAGACCACAATAACGAACCTTATAAACCGCTTTTACGATATTTCGGAGGGAACAATAACCTATGACGGTATTGACATAAAGAGAATAAAGAAATCATCGTTAAGAGGCTCTCTCGGGATCATCCTGCAGGATACGCATCTCTTCACGGGGACGATCCGTGAAAATATCCGTTACGGACGTCCTGACGCGACTGATTTTGAAATTGAGACGGCGGCGCGTCTTACCGGCGCGGATGAGCTTATAATGAGCCTGCCGGAGGGCTATGAAACATTGATCGACGGCAGCGGCGGCAGTCTTTCGCAGGGACAGTGCCAGCTCATAGCGATTACGAGGGCCGCAGTAGCGGATCCGCCCGTAATGATTATGGACGAGGCGACAAGCTCTATTGATACCCGTACAGAGGCGATAGTACAGCGCGGAATGGACGCTCTGATGCAGGGCAGGACCGTATTTGTGATCGCGCACAGGCTTTCGACGGTACGCAATTCAGACGTTATCATGGTTCTTGACCACGGCAGAATTATTGAGCGCGGCAGCCATGACGAGCTTATAGCGCAGAAAGGCACATATTACAGACTTTATACCGGCGCATTTGAATTGGATTAATTTAAAAAACTCCCGCGGAGCATATCGGAATCTGCGGGAGCTTCTTTGTGTATGCAATTATATTTTATCCAATTCAAAGCTGAATTTTGTTCTGCCGTTTTCAGACTTTACAGTCAGTGCGCCGCCGAAGCTGCCGCACAGACGGTCCGCGATTGCTAGACCGAGGCCGTAGCCTCCGCTTTTCCTCGAGCGGGATTTATCCGCGCGGTAGAATCGTTCAAATATATGCGGAAGATCCTCCTTGCTTATTTCACCCGTGTTTTCAACAGAGAAGGCGGCCTTATCACCGTTTGATTTCAGCTCAATATTAACAGAGCCTTTTTCCGGAGTATATTTCAGCGCGTTGTCCGTAAGAATAAGTACAAGCTGCTTAAGCCCGCCCTGCGAGGCGCTGACGCGCAGTTCAGGCTCTGCCGAGTAGCTGAAGCCGATATTATGCTCAAATGCGATCGCTTCGCTTTCAAGCGCAACATCCTCGACAATATCGGAAAAGGATATATCGGAAAATCCCTTTTCCTCCTTATCGCGGTCGGATTTCGCGAGATAAAGAAGGTCGTTTGTGAGCTGTGTCATTCTGTCGGTTTCGTCCTTAATATATACGAGCCACTTTTTTTCTTCGGCAATTGTGCTTTCGGGCTTGGAGAGCAGAACATCGGTATTTGCGCTTATGCTTGCAAGCGGCGTGCGAAGCTCATGCGACGCGTCCGCCACGAATTGCTTCTGTTTGTTGTATGATTCCTCAATCGGGCGTATTGAGCGGTTTGCGCTGAAAAGACTGATAAGGAAAGTGATCGCCGTTGATACGATTGCCGCAAGAATAAGTATTATCACAAGCCGGAAAAGTATTCTTTTCTGCGCGGAGTTCTGAGCAAAGGCTACTATATATCCCGTTTCGTAGGGGACGATCCTGTATGCCCAGCTTGCAATATCCAGCTTTGCGGAGCCGCGGCTTTTTCCTGATAATACAATATTCTTTACGACCTCCGAATAATCGGATTCAACCATATTGAAGTTTGTGATAGCGGATATGGCATTGCCGTCAGCATCCGCGTATACAGAAAACTCCGTGCTGAACCTGTCCGTTGCATCGGGCTTGTTTTCAAGCTTCATTTCGGGTTTCACGGCAGGCGGCAGAACGGCGTCCTCAGGAATATGATCCGCATGCTCGATCCTCTGAACGGACATCTGAATTGCGCGGTTAAGCTGATTGTTTATTTCATTATTAATAAAGCTGTAGGTTGTCAGAAATATTGCTGTAAGGCAGCATACGACCAATGCGGCGGTTACAGACAGATTTGTGATCAGCAGCTTATTTCTTAATTGTCTGAACATAACGAACTCCTTATTCCTACGCCAGCTTATAGCCTATTCCGCGTACCGCTTTGATCTGAATTTTTGAATGAACACGTCTGAGCTTTTTTCGCAGAAAGGATACATAAACCTCGACATGGTTTGCTTCGGCATCTGAGTTAAAGCCCCACAGCTTTTCGATGATCTGTTCCTTTGAGGATATAATATCCTTATGCAGTATGAGGTATTCCAGAAGCTCCGATTCCTTGCGGGTTAGAGCGATCTCGGAAGCGCCGCAGGTGAGCTTAAGCGTTTGGGTGTCAAGCGCAATATCATCACAGGAGAACGCGCCTGCCCCGACAATTTCTCCGCGCCGTCTGCCCAGCGCCCTAACTCTTGCAAGCAGCTCCTCAGTGTTAAAGGGTTTTGTAAGATAGTCGTCCGCTCCGGCGTCAAGTCCCGTGACCTTATCCGATATTTCACCCTTGGCGGTGAGCAGGATAACCGGAACGTTTATATTTCTTTTGCGGATCTCCCTCAGCACGGTAAGACCATCGAGCTTAGGAAGCATTATATCAAGAATTATTACATCATATATTCCGGAAAGCGCGTCATCCAGTCCCGCCTCGCCGTCGTTTTCGCTGTCAACATTGTAATTCTGTTTTTTCAGAAGCTGCACCAATGCCTCACAAAGGCGTATTTCGTCTTCAACAACCAGTATTCGCATTTCAAATGACTCCTTATAATTTTCTGTATATTATTGTAGCATATATATATGAAAAAATCAATTAACTGAATGAAAATTTCTTGTAAAGCGCGGATATTTTCAGCATATGTATATTGAAAATCCGCACTGTTCCGCCCAAGTTTGCATTGGTTTCCGTGACTTCTTTTTTCACCGATTTTGATATCTGAACAGAAACAACATTTCTTGAAAAATTTTTTTAAAATGTATTGATTTTTTTTGTTTGCTGTGTTATAATGTATGGCAATGAAAAGATTTTCGAACGTTACATTGTTTATTGAAAGAGAAATTACTTTTCACCCTTTTATCCTATACCTGTTAAAAAACACCGCTCGGCGGTGTTTTTTATCTTTACAGTTCTTTTGACCTGATTAAATAATTTGGAAGAAAATCAAAATTATCTTGACGTATTTGACGAAGTGTGATACAATATTATAAATTGGTGTGGGCATTATGTACGAAAAAATATTGCTTACATTAAAGTTAAGAAAGAGGGATTCATTATGAACATCAAAAAAATTATGGCTATGACGGCAGTCGGCGCAATGACAGCGTCGGTTCTTGCGGGCTGCGGAGGATCGTCAGAGCCGCAGGAAAACGCGAAGAGTGGGGATAAGGTTTACAAGATCGGTCTGTGCCAGCTTGTACAGCACGACGCTCTTGACGCTGCGACCCAGGGCTTTCAGGACAAGCTGACCGAGCTTCTCGGCGAGGATAATGTTGAATTTGATCTGCAGAATGCCGCGGGCGATTCGGCGACCTGTTCAACAATTGTCAATCAGTTCGTATCGGCGGGCGATGATCTTATTTTCGCAAACGCTACTGCGTCGCTCCAGGCTGCGGCATCGGCAACAGCCGATATTCCTATTGTGGGCACATCTATTACTGACTACGCGACCGCGCTTGACATAACAGACTGGACAGGCACGACCGGCAGAAACATCACGGGTACTTCAGACCTTGCTCCGCTGGCAGAGCAGGCGGCAATGTTTGAGGAGCTTGTTCCCGATGCAAAGAATGTCGGACTTATTTACTGCTCAAGCGAGCCTAACTCAAAGTATCAGGTGGACATCGTGGAAGAGGAGCTTGGAAAACTCGGATTTACAACAAAGCTGTATCCGTTCGCCGATTCGAACGATGTCGCGGCTGTAACAACAACCGCATGCAGCGAGAGCGACGCTCTTTATATTCCGACGGACAATACAGCTGCCGCTAATACAGAGATTATAGCTAACATCGCCAATCCGGCAAACAAGCCGATTATTGCCGGTGAAGAGGGTATCTGCTCAGGCTGCGGTATCGCGACACTTTCGATTTCATACTACAGCATCGGTGAGGTTGCGGGTGAGATGGCTTATGAAATTCTCGTAAACGGCGCAGACCCGTCAACGATGGAAATTAAGTACGCGGCGGACCTTACAAAGAAGTATTCGGCGGAAAGAGCTGAGGCACTCGGCATCACGATTCCGGAGGGCTATGAGGAGCTTGCGGCGGAATAAGCCTTAATATCGACAAAGAATGATTGCGGGAGGGCAGAGGTGCCCTCCCCTGCGCGGTATTGCAGGGGAGCGCGCTCTGCGCTTCCGTTTTATATTTTGGTAATACGGAAGGAGAAAAATATGCTGGGATTTCTTGGCGCTATGCCGGGAGCCGTTGCTCAGGGTATAATCTGGGGGCTAATGGCGATCGGTGTATATATTACATTCAGGATTCTTGATGTTGCCGACCTTACGGTTGACGGCACTATGGCAACCGGAGGCGCAACGCTTGTTGTATGCGTAACATCGGGAATGAACGTGGGACTTGCAATGCTTATTGCCTTTATAGCGGGCTGTCTTGCGGGTCTTGTAACGGGGCTGCTGAATACGAAGTTCGGAATACCCGCAATTCTTGCCGGTATACTGACGCAGCTTATACTGTATTCGGTAAACCTTCATATCATGTCGCAGAAGGCAAATCTGCCGCTGTCGGTTGAGAAGTACAATATTCTCCTTTCTCTCCGCAGTATTCCGCAGGCGATCCTTGTGGGCGGCATCATTGTCGCGGTTATTATCGCGCTGCTGTACTGGTTCTTCGGAACGGAGCTGGGACATTCTTTGAGAGCCACCGGCTGCAACCCGAACATGGCTAGGGCAAACGGTATAAATACGGACACAAACAAGATCATAGGTCTTGTCCTTTCAAACGGGCTTGTCGCTCTGTCGGGCGCAATGCTTTCGCAGTATCAGGGCTTTTGCGATATCAACATGGGCAGAGGAGCCATCGTTATCGGACTTGCCGCCGTTATCATAGGCGAGGTTCTGTTCGGCAGGATATTCAAGAACTTTGCGCTTCAGCTTGTCGCGGCTGTGTTCGGCGGTATAATCTATTATATAGTAATAACCTTGGTGCTCAGGATGGGACTTAACGCAAATGACCTGAAAATGTTCTCGGCATTGGTCGTTGCGGTATTCCTCGGAATACCCTTCTGGAAGCGTAAGATTGCCGAAATGCGTTCATCAAAGGAGGCAGTCTGATGTTAAAGGTAAAGGGAATTTATAAAACGTTCAATAAGGGAACGATAAACGAGAAAAAAGCGCTTAACGGCGTTGACCTGGAGCTTAACGAGGGCGATTTTGTAACGATCATTGGCGGCAACGGCGCGGGCAAATCCACGCTTCTAAACAGTATATGCGGCGTTTTCCCGGTAGATCGCGGCAGCATCACGATTGACGGAGAGGATATAACAAAGCTCCCCGAGCATAAGAGAGCGAAATATCTCGGACGGGTATTTCAGGATCCGATGATGGGCACGGCGGCGGATATGCAGATCGCGGAAAACATGTCGCTGGCATACCGCAGAGGAATGAGACGCGGAATAAAGTGGGCAATACCGCACAGGGAGCTTGAAATGTACAAGGAGCAGCTGAGTCAGCTGGGACTCGGGCTGGAAAACAGACTTACCTCAAAGGTCGGACTGCTTTCCGGCGGTCAGCGTCAGGCTCTTACATTACTCATGGCGGTCATGAAGAAGCCGAGACTTCTCCTGCTTGACGAGCACACTGCCGCGCTTGACCCTAAGACCGCAGCAACTGTTCTTGAGCTTTCGGAGAAATTCATTTCCGGCAGTAATCTTACCGCTATGATGATCACTCATAACATGAACGACGCTATCGCGCACGGCAATAGGCTAATAATGATGCATGAGGGACGCATTATTTACAGCGTTGAAGGCGAGGGAAAGAACAAGCTTACGGTTGATGACCTGCTGAAGAAATTCTCGGAGATCAGCGGTAAGGAATTTGCAAATGACCGCGCTCTTCTGAACTGATAACCGCAATTTATGACTGCTTCGTTTTACGGAGCAGTTTTTGTTTAATGTAAACCGGTTTGTGTTAATAATAATTATTGGTTTAAAGCTTTCGGGAAGAGGTGTGAGAAAATGAAATATGCTTTGGCATTGGCGGGCGGCGGAACACGGGGCGCGTTTCAGGCGGGCGTGTGGAGGGCGCTTACCGAGATGGGTATGGAAATACGGGCTATTGCAGGAACCTCAATAGGCGCGGTAAACGGCGCAATGTTTGCAATGGGCGCGGATCCGTCGGAGCTGTGGCTCGGAACGGACATAAATGATATAATTGAGATCGGAGAAAATGACGGCAACCTGTTTTCGATAAAATCGCTGAGGACGGTATTCACTGAAGGTTTTAAAGGCGGTCTTGACACTGCGCCCTTTAAAAGACTGCTGACCTCGCTGATCGACGAGCGCGCCCTGCGCAGTTCCCCTGTGGATTACGGATTATGCACATTTTCCGTGACCGATAAGAAAAGCGTTGAGCTGTTCAAGGAGGACATACCGGAAGGGAAGCTTGTGGATTATATTCTTGCGAGCGCATGCTTTCCGATGTTCAGGAATATAGTGATAGATGACAAGGAATATACGGACGGGGGTATTCAGAATAATCTTCCCTCCGGAATGCTCATAAGCCGCGGCTATGACACAATAATCACGGTTTCAGTGAACGGGATAGGCTTTGTGCGTGATGTTGACAGGTGCGGCGTGAATATAATAAGCATAGACTCCCCCGCTCCCGAGGTAGGACTGATGGACTTTGACCATGAAGCGATTTTGCGCAGCATGAAAAGCGGGTATTTAGAAGCCCTTCGAGCATTCGGAAAATGCAAAGGAGAGAATTATTTTATAGATACGGCGTCGTATGGCGGGTTTGTTCTGCGATACGGACACAGCCTGATAAAGGGACTGGAGCTTGCCGCGGAGCTTTCGGGCGTTGACAGGTGCCGTATGTATACCGCGCGGGAGCTTACCGAGGCGGTAATGCGCGATTATATGAAAAATATAAGACTAAGGCATATGACCGAGATAATAAGAAGCTCCGTGCCCGGATTTATTCGCGAAAAGCTTGACGTTCTCGGAAATTTGTTCCGCGCGGCAAATACCATAGTATACCTGCAAAAAAGTGAATAAAAATAGTAAAATACTCTTGTAATTTGTCAAAAAAAATTATATAATAGATAATATTTAAAATAATATTAAAGGATTATACAATGAAGAAGTTTTTCATAGTAGTAATTCTGCTTGGCGTATTGCTTATTGCGGGTTATGGTATTTCCTATTTTTTATCGCCTGTAAAATCAGTGGCCCTTGAGGAATACGGACACGAGGTGGGAATTACAACCGAAAAGGCGTATATCGTTCGCGATGAAAGCGTGTATTATGCGGGCGCCGCTGGAACCGTATACGATTCTGCGGCGGAGGGTGACAGGGTATCACGGGATATGCTTGTCAGCACAATATATAACGCGAGCATTGACGCGGCGGCTCTGCGCGAGCTTCGGGCTATAGATGATGAAATTAGCCGCATAAGCTCGTACAGCGTCGGAACCTCCGTGTCAGACGAAGCAACTGCGGAAAATGAGATTTCAAACAGAATGGAGAGTATTCCGGAGCTGGCGTCGTCAAATGACATCGAAAAAATACATGAGTATAAAAGTGATATAAATAATCTGCGCAGCGGCGGTGAGTTGACAGAAAGCGCCGAACTGGAAAACCTGATAAATCAGCGCGCGGAATACGAGGCAGGACTGTCGGCCGAAAAAAATGACATAATTTCAGACCGTTCGGGAATATTTTCGACATATGTCGATGGGCTTGAAACCATTCTTACACATGAGAATGTGCAGACCTATGACGCGGAATATATAAGAGCTCTTACGGTCGGGAGCAGCCACTATGAAACGGGAAACCTTGTCGCGGCGGGCGCCCCGGTATGCAAGATTATGAATAATCACATCTGGTATATCCTCGGCATAACCGACAGTGAGCACGCCGCAATTCTTGAAAGCGCGGAAAATGTGACCGCAAGATTTACGAAGCTTTCTGGTACGAGCGCAAAGGGAACCGTGGAGTATGTTTCCGCGCCTGACGCAAACGGCGAATGTGTGTATCTGGTTCAGATACCGTCATATATAGACAGCGCGTTTTCGTACAGAACGCTTGATGCGGATATTATCATTGAGGAATACGACGGCTTCAAGATCCCCACGGAGGCGATCCGCACGGGCGAGATGATGAATGAATATTATGTATATGCAACTAAAGGCTCGGATACTTATCAGTGTAAGTGTGACGTCCTTTACACCGATCCGACAGACGGTTTTTCAATAATACAGTCAAGCGAGGACGCGGAGGTTAAGCTCTCATCAATGGAAAGGCTGGTTGTGGGAGAGCGCTGATGCGGAGAATAAACGTAAAACAGGAGTGTGATAGCAGGTGGGCGTTAAGGAGAACCTGACAGCGGTAAAGGAGCGTATAGCCGCGGCTGCGGCTGAATGCGGCAGAGATCCGGAGGAGATAAGGCTTGTCGCGGTCACAAAAACATATCCGGTGGAGGTAATGAACGAGGCGATAAGTCTTGGCGTTACCGATATAGGTGAAAACAAGCCGCAGGAGGTACGTGACAAATTTGAGCACGTACTTCCGGTAAAATGGCATCTTATCGGACATTTGCAGACAAACAAGGTAAAATATGTAATAGACCGGTGCAGTATAATACACAGCGTTGATTCCGTAAAGCTTATGGGTGAGATCGAGCGGCTTGCGGTTTCGCATGAAAGAGATATAGATATACTTATTCAGGTAAATATTTCGGGTGAGGAGAGCAAGTCCGGTATTGAACCGCGGGAGCTTGGCGCGCTGCTCAGGCATGCCGCAGAGCTTACAAGAGTACATGTTAAAGGTCTTATGACCATTGCCCCTAAGGCGGAGCAGGGTGACGCGGAGGCATATTTCAGGAATATGAAGAAGCTGTTTGATGAAACGGCGGAAAAGAAATATAAAAACGTGACAATGGAAGAGCTGTCAATGGGAATGAGCGGCGATTTTGAAGCCGCGATACGATGCGGCTCAACAATGGTGCGCATAGGAAGCGCGATATTCGGCGCAAGAGATTACAGCGGAAAATAAAAAACACTTAAAGAGAAGGGAAGTGCGGATATGTCATTTTTCAGTGATACGAAAGCGGCATTCAGTTCAGGTAATCGTGATTATGAGTATGATTACGATCGTGACTATGAAAGCCGTTACAGCCGTAGCGACAGCAGGAGCTACAGAAGATATGATGAGCCTGAGGAGCAGGATGAATATTTTGATGAGGAAGAGGAGCGGGGCTGGCATCCTATAAGAAATTTTATGGAAAAAAGACGGCAGAAGCGCGAGGAAAAATGGGCCGAGGAAGAGGCGGCAGCCGAGGCTGAAGAAGAGGAAAGACGCGCAAGGAGCGAAAGAAGGACATCGGGCGCATCAAGAGC
Organism: uncultured Lachnospiraceae bacterium; assembly: GCA_964579875.1. Taxonomy (GTDB): domain Bacteria; phylum Bacillota; class Clostridia; order UBA1381; family UBA1381; genus Ornithomonoglobus. Next base: position 36,727 of record CAZOHJ010000011.1, on the reverse strand, counting down.
GTCAATCAAATATGACAGTGCGCAGTCCGGTGATATAGATGTGGAGCTTGTGGTGTTCTATCCGCAGACAATAGATGATTCCGATAGAATAGTAGAGGCCGTTCAGACCGGAAAGCTTGTAATGTTTATCTTTGAAGCCGGCGAGGGCGCGAGAAATCCCGAGGTCGCCTCAGACGGGACCGCGCGCAGGATTGTGGATTATGTAGGCGGCGCGGCAAAGGGTATGAATTGCGGCTTCGGAAGACTCAGCAACGGTATTTTCTGCATCGCGCCGAAGAATGTCAGGATTCCTCAGGACAGAGGGAGACGCAGATTTTGATCACCGATGACGATAAGCTTCTTATAGCGAGGACAGAGGATTTGTTCTCCTTATGTGATAAATATTGCTGTGCGCGGTTTTCGGATTTTCTCAACGGCGCTGAGCAGGCGGTTATAAGCGACAATCTCATGTTTCCATATGGCTTTAACACCTTGCTTTACGGCGGCTTTGACGATGCGGAAAAAAGGATGCTCGGAGTGTTCCCGGAATGGATGGAGCCGGACAAGGCGGCGTTTCCGTTGTCGTGTCTTAAAATTGAGGGCGGATTTACGAGAAGGCTTACCCACCGAGATTACCTCGGAACCATAATGTCTTTGGGCATAGCGCCGTCAAAGCTTGGAGATATTGTGGTGTCGGACGGCTTTGCATATGTTTTTCTGCACAGTGATATTGCGGATTATGCTGCTGACAATGTGCATAAAATAGGCAATCAGGGCGTAAAAATCACAGTGATGGAGGATCTGAGCGGTATCAGGGTCGAGAGAGAATATAAGACAACAGGCGCTGTGTGCGCATCCGAGCGGCTGGACGCGGTGACTGCCGCGGCGGCGGGGGTTTCGCGTTCAACTGCCTCCGGTCTTATTGAAAGCGGCAGGGTGAAGGTTAATCACCGGGAAATAACAAAGACCTCGGAGACGGTTAAGGAGGGCGATCTTCTTTCCATAAGAGGTCACGGCAGATTTATAGTATATAAATTAGGAGCGGAAACAAGAAGCGGCAGATGCCATGTTACATTCAAACAATATATATAAAAGATAATTTTGAAAGGGGCGGAGACCCGGTATGTTAAAACCGATAGATATTCAGAACAAGGAATTTGAGAAAAAGTTTAAGGGCTATGACTGTGACGCGGTAGATGACTTTCTTGACCTTATAATACAGGATTATGAGGCGCTGTGTAAGGAAAATCAGAGCTTAAAGGATAAAATAGGGGTCCTTACCGATGCGGTAGAGCGATATAAACAGATTGAGGAAACGATGCACCGCTCCCTTGACGTTGCGCGCCAGTCCGCCCAGGATATAAAGAGCAATGCAAACATGGAGGCGCAGGCTATTGTGAACCGCGCAAAGCTTGACGCGACCCGTCTTGCGAGACAGATTGATGAGGAACATATCAAGAAGCATCAGGAAATGCTACAGATCAAAAAGGAGGTTGACACATATAAGCTGAGAATAAAAACCGTGTGTGAAAACCTTCTTAAAACAGTCGAGGAAATGTGATCAATAATGACAGTTTTGTGCCCCGAGGTCAGAAAAGGTGTCGGGACGTTTTTATGCGAATCGTTTTTATGTGAATCGTATTTCCGGTATTGAAAAAATTATTAAAATTTGTTCAACTTTTTTTTAAAAAACTATAGCATTTTTTATCGAATTACTGTATAATAAAAAGTGTATATTCGATTGCGGGAAAACCGTGCCCGAGTATAAGCCTGTGATATTCTTTTATTTTAATATTCAGAGGTATAATTTCATAAACAGTATCGGAGGATAGAATAATGGATGACCTTTTGCGGATTCTTGATAAAGAGCAGGGTGTAGTCGATATATCCAAAATTTCAAGAATGCTCGGAATTTCGATGAACGAGGTAGAAGAGAAAATAGATGACCTGGAGCGCAACCATATTATCGCCGGCTACAAGACTATTGTAAACTGGGATAAGACTGACCGTGAGATAGTGACCGCGCTTATAGATCTGCGAGTAACGCCGCAGCGCGGAGAGGGCTTTGATAAGGTTGCCAGACGTATTTACAACTATCCGCAGGTACGAGCCTTATATCTTATGTCGGGCGCATACGATCTTTCGGTTATGATTGAAGGCAAATCAATGAAGGAGATCGCTCTTTTTGTTGCGCAGAAGCTTGCGCCTATGGAATCTGTTATATCAACAACAACGCATTTTGTCCTAAAGAAATATAAGGAGGAGGGCATCCTTTTCAAGGATGATGAAAAGGATGCCAGACAGGTGATTACCATATGAATTATGATAAACTGATAAATCCGACGGTGGATATGCTCCCGCCTTCGGGAATACGAAAGTTTTTTGATATTGTTGCAACGATGAAGGACGCTATTTCCTTGGGTGTAGGAGAGCCTGATTTTGTAACGCCGTGGGCGATCCGTGAGGCGGGTATATACAGCCTTGAAAGCGGACAGACCTATTACACGGCAAACAGAGGCCTTCTTGAGCTGAGAGAGGAGATTGTAAGGTACAATAAGCGAAAGTTTGATATTGAGTATGATGCAAAATCGCAGGTGCTTGTAACGGTCGGCGGCTCGGAGGCTATTGACGCGATGATAAGAGCCGTTGTATGCCCCGGCGATGAGGTGATCATACCGGAGCCGAGCTTTGTGTGCTATAAGCCGCTGACTGTCATGGCGGGAGGCAGACCGGTCGTTCTTGAAACAAAGGAGGAAAATGATTTCCGGATCACGCCGGGGGAGCTGAAAGAGAAGATAACGAATAAGACGAAGCTTCTTATTCTCCCCTTTCCCAACAATCCAACGGGCGCCGTTATGTCAAAGGCGGATCTTTCGGCGATCGCCGAGGTGTTAAGAGGCACGGATATACTTGTTCTTTCGGATGAGATATACGGCGAGCTGCGCTACAGTGACGAAAAGCATACTCCGTTCTCGGCAATAGACGGAATGTATGAAAGAACTGTGGTTGTAAACGGCTTTTCAAAGGCATTTGCGATGACCGGCTGGCGGCTTGGCTACGCGCTCGGCCCGGAAAAGATAATAAAGCTGATGACAAAGATACATCAGTTCGGTATAATGTCATCACCTACAACGAGCCAGTATGCGGCTATTGAGGCGCTTAAAAACTGCGACAACGAGGTTGAGGATATGTGCCGGGAATATAATTACAGACGGCGCGTGATCGTGGACGGCTTCCGCGATATGGGCTTATCATGCTTTGAACCCTACGGTGCGTTTTATGTATTCCCGTGCATAAGGAAGACCGGAATGACAAGCGATGAATTCTGCAGCAGACTTTTGCAGGAGGAAAAGGTCGCGGTCGTGCCGGGCACAGCGTTCGGCGAATGCGGCGAGGGCTTTATACGCTGCTCATACGCCTATTCTATAGATAATATTGAGGAAGCGCTGAGAAGGATATCGCGCTTTGTATCAAAGCATGTAAAACAGGGGTGACAATAAGCTATCAGGATAAATAACAAGGAGAAAAACAATGGCGGCTAAATATATATTTGTAACAGGAGGAGTTGTATCGGGACTTGGCAAGGGCATAACCGCGGCATCTCTCGGAAGACTTCTTAAGGCGAGAGGCTACAAGGTGACAATGCAGAAGTTCGATCCTTACATAAATGTTGATCCGGGCACGCTCAGCCCGTATCAGCATGGGGAGGTCTTTGTAACGGACGACGGAGCGGAAACGGATCTCGATCTCGGTCATTACGAAAGATTCATTGACGAAAATCTCAGTATAAATTCAAATGTAACAACAGGTAAAATATATTGGTCGGTTCTCCACAAGGAGCGCCACGGCGACTATGAGGGAAAGACTGTTCAGGTCATTCCGCATATAACAAACGAGATCAAGGACAGAGTATACCGTGTGGCAAGACACCGTGAAACTGATATTGTAATTACCGAAATAGGAGGTACTGTCGGCGACATTGAGTCAACACCGTTTCTTGAGGCGATAAGACAGGTTCAGACAGAGGTCGGCAAGGAGAACTGTATCTATGTTCATCTTACGCTTGTTCCCTATCTTTCAAGCTCGGGCGAGCAGAAGACGAAGCCGACGCAGCACAGCGTTAAAGAGCTTCTCAGTCTCGGAGTCCAGCCGGATGTTATTGTTCTCAGAACGGAGCATCCGCTTGAAGAGGGCACAAAGGAAAAGATTGCGTTATTCTGCAATGTTTCACAGGACAGCGTTATTGAAAATCAGGATCTTGATACTCTTTATGCCGTTCCGCTTGCGCTTGAGGACGAGGGCCTTGCAAATGTTGTATGCCGCAAGCTCGGTCTCGCAAATAAGGAGCCGGAGCTTGACGACTGGAGGGCGATGGTCGATGTCGCAAAGGAGCTTCTCACAAAGAAGGAATGCGTAAATATTTCGCTTGTCGGAAAATATGTTTCTCTCCATGACGCCTATATTTCAATAGTTGAGGCGTTAAAGCACGGCGGAATACAGAATCATATCAATGTAAACATCAACTGGGTAAATTCGGAGGAGGTAACCCCTGAAACGGCGGATGAGCTTTTGCGGGACAGCGACGGCATTCTTGTACCGGGCGGCTTCGGTGACAGAGGTATTGAGGGCAAGATCATCGCCGCTCAGTATGCGCGTGAAAATGATATTCCGTATTTCGGTATATGTCTTGGTATGCAGATTGCGGTTATCGAATACGCAAGAAACGTGCTCGGCTATGCGGACGCTCATTCAAGCGAGCTTGATCCCGGAACGACCCATCCGGTGATCGACCTTATGCCGGAGCAGAAGGATGTCGAGGATCTCGGCGGAACAATGCGTCTCGGTCTTTATCCGTGTAAGATAGTCGGGGGAACGCTGGCGGAGAAGGTTTATAATGACAATCTTATATATGAGCGTCACCGTCACCGTTATGAGTACAACAATTTCTACAGGAAAGCGCTCACGGAAGCGGGTCTTACGGCAAGCGGCATGTCACCGGATGAGAAGCTTGTTGAAATGGTTGAGATCCCTTCACACCGCTATTATATCGGCGTGCAGTTCCATCCTGAATTCAAGTCGCGCCCGAATCACGCGCATCCGCTTTTTGCCGCCTTTGTCAGTGCTGCAATGAATAAGCAGAACGATAGAAACGGCTGACAAGCAGAAAGGGAATGGTTGAGTGAAGAGATATTACAAATATATAAAACCGTATAAATTATTCTTCATTCTCGGACCTTTGCTGATGCTGACGGAGGTTGCCGGAGAGATTGTTCTGCCTAAGCTTATGGCCGGAATGGTCGATGATGGTATTATCGGCGGCAGGGGAATGAATTTTATTATACGGCAGGCGGTTCTGATGCTTTGCTGCATAGTAATACAGGCAACCGGCGGTATCGGAGGACACTATTTTTCGGTTAAGGCGGCCGTTAATTTCAGCAGTGACGTAAGAAAAGCCGTATTCGATAAGGTGCAGGAATTTTCGTTTAAGAATATAGACAGATTTTCGACGGGATCGCTTGTTACCAGACTTACAAACGATATTACCCAGGTAATGAATATTACAAGAATGGCACTGATCATGGCTGTCCGTTCGCCGGGGATGTTTATCGGCGGCATAGTTATGGCAGTTTCTATAAATGCGCGGCTTGCGTCTATCCTGATTATAATGATACCGCTGCTTGCCATAGCCATTTTCCTGCTCATGAGAATTGCTTTTCCGCGCTTTGACAAGATGCAGAGAAGGTTGGACGAGCTCAATTCAAAAACACAGGAAAATATAACAAATGTGCGCGTTATAAAGTCCTTCGTGCGTGATAAGTATGAAATATCCCGCTTCAGCAATGCGAGCGCGGAGCTGCGCGACACGACATATAACGCTATGAAGGTGGTTGTCTGCACAATGCCTGTTATGACGCTTGCCATGAATATAACAACTCTTGTTGTTTTGTGGCGCGGCGGAAACATTGTGCTTGCGGACGGTATGCAGGTAGGCGCTCTCAGCGCGATCGTGCAGTATACGACGCAGATACTCAGCTCGCTTATGATGGTATCAATGATGATCATAAACTCTACAAGAGCCATCGCCTCGATCAAGAGGATCTCCGAGGTTTTGGAAACCCGTATAGATCTTACCGATGAAGAAGCGGCGGCAAAGGAAAAGCTTGTAACAGAAGGCCGGATAGAGTTCAGGAACGTATCGTTTAAATATTATGAGAGCCGTGAGGATAATGTGCTTGACAACATATCCTTCTCCGTGGAGCCGGGACAGATACTCGGAATAATCGGCGTAACAGGCTCGGGCAAATCATCGCTTGTGCAGCTCATACCGAGGCTGTATGATGCAACGGAGGGCGAGGTGCTTGTAGACGGGGTAAACGTCAGGGATTACAGTCTTTACAATCTCCGCGAGGGAGTAGGTATGGTGCTTCAGAAGAATGTCCTTTTCTCCGGCACAATAGAAGAAAATCTCCGCTGGGGAGACGAGAACGCGACCGAGGAGGAAATACGCGAGGCATCGCTCGCGGCGCAGGCGGACGGCTTTGTAACGGGCTTTACAGAGGGCTACGGCATGGAGCTTGGTCAGGGCGGCGTAAACGTATCCGGCGGACAGAAGCAGAGGCTTTGTATTGCAAGAGCGCTGCTTAAGAAGCCGAAGATACTCATTCTTGACGACAGCACCAGCGCTGTTGACACTGCGACAGAGGCGCAGATACGCCGTGCGTTCACTACAACGCTAAAGGATACGACAAAGATAATAATCGCGCAGAGAATAAGCTCGGTTCTTGACGCGGACAAGATAATAGTCCTTAACGACGGCAGAATAGTCGGCGAGGGCACTCATGACGAGCTGATAAAGATCAACAGTGAGTATCAGGATATTTATTACTCACAGATGGACAGGGAAAAGGAGGCGGGATGAATGGTCAAACATCATTCAACAGCAGTGTTCGGAAGAGAACCGTTGACCGCTTTGAAACAAATGGCGCAGGAGGTAGATTGATATGCCCCCGCAAATGGGACCTCCGAGAAAAGGTCCGGGCAGATACGGTGCGAAAAAGGTAAAGCCGAAGCATATAAGAAAGGCTGTAGTCCGTCTGCTTTCATATATCGGAGAGGATAAGTTCAAGGTAGTGCTTGCGGTGGTATGCGTGCTTGTAAGCTCGGGTACAAACCTTGCGGGTACATATATGCTGAGACCTATTATAAATAATCTCGGTGACAGCGGAGCAGATGTTCCCGCCAGACTGAAATTCCTTATAACCGGCTTAGGCGTTATGGCGCTTATTTATCTTATAGGAATTGTGGCAGTTTTTATCCAGCAGCGCACAATGATAAAGGTGTCACAGAACACGCTGCAGCGTATACGGGACGATTTGTTCCGGAAGCTGCAGAAGCTGAGTGTTCGCTATTATGACACAAACAGTGCCGGTGATATTATGAGCCGGTTTACAAATGATGTTGATAACATCGGACAGATGTTTGATTCAACTATATTGCAGATGTTTTCAGGTGTGCTCACGCTCGCGGGAACCCTGACGCTTATGCTCGTTACAAATATTCCGCTTACAGTCGTGACTATTGTTCTTACACCGGTTATGGCTAAGATTGCGGGAACGATCGCAAAGCACACAAGAAAGTATTTCGGGAAGCAGCAGAGCGCACTCGGAGCGGTAAACGGATATATTGAAGAAACAATAACGGGTCAGAAGGTTGTAAAGGTATTCAACCATGAGGAGCGGGCGAAGGAGGATTTCGCGGCGCTTAACGAAAGGCTGCGCGATGTGCAGACAAGGGCAAACTTCCTCGGCGGAATTATGGGGCCGAGCATGAACGCGCTGTCACAGATAAGCTATACCGTAACCGCGTTTATCGGCGCAGTTCTGGCATTGTTTACAAGGCTGGGCAGAATCGGCGCGTCAAGCTTTGCGGCGCTTGATATCGGCGGTCTTACGGTATTCGTAAACTACTCAAAGCAGTTTTCAAGGCCTATAAACGAAATTTCAAACCAGATGAATGTCATCATGTCGGCTCTTGCGGGAGCCGAGAGAGTATTCGCGGTCATGGACGAGGAGCCCGAGGCTGCAAAGGATACAAACAAGGTCAGACTTGAAAACGTCAGAGGCGATGTGGTTATTAAGAATGTGAGCTTCGGATATGATCCGGACAAGACAATTCTTAAAAACATTTCCATGTATGCGCGTCCGGGACAGAAGATAGCGCTGGTGGGTTCAACCGGCGCGGGAAAAACCACGATAATAAATCTTCTGACAAGATTTTATGACGTAAATGCGGGTGAAATAGCAATAGACGGCACGGATATCCGTGATATTGACCGTGAAAGCCTGAGGGAGAATATTGCGATGGTTCTCCAGGACACACACTTGTTTACGGGAACCGTTATGGAGAATATACGCTACGGACGACTTGACGCGACGGACGCGGAGGTAAAGCAGGCGGCAATGACCTCGTGCGCCCACACGTTTATCAAGAACATGCCGGACGGATATGACACAATGCTGACAGGCGACGGCTCTAACCTGTCACAGGGACAGCGTCAGCTGCTCAATATTGCGCGCGCGGCGCTGTCAAAGGCTCCTATTCTTATTCTGGACGAGGCGACCTCCTCTGTAGATACGAGAACGGAGCAGAGCATCAACCGCGGTATGGATGCGCTCATGGAGAACCGCACAACGTTTGTGATCGCTCACAGACTGTCAACAATCCGAAATTCGGATGCGATAATGGTTCTTGAGCATGGAGAGATCATTGAGCGCGGAACACATGAGGAGCTGCTCGCAATGAAGGGCCGCTACTATGAGCTATACACAGGAATTAAAGAATTAGATTAAAGTGGAAGGGGAAAGTAATTAAAATGAAGGTATACCAGATGATATATACCTCGGTTAAGCATAGCCTGGCTGAACCGGAGCTTGGACTGATAAACCAGTCCGGACTGCGTGTTTACTCGTGCTCACAGGGGCTTACCCGTGAGAATATTGCAGAGCTTATGCGCTTCTCAAGCTACAGGCTCCCGAAAAGCAATACTGTGGAATATCCAAAGACCTTAGGGGATCCCACAATTCCGTCGATGTTCCCGAAGGTGTTCAGGACGCTGAGACTTGCGGACGGCAGATTTGCGGCAATTCAGTCCGTATACGCGGGATATGATATAAACGGTGAGGAAGGAAACTTTTTTGCGCATGCGTTGGTGTTCGATGAGTTTGATGATAACTTCTTCCCTGAACAGTATTTCGGCTCGGAATTGTTCAGGACATATCTCACCCGGCAGGAGCAGGATACAGAGCTTGTAAAGTATTTGCCTGTAATTGAAAATCCGGAGCAACCCGAGGGACTTAAAGGGGAAATAACAACATTTATAAAGCTTCATCAGAAGGAGCTGACATATCTTATAAATCATGCGGTAACGATGCTCACATCGGAAAATCTGAAAAACATATGTATATGTACCGATGACGAATATCTTACGGAAAGGTATCTTATCGCGTTGAAGTGGATGCTCCCGCGCGACATTTCGCGCAATACGGGTATTTCGACATATAACGTATACCTTCCATCCGATAAACAGGACAGAATAGTATTCCACGGAACAGTTGAAGGCAGGAACAATATTACGCGTCCGGCGATAGAGAGCAGAGAAAATTGTCTTTATGTTGATTTCGGCGCGATCGACTTTTCGGCGGTATCAATCTCAAGCCTGTTCAACATGAGCATTGACGAGGTCAGGGAGCAGTATAACAAGTATAAGCTTTCATCGGTTTCCGCATATCTGGACTGGTTCTCGCTCACGCAGAACACGACCTACAGCGGTATGGGCGGAAAGCTTTTGAAATTCAAGCGTTCCGCGGGTGATGAGGCGTTCGCGTTGAGAGCAAAGGAGCTTTTTGCCGGTATTGATGATGAATCAATGAAGGACGTAAAATTTGAAATCACCAAGGTGATGTATGATAATATCGAATTGTTCGCTGACGAGGTCGAAAAGCTCACGGACTTGTATGTTATAGATTGCCTGAATAAGCTCTGCGCCGGAGAAAATTATGATATAGAATCGGTGTTTACCGCGTCGGAAGCATCGAAGGCGCAGACAGAAACGCTGGCAAAAAACCTTCCCAAATATATGGAGCTTATCTCCGGAAGCCTTGACAACATGGGAGAAAAAAATCAGCGGATTATAATGAATTTCCTCGCGCACCTCAAGCATGCCGCGGGCTATAACAGCTGGACGGCTATGATGGACGGCAAAAAGAAACACATTTCAACGATCGTTGAGCTTGCGGCTCCTGTTGTGATAACAGGCTATGGCGCAAAAACCTTTTCTGTCCCGGCGGGCTGGAAGCCGGAGGAGCTTTACGAGATGATTGCTTACATTGAGTCATCGACTGAGGACAAGCAGCTGTCAATGGGCTGTCTGAAATATATAACAGACCATGACGATGTAAAGTGGCAGGATTACGGTATCACTATTGCGCAGCGTAAGAAGATGCCGCAGGAGGTTGAGTACGATACCGAAAAAATAAGGAGACTTCTCACAAAGGTAGGCTATGAGCCTTATCAGCGCAACTCATATGAGATAATCAAGCGCGATATTATGGCGGATATTGAAGATAACCGTTCTCCGCTGCTCATATCCAGGCTGCTGTCGGCTGTATATACATGGCAGGGCGCGTACGGCGATCAGCCGGAATCCCAAAGACTTGCGGGTAAGATAAAAAAGCTTATCCTTGAAATGCGCGCAAGGGAGCCTCAGTGCTATAACTATATGATGCCGAAGCTTGCTCTGGAGATCATTGAAACACCGGGTCATTACCATGAGGTGATGGTAAATACCGAAACAATGCCGGCGAGCTTTTGGAACTGGTTCCTCATAGGCGCAAAGCGGTGCAGGCGCGATGATAAAAAGCAGCTTGCATTTATAAGAATATACGAGGCAAACAAGATGAAATTAAGCAGATTACCGATAAAGGACGAACTCAGAAAAACCTTTAAGGATGAGCAATAAGGAAAGGAAAGTTGGAACAATGAAGGATTATATGAAAAAATTATCAGTTACAGTATGCGCGGTTTCGGTATCGGCAATGCTTGCTGCCGCTTCTGTATACGCGTCGGCAGACGGTATACGTCCGCAGCCGGGAACAGAGGAAGGCTCGGCATATACGACCTCTGCTGGAGATCAGGCGGTCACAGACCCGAATATTGCCAATACCGACACGGCGGCAGGCTCAGTCACAGCAAACACCGCCGCAAACAATGTTACATCGACCGCCGCCGCAAACAATACAAATAAGAAATATCAGTCACGTCTCGGCGGATTTCTCTGGTTTCTGCTTTCGGTAATTGTCAACTTTGTACTCAGCTGCTGGGTAGGGAACCGTTTCTACAAGCTTGCAAAGAGGAATGCGCAAGGCTCAAGCGAGATACGCGCGCTCCGCAAGGATATAGAAGAAAAGTTCGCCTCAACGCTCAAGGACATTTCGGAGCCGGCAATTGAGGTAATCAACCAGAACGAGAGCTATGCAAGAACCGACGAGGGAATTGCAATGCCTGAGAGAAGGGGTCATATCGAGCTGAACGAAGAGGAACGCAAAATGATGCGCAAGTGGGATGCGAGAAGAGCATCGGAAAGAGCCTCTGAGGAGCCTGAAGAGGATGACGAGTATTACGAGGAAGAGGCTGAGGAGCGTCCGGAAAAAAGACTGCCCCGTTCATATCAGCCGACACGCCGCTCATCGGGGATAGATTTTGAGGACGATGGGGAAATTGAGGAATATGATGACGAGGAAGAGGACGAATACGAGGAAAGACGCTCGGCAAAGAGCCGCCCATCGCGTATGACAGAGCACCGGACGTCAGTAAAGAAAGCGGCAAAGAAGTCATCGGGCAAGGCTAAAAGATTTTTGGATAATGTTTTCCCGTTTGACGAATAATCAAAAAACCGAATACAGAGCGAGGAAATTGCGCTCTGTATTTTTATTTGCGCTTATTTTACAAAACAATTCAAAAATTTTGGCTAAAAATGATATAATATAAGATATTTAGCTAAAATGACTAAAAAAATGAAATAATTTTATTGAAAATATAGCCTTTACTCACAAAGAAAATTGTGGTATAATAATGAAAGATTAATTGCGGGTATCTTTGCGTGCACTCATGAAAACGGCTCGTAAAGAACTCGGGATAAACTGAGAGGTGAAATCAATGGAGGACAAAAAAGAGATGCTTGGAATAAGTGAATTCCAGACATATTTGTTCAATTCCGGTGATAACTTCAATGCATATGAATTTCTCGGCTGTCATAAGGTAAAGACAGGCGGTAAAGATGGATTCAGGTTTGCGGTCTGGGCGCCGAATGCAAAATCGGTCAAGCTTGCATGCGATTCCAACAACTGGACAGGCGATGGCAAAGAGCTTGAGCTTTTCGGCAAATCCGGCGTATGGATAGGCTTCTTTACAGACATAAAGCATGGGGATCTATATAAATATGCAGTCACCGCTCCGGACGATACGGTGTATCTTCGTTCGGATCCGTATGCGGTGAGATGTGAGTTAAGACCGGGAACGGCATCGGTAGCATATGCTTTGGGGAGCTTCAGATGGTCAGATAAGGTATGGCTGAACAGGCGCTCAAAGAAGGACAGCGTACATTCGCCTATGAATATCTATGAATGCCACGCGGGGTCATGGCGTATTCATGAGGATGGAAGCTTTTACAATTACGACGAGCTCGCAGACGAGCTTATCCCATACCTTGTTGATATGGGATATACACATATTGAATTCATGCCGCTTACGGAATATCCGTTTGACGGCTCATGGGGATATCAGGTTACCGGATATTTTGCCGCAACATCGCGTTACGGCACTCCCGAGCAGCTTAAAAGTCTTGTTAACAAGTGTCACAAGGCGGGCATATCGGTGATTATGGACTGGGTGCCGGCGCACTTCCCTCGCGACGGTCACGGCCTGAGATTATTCGACGGCACGCCTTGCTACGAGTATGCTGATTGGAGAGAGGGCGAGCACAAGGACTGGGGTACCATGGTGTTCGACTTTGCAAAGGGCGAGGTAATTTCGTTCCTCACATCATCGGCATATTATTGGGCAAACGAGTATCACATCGACGGATTGCGTGTCGATGCTGTTTCATCAATGCTTTACAGAGATTACTCAAGAAATGACGGTGAGTGGATAGCGAATAAATACGGCGGCAACGGGAATCTCGAGGCTGTCGATTTGCTGAGAAAAGTAAATAAGATTATGGGGTCAGAGATGCCGGGCTTTCTTATGATAGCCGAGGAATCGACCGCATGGCCTCTTGTCACGGCTCCGCCGGAGAATGACGGTCTGGGCTTTAACCTCAAGTGGAACATGGGTTGGATGAATGATACGCTGAGATATGTTTCAATGGATCCGTATTTCAGAAAAGATAATCATTCCCTGCTCACATTCCTCATGATGTACGCCTTTTCCGAGAACTTCATCCTGCCGCTTTCGCATGATGAGGTTGTTCACGGCAAGAAGTCGCTTATTGACAAGATGCACGGCAACTATGAGGAAAAATTCCGGGCATATAAGACCTTCCTGACATATTACATGACAATGCCGGGCAAGAAGCTTATGTTTATGGGCGGTGAAATCGGTCAGTTCCTTGAGTGGCGTTATGACGATCAGCTTGAATGGAATTTACTTGATATTGAGGCTCATAAGAGGCTGCATGAATATATTAAGACACTCAATCACCTGTATAAAGACAGCAAGGCTCTCTGGGAGCTTGAGCAGAGCTGGGACGGCTTCAAATGGATCAATGACGCCGACAGTGAAAACTCGGTTGTTTCATACATCAGAATGGGCAAAAAAGCGGAGGACATGATAGTCGTTGCGGCGAACTTCACTCCGCTTGACCGCCGGAATTATAAGCTGGGCGTACCCTATGGAGGAGAGTACGAGGTCATTCTTCATTCAAATTCAACCGAATTTGGCGGAACAAGAAGAATCAACAGAATGGTATACAGAGCGCAGAAGATGCAGTTCAGTGATATGGACTATACCTTGAGTGTTCCCATCGACGGCAGCAGCGCGATGATCATAAAGCGCAAGCCCCCGAAAACGAACCCTTCAAAAACCAAAAACGCAAAAAAATAATTGCGGAATTTATTAAGCAATAATTAAAAATAAATTAGGAGATGATCATATTATGGTATCAAAAAACTGTGTAGCTATGATACTGGCCGGCGGTCAGGGATCAAGACTTGGCGCATTGACAAAGAATGTCGCCAAGCCTGCAGTACCTTTTGGCGGCAAGTATAGAATTATAGACTTTCCGCTTTCAAACTGTGTTCATTCGGGAATTGATACGGTCGGCGTACTTACTCAGTACGAGCCGTTGGAGCTGAACACATACATAGGCAACGGTAATCCGTGGGACCTTGACCGTTCACACGGAGGAGCCTATGTTCTTCCGCCGTATCAGAGCGGCGAGACAGGCGAGTGGTACAAGGGTACCGCAAACGCCATTTACCAGAACCTCGGGTTTCTTGACGGCTTCAATCCTAAGCATGTGCTGATCCTTTCGGGTGACCACATTTATAAGATGCAGTACAGCGAAATGCTCAAGGCGCATATTGATTCAAACGCCGCGGTAACGATTGCCGTTATGCCCGTTCCGTGGGAGGAGGCTCCGCGTTTCGGCATAATGAATACAAACGAGGAAACAGGCGAGATCACAGAGTTTGAGGAAAAACCGGCAAATCCGAAGAGCAACCTCGCGTCAATGGGTATCTATATCTTCAGATATGATATACTCAAGAAGTACCTTACAGATGATGAAAGAGACCCAAGCTCGGATAACGACTTCGGCAAAAACATCATTCCTAAGCTCCTTGATGACGGTCAGAAGCTTATGTCATACCGTTTCGAGGGTTATTGGAAGGATGTCGGCACGATCCAGTCACTCTGGGAGGCGAACATGGATCTTATAGATGATCCTCCGAGGTTCGACCTTAACGACAGAAAGTGGGTTATCTATTCAAGAAACTATGCGCTTATGCCGCACTTTGTAGGCGGGGATGCAAAGATAACACGCTCAACGATCACAGAGGGCTGCGTAATCGACGGCAGGGTTGACCATTCGGTAATATTCAGCGGTGTAACGATCGGCAAGGGCGCTGTGGTTAAGGATGCCGTGATAATGCCCGGCGCGGTAATCGGCGAAGGAGCGGTAGTAGATAAATCAGTTATCGGACCGAATGCAAAGATCGGTGCAAATGCAAAGATCGGTGTAAATCATGAGTCAGAGGATAATCCGTATAAGTCAAAGTATTGCACACACGGAATAGTTCTTATCGAGGGCGGAGCAGTTGTTCCCGATAACGGCGATATTCTCAAGGGCTCAATGGTACAGGTTGAGGAATAATACCTCCCTGCAAAAGGTGTATAATATTAAATTCGAAAGGAATGAATTAACTATGAGAAATGATACTATGGGTATTATTCTTACAGGAGATGAGAAGATTGCACCGCTTACGGACATAAGAGCTAACAGTGCGCTTCCTATCGCCGGAAGATATAGAATTATAGACTTCGTTTTGTCAAACATGGCAAATGCGGGAATAGTAAATGTGGGTATTGCTACAGAGTCAAACTATTCATCACTTATGGATCACACAAAGTCAGGCAAGCCGTGGGATCTCGACAGAAAAAATCAGGGACTGAACATTCTCCCTCCGAACCTTGAAAAGCAGCAGTACGGCACGATCAAGGGCAACATAGACCTTCTTGAGGGTATCAGGGATTATATCGACAGAAGCCACCAGACGTATGTGATCCTTTCATTGGGAAACATGATCTACAACATCGACTTCAATGAGGTTGTAGACGCACATATAAAGAACCAGGCGGACATAACGGCAATTTACAAGGATCTCAGTGATAAGAGCGAGGATATAGTAAAGCACTTCACGCTTTTTGATATAAACGAGGAAGGCAGAATTACAGATATTGAGGTTCAGCCGTATTATCCGAAGTCGTCAAAGGCGGGCATGGAGATATATGTTCTTGAAAAGGCGCTTCTCGAGAGCATTATTGATGAGTGCTCGGCACGCGGTGATGTGGATTTTGTTAAGGACGCGCTTGTTAAGAAGATGGGCGGTATGAGAATTTACGGCTACGAGTTCAAGGGAAGCCTTTATAAGATCGATTCGTTGAAGTCATATTATTCAACGAGCATGGACTTCCTCAATGCCGAATACAGAAATGAACTTTTTAACCGCGAGCGTCCCATTTATACAAAGACAAAGGATCAGTCCCCGACCAAGTATGGTGACGAGGCTGAATGTACGAACAGCTTTATCTCAGACGGCTGCATAATCGAGGGCACAGTAATCAACTCGATCCTCTCGCGCGGCGTCAAGGTTGCAAAGGGCGCGGTTGTGCAGAATTCAATCATTATGCAGGACAGCGTGATAGAGAAGGATGTAGAGCTTAACCATGTAGTATTTGATAAGGAAGTATGCATCACAGAAGGCAGAAAGCTTATCGGTCAGGAAAGCTATCCGCTTGCAATATCAAAGGGAACAAAGATCTGATAAAAAGACAAATCCGACAAGCCGTTCTCTGCCGAACGGCTTGATTGGGTTATGGCGAATTTATATAATAAGTTATTTCAAAAGATCGGTGTTATGGTCAAAATTGCAGATTTTGTAAGCTTTAATTGACAAATCGGCAAAAAAGAGTTAAAATATATAGCATACATTAAGTAATGCGTATTTTATAATACTTAATACATGAGGTCAAGACCTCTTTGCACTGAGTTTTCTTCATTGTATTGAATATAGAAAACTTAGCTCAAAGCATAAAAACCGTAGCATCGACAGAACATTAAGAAAGGATTGGAATATGAACGTTTTATTTGCAACTTCAGAATGCGCTCCGTTTGTGAAAACCGGAGGTCTGGGTGATGTAGTAGGCTCGCTTCCCCAGGCATTAAGAGAAAAAAATGTAGACGCAAGAGTTGTTTTGCCGCTTTATAACTGTATTCCCGGCAGCTTCAAGGAGCAGATGAAGTATATTGACCATATCTATATTAATATGGGCTGGCGTAAACAGTATTGCGGAGTTTTCGAGCTTAACTACAATAATTGTATTTATTACTTTATAGACAACAAATTCTATTTCAACGGTGATAAGCCGTACGACTATATCCACCTCGACTGCGAGAAGTTTATATTCTTCTCAAAGGCCGTTCTGTCAATTCTTCCGACAATCGGTTTCAGACCGGATGTAATCAACTGTAACGACTGGCAGACAGGTCCTATCCCTGTATTTCTTGATACATTCCAGGACAATCCGTTCTTCCGCGGCATTAAAACAGTCATAACAATCCATAACCTCAAGTTCCAGGGACGCTGGGATCTTAAGGGTATAAAGGATGCTATGGGTATTTCGGATTACTACTTCACGCCGGATAAAATGGAATATTATAAGGACGCCAACCTTCTCAAGGGCGGTATGGTATATGCCGATAAGATCTCAACTGTATCGGACACCTATGCTGCGGAGATTACGACCCCGCATTACGGCGAGGGGCTTGACACGCTTCTAAGAGCAAGACGCAATGACCTTGTCGGTATCGTCAACGGTATTTCATATGATGACTGGAACCCGTCAAAGGACGGCTATATAACAAAGAAGTATAACGCAAGAACCTTTAAGGCAGGCAAGGCTGCAAACAAGGCTGATCTGCAGAAAGAGATGGGGCTGCCCCAGGATCCGGATAAGATGCTTATCGGTATCGTGTCGCGTCTTACGGATCAGAAGGGCTTTGACCTTATAGCTTACAAGCTTGAGGAGCTTTGCAACGGCGGATGCCAGATAGTAGTTCTCGGTACGGGCGAAGAGCAGTATGAGAACCTGTTCAGACATTACTCATGGAAGTATTCGGACAGATTTGCTGCAAGAATCACATATTCAAATGAATTATCACACAAGATATATGCGGGCTGCGACGCGTTCCTTATGCCGTCAGCTTTTGAACCGTGCGGCCTTTCTCAGATAATTTCAATGCATTACGGCACACTCCCGATCGTCCGTGAAACAGGCGGTCTCCGTGATACGGTTATCCCTTACAACAAATATACGGGCGACGGCACAGGCTTCTCATTTGCTAATTATAACGCGGATGAAATGCTACGGTGTGTATGGAATGCTATGGATGTGTATTATAACGATAAGGAGGCATGGAGCAATATCGTTAAGCAGGCGATGGCAGCCGATTATTCATGGAATGTTTCAGCCGAGAAATATATTGATATGTACTGCGGACTTACAGGTCTTGAAAGACCGAAGCCTGCGGAATTTAAAAAAAAACTGAAGAGGAAGCCTGAAAAGCATCCTGAAAATCTTCCGGATTTCGCTGAACGCATAAAGGAGGATTTCGCAAATTCAGAGTCAGCGCTTGAAAAAGCCGCAGCAGAACCCAGGATAGTGGAGGTTCCGGATCCGTACGCGGAGGAGGAAGCTCCCAAGAAGCCTGCAAAGAAGAAAGCCGATAAAAAGCAGCCGGCTAAGAGAACAGCCGCAAAAACAAAGTCGGCAAAGGCTGCGACTGAAAAAGCGTCTGAAAGAATTACAAAGGCAGTTAAGTCAAAGTCAAAAACAAGCAAGGTAACGGCGGAAAAAAAGTCGTGATCGCAAGCTTGTAAAAATAAACCGTTTTCATAGCGGATTTTAAGGAGAGTATATTATAATGGCAGGAAAAACAACGAAGAAGCTCACTCCGGCGCAGGAGACCTTGAAGAGTGATATTATCGGAAAGGTCAACAGACATTTCGGTAAGATCCTTGAAGAAGCGACGCCGCAGATGATTTATTCCGCATGTGCTCTTACAGTGCGTGACAAGATCATGGAGAAGTGGGCGGTGTCGCACAGGGAGGTAAAGAATGAAGGCTCAAAGAAGCTTTATTATCTTTCATTTGAGTTCCTTATGGGAAGACTTCTCTGCACGAATATCCTCAATCTTATGCAGACAGAGGATTATGAGGTAGTATTAGAGGATCTCGGCTACACACTTCCTGAGGTAGCGGAGCTTGAGAACGACGCGGGTCTTGGCAACGGCGGTCTCGGCCGTCTTGCTGCCTGCTTCATCGATTCACTCACAACTCTGGATTTACCGGCGTACGGCTGCACACTCAGATATGAGTACGGTCTTTTCAGACAGAAGATCGTAGACGGTTATCAGACGGAGCTTCCGGACACATGGCTTGAGCACGGTAACGCATGGGAGGTAGCGCGTCCTGAGGAAGCCGTAAAGGTTTCATTCGGCGGCGAGGTTTACACATACTGGGAGAATGACCGTATGAAGGTCGGCTATAAGAACGAGAGAACAGTTCTCGCTGTACCGTATGATGTACCGCTTGTCGGATATGACTCAAAGATAGTCAACAAGCTCAGACTCTGGGGCGCTCAGTCGGCTTCCGACTTTAACATGGCAGCCTTCAGCGCGGGCGATTATTCAAGAGCTATTGAGGAAAAGGAGCTTGCGGGCGTTATTTCAAAGGTTCTTTATCCTGAGGATAACCATACAGAGGGCAAGGAGCTTCGTCTTAAGCAGCAGTATTTCCTCGTATCATCAACCTTACAGTGGATTCTTAAAGAATTTGAAATGAGAAACGGTGATGACTGGTCGCTCCTCCCGGAGAAGATAGTTATACACATCAATGATACACATCCGACAATGGCAATTCCGGAAATGATGAGATTACTCATGGACGAAAAGGATCTCGGATGGGATGAAGCATGGGAGATCGTTACTCATGTATTCGCATATACAAACCACACGGTAATGAGCGAGGCGCTTGAGAAGTGGCCGCAGGATATGTTCAAAAAAGTTGTGCCGAGACTTTACATGATCCTCGAAGAGATGAACAGACGTCTTATGAAGCAGGTAGAGGCATTCTATCCGGGTGATAAGGGCAAGCATGACTGGATGGCGATTTTCGCCAACGGGCAGGTTTCAATGGCAAACACCTGTCTTGCCACATGCTTTGCTGTAAACGGCGTTTCAAAGCTTCATACAGAAATTCTTAAGTCTGATATCTTCAAGGATTACTACATGATGGATAAGGAGCGTTTCCATGCCATTACCAACGGTATTACATTCAGAAGATGGATCGCGAGCTGTAACCCTGAGCTTACAAAGCTTATTGATGAGACAATAGGCACAGGCTGGTTAAAGGATTCGGAGAAGCTTGCCGGACTTGCGAAGTATGCGGATGACGCGGCATTCCAGAAGAAGTTTGACGCGATCAAGCGGGCGAACAAGCAGACCGTAGCTGATTACATTCTTGAGCATAACGGCGTAAAGATCAATCCGGATTCAATATTTGATATTCAGTGCAAGAGACTTCATGAGTACAAGAGACAGATGATGAATGTTCTTCACATCATTGCCGAGTACAACAGGATCCTTACAGATAAGAAGTACGCGGACAATTATTATCCGAAGACATATATCTTCGGCGCAAAGGCTGCGCCGGGCTATAAGAGGGCCAAGCTCATTATCAAGCTTATCAACTCGGTTGGCGATATGATAAACAACGATGCGCGCATTAACGATAAGATCAAGGTTATCTTCATCGAAAACTACGGCGTATCGATCGCGGAGAGGCTTGTTACGGCCGCTGATATTTCAGAGCAGATCTCAACAGCCGGCAAGGAAGCTTCGGGTACAGGAAACATGAAATTCATGCTTAACGGCGCCGTAACAATCGGTACAATGGACGGTGCTAACGTGGAGATGTATGAGCAGGTCGGCGAGGATAACATTTATATCTTCGGTCTCCGCTCGGAGGAGGTTGAAGCAAGAATACGTCTTATGGGCAATGATGAGGTCAAGCAGATATATGCGACAAACGCATCGCTCCGCAGTGCGCTTGAGATGCTTATCAACGGTTCGATTGTTCCGGATACAAATCTCTTCATGGATCTTTACAATACACTCGTATTTGGCGACTATGGTCAGGCTGATACTTACATGGTTCTCCGTGACTTTGAGGCTTATATGCAGACGCATGAGCAGATCTCAAAGGACTATCAGGACAGAAAGTCGTTCATTGCAAAGCAGATCATGAACACCGCAAAGTCAGGCTTCTTCTCATCAGACAGAACCATCAACGAGTACAATGACAAGATCTGGCACTTAACCCCGATTAAGTAATTATAGAGAAAGATATTAACTTTAACATTACAAGAAAATCCCTACACCAGGGGTTTTTTTGTGGTGATGAACGCAGAAGGAGAAGGAATTATGGATATAGAGCACAATTCCAGACAGAAATTTTTCCGTCAGCCGTACGGCGCGGTTACCTGTGGAACAGAAGTATGTTTTCGCCTCTCTGTATACGGCGCGGGTATCCCGCGTTCTGTAAAGCTTGTTTACAAAAGAGATAACGGCGAAACACAGTACGCCGATATGCCCTATGTATTTTCGGTATCTGCGGACAGCATATATGAAAAGACAATAGAAATGCCGGCCGAGCCGGTGCTGGTATGGTATTATTTTGAGATCACCACGGACGCCGGCGTTGTATACTATGGCAACAACAGCGAAAACCTTGGAGGCAAGGGCGAAATGAGCTTCCAGCCGCCTTCGCATGCCTTTCAGATTACCGTGTATAAAGAGGATTATAAGACCCCGGAATGGTTCAAGTCGGGAATCGCGTATCAGATATTCCCCGACCGCTTCTTTAACGGTAATGAGGACGGCTCATTTCTGGGAAGCAGAACGGATATTATAAAGCGCAACTGGGGCGAGCAGCCGTTCTATAAGGCTGAGCAGTTCGGCGGCGAATATAAGTCAAATGATTTCTTCGGAGGGAATCTTAAGGGAATAATTAAAAAGCTCCCCTACCTTGAAGATCTGGGAATAACGGTAATTTACCTTAATCCGATATTCAGGGCGGCATCAAATCATAAGTACGATACGGGCAGCTATGAGGAAATTGACCCGATGTTCGGAGATGAGGAGACCTTTTCCGGGCTATGCGCCAAGGCGAAAAAACACGGAATAAGAATTATTCTTGACGGCGTTTTCAATCATACCGGAGATGATAGTCAGTATTTTAATAAATACGGTCATTATGACAGCGTGGGTGCTTACCAGTCAAAGGCTTCGCCGTATTATACATGGTTCAGATTTATGGATTTCCCGAATGTATATGAATCCTGGTGGGGAATGACAACTCTGCCGCAGGTCGAGGAGAACAGCAAGGTGCTGAGGGAGTATCTTTTATCAGGCCCCGATGCGATTGTAAAGAAATGGATACGTCTGGGGGCGTCAGGCTGGAGGCTTGACGTTGTTGACGAGCTTCCCGACTTCTTTGTCAAGGAGCTGAGAGCCGGCGTTAAGGAGGCAGATCCCGATGCTGTAATTATCGGAGAGGTATGGGAGGATGCTTCAAATAAGACCGCTTACGGTGAGCGCCGGGAATATTTTTACGGCGATGAGCTTGATTCGGTCATGAACTACCCGCTAAGGAATGCTCTTATAGATTTTGCGCTGTGCAGAACGGATGCGTATGAGTTTAACAGGCGTGTTATGAGTCTGAAGGAAAATTATCCCCCGGCAGCTTTCTACTCGCTGCTTAATATCATATCATCACATGATGTTGAACGTATTGTGACGCTTATGGGCGGCGTTCCGGACCGTCATGAGGTTGACCGCGAGCAGCAGGCGAGCTTTAAGCTTGACGGCTATACTCTTAATATCGCAAGAAAGCGCACACAGCTTATAATAGGCATGGTTATGACAATGCCGGGAGTTCCGTGCTTATTTTACGGTGATGAGCTTGGCATGCAGGGCTATGGCGACCCGTTCTGCCGTGCCTGCTTCCCGTGGGATAATATGGATGAGGTTGACCCCGGAGCGGTGATGAGAAATACGGTTAAGAGACTTACAGGTCTGAGAAAATCAACCGAAACGCTCAGCATCGGCGAATTTGACTATGTATACAGAATAGGCTATACCTATGCATATATAAGACAGCATAAGGAGGAAAAGTATATTGTACTTGTAAATTTCGACAGCACTGCCAAGGATATACGTCTTGACGCTGCGCGTTACGGTGTAGCAAGTCTCAGCACGGTATTTTCAACCGACGGCAGCTGCGCGGAGCTTAAATCTCATGACGGTATATTTTTTATAAAAACTCCCTCCCTTTCATTGACTGTTTACAAGGCGTAAAAACGAACAAAAAAGTCTGTTTTTTATCTTGTAAACTTGTTGAAATTATTGTATTATTATAGCGGATAGGAAGAATTTCAGGGTTTATTCCCTATGGAATAATTGAAAAGGAGAGATTATTATGAATAAAAAAATCATTTCAGTATTTGCCGCAGCCGTTGTAGCTGTACAGGCAGCTGTCATGCCGATTATAGCCAACGCGGAAGCAAGCGCTACATATATTACGGATTCTGATTTTTCAGACTGTGCTGTAGGCGGAGCTGTTGACAAGCCGATTTACGGTCTGAGTATTATACTTGACGGAGCGCCGTGGCTTTCAAAGGGCTCGGCAAGCGAGCATTATGAGACATTCTATCATGATGATGCGAACGATCTAAATTATTGCAATATGTATTCAAACAGTGATAAGACCGGTACGGGTGACGGTGCGGGTTCAATGTATATGTATCAGAGAGATACCACATCGAACTTCTCGCAGACATATGGGTACTGTCAGTTTGATTTAAGAATGAATTCGGGTAAATTTGAGTTCAGCTACGGCTCGTTCTCCGATCCTACGTCAAACACGGATTATAAGGCTAACTCGCTCACAATCGATACAACATCCATTACCGCATACGACGGTTCGCGTCAGGTAACGGTAGCTGCTATAAAGCCCGGGGAGTGGTATACAATAAAGGTCGTTGTTGATAATCTGCTTCAATCGACAAGTATTTCTGTAGCGGATAAATCAGGCAAGGTTGTTGGCACGCTTGACGATGCGTCATACTGGCAGGGCGACTGCAAAAAGGTTTGTATCTGGTGCTTTGGTTATATCAGAGGAAACACATATGACTATGACCTTACAAACGTAACAATTGCGAAAACGGACGGCTCAACAAATCCTTATTCAACGAAGTAATAAACAAAAGAACAGTAAAATTTGCCGGATATTTTCTGATATCCGGCAAATGTTGTTTTTGTCGGCATTTTCCTACCACATATGGAATTTATGAAAGCGGTGCGGAACAATATATTGATTCGTATGTAAAAATATATAATTTTTGCAAATTTTCAATAAATTTTCTCTTGAATTTCCTGATGATATAGTGTATAATTATTATAGAATATAAAATAAACATGCTGTTATGTAAAAAACTGGTCAGATGCGAAGGGAGAGGGCTTTATGCGTCAGGAAAAGGTTTTTGCACATGACCTTGGTGTTAAAGAGATGAATGAAGGTTTTGAGCGTCTGGTACTGAGCGATACCGAAATTGTCAAGCCGATTCTTAAGGAGCGATTTCTTAAGGATTATATATTGGGTATCGGTGATGCTGACGAAGCGTTCAGTATGTACTGCAAAGCGTTCGCGACCGATAAGAATGAGCCGGCGAGAATGATTGTTCTGAAGCCGAACAGTTCAGATTCATATGATGAGCTGTTCTACATAAAAAATACCGCAGAGCGGTATATAGGCGCAGACAGAATAGTCATGAGCACGTCCATGCAGGATTGCGTAATGCTGATCACTGACGGCAGTATCGGTTCTGATGAAACGGACGAGCTGCTTCACCATGTGGCTTATGTCGTACGGGAATGCTATGAGCTTGATATCATTTCGGTGTACAGCGGGATAATCGCGATGTCCGATCTCCCCGAAATGTTCAGGAGGCTGAGCAGCTGTACCGAGTATTCATTCTATTCTGAACTAACAAAGGTAATGCGTGAGGATATGATTAGAATAGGTGCCGAACCGGTAACTGTTACTCCTCAATATACCGGTATCGAAGAAGCTGTAACCGGAGGAGATGAGAAGAAAACATCGGTACTGCTCGAGGATTTTTTCGGGGAGCTGGAACGATGTATGCCTACGCCGGCAGTAGCCAAGACGTATTGTCTTGAGCTGTATGTATGCATAATACGGTGCTGCGCGGTGGAGAAGATCGAGATATATATGAAGGGCATTGTTTCTATACAGGTCAGCAAAAGCTTCAGAGAAATAAAACAATTTATTAATTCAAAAGCAATGGAAATTGCGCATGCAAACACACCTAAAACAGTGAATATATACAGTTCGCTGATTAAGGATACAATTCGTATCATTGACGATAATATCGGCAATGAAAAGCTGTCTCTCAGATGGATAGCGGGAACGATCCTATATACCAATGTTGATTATCTGGGAAAGATATTCAAAAAGGAAACAGGAAAGAATTTTTCCCACTACGTTATGGAAAAGCGAATGGAGCTTGCAAAGGAGCTCATTATGGACGGAACAAAGGACAGAATATACGAGGTAGCCGAGAAGGTGGGATACGGTTCCAATTCACAGTATTTCAGTCAGGTATTTAAAAAGTATACGGGCATATCACCTTTGGAATACAAGGAGATAATGAGGACATCAACAAAAAAACGTCACGATTCAAAAAAAGCGGGTACAGCATTATAAAGGGTGAAAAATAATAGTGTAAATGCTTTTTTATGATAAAAACAATATGGAGGTATTATAATGAGTAAAAAGTTCAAATCACTTATTTGCACGTTATTGGCAGGTATGATGTTTGCTGCGTCTACCGGGATCGCAGCACTCGCGGCAGACACTGCTGATACAACGGGTAACGAGAGCGGTTCGGAGGTTACGGCTGAGGAGACGGCGGAGCCGACTGAAGGCGCGGATGCGGCAGAAGCGAAGGACGCTGCTGAAGCATCGGAGGAGCCGGCAGCTGACGCGACGGAAGAAGCGTCGGATGAGGAGGCAGCCGAAACGGAGGCTCCGGCGACAGAGGCGTCGGCAACAGAGGCTCCGGCGGCGAACGCCTATGACAATGATACATATTATCAAAATGCGTTACAGGTAGTTTCCGCGCTGGGTATCATCACGGGCTATGAGGACGGCTCTGTTAAGCCGGAATCAACGGTCACACGGGCAGAGATGGCAACAATAGTTCTCAGAATGCTCGCGCAGAATGCAAATTCAACATATCAGAATGTATTCACAGACCTTGAAGCGAGTCACTGGGCGGCGGACACAATTCAGACCGCTGTTGAGCAGGGCATCCTTGACGGTATGGGCGATGGCACATTTGTTCCCGACGGCAACGTTAAATATGAGCAGGTTCTTAAAATGCTTGTCTGCGCTATGAACTATGGTACCGACGCAGAGAATGCGGGCGGTTATCCGCAGGGCTATGTAGCCGTAGGCGGTACAACCCTTAAGCTTCTTGCAGGCGTTAAAGGCGCGGTAGGTGAAGACATGCCGAGAGGCGAGGTTATAAAGACCGTTTATAACGCACTCCTCGCTTCATACAGAGAGATCACGGACTTTAAGAACGGTCTGCCGGTGTACACAGCCAAGGACAGCCTTGGAGTTGCTTTGTTTGATATGTATGAGGAAGAGGGTCTTCTTACAACTACAGAGAATATAACAATCGCAACCGGCGCAAAGACAAAGAAGGGCGTTGTAACAATCGACGGCACTGATTATAGATGTGATTTAAATGTTGACGAATATGTAGGAACAAAGATCAAGTTCTATTACATAGATGATAAGGCTGATGATCCGCAGATTATTGCTTTATTCTCATTGGGTAAGTCAACAGAGTATACCTTTGATGCTGACGATATTGAGTCCATTGATACAGAAAGCGGCGCAGTCAAGGTATATCCGTCAAAGACTTCGGTTTCAACAAAGAACTATAAGATCAACAATGCCGCTGTGATCTATAACGGCACAATGCTTTCAACTGCTGATTACAATAAGTATATCGGCGGAAATGATTACGACGGCTTCATAACGCCTGATGTAGGCTCTGTAAAGATTATTGATTATGATAACGACGGCACATATGACATTATTTTTGTTGAGTCATATGAAACAATGCTTGTAACAAACGCATCAACGGAGAAGCTTACAGGTAAGATAAATAATGAAAACGTAACGATCACATATGATCTTGATGATAATGATTACACCATTACTGTAAAAAAATCCGGCTCGGACGCTACAGTTAAAAATCTCAAAAAGAACGATGTTGCATCAATCAAGAGAAATGTTACCGGAGAGACAATCGATATAATTGTAACAGGAGAAGTAATTACAGGTACGATTACCAGCGTCGGTGAAGATGACGGCGATGCAACCGTTACTGTAAACGGTCAGGTATATAAGGTGGATGTAAACGCTGCAGACAGCATCAGAACAGGCATTTCAGGTAATTTTTATCTTGATATGTTCGACAGAGTAGGCTATATTGATACAGACGGCAATCTGTCATCCAGTGAAAAATATGCTATGATTACCAATGTATTCTATAATGATGAGAGTGAGCTTGTGATCAGGCTCTATGACGATGAGGGAGCGGAACATGAATATAAGCCTTCAGGCAGCATTAAGTTCTGGGGCGGCCATGACACAGCAGTCTCAAGTCCGTCAGAATCAGAGCTGTACAGCAAGCTTTCGGCAGATTCCAACTATATAAAGTGCGGAATTTATCCTGTTAAGCTCTGCAAGTACAGTGTAAACTCAAAGGATGAGATCACAAAGCTCTATGTTGCAGTAGACGCTTCAACGGTATCGGACGGTTCAGATGCGCTTACATTATATAACGGCAACCTTAACGGAGTAGCATCAATAGGAGGAACAGTAGCAGGTTACTACATAAACGACGGTATTATCGAATTTACAGTACCTGATGATGCTTCCGACAGGACGTCAGGCTCAAATTACAATGTCGGTACAGTTACAGCATCGTCATATAAGAACTATGAAAACGGCGTAGCTGTTAACTACACGATTGGTGACTTCACAAATGTAAGATATCCTAGCGTCCTCGTTAAATTCAGCACCAGCGCTACATCGGTTCACCCGATAACAGATGTTGATACAGCAGTCAGCAACTCAACATTTATGCTTTCAAAGGTTAATGAAGCGGTTGACAGTGATGGTGACACAATATTTGAGCTTAGAGGATATTCAAACGGTACAGAGATTTCATATATGACGGCGTCAAATACAGGTGTATATGACTATACCGGATGGGATGACAGTGACGGTAAATTTGTCGGCGATATACTGTTTAACGCAACGAAGGATGAACCTGAGACACTGTTGAATTCAATCCAGCCGGGCGATGTATTTGTAGTAACCACAAGCGGTTCAACTGCGACAGTCCTTGTAAGAATGGTTGACGTCAATGATGTGGCTGCAACAGCAATCAAAGGCGAAAGCGGTGCGTTTGAAGCGCCTTCCGGTTCAAGCGCTAAGGGTTCAAATACGCGTGATAAATACTACGGCGGTTTTGTAAGCGGTGTTGATACATCAGATTCAGCATTCATCTCATTGATGGGACTTGCAACCGAAGCATCGGGCGTAGTTACATATGACCTGTCATCAATATTCAGCTATGCAACAGTAACAGTTGATGGGAACGGCAAAGTTACCAATGTAAAGGTTGATAAGACCGGCGGTATTGAGCCGAGCGAGCTTGTAGCGTACGGAGAAGATCCGTCAGAATTTGATTACGGTTACTTTAAGTCATTCAAGGGTACTATGGGAGCCGGCTATATCATCAGAATAGATATAGAAAACTAATCGCGGAATAATATTAAGACATCAGCATATTAGTATATGCTGATGTCTGCAATCATCCATTAAATATTAATTAGGAGGAGAAATAGATGAGAAGTAAAGTAAAAGCAGCAATGGCCGGAATAATTTCAACTGCAATGCTTGCGGCAATAGCTCCGGTATCTTTTGCGGCTTCATTCCCAGAGCCTATCAAGGTTGGTTCAACTGAGATTTCTGATTTGAATAAAACCTTTTCAACAACAACTCATACAGCAACAAAAGGAATAGGCGATGATCTGACGCAGGTTGCATACAATGCTCCGTCAACCTATCCATATGTTGTTGAGTTCGATATGACAATCAATACACCGCTTTATGCAGGCAGCTCCGCTAAGGGCGACAGAGATGCATTTGGTATAGGTCTTGCGGGAACGTCAAAGCCGGGAGAGAGCGGTTATTTCCAGGTAACAGGCGGAAATGAAAAAAGTGCGACAATCATTTGGAAAACCGCAAATACCGTATCGCTGGGCAGTCTGACTATAGGCGAGACCTATAATATAAGAATGACGGTTGATGCAACCAATCCGATTACATTTGAGGCATATGACTCGTCAGGAACCA
Organism: uncultured Lachnospiraceae bacterium; assembly: GCA_964579875.1. Lineage (GTDB taxonomy): Bacteria > Bacillota > Clostridia > UBA1381 > UBA1381 > Ornithomonoglobus. The sequence continues at coordinate 7,331 of CAZOHJ010000011.1, read as the reverse complement.
AGACAATATCAGTATCCGGTCTTGGTTTGAGAAATAATACCTATAACAGCTTATCAATGCTGACAATCAGCCAGAATGCCCGAGAAGAGGGTCAGGAAGACAGTGTTACCATTGATAATGCATGCGTTTATGTAAAGGGACCGGACACAATAAATCTCACATATAATGGCGCAGAAATGTCGCCAACGAAGACAACAGAAGTAACATATGATCCATCTGTGGATTCATACGATTTCGTACCATCTCTGCAGGTAAGCGGTTCTGAGTATACAGATATTTCGGCCGCTCTTACCCTTGTAGATTCAGCCGATGCGGAAGCCGGCTTTGATTCTGAGTACATCAAGCTTGACGGAACAAGCATGACTGTAGCAGATAACATCCCGCAGGGTGAGTATGAATTTAATATCAAAGCATATGCGGCAGGATACGCGGATATATATGTTCTGTATCCTGTAAAGCTTACTGTCGGTGATCTTGATCCGGATTCAGTTCTTTCATCAATGATGGAAAAGACTAAGCTGACAACAACCGATGGCAACATTATAGCGCTGGATGAGGATTTAACTTATCATGTAAATGAAGATCTTGCGCTGCAGAAGGGTTCATCCGTACTTCCTATAACTTGGGAATGCAAGCAGCTTGAAAACGGCGAATGGGTAGATTCAGATCTTATCAGGTCTGATGGTACTATTATGCCGACTGACTTCGTCGGCAGCTTAAAGCTTGTTGCTGCTTTCAGCTACAAGGGACTTGAAAAAACAAAGGAATATCCGGTTACTCTTATTGACGCCGTAACTACATATATAGATCCATCAATTGAATCGGTATCGGCTGTTTCGGTTGATGATAAAACGGTTACAATTCCGATAGCAGATATTGACAGACTTATGTATGATGTTACTCTTCCTACCAGCTTCAATGTTGCTGACGGTAAAGTTACAGCTTCATGGGCATCAAACAGTGAAAATCTTGTAATTACTAATGATGTTGCTGAAATTCACACATCAGATTACAATGTACACGAGGTTACATTGACAGGTACATTCACCTATTCAAAGAATAACACTGTTCTTGCAGCAAAGGCACAGGCCTATAAAGTAAACATTTCATTCCCTGATGATGAAACGGGCGTTAAATCAACAGATCCGGCGCTTGATAAGTATAAGGTAAGATTTGATTCGGAATATGAGGATAACTTTACAGCAATTCCGAAATCAGCATCAGCAAGCATTAAACTCCCGACAGAGGGTCACTTTGGCTCTACCTTTACATGGAATTCAAGTGTGCCGACTACTATATCAAACAGCGGCGTATATACAAAACCGTCAACAACAAAGAGTGTTGTAATGACAGCTACAATTATAAGCGGTGCAGTGAGCACAGAAAAGTCGTTCACAATTACAGTTGCGGGCTCTTCATCAAACGGCGGTGGCGGCGGCGGTTCAACGTCATCAACCGGTACCTCATCGACCTCAAGGGGCTCAGGTTCAGTTGCCACAAGCACAACAATAGCGGTTGCAGGCTCAACAGCTGTAAACGGCGCTGAAGTAGTAGAGAAGCTTCTTGAAGAGGCTGCACAGTCTAACGATGCGTTTACAGACGTCAGCGGCGCAGTTTGGGCAAGAGAGGCAATTAACGGACTTGCGGCAGCAGGCGTTATCAACGGCAAGTCAGAGACAGAGTTCGCTCCGAACGATACAGTAACAAGAGCTGAGTTTGCCAAGATGCTTATGGGTGTATTCGGTCTTAATTCAGAGTCATACACAACATCAAGCTTCAGAGATGTATCAGCGGACGCATGGTATTTCCAGTCGGTTGAAACAGCATATAACCTTGGTATTATCACAGGTGTAAGCGACGGTGTGTTTGCTCCTGATGCACTTATTACAAGACAGGATATGGCGGTAATGGTTTCAAGAGCTGCGGCAGTAGCAGGCAAGGCAATTTCTGAAACCGTTGAGGCGAAGGGCTTTGCGGACGCATCAAGCATAGCTTCATATGCGGTAAACGCAGTTGACGAGCTTGTAAAGGGCGGTATCATAAATGGTATGTCAGATACCGAGTTTGCACCGCTCAGCAATGCTACAAGAGCTCAGGCTGCAAAGATTTTGTACAGCTTCTTATAATCAGCCGGTTATAATAATCTTCATATAAAAACGGCTATCCTTGCGGGGATAGCTGTTTTTTATTCTTGACAGCATTTGAACAATATTGTATAATTGAATTAATTCAGAAATTTATGGATAGAAAGGATTCAGCAGTATGAAAAATTATATTGAATCAGGAAGAGCTATACTCGGTATAGAATTTGGCTCCACAAGAATTAAGGCAGTTCTGATCGGCGAGGATAAGGCTCCGATCGCAAGCGGCAGCCATGATTGGGAAAACAGTCTCATAAACGGAATCTGGACCTACAGTCTTGATGAGATATGGGCAGGCTTGCAGGATTGTTATTCACAGCTTGCAAAGGATGTAAAGAAAAAATACGATGCGGAGATCACACAGCTTGCGGCGATCGGCTTCAGCGCAATGATGCACGGCTATATGGTGTTTGATGAAAACGACGAGCTTCTTGTACCGTTCAGGACATGGAGAAATTCAATAACCGAGCAGGCTTCAACGGAGCTTACCGAATTATTCAGCTACCCGATCCCGCAGCGTTGGAGTATAGCGCATCTTTATCAGGCTATGCTCAATGGTGAGGAGCATGTAAAGGATATAAAGTTCCAGACAACTCTTGCCGGGTATATACATTGGCAGTTGACCGGCAGAAAGGTGCTTGGAATAGGCGAAGCAAGCGGAATGTTCCCTATTGATATTAAAACAAAGAATTATAATGCGGAAATGATTGAAAAGTTCAATGAAAAGGCTGCGGCATATCCATGGAAGCTGAAGGAAATACTTCCGGAAATTCTGCTAGCCGGAGAGAATGCGGGCACACTTACCGAGAAGGGAGCGAAGCTTCTTGATGTGAGCGGAAAGCTGCGCGCAGGCGCGCCGTTATGTCCGCCTGAAGGCGATGCCGGAACCGGCATGGCGGCTACAAACAGCGTAAAGGTAAGAACGGGAAACATATCGGCCGGCACATCGGTATTCGGTATGGTTGTTCTTGAAAAGGATCTTGAAAATGTGCATCCTGAAATTGACCTCGTAACAACTCCGTCAGGTGATCCGGTGGGCATGGTTCATTGCAATAACTGCACATCTGACCTCAACGCATGGGTAAACTGCTTTAAGGGCTGTCTTGAGGCTTACGGAGCAGAGGTAGACATGCCGAAGCTTTATGACGTATTCTATTTTGAGGCTGTAAAGGGTGAGCCGGATTGCGGCAATGTGCTTACATATAATTATGTTTCGGGCGAAAATATCACGGGTATGGAGATCGGCAGACCGCTGGTAGTAAGGACTCCGGAAAGCAAATTTGACTTCCCGAATTTTGCGAAAGCGACGCTTTATTCAACGCTCAGCGTTCTCAAAATCGGACTTGACATCATGCTTGTTGACGAGGGTGTTAAGCTTGACAGGATAACGGGACACGGAGGACTTTATAAGACCCCAAAGGTTGGACAGCAGATCACAGCGAATGCAATCAACGCGCCGGTAACGGTTATGGAAACAGCCGGTGAGGGCGGCGCATGGGGTATCGCGCTTCTTGCCGATTACATGGTAACAAAGGAAGACGGAGAAACACTCGACGCATATCTCGAAAACAAAGTATTTGCGGAAAGCGCAGGAATGACGATCCGGCCGCAGGCGGATCAGGCGGAGGGCTTTAACACATTTATTGAAAGATACAAGAAGGGACTTGCAATCGAAAGAGCCGCTGTTGATAATATGGAATAATTAATATTGATAATGTAAAATGGGAAGTTTCCGCGTCCCATTTTGCATATCTTACTTAGTGAATAATAACAACAGATTTTGCCTTACCAGAAACAATATATGGAGGATATGCTGAATTCATTTATTATTTGTTGCTTGGATAAAAACTGCTTTACTACGCAAGAAGAAATCGTTTATACAGGCAATGAGAATGACAAAATCGAAGCCTGAATAGAATGAATATTATACATACTATAAAGAGAAAGAAGGTTGATATAATGACAGTAAATGTGGCTATATGTGATGATGATGTAGCTGTACTTGATAGTGAAGCGGATCTTCTTCAAAAAATATTTGCAGAAAAACACATTACATATACATTAAAAAAGTTTCTTTCGCCGAAATCTTTGTTAGATGAACCTGTTATATATGATCTGGTCTTTTTGGATATTGAAATGGACGAAATAAACGGAATTGAGCTGGCAAGACAGATTTACGAAAGAAAAGAGAATAGTTCTGTGTTCTTTATTACAAACTATTCCGTTTATTTAGATAAAGCGTTTGATGTTAATGCTATCAGATTTTTGAGTAAGCCTGTTGATCCGGTCAGATTAGGTGACGGAATTGACAGTGCTCTTGAACGGCTGCAATCAAAGATGAAGACGATTTCGGTAACTCGACTAAAAAACAAGCTTGAAGTATCTGTTGAAATATCATCCATTATTTATTTGATGAATACCGGACGGCATACGCAAATCGTCACAACAAAAAATGGTGAATTTGAAGTTGATGAGATTTTTTCGACTGTGAAAGATATGATAGAGAAAGAAGTGAACTGTTTTTGCCAGCCCCATCAAAGCTTTTATGTGAACTTGATATATGTTACAGAATATTCAAAAGACAGCGTCGTAATGACTTACGCAGGAAAAAAATATGAAGCTAATATGACAAGAAGAAGATATAAAGCCTTTGATGAGAAATTTTTTACGCTGGCAAATAAACTGCGATGAATTTGAATTTAATGAATATTTTATTGACGGAGTTAACCGGAATAATAGAAAGCTTTATTCTGATTTATTATACAAACTCAGTTATGAATTATAAGAGTTCAAGACTTAAAAGTAATATTATCATTCTGATAGGCTGTTTCGTACAAGTCAATATATGTTTTTTTGGAATGCCAACATTAAATATATTAAGTAACATAGTTATTGTTTTTTTTGTGTTATATCTGGGATTTTCAGAAAATATAATCAGCATTATACTAAAAACCGTAATACTGATAGGATTGATGATGTTTGGTGAGTTGATGCCGGCATTGTTTTTTAAGATAGATATTGATGGAAGTATTTATTCTGTTGGAATATCTGTAATGACGGATATTATTTTTAGTTTATCATCTAAACTAATATACTTTGTATCTGTAGTAATGTTGAAGCGAATTTCAATAAGTAGAAATACAGCGTATCCGCCACATAATATGATATACTTTTTGGTATTGCCTATTTCGACTGTTTTTCTTTTAAGTTGTTTAGGTCAAATCTGTTCGGAATTTAATACAAAACATGCTATATTGTTGTCATTTGCAACACTGGCAATTATACTATCAAATTTTGTGGTTTATATTGTATATGATAAAATGATTGATAACTTTGTCAAAATTAATCAACTGCAAAACATTAGTTATAAAGAGCAGTTAGATTATTCAAGCTATCAATTAATAAAAGAAAAATACGATGATTTAAAAGTCATGGTTCATGATTTTGATAAGTATTATAAGAATATTGAAGGAATGCTAAGTAATAATCAAAGCGAAGCATTATCACTGCTCAACCAGCTAAAGAATAAGAATAAAGAGTTTCTGTTAGTAGAGTATACTAATAACAAAGCGTTGAATATATTGCTGTCTCAAAAAATGAAGCAATGCAATACCGAAAAGATAGATTTCCAGATTTATATTCAGGATGTGGATCTATCGTTTATAGATGAAATGGACATAGTGGCAATGTTTGCAAATCTTATAGATAATGCAATAGAGAGCTGCCTACAGTCAAAGAACAAAAAAATCTTTTTAAGTATCTATACGATGAATAATTCGTACATAGTTATTCGCGTAGATAACAGTTGTGATCACGAGCCGATAATTAACAACGGGTTATTGCGAACCAGAAAGCAGAATCAGGATCAACACGGAATAGGAATGGTAAGCATTAAGAAAACTTTGAATAATTATAGTGGGCGACTTAAATGGAGCTATAACAAGGATACTGGAGTTTTTAGCACGACAGCTATAATTAACTATTATACTTTAACAAAGAAAAACCTGACCAATTCTGCACCATCATGACCAATCCTGCAAAAATGATTGACATTTATAGGTATTGATATATCAGTGCCGCAGCAAATAAATATATTTGAATCCGAAATAGACAATATGCTTAAACGAAAGTTGAAGCTTAGTGAAGGACGTTTATTTTTTAAATCGATATTAACAAGGTGTTTTGCAAGAAGATTTCTAAAAAAAAGTAATACATACAAATACAGCAAGGATGATTTGGCTATATATAGCGAGTTAGCGGTTAAAGCTTTAAAACATGGTTCTGTTATCAATGAACTGCAAAATGCAAAAAGAAATTTCCTTCAGGTGCGAGGAGCAAAATTTCCGGATGATGTTAATGTATCATTGTTGATTGCTTCGGACTCAGAAAAAAGATTACCTGACTGGAACAAATGGCATAAAGAAATATTGAACACATCCGGAAAATAGAGGTATTGGAAGGTACGTACATGCTTCATCTCCAAAACCCTGAATTGGTTGCACAAAAGATTGCTGATTTTATTGCGGATAATCCATCTGATAGTGTTAAGTAAAAAAAGACCAATGTTGCAGAGAAATGACCAATTCTGCAGGTAATATTGATTTTATTAAAACTTTAATGTATAATATATTTGTAAACACCGATAAGGAAATGTTTACAAAGACATATGGGTATATGCCAATTCACAATCTTTCATAATGCATTCTGTTCCCTATGGCATATAACCTTGCTTATCTCTTCGTACATAAAACTATGCAATAGGTATAGTAAAATAGGGGCAGGAAAAAATTATTGATTAAGACTTTCGGCTTAAACCGAGGTTTTAATAAAGGAATTGAATGAAATGGCAGAAAAGCAAATGCAGTGATTGCATATAAACATCACCTCCGCAAATATGAATCTAATGAGATTATCATAAAAGTTAAAATTCACAGGTTATACGATATTTGACGGAGTGTATGTATCAAATGCCGATAAATATGATATATCAGTATATGATTTCTGCATTATCATTGATAGCTTTATACAATTCCACAATATGCCTGTCGCACATGGCGTAATAAAAGTGCGAAAAAGAACAACAAACAAATTATAACTTTATGACGTGAAATTATTTTTCAGTACATATATTTCACTATATTAGAAAGGATAACTGATAATCATGAAAAAGATATTATTCGGCGTTGTGAT
>CAZOHJ010000010.1:0-75932 GCA_964579875.1 uncultured Lachnospiraceae bacterium | reverse complement strand
AGCCCATCATAGTATGACCCATTCCGCTCGGATGTATAAGATCGTCGCCTATTATGCCGACCATTGCCGCACTAACTCCGCCCAGATCCGTTGCATGATCAAACGGCGTGTAATGCTCGGGGCCTTCCGTAGAATGTACTCCTTCAACATTCTTACGAAGCGTAAACCTCTCATGCTCGTTCTCGACCCATATCGTACCGCGGTTTGACATCTCTACTGTATATTCCTGCGGATACCAGCAGCCTGCGCCGTAATAGCCGTGCAGGCTGCGCATAACAGCAGGAGCCTTGAAATCGAAAGTAATATCTCCTTTTTTATCATCGGCAACTACGCCTACATTTGAACCGGTAAGATCACCGTCGATCAGTTTCTGCCATTGCTCTTGACCTGAAATGCTGCCGCTCGTTGCCACTGCTCCGTTATTGCCGTTTATAGCATATGATACGAGATTACCTTCCCAGCTCAATGCGAATGTAGGTACAACAGGAGTAATCGCCTCATCCTCCGAAGATGTTCTTATATATCTTGCCGTCACCTCGGTACCGTTTACATATTCCGACCAGCTGAGATTGTTTGTGCTGTACTGCCACATCATATCGTCAGGCAGCTCGGCCGTCATATGGTTAAATGTAACAGACCTGCCTAAATCAACCGTTTCTGACGCGTTCCGGATTACCTCCTCCGCAAGATTCCTGCCCAGATCATATACTCCTATATAGCTAAAGCAGAGTGCCTTTACATTGGTTTTTTCGCTTGCTCCCGGAAGCTGAACACTGTTAACGGTATTGTTGAAGGTTATAACAAGTTTAATCCTCTCTGTGCTTACGGCGCCGAAGCTCATCGTAACGCTGTTGTATTTTGCCGAGCTGTTATCAAGCGTCGCAGTATATTCCCATTCTCCGTCTTTATCATAATAAACATCAAATTTGTTCCCAGGTCTTGCTCCGTTTACAACATTATTGAACATATCGCCTATACCGATTTTTGATATCTTATGCTTCTCACCCAGTTCAATAACCACTTCGGCTGTCTCATTTGCACCCTCACCGCCATATAGAAGATTTCCGTTCGTATCTGCATCATATATATATGCAGGGTTTGAATTTACTGCATTATTAAAACGGGTTCCGTCATAAATACACTCACTATGCAGCTTTGTACCATCGCTTGTTGTGATAGTTATGAGATCATTATCAGCTTTGATCTGCGATGCGGACGGCGCCGCATCGATCGCTTTAAACACGCCTATATTGGTATTATCCACACTTGAAGTTTCGGAAGAAAGCTTTATCTTATCAGCCGTATAGTCTCTATATGTACAGTGATTATTATTTGTTGTTCCCTCTATAATGTTGTCATTGGGCGGGCCGCCGTAGATATACCCGAGCAAGCCGTCTGCTTCAACGTTGTATGTAAACTCACTCCATTGCCGTGACAATCGCCGCCGAGCCGAGAAGCATTGAAACCGCTGTCAAAACAGCTGCTGTTTTCTTTATCAACATCATAATTACCTCCGTTCGCATTTTAATCTTAAATTTAATCTTTTGCGTACGTTATTTAGAGCTGTACTGATACCTGATCTGCGATTGGTTTCATTGTATCAATATCGTTCCAGAACATTATTCTGCACTCATATGGTACGCGTTCTGACTTAATCATTCCTGAAACCTCGGCAGCGCCTTCATTCACTGTCACATCTGTATTAAGTGAAACGCCAATAAGTACGCCTTCCTCGTCATATATCGACGCCACGGCTGTTCCCGAAATATCACTGCCCGATATGATTTCAGCTGTATATGACACTGCTCCGTCTGCATATTCCACGGACGCTTTTATGGTTGTTGATGCATCATCGTCATCACCGCCACCGTTCTTCGTAAGCGCGTCATAGGCAGCCTGAAGCTCATTATACGCCTTGTTCAGCTCGTAAAGGCCTACGTTAAACTCATCCTCGCTCTCCGCATACGCAAGCGCTGTCTGTTTTGCAGAATTATACGCGTCTGTAAGTTCGCTGTCCTTTCCGTCTGTAACAACCGGTCTCTCCGCCAACTCTCTGATCGCAGTCTTCTTTTCATCCACAGATCGCATATCAACTATGCGTACACTTGCAAGCTGCATTGTGCAGTTTACATCGTCAATACGGTAATCACCTTGAAGAGTGCCTTGTACGATGAGTTTCTCAATATCTGACCAATCTATAACGCCGCGGCTGTTTGTGCTGACCTTATCGAGCGGGATAGAAATTACATGCTCTGCTCCTCCGCTGAATTCTACACCGTCAAAGTCCCAGCCATAGTTATGCTCCTTATTTGAAGCGTCCGTATCGCCCTCAACGCCGGACTTATCTGCTGAGCGCAGCTTCACGGTGAGACGGCTTAACATATCTGCGGTATCAGCGTCATTTCCGCAGTACTGTGTGATAAGCTTAAACTGCAGTCTTGCATGTTCTCGTATTTCGGAAGCATCAAGCGATAATTCGTCCATCTGCTTCCAGTCCGCATAGAGTATGCCGCCGCCGGCGCGGAGCACACTGTATGTTCCGTTCATCAAGGTAAACTGTGCGATCCAGTTATCCTGCGGATTTTCTATAAGACCGCGTCTTGCATTCAGAAGAGCATTATACGCTCTGTTTATATTCTTCTGAGATACGCCGTCCGTCTCCGCAATCGCAGCTGCGCCTTCAAGCGTTGACTGATATGTCGCATAAGTCTCGACAGTATATTTACCCGGATCAACATACTCTGCTATCTTTTCCAAAAGCTCCTCAAGCGTATAATTTACCGTATGATCATCGTTATCCTCCTCGCTGTGATCCCACTGCTTTGAAGGATCCGTTGTTGTTATTTTCGCATCTGATACAGTCATTGCAAGATACGGATGCGTATAGTTTCCGACAGCCTCATCACGCGCCGGTATCTCCACATCCAGCTTCATCTCCTGCACATCGCCCCAGTCAATGCTGATTGCCGCATTGTCGCCGGTACGGTTCGGGATATCGGTAAGCGGTACGCGGATATGGAAGCTGCTTCGTGTTCCTTCTATGTATTTTTCATCAAGACCTGTTATAACTAACGGCTCTGAACGCCGCTCCGTGCCGGTGTTCGTAGAACGGAGCGTAACCCTCGCTTGACTCCAGAAAGGATTCGATTCATCGTCAAGATCAATATCCTTTGATGAGTCGGTTAGGGTGAACTCAACATCCGCTTCAAAGTATTCATATGGATTTGCGGTTGTGTTGTCCGTTTCTCCCGCTGCTCTTATACCCTTATTTGCCTCAATTCCGTCCGCCTGATTCCAGTCAGAGCGGAACCAGTGGTTCTCATAATATCCTACCTTCGACTGTGCCTTGCTGAAGGTCGCTATAACGTTTTGCTCAGGCTCAGGATCTTCATCCTTATTATTTTCCGTGGCTTCCTGAGCGTCAAACGCTGCGATTTCCCATATGCTTATACTTGAACCGCGCATTGTGAGCCGAAGTCTTTGCACGGTCACGCGCTCGAACGTCATAACCCTGTTATAATGCTGACTCGTTCCCTTTTCAAGATAGACGTCGTCATTAATATCAAGCTCTTTCCAGTCGGTTCCGTCATTGTATTCTATTGTGAGCGAAGTTATACGCGGCGAAGCCTCCGAGTCTTCGCCAAACTCATTCATATGTATTGTATCTATTGTCTGTGCGCCATTAAGCGTTAATTCAATAACCATATCCGCGTCATTCCTTGAGTTTGTCGCAAGTCGCGACGCGGTATTACCGTCTACGGTATTTGATACCGGATAACCGTTTATAATTGAGGTATCGCTTATAACTTCAGCATTTGCCGAAGCAAGCTTGTTCGTATCGGGCAGTATCAGGTATGTATTGCTGAGAGTCTCGCCTACCGCGCTGCCTCTTACAAATGCTCTCATCTTGAGAACTGTTCTGCCATACGGCAGCTTAAACGGTTTCTCATACAATTCGGAATCCGCATCAGGCTCTGTTCCGTCAAGCGTGTATCTTATCTCCGTCATACCGCCTGTGCATGACGCGCTTACGGTTCTTGTCCCATCACTGAACAAGCCGCCTGCCGGACTGACCGTCATATTTATGTTGTCGTTTTCATTCGGAAGCTCTGTTATATCAAGATTATATACCTCTCCTCCCTTGAGCTTAACTATGATATAATCCTCCGCTGTTTTGCCCGTAGGCTCGCTTACGTAGCCGGTATATTCTTTTGTCTCCGCCGGACTGCCGTTTGAATCGGTTATCTTAGCCGTTTTTACCTTACGTCCCGTAATTACATATTCACCGTCAAACGCGGGCTTGAGCACAGCGTTTGTGAGACCTCCGTACTGCCAGCTCATATCTACCTCGACATTGCCTCTCGCAATTATGCCTCTCGCACTCCCTTCTGACCATGCGTATGGCAGAGCAGGCAGAAGATCTATCGACTCGCCCTGGCTTTGCAGCAGCATTTCTGTCATACCGGCAGTCGCACCGAAATTACCGTCTATCTGGAACGGCGGATGCAGGTCGAACAGATTGTCTGCCGTTGATTCCGTAAGAAGTCCGGAGAGCATTATGTGCGCATGATCGCCATCGCACAGTCTTGCCCAGAAATTCAGCTTCCATGCCTTACTCCAGCCTGTACCGCCATCGCCTCTTGTATTGAGAGTCTTCTTCATTGCGTCTATATATTCGTCATCATCAGCGCTGCGTCCGGCAACAACCTGATTGCCCGGATGGAGCACAAACAGATGATTCGTATGGCGATGCCCGTTATCGCCGGTTACATCAATAGTAGTCTCGTCCTTCCATTCCATGAACTGACCGCCCAGACCAATCTGAAGGTTATTTGACAGTCTCTCAAAGGAGTTCTTTATCTCCTTTATTTCGTCAGTATCACCTTTACCGAGAATCTCCCCGGCATTTATAACCTCGTTGAAGATTTCCCATATAATACCTTGGTCGGAGGTCGAACCGAGTGAGAACGGTCCGTGCTCCGGAGAATATGACGGATTCGCTACAAGCTTGCCGTCGCGCTCATCTTCCCATAAAAAGTCCGCCCAGAACTGCGCGGCCTTAAGCAGCGTATCATAGTTCTCTCTTAAAAATTCCTCATCCTTTGTGAATGCATAATGCTCCCATATATCCTGACAGAGCCATGCCGCGGCTGTCGGAAAATACGATGCTCCCGATTCACCCGGCGCGGCATTGCCCCATATATTACATTCATGACCGACCGTCCAGCCGCGTACAGGAGATTTGCCATCGGACTGAATATAATAATGATCTGTCATTTTTTCGCCGTAAGGCACAAGCGAATTGACATAATTTATCATTGGTATATGACACTCGGACAGGTTTGTCTGCTCCGCCGGCCAATAGTTCATCTGAACATTAATATTTGTATGATAATCTCCGTTCCACGCTGTGGAGAGACCGTCCACCCAGATCCCTTGAAGGTTTGCGGGCAGCGCACCCTGTGTAACGTAAGTACCGTCCGCGTTTTCATAGCCTCCTCGCGAGCTGGAGATCAAAAGATATCTTCCGAACTGATAATACAGCTGCTCAAGATAACGATCCTCATTTTTTGTGTTGGGATTGCTTCCGCTTCCGTCATACCCCGCAAGCAGCGCGTCTGTTGTCTTCTGCGGAACGGAATCCGCGCCGAAATTTACATACTCCGCCGAAAAGAGCCGTTTATAATCAGCAAGATGCTTTTCCTTTAGCTTATCGTAGCCCATGCTTACCGCATCGTTTATTCTCGACTTAACAGCGTCAAGTGGATTTTCATCTGTGAAGAAGTCATAGCTTCCGTCCATAGGCTGACGGTAGTTTGTTCCGGCAGTCATATATATTATTATCTCGTCCGCGTTATCCACATAAGCGGTTGAGCCTATTACAACTGTCTCCGCCGATCCGCCCTTCGCCGTGATCTTAAGCTGCTGCGCAAATTTTTCGCCGTCCTCTTTATGATCCGACGGTCTTCCTTCCATAGTAACAGTACAGTCACGCAAACTGCCCGTTATGGATTTATTGGGCTGTAGACTGTCTAAGGTTATCTCCTTGGAGAGTGCGCCCGGCTTATCTGATATAAGGCGTATTGCCATCATGTTGGACGGATTACTTATAAAATACTCACCCGTATAATGCGCACCGTTTTTATCATATTCTATAGTAAGAATACTGTTATCAAGATCAAGCTTGCGCGAATAGTTGGAGTATGTATCCTGACCGTCGCTGTCATTGATACGTATTTCGCCAAGCGTCTGGTAACTGCCGAAATAATCCTTTTCGCCGAACATCGACTTTATATCCGAATCAACAGAACCGTAGCCCGGATAGTCGTTATAATTCTTTGTTACAAGCTTTCCGCTTGAATCCAGATGCGCTTTATAATTATCATCGCTGCTAAAACCGGATACAAGCGTCTGAAGATTATTCTGCACCTTTAAAAGCGTATTCTTTATCTCTTCAGGATCGCCCTTTGCTCCGCCATCGTACTCATCGCTCGCGCCCGATCCGCCCGACCAGACACTGTGCTCATTGACCTGGATCACGTTGCTTGCCACACCGCCGTGTACCATCGCTCCTATAAATCCGTTCCCAAGCTGTGACGCGTGCTGCTCCCAGCCATCATGAGTTGATGCTGCAGGTTCATCATACCAAGCTATGTGCTCTATGGTATTCGTATTATCAGACTCCTCGGCACGTACTCCCGATGGTATACCGCACGAGCCTGCCGCTATCGATAACACGATCGATAAAGACGCCGCTTTTTTTAATCCTCCCATAATTCTCACCTCTTCCTTTCCGCCGGACTTGACTTTGCAACCCGGCAAGCAGTATGATATATCATATTAATATAATTGTTATACTAATAGTGTACCATATGTATTTTGCCATGTCAAGACGATTTTAGAAAAAAGTTCGCTTAATAACCGGATTTTTAATCCGTTATTATGTTTGTTATGTTAATTAAATTATTATTTTTGTGATATTGCCCAATTATTTTGGGCAAATTTGTGTATTTTGCCGATTTTGTTGTTTTATATATCTTTTTAATTTTCTTTCCTTGACTTTAACATATTAAAGTGCTATAATTATAATAAATTAATACCTGTAAAGATACATTAAACTATTTTACTGGGTGATAACAAATTATATCTATCTATAACAAGGAGGATGATTTTTATGAAAAAAGCAATAAGTTTGACTTTGTCAACAGCAGTGATGTTGTCAAGTCTTGCTGCATTGCAGTTAACAGGATCTGCGGCGGACGACAGCATCAGTTTAGGCAGTGAACGTGAATTTGATGCTGTAAGAATTACATATACTGATGGCGCTGCGCCAACGGGCGCGAAGCTTACGGTAAATGACAAAGATTATGACCTCGTTGCCGGCAAAACAAGTCAGGTTGTTAATGTGGATGAGAATACGAACGCATCATCGATCCTGCTCAGCAACTATAATGCGGCAACAACAGAGATAAAACTGCTTGATTATACAGCCATCGAGATGACAACAAATGCAGAAGCAGGAACAACACCGTATACAAAGCCATATCTCGAAGACAGCTGGAGCGGCGGTGATCACAATACATCAGGTACAAATATGAGCGGTGTATCGGCTGCTCGGCATGCGGGATCTTTTGATGGTGACTATAAAGACGGCCTCCTCACGGATGCCAATTCTCGTTCTGTTTACTATAAGCCGGAATATACACCCGATGGAGAATCAGCCAAAAAAAGAGATACAAACAGCTGGTTTGCATTGAATTTTAATTTCTTGGAGGAAACAGAAATTGCTAAAGTAAGCGTATTAGAACAAGGTGCGGCTGCATACATTTCAGGCTATACGGTTGGCATTATTTCGGAAAGCACGGCAAAAAGTCCTGATACCGTATTAGGTTCTGTAAGCTTGGAAGATGCAGCGGCAATAGGCAATATTGACATCACAAGCGATTATAGTGATTCAATAAAGGCTGTTGATACAATTCTGAATACAAAAACTCAACGTTTGCAGTTGAAATTTGATGATTTTTCAGACAAAGATCTTATTAATGTCTATGAATTGGTATTCTACACATACAAGGATGTTTACACCGTTGGACAGGAAACATATACAATAAATCTGCCGGATGCGCCTGAGGCATTTAATGCGGTAAGACTTACATATCCCACAGAGCAGAACTTTATCGGCAACTCACAATTCCTTGATAGCGATGATAACCCGGTTGGTTCGGAGAATGCGGTAAGCTTTAATAACTCCACAACAGGCGCGGCAGTTCTTGATCTGGCGGATATTGCGGCAACAACAGCCTCAAAGCTTAAAATTACAGTTCCTACCGGCGTAGGCGAGCCGACCGTCGGAGCATATCTTAAGTATAAGCTTATAGATATGACAACGTATGCAGAATCAGGAACAAAACCGTATACAAAACCGTATCTCGCAAACAGCTGGAACGGTGGCGACCATAATACAGACGGTACAAACATGAGTGACATAACAGCTTCTCGATATACAGCGCTTTTTGATGGTACCTATGATGACGGTATTCTTATTAACGCCAATAATCGTAATGGGTACTATAAGCCGGAATATACACCTGAGGGAGAATCAACCAAAGTAAGAGACACGAACAGCTGGTATGCATTGAATTTTGATTTCTTAAAGGAAACAGAAATTGCTAAAGTAAGCGTATTAGAACAAGGTTTACAGACGTTCATTTCGGGTTATACTGTTGGTATTATTTCAGATAGCAGCGCAAAGGCTCCGGATACTAAATTAAGTAGCGTAAGCCTTGCTGATGTATCCGACATGACCGCTGTAGAAATCGCAAACAATAATAATGAGAAGGTAAAGAAGGTTGATGCTGTTGTTAACACAAATGCTCAATATATTCAGGTTAAGTTGGATGATTTTTCCGCTTCGGAGGCTGTTTATATATATGAATTAATGTTCTACACCTTTGAAGAAATAGAAGATGAATCAGATCCGACGCCTACTCCTATATCGCCTGTAGAGGTAGATGCTAACAGTAAGCTTGTCAATACCGCCGCTGGCGCTGCGGCAATTGCATACGACGCTACGGTTACAGGAGTCGAAGGGAAACTTAAGAAAGCAACATGGACAATTGAAAATTATACAAAAGATGTTGATTTGAGCGGTGATAAGAGAACAGAATTTACGAACGCAAACATCATATTCGGTCTGGTTATAACAAATGTGCCGACTGATCAAGAAGAAGTACCAAGTGCAACACTTACAGTAGAATTTGAATGATGAGGAGGAGGAATTGGAATGAAAAAGAGTTTTATAATACCTTCAATAAAAATAACAGAATGTTCAACAGAGAATATACTGACAGCTTCAGCTCCGACAAATGCAACTATCGCCACAGAGGGGCTTGAATCAAAAGGCGCTAATTATATTACAACTGTCAATTGGGATGATATTAAAGAAGTTGTCAATTTTACATTCTAACACCTGTTAAAGCTACAAAACAGTACATAAAGGAGCGCGGCAATTGCCGCGCCCTCTCTTTATTTACCAATACTTTATCCACTCGTTATCGGTAACAACCCTTACAAGCGCTTCCATAAAGTAATAGTCGCCCCAGATGTTGCACTCCGGTCTGTCCCCTCTCATTCTTCCGTACATGCCGTCGGTTAGAAGTCCGTTTGAGAGCGGCAGACTATTTGTCATATAGTTGTCGATCAACGAATTAAGAATCCGCTCGGCTGCCCGCATGTATTTTTCGTTTTTCACATGCTTATTCATTTCAAGAATACCGCACAGCGTGATCGCAGCGGCAGAGGTGTCTCTCGGCTCATCGCCTGATGTAAATATCATATCCCAATACGGAACATTATCATTCGGAAGTCTCTTTAAGAAGCAGTCAACGAGACCGTTGAATATCGGAATGATACTTTCTTCCTTTGTATATGAATAACCGAGAGCTGTGCCGTATATTCCCCATGACTGTCCTCTTGCCCAGCATGAATCGTCAGAATAACCCTGGTGCGTTTCTCCTCTTAACGGCTTTCCTGTTTCCTTGTCAAAATAGAATGTATGATGAGTTGTGAAATCATCTCTTATCGCGTTTTCAACCGTTCTCCAAAGATGCGAAGCCGCCATATCCTTATACTTCATATTACCACTTTCTTCCGATGCCCAGAAAAGCAGCGGAATGTTAAGCATACAGTCTATAATAAGCTTATAGCTGTTCGGATCACTCAGACTCCCCCATGCCTGGATAAATCCGCCCTTTTCGGAATAACGCTCAGCAAGGAGATCAGCGGCTCTCAGCGCTGTTTCTCTCGCCTTAACATCTCCGGTTATCTTATAGTCAGCAACACATGATAGCGTGTAGAGAAAGCCTATATCGTGCGTATATAGTGTGTCTGCTCTCTCATCCATCCTTTTTCTGAAATCTTCCGAATGCTCCTTCGCTTTATTAAAGAAGCAGTCTTCTTTTGTAATTTCGTATGCAAGCCACAGCATACCGCTGTAAAAGCTGTTGGTCCATTCATAATTTGTCTGACCGTCATAGATATATTCACGGCTCTGCGGACAAGGGTATAGTCTGCCGAATATACTTATATTTTCTCTTTCCTTGTTGATACAATATTCGAGAGCATTCATTATTTTCTTTAATTCCATTTAAATAACCTCCGACTTTGTCTTTTTGTTTGTTATATCTTTATATATTATTATATCATTATATTATATTAAAGTCAAGGCTTATATTTTAAATATACTTAGAATATCTTGAGCCTTTTTTGGCGATTTTCTATTGACAAAACGCAAAAAGTATTGTAAAATTAATATATATCAATCTATGTAATTTGTTATTACATATAAAACATACTTGAAAGGAATGTATTGCTTTGAATTATGATAAAGATTATTTCAGAGGACTTCTTGAAAAAATAATAGCCCCGGTAAGAAATTACTATTCGGAGGGCTGCGCTAAGCTCTGCGTTGGACATACCGGCGCGGCTTTTGATGACTATACCGTTCCGATGGAAGGGTTCTCGCGTATATTATGGGGGCTTGCTCCATTATGGGCAGGCGGCGGAGATATAGACGGATTCCGCAATATATACGTTAAAGGACTTACAAATGGGACAGATCCGGAATCGAAGGAGTTCTGGGGCGATATACATAACTATGATCAGAAGTTCGTAGAGTTCGCGGCAATTGCGCTTGCGCTTATTTTAGCGCCGGACAGAGTGTGGGAGCCTCTTGACGATAAGGCAAAGAATAACCTTGCCGCATACCTCCGAAAGATAAACGAATATAAAGTATCAGATAACAACTGGCTGTTCTTCCCTCTTCTCGTAAATCTTGCGCTTAAAAAACTGGGGCTTGAATATAACAGTGATAAAATAGAACATACTCTTTCACGCATAGATTCATTCTATCTTGGGAACGGCTGGTATTATGACGGAGAATCGCAGCAGAGGGATTATTATATCCCCTTTGCTTTTCATTTCTACAGTCTCATCTACAGCAAGGTATGCATGGACGAGGACGGAGAACGCTGCGAGAAATTCAAGGCGCGCGCGGCTGAATTTGCCAAAACATTTATTTACTGGTTCGACAGCAAGGGCAGAGCGCTTGTGTACGGACGTTCGCTCACATATCGTTTCGCGCAGGCCGCGTTCTGGAGCGCATGCGTGTTCGCGGATGTGCCCGTGTTCAGTCACGGGATAATCAAGGGGATACTGGTAAGGCATTTCGAGGAATGGCTTGCCAATCCAATATTTGATAACAGCGGTATCTTAACGATCGGATACAGATATCCTAATCTGCATATGTCGGAAAGCTATAATTCCCCCGGCTCTCCGTACTGGTGTTTAAAAGCCTTTCTCGTGTTAGCCGCCACTGATGACCACCCATTCTGGAGCGCTGAGGTTGAACCGCTTCCGAAGCTCGATAAGCAGAAGCTTATTCCTGAAGCTCAAATGCTCATACAGCATTTCGGCGACCATGTTACAGCGCTTGTTCCGGGTCGGTTACACTATAACGTCCATGTGCATATATCGGAGAAATACTGTAAGTTCGCGTACAGCTCGGAATTCGGATTCAGCGTACCGCGTTCAAATAAGCTCTTCGATCACGCAGCGCCGGACAGCATGCTGTCATTTGAAATTGACGGATATATCTTTACGCGCCGTTTGTGTGACAAGATAAGCGTAAGCAAAAACAAAATTGTGTCGAAGTGGTCGCCGTTTAAGGGAATTGAAGTTGAAACCACGCTTATTCCCACCGAAAACGGACATATAAGACGGCATAAAATTTTAAGTAAGTACAAATGTATCGCAAGAGACGCAGGCTTTGCGGTATCGTGCGCGGCAGATTGTCACTGCGAAACCGAGGGCGGCGATGAATACGCCAAGGTGAAAAATGACTTCTCATATTGTACCGTAAGAAGCACAACAGGCGGGCACCCGGAGGTACGCTCCGTGCATCCGAATACAAGTCTTGTATATCAGAAAACACTGCTGCCGTTGGCGGTGTATCAAATAAAGAAAGGCATTACCAAAATTGAAACAATCGTTTCATACAATTAATTCCCCCTCTTTATTTAACAAAAGCTCCCGAATCGGAAATTCCGACTCGGGAGCTTTTGTATTATTTTTTATTCACCGTATATTTCAAACTCCCAGAAGCTGTTATATGCATTTTTCGAACCATCGCTTAATGTCGAACCGCGTCCGCAGTACTGAATGTATTTTGCTGTTACAGGCTTGAATGCGAACCGTTCAAAGCCATTTACTTTTGTGCTTGCATACCTTCCCGCAGTTGTCCATGTCTCGCCGTCTGAGCTTACTTTTATATCAAAGTCGTAAGATCTGGTGTCTCCGGCATAGAAGTAAATCTCAACAGCTGAAACCGTCTGTTCCTCGGCAAGCTCGCATGTAAAGGTATTTTCCGGTCTGGAGTTATTTACCATTGCCGACCAGCGTGTATCTGTAAATCCATCAATCGCGTTAAAAACCGGGTTTTCGGTCTGCGCATCGTTAGCTTCTGCCTTTGCAATCTTCAATGCGCCCGATCTTTGCTGACTTGATTTAAGCGCTACCATTCCCGAAAGCTCATCAAAATTTGTTTCAACACCTAATCCATCCGCTAAAGCGCCAAGACGTATCATTTTCTCAGAGTTTTCAGTGATTATATCGTCACTTGTAAGCGGCATTGACGCGTTAGCGGCGGTTATCTCGGTATCGGTGATCGTCCATCTGAGCGCATCTTCAAGCGCTCTTGCGCTTACCCATATCGTACCGTCCTCCTTGATATCAGGGCGCGGATATGACGTATCATTGATAATCGTATCGTTTATTACAATATAGCTGTAATTATCTACCTCGTCCGGGTTTGTTTCACGGTCCTTTGAGAACAGCCAATTAAGCAGATCCGGATCTTTAAAGGTCTCAGTCTGTACCTCATGCTCTACGCCCGGGTACTGCGTGTAGCGTATATTGGTTGAGCCTGCGTCTTTTATTGCCTTTACCATGTCACGCGAACCGCTTAGGGGAACCGTAGTATCCGCATCACCGTGATGTACCCAGATTGCCATATCTTTGAGCAGCGCACCCTTTGACGGATCGCCCGCACCGCAGTTTATAATAGCCGCCGCAAACATATCCGGGTTGCGCATGATTATATCCCATGCGCCGTACCCGCCCATAGACTGACCCGCGATATAAACACGGTTTAAATCAACGCTGAACCGATTTTCAATCTCAAGTATAATATCCTTTGCCATACTGAGCTCATCACTTATCGGTACATTGTCCACGCTGTATGAACCCTCAACCCAGCCGGTATCAACCCACTGCTCGCCCGTTGGACACTGCGGAGCAATAAGAATACATGGGTATTTGCTGATATTCTCTTCGTTCAGCATTCTGTCAAACAACGCTCTCGGATTATTCATATGATTAACATTATCGTTCCCGCGTCCGCCTGCGCCATGGAGATACATCAGAACAGGATATTCCTTTGTGCTGTCGTAATTTACCGGCAGACAGTATCTGTACGGCATTGAATGCTCATACATCTCATCGTTGGAGTATTCTCCGTAAAGGAAATCGTTCGTTGACTCCATATTAGGAATATCTATACTGTTAATATCAATATTCACAGATATACTGAGCGATGTACCGCCTAAGATCGAATCCCAATTGAACAGCTTTATTGTTTTTGCATTTCCATCGGAAATATCAAATTTAATTGTCTGAGCCGTGCCGTTATCCTCTATAACGCGGCAATCAAGCAAATTTCCGTCCGGTGAATACAGACCGGCGGCTATTTGTCCTTCAAAGCCGCTGTTTAAGGTAACTCCTGCTTCTGTGTCCGTTTTGAGCTTACTGATAATATCGATTGTCGGCTCAGCATGCTCTTTCTTTTCTGTGTCGCCGTAATATGCGGCAATATTCTGTCCCGCGTCTGCTCCGGTGATGTTGTACGCTTCCTGGGTATAGTGGAAAACATCCTTCATCAGATCTCTTAAATCAGCGAATTTCTCTGACGCCATTACTATATTATCGTCTTCCTCGCAAAGCTCGGACTGTGCTTCGATATATTTATCGTATCTCTCATCATCACGATAATGCCCTATACGAACCATGAAGCATTTTTCAACTCCTTCATCAACCATGGCCTGAACCATTTTGCTCGTAGACGATTTGTATTCGTCTATAGGGGTATTTTTATCTCCGTCAGATTCGCCCTGACACCATACCATAAATCGGCGACGTATAACGTAGCCGTTATTTTTCAAGTATTTTTTTGCTTCAGTAAATCGTGCGATGGCATCATCAAGGTATCTTGTACCCGGCTGCCATGCGTCAATTGAAGTACCGCCTATTGAACAAGATACTCCGACTATCGGAACTTCTGTATAGTCATAGTATGATTTCATAAGCGCACTGACCATTGAACCCGTTTTATTGCCCGGCTCTGAAACGCCGGACGGGTTATTTTCGTTTATGCCAAACGGCTCTTTTGCCTGATACAGCTTTGTAGGATCACTTATTGCCCTGAACTCGTAGCCCTGTCCCTCCGGACATATAATACTATCCGAAGCCGTTCCTCTGCCTGCCATATTAGACTGACCCATGAACATTACAAGATCAACCGTACCCTGATACTCGGGGACATCGCCCTCCGCGTCAAAGCTGCCATAATCGATACTCTTTACAAGCTCAGGGCCCGCTGTATATGCGCCTATATATGTAAGAAAGCTTGCATTCTTTGTTACTTTGCTCCCATCCGCCTGTCCGATAGCAGTATCAACTGAGCCTCTGATAGCTCCGCCGAGTCTGAGGACAAGATGTGTTGCCGTGACCGGCTCAAAACGCAGCATCGTCCGTCCGCTTGTTGACGGAGTTCCTGACAATATCAAATTGAGATTGTCTACGTCAGTACCATGTACCTCTGATTCTGTATCTGCATAGAACAGCTCATATTTTCCTGCAAGCAGATCCGAAAAAACCTTATTGTTTTGGTTGTAATATGAGCCTATCTCAAAGGATGCTATTTCCTTTCTCGCTCCGAGAGGGATTATAATATTCACTGCGTCATAGTTGTATTCCTTGCCTACCGCATCATTCCAGTAAATATATGCCGGTGTTATAATACTCTTTTTATTTAGTCTTGAATCCATATTCTCGGTTGCAGTTGATCGGATGTCGGTTCCGTCGTTGGTTTCAAACAGCATCACTGTACCCTCGGGCGCAGTATCTTCATACTTTTGTATACTTATGCCGATACCATCGAGAGCCTCGTCCGATACTACTCTTACATATTGCGCATTATAGCTTGTATATGTATAGCCTGTTCCGGCTTCAAATGACATATTGCTTACAACACTGCCAAGGGCGCTGTTGTTCTCCGCCTCATGCCAGTTCAGACCATCATCAGACAGCTCTACTGTATATTCCTCAGGAGCGCGGCCGCCTTTCCGGTCGATAAATATTGCGGTAAATTCCGAAACACTGCCAAGATCTGCTTCCGCATAATAATTAGTTATCGTGCCGGTTGCAGAAAATGCCGCCTGCGGAACCAATCCTGTTAAAACTGCTGCCGCCGCTAATAGCGTGAACGGTTTTAATAACAACTTCATACACATCTTCCTTTTCTGTTTCATTCGTTTACTGCATAGTTACTATTTTATGTACAGGCGACATTCCGGAAAGAGAATCCCATATATACGCCTTTATTTCATAGTCCTTCACATTATCGGCAAGAACTATGTCATCAAATATAATCTCATTAATCCCGCTCTCTGCGCAATCCCGAGCCGCGATATATACAGGAATACCATCATTGAATATCGCAAGGATCGCCTGCGCCGGAACGTCATCAAGCTTTGCTTTAACCGTTACACATCCATCAGATGCAATTGTATCCGTTATCCCCTCCGGTGTTTCGGTTGGGATCGGAGTTGGCATCGGTGTGTACAACGGTGACGGACTCGGGGTTGGTGTAGGCGTCGGTATGGGATCTGAGGTATTCTCCGCAGCCTTTTCTCCGCTCACGACCAGATAATCCATAAACGCAACAGTTTCCTCATCCTCAAGACCGGTTGAGCTCTTATTTGTGTTTGCTTGGATATAACCCATCGCATTTCCGTTCTGATACGCATCAGAAAGCTTTATTGTCTGTGACTGACCGAGAAGCTCACCGTCATCGGAATATAAATACATCGTTATTGATTTCTCAGTAATATCGGTCATATCAAGCTTCCATACACAGCGATACCATTTTCCGAATTCATATTCGAGCCGGCTGCCTCTGTCGGCAACGGCAACGCTGCCGTTTGAGAAATCAGCCATTCTTATAGAGCCGTTTGTCGTGTTCTGATCAGTCATATTATTTAATAACATATAGAATGAGCCGCCCGTTTTTACGGAGTCGATCTTTACTCTTGCCTGTATCGTATATCTCGAATTTTCTTTTCCGCTTTCGAGATATATAGACTGATTCTGCAGAAAGGCCTGATCGCCTGTTCCGCTGCTGTAAAGTCTTGCGTAATAATTTCCGTTTTCTTCAACACGGGTAATGTTTGAGGTTTCGCTCATTCCTGATATATAGCTGAAGCTCGTTGTCCTGCCGAGCGCGTTTATAACTCCGCCGGTTACAGTAACAGGATAGTCGGTAAAGCCCTCGGCAAAAATGAATACCTCATCGTCCCCTATTGTGACGTCCTTTGGTCTGTCGTTTCTGCCCGCCTCTGTGACCACGTTTACAGTACTGCCTAGTATGTCAGGATCCGCGATACTTTTTGTAATTATCAGATTTTTCAGATATAATTTATCACCTCTGCCTTCATACAGCGTCCCGGTGTTATTGAGATAGCCGTTTGTTACATATATATCACCGCCGTCCGGCTTTGCGAATACTGTTCCCATGCTATAGAAATTCACATTATACATGTTTATCGCTCCGCCGTTGGATATAAGGTTTATATCCGGTGACGACCACAACGATGTATTGATAAGCGTCAGCGTACCGCCGAAGCTGTCTGCGGTGACGATATGCGCCGACTCTCCGTCCTTGTAGCTTACAAGCTGCGTGTTCAGCAGACTCATCCCTGCTGTCGGCGTGTCTGTATATATACATACTCTTGAACCGTCAACGCCGTGACCAAGGATTTTCCCGCTTGGCCCGCCGTCTCCGTCATCCTTAAGGTACAAGCCGCGTCTGCCGAAAATACTGAAATTATTGTACAATATTTCGTCAGAACAATCGCCGATAATTATGCAGTCAAGATTTTGCGCAAGATAACTCTGCATACTGTCCTGATACAGACTGCGCTCCTCGGGTGTGGGCGAATTGGGCCAGCTGAGGTATTTCGACTGTTCACCGTAGAATAACGGTCCCCAGTTGAAATGACAGTTGAAAAGCCGTCCGTTTTCACTGTTTCCGCCTATTCTTACATGATTGTTCCATGCAAAGCCGCATAATCCGTCTATTAAATGATTGTCACACTTATATGTAAAGAAGTCCAGACCGTTATAGACATTGCGCAGCGATACGTTTATTGCGTATACGTTCTCTCCTTGCGCCTGTACCATATACGATGTTTCATTGGGATTGCCAATACAGCTCTGTCCTAATTCGTCAAATACAATCCCGCGTATGCCGCTGTTTGCCTCGAGTATTATCGGAATATGAATATCGGAGTCCTTTCTGATTACCACATTGTCAATAAACACTTCGGTTGCCTCGTTGCCCTCACCGCTGTTGCGCTTTGTTGCTGCCATAAGCAATCTGCCCATTGGCGCGTCATTGCCGTTAAACGCGGCGGGCAAAGACAGTTCACCGGTTGTGTTTATAAGCTTTCCTTTTGAGCTATACATATTAAAGCACATTGTTTTATTATCTGTATCTCTCAAATCAAGCTTCCATTCAAGCTTATACCATGAGCCAAGCTCATACGGTAGTGCTTTGGATCCGTCACAATTCACCGTTCCGTCAGATCTGAAGGTCGCAAGTCTGACGCCTTTTGGATCAGTCTGATCCGGATCGTTATATGAAACCATATAAAATTCGCCGCCATCCTTTATAGATGCAAGCTTCACATCAACAGATATATAATAGACTGAATCATCCTCTCCGCTCGACCATCTGACTGTTCTGTTATAGATATGCGCCTGTTCAGAATCAGCTTCAGTATAAAACCGCAGTGTTTTGTCAGAGGTAACCGTTACATTTTTATTCTCTGCTGCCGGGCATACCTCACCGAATCCGTCCGGATCCGGGCTCAGACAATTCGGAACACCATTCTGTGTACGAGTTTCGGCGTTGTTGAAATTGTTTCTAAAAATACTTTCGACAACACCCGGCTCAGGATTAAATATCGTGCCGATATTTATCGGCATACGCATTTTATCTATCGCGCCCCGTAATTCAACACCTTCATATACAGTAAGCTGATTTTTCAGTACATAATTACCCGGAGGGCAAAATACTATGCCTCCCCCGTCACTATACGCGTCATCAATAGCGTGCTGAATAGCCGCAGAAGCATCCTCCGTGCCGTCATACGGCGCGTTGTACGGATCCTCTGTTACAACGTATATTTCCGCCCTTGCCGGCTTGCCCGATCTTATGGATGTATCAGGGAAATCACCGAAATCAGGCGCTTTGACCTGTTCCCTATCCTCTGTAAGAGAACATCCGGAATTATTATATACTCCGTGAGAACCTATAAATGTATCTGCGCACAGCATCGCCTGCTCTGCAAGACCATCAAGAATTACATCACTATTTATTTTAGAATCGAATATACCTATTGTTCCGTTGGTTACGTTTATATCACCCGACTCAATATCCGCATCCTGGAGCATAAACCGCATATACCCGTCATGCTTTACGGCGGTTTGCGTGTCTGTGATACTGATATCGGAAATCTGAAGGCTGCCTCCGGACGCTCCGAATACTCTTTGCGTTTCAATTCCTGTTTCGCAGCCGTCTATGCTTACTCGGCTCACTACCTCGCCTGCGCTTGAGCAGCCTTCAACAAAAAAACCGTATTGCCCGTTATTTATGCTTACATCATATATCTGACCGTTCGGATATGAATATGAAATAATATTTCCGTTTTCGTCAACAGAACCTTCGCATGTAGAATGACGCATCTCTATGCCGGTCATATATCCGTCAACATTTAAGTGACACAGATACGACCAATCTATTCTCGCAAGTGATACCGCGACTGCATTGTTATATATGTAATCCCTATGCATGTCTCCCTGAGAGGGTGCGCCCGGAAGCCCTGACTTCTCCCAATATTCGGGCGAAAAGCTGATATTCTCAAAACGTCCTACATCAGCAATTCCGTCCATGTTTATTCCCATATAAAGCGGAGTGCCATACACATTCCGAACATTGGGGCAACCGTTGATCTTCGGTCCTTGCTGTATCGCATAATATGAGTTTACAAAAGTAACATTCCTAACCTCTGTTGATTCCGCGCCCCACTGCGAGGGATCATTGAGCCGTATCGAAGCCGGATATACAGTAATATCGTCTGCGGTCTGCTCGGGATACCAAATATTCAAATCACGAATCTGTGCGTTCTGCCGAACCGATATAAAAGGCTCCGACTCGGCGCTGCCTCTGCCGCTATATGCCATAAGGACTGTGCCGTGAATACCCTCTTCGTCAGGCGCTTTCCAGTCACCGGCAAGGATAACGCCCTCAGGGATTGTCAATGTGCCGCTTATAACATAGCGCCCTTCCGGGACAAACAGCGTTCCCCCGCCAATATCTCTAAGATAATCCATCGCGCCTTGAAACCATGGCGTTACATCCGTTACTCCATCTCCGGTTACATCCGGCTCACCGTTGCCGTCCATGTCAAGATCGTTTATGAATAGTCCCGATACAATATATTCATCGGTTTCATATTTTGTCGGAGCAATACGGTAGGTCAAGCCCTCCGTTGATGCCTTTGCTTCGCGCACCATAGGCATTACCGGCAGTGTTGCTGCCAACAGAGCCGATAATGTGAGCGCTATGGTAAGCCTTGTTATTTTTTTGTTCATATTTTATTTATTAAGAATCTCTATTGATTTGATGATAATTCCGCTTTCCGGAGTATTATTTGTTACAAACTGAATGTACGATCTGAACACGTCAGAGCCTCCGTTCATGTAGAAATCATCAATATCAGTCTCATAAGTTATCCATGATCCGCTTGTGCCTATAGCACATGTCCCATGATTTTTCGCCCATTCAAGGCCTGTTCCGTCTGCTTTAAGCGTTGCGCCCTTTATATACATCGCGCCGCCGCCATTATTATAATACGTCACTTTTACCTTTATCGGTGTTACTGTCCCATTCGGTAAGTCTCCCGACTTGGCGGTCAGACCGAGATAACGGTAATCAGGTACAATACGGAATTCGCCTCTCGCGTTATCGCTTGCGGACAGAACCCTGAGCGCCGCTGTTCCATCAATCGTTACCGGTTCAAGTGTTGTATACGCATCAGTTTCCCATGCGGCGAGCGATGTGTTAAACATTCCGTTATATACGGTCATACCCGACGCGATTCCCGTTACGTTCTGCGCACCGATATCATCAGCAGTTCCGGCATGCTCATTACCGTCTGAAAGCTCTATTTTCGAGATTGCTATAGTATTTCCGTTATCAACATTAGTAAGCTTTATTGTAATGTCATTGGAATTACCCTTGAACTCTGCTTCCGGTATAAGTACGGTTGTTGTTTCCCAGCGATTTGTTCCTCTTGTGAAGAAATAATGTGCGCCGTCTATAGCGTTATTCACCATCGAAACACGAACCGGAGTGTTTGCAATACCACCGTCATGATATGTTATTGTGACAAATCTGTCTTTTTGTCCGGTTACAACTGACTTATCCACAGCAAACTTGAAGAATGCATCCTTCCGGTCAGTGTACATTGCCGACTTATAGTCAATTACACGCTCTTCAATTCCATCGTCAAACGTTGCTGTAATAGCTTCAGCAGCATTCGGATCCTCAACACTGTACTCGCCAACCTTCGTGCTGTAATCTCGGTTCATAATCTCGATCTTACCGATTATGATATCTTCATCTGCCGGTACTCCGGAAGCAATAAGCTGAATCGGACTGTTAAGCGCCGCAGACGTGCCTTGTACATAATAGTCATCTATATGAATCTTGGCAGTTGCCCATTCACCGTTACCGACAAGATTGAGCGAAGCGTCATTGTCAGGGTTAGTAATCTTATTGTTTTCCTCATCCAGCTTTGCACCCTTTATATAAATCACACCGGATGTATTGTTCTTAAGGTATGTAACTTTTAAGGTTACCGGTCTTACTGCCGCAGGTCTTTCTTCATATCCTTCGTCACCCGGAAGCACAGCATTTTTATAATTCTGACCAAGCAGGCGGTAATCCGGTACTATATTAAACGCAGATCTCTTCTTACCGTCACTATTTACATTTGTTGAATTGAGTCTGATTACGCTTGCGCCGTCATAATCTATAACCTCAGCGCTCGACTCATCATCCGCAGTCTTAAAGGTTGTTAATGCTGTATTTAGCATTCCGTCCACTGTGGTGACGCCCGATACGATACCGTTCAGATATGATGTGCCCTCATCATATGACGGACACTCTGACAGCTTAACGCTGGTAATCGCATATTTACCGCCCGTGTTTGCCGCTCTTATCTGAATATCATCGCCGTTATTGTTAAACTGGCAGTCAGGGATAAGAACGATTGCTGTTTCCCACTTGCCGGTTCCGTTTGTATAGAAATAGTGAGCCTGGTCAATTCCTGAGTTTGTCATGCCTACGCGCATTTTCATTGCATTGCCGCAGTCGTTGTACTTAAAGGTTACAAGATAGTTCTTCTTACCCGTTATAACAGTGTTATCAACAGATAATTTAAGATTAATGTTGTCGCTTTCAGTAGTAACAGCCGTAAGACCGTCGATCTTCTCTACATCAAAGCCGCTTGTCATCGAACTCATATTGTACTCTGTCCCGTCGTTAAAATCAACCTCAGCAATATAGCGCTTCAAGGTTGAGGCTGTGATCGTTGCGATCTCACGTGTATCAAGCTCTGTTACAGCCTTTAATGTGTACGTATACTCGGTATCTATTGTAAGTCCTGTATCCGTATATGTTCTTGTATTCGCGTCCGGTTCAGCTATAAGCTCACCGTCACGGTACAGCTCATAATTCTGAGCATCAGAAACGTTCTTCCATGAAAGCTCTATGCTGTCCGCACTCGCAGATTTTACGCCAAGAGCATCTGACAGATTAACAATCTGGATCATTGCAATACGGTTTACAGCGCCATTATCAAAATTGATTCTCAAATCATCCTTACCGCCTATCATGTTTACAAACTTAGCGTCCTCTATAATATAGGTTGCTGTTGTCCAGCGCTGTTCATTGCGCTTTGTATAAATATCAGCCGGCTTATACGGACTGCCGTCAACCGCGTTATACTGCATCTTAACCTTATCAAAATTCACATCGTCGAAGGTAACCATAACAGCTACCCTGTTATCAATTTCATTTATGTAATTATCGTCTACCGCAAGATTGATATATTTACCTGTACCCGGATCTGCACCATTTGCAATCTCAACACAATCACGTGCTACTTCATCCTGCAACGGTGTGAAATTCTCTTTTAATGTAACGGTGGTTCCGTCACCCTTATCCTTGTCTATATGTGCTCTTAGCATGTAGCCGTCTATGTCAATACCGTTTTCAGGGTCGTATTGATTGAGCATAACCTTTGCGCCCTCTATCGAGTCGGCCTGTACCTCAGCCGCTTCTGAACGGTTACCGCTGCCGTCAAATGCCATGATTTGATAACCATAGGTTTCATTTACCTCTATCATTGAATCGGTATATGACAATGCATTGCCGGAAAGCGTTGCCAGCTTTTCGTAGTCAGTCTCACCCGATGCCTTTCTATAGACGTCATAGCCTTCAACCGCAATATTATCCGTCGCCGCATCCCATTGCATTGAAATACCTTCGATTGTGCTTCCCGTAACGACAAGGTTCTCAGGCGCTGTAGGCGCTGAATCAACGCTTGAAAGACTGTATTCTTTATCATACGGCCGCATTGTGCCTATGCCGTCCCATATCATGAGCTTTACTCTATATGAGTCAATATTATCAGCATCGATATCTACCGATACCGGTATTACAGTCTCCGCTCCGGCCGCTATTCCTGTTTCATCGGAAAGACTAACCTTTTCAAGCGCACCGTCTTTATAGAGTGCGAGAATCGCCCTTACACTACTCTCCCCCGCGTAATCGTTATTTATGACAGGAACTTTTGCGGTAAATGTACCATTGCCTATTACGCTGCTCGGCGTGTCATTAAGCGTGAAATCCGGTGTTGACACTACGCTGACCTGCTGAGTAAAGCCTGTTTTCATTCTGCTTGATGAATATGCTATTTTGTCAGAGTCACGTGTAAGCGCGTAATACTCAACACCGCCTGCAACCTTATCAGCCGCGAGTACAGCAGTATATCCGTCCGCACCCTTTACCGCGTCAACAGTATTCCAGACGCGGTCTGTATAGCCGGTATCATTCTTGCTATACACAAGCTTTACAGAGCTTGGCTCGGCAGATGCTGTAACATTAATGTATACCTTGTTTGAGCCGTCCGGCAGAAGCTCTGTTTTTACGATCTCCGTCTTTGATATAGCGCTGCCCTCATTCTTGAGATAGTAATCCATGAACGGATAAGAAGTATCTGAACCGCTGATGCTCACATGGCTGCTCTCATAGCTCCATACATGGTTTACATCCGCTGCGCCGGCTTTTGCCTTGTCAAGAGTTGCCTCTACAGATTTCGGTCTGTAGAAGGTATCCTTTGCGGCGCCGTCCAAATAATAATTTGCCGTCATATTATCAAGATACGCTGACGGGTCAAGATAACTATACCATTCCGTTTTCGCGAACTCATCTGTCGGGAAATATCCGTTATCAGTCCAGAAGCTGTCATATTTCGTTCCGTCAGGAGTCGGTCCGTAAAAGCCTGAACCGTACTGCGAATATACAGCCTTGACCTTGTTCCCGAGCATACCGCCTACGAGCGTCGCGGAATAACCACCCCATGAACTGCCCATGATACCCATATTTGAGACATCTGTCTTTGCATTTCCGGCAAGATAATTGAATGCCTGAATTACACCTATTTCAGCATCTACAAGATCACTGTTTTTCGCTCCGCCGTATTCTTCGGCAATTTTGAATCTATCGCCGCCATCGCCGTTTTTATATGCACCGCTTGATCTTGCAACAGCTGCACCGTCTACATCAACTGTACCGGGATTACCCATAAGCGCGGGTATGTCGATTGCCATTGTAACATATCCCTTTGCCGCGAAATCCTTTGCCTTGTCCTTAAATGTATCCGCAGTTCCGCCGCCTCCGTGCAGGAAAAGAACTGCCGGATATTTACCCGCCTCGGCAGGCTCATACATATATGCGAACATTATATTTTTTATGTTTCCATAATCTCTTGACTCAAGGGATCCATCCGAAAGCGCTCCGTCACCGTTATCTCGCGTGTAGAACTGCGCTGAGGACTCTATAATATCTGCTGTAACAGCCGATGACCCCTGCACCTCTCTTGAGGTGTGAGAAATAGTTGACGGACTCTCTATCTGTGTTTTTAACACGAGCGCCGTGTCAAGATACGGAGCAAACGGATCGCCGAAATCGTGTTCGCCTGCCTGATGATCCGACGCTGCGGCGGTCAAGCCAACGACAGATAATCCTATCGACGCCGTAAGTATTAGTGAAAGAATTCTGTTCATTTTCATTTTTATCACACTACCTTTCTTAATCGTAGTTTCTGAACGGTGATGCGGGCAATCCGTCCGCATTAAAAAGAGAAGCGTCTGTCGGAAGCTTATAGAAGCCATACTGAACATATTTTGGATCGCTTACCTCGCTGCTCATAACAGTTATCCTCTTTTGGTCCGCACTAATCACATAACTGTCAGGCTCAACAAAGTTCTTATCCTCGCCCGCTATCTTCATTCCGACAAGCTTGCCGTCTCTTAATTTCAGCCCGTTCATTACCGAGCATTCTTCAAACGTGACGGTCAGGGCGTTTGCACCCTCAACCTCTACAGACTCCGCGCTCTTGAATATCGGACCTGTATATTCAACATCCTCCTGATTATAAACAAGCTTCCTTGCCCACAGGCTAAGCCGCCTGCCGACCTCGCTCTTATTTCTCGGATGAATGTCTGCTATATTATCGGTATTGTCGGTAATTACGACCATACCCACGTTTTGCGGTTTTCCGTTATTGGTATTTTTACCAATCATATAATTAAACTGTGCCTCGCGAATTGCCTCGTATTCGCCGCTCGGATTATCAAACGCCGCGAGCTGTGCATACATAAACGGCAGCTCGTCATTATTGAATACTCTGCGGTAATCATTAACCATCTGCTCCATAGCCTTTGTGTATACGCTAAGATCCGGCCATTGCGCGTCTGCCTCGCCCTGATACCATATGATACCTGCAAGGCTCATTCCTTTTCCTTCATTAAATCCGTTTGTGTACGGATATATAAGTCTATTGTATAATATCGAATTGCCGGTATCAAGCTGTGCTCCATCGCTGTCAGTTACAGGATTAACATAGAACGTTCTTATGCTTGCACCGCCTACTGCTGATGATATAAGACCTATAGGTATATTTCCGTTATCAGCATACAAATGCTTTCCGAAATAAGCCGCAGTCGCTGAAAAGCTCAGCTCGCGTATCGTTTCGGTATTAGCTTTTCTCCAGCCGGCTGTAGACGTTTCCCAGTAGTCGGATACGGTTGCGTTCTCATTTGAAATAATACGTATATTCTCATTATCAAACTCTCTGTTATCAAGATCCGCATTATAATCTGTCCAATTCTTATACTCCGGGCCATATCTCATATTTGACTGACCTGCACAGAGATACACGTCTCCGAATATGATATTATTAAATGTCACGGTCTCTGATTTCTTACCTGCCGCTTCGGCAGTTATTTCAAGGCGGTATGACTTTCCCTCCTTGTATTCAACTGTATCATCAAGTGTAAGCGTCCAGTCCGCATATCTTGTTCCTGACGCTGTTGCTGTACCTCTTGCAATCTCAGCTCCGTTCTGATCCAAGAGCATCGCTGCTACTGTTGCATCGCTATATCCATCTGCCTCACTTGGCACACCGTCTATTCTGCCCCAAACATTTATTTCATTATCACGCTGCAAAATCATATTGTCTGTAAACATTGACGGCATATTAATTTCAAATGGTCTTTCCTCCGGTCCGTCCCATTTGGTTACTTCAATTGATTTAATAAAGAATCTTCCATATCTTCCCGCATAGTTTGCATTAATTATAATATCAGAAATAACATCGTCTACCGTGAGGCTGTGCGCGTTCCTGCCATAATAAGCCACCTCGGTAGTAAGCCACTTGTTATTCTGAGCGCCGCTCCCTGCCGGCATCGATATATAGTTTTTCCAATCGTTGAAGTTATTCTGATTATACTGCGGGTTTGCTGTTCTTTGCAGATTGATTCTTGCAGTTCCGTTTGCATTCCAGAACGCATCGCCCCATGTAAACTTTATCAGATAGCCTGTGTCATCATCACCGTTTATAAGTCCGCTCTCGTCATCAAAGAGAAGTCCGAGATTCGAGTTGTTTAAGTCGCAGTCTTTGAGAAATGTCCAGCCTGTTATACCGTTGTATGTTCCAACCTCCATATTGGTTACGGTGCTGACACTCATATTATAACCTGCAAATCCGCGCTTGGGAGTTCCTTCGAAAACAAGCGATGCTGTGTTCTCTCTTTCCAGAGTTTTGAGCTTTGTAAGCGCACTTTGTGCAACGACCTCTCCGGATGCATTATATCCCTTTACTATATAACCGTATTCTCCGCCGGATACGAGCGGTACGCCCTCATACGGTTCGTAAATGCGGGTCGTTGTTCCCGCATCACTAAGCCGCTGCTTATTGTTACCAAGGTCAGATATGTCATAGATTCCGGCATTAATTTGCATTTCATAATCAATCTCATATGGACCATATGCCGGACGTTGTGCCGTACCTTTGTCTATATATTTTGTATCGGATACCTCTCCGTCTGTGGTGAACTCCACAGTACCGTTTGAAACGCGTTCAACTCTGTAATATTTAACCTCTTCGTCATTCTCGCCAACATACTCCCATTTCAGACCGATCTGTCCATCGGTAGTGGTTTCATCATCACGCGATACTTCTATGTCATATTTCTCAATCACAGGCTCGTCAAGCATTGTTATTTCTATTGAACGTATCGCAAGTCCCGGGTTGGTTCCGGCAAAATGACCCTTTATAACCATGTCTACGGACTTGCCTCCGCTCGTAAGCTGATGGTTGTTCTGTCCTATATATACAAATTCACGCGTTACCCACTTGTCCGGCGCTTTATTTCCGGAAAGCATTGCAATAAAATCACTACTCGTGCTCCGTGCCAGCTTTAGCGCAGTCCAACGCTGCGGATAGTTGTCCAAATAAGTATACTTAACAAGATAATTCTTCTTTTCCGGCGGATTTATAAGTCCGCTGTCATCATTTAGCCTGAATCCAATCTCATCACTGTCTGATTTTATTACCCAGCATGACGCACCCGCCTTTTCTCCGTTCTCTATATTGGCATCGGGCAGATTCACAATAGTTAATCCATATCCGTTGACAATAGTTGACGGTGTACCGCTGAATATGACAGACGCGGTGTTTTCCTTCTTATCGGCAGTGATATTTGTTGTATCACTTATCGCCATAACCGTACCGTCAGCTGCATAAGCTGTTACTTTGTACTGATATGTTCCGCCCGATACGATTGGCATTCCCTCATACGGCTCATATACCTTTGTAGTATCTCCCGCTCCGGTAAGAGGCTCATTTGAATGCGACTGTTCGCATACTGCATAGTTCTGATTTCCCGATGATACTCTCTGTTCATAATCGATTTCATCAGGTCCGCCGTCGGGGCGGTTTGCAGTGCCGTTGTCAACATATGCGGTTTCCGTTACTTTGCCTGAAACAAACTCTGTTACTCCGCCAAGACTTCTTTCTACAACATAGTACTCAGCACCATTAACCTCGCTCCATTTAAGAGGAATTGCGTCTTCTGCTGTCACTTCGGTATCCTTCGAAATTTCAAGCTTTGCTTCCGGCATCGGTGTAATATCAACAGCGGCATCCGGAACGATCTCGCTGTATGCGTCCATATCGTTTGTTACACGGATTCTCACAAGATCAAATTCCTCACCGCTCGAAACAACCGTTATTCCGCCATCGTTTACGTAATCCTTTATATGCACGGTCTTTACAGCCGGAGTTTCTTCACTTCCGCCGGCGTCAAGCTTGATTTCATGGTCGGTGCCGTTCGTGCCGGTGTATACAAGCTTTGCATCCGACTTAGAAATATATGTTATATCAATAGTCACACTGTTGTCTGTTTTCGGTATTGACGCACCGTCTATATTCATCTTCAATTTGCCGTCACCGGGAATTGAAAGATACTTCGCATTGCCCGTAGCAGGGTTTACAATAATCTCTGCCCCGGCAGTTCTGTCATAGTCCATCATAGTTCTGTGAACTGTGCCGCCAAGCATTTCAATTTCTGATGGGATTGATTTATAGCCGTTTATAAATTCAATCTCACTTGCGGATGCGCCGTAGCTTCTGTCTGTTATCTGAATCTTGCTGTCATTATATGCCGCAGGATTGGCAACTGACGGATTTTGGAAATCATCTTTGTGAATTACGTTAGTGATCCACTCGCCTGTTTTTCCGGTCACAGGAGTAAGAATCCCAATGGCATCGGTCGTGATCTGTGCAGTGTCATTTTCATCAGTATCAAAGTATGTCGTCGCAAATGTCGCCGATACAGCACTTTCATTTGTGATGTATTCCGGATTGATCCAAAACATCAACCAGTTCTTACTATTCCATGTAATCGCATTAACACCCTTTAAACGCGATACTGTTACTTCAGGCTTCTGGAACCATGTTGTATAACCAAGCTCAATTGTATTGTTTTCACTCTCTGAAGCTTTGATTTTTGCCGTCTCGTTCCCATATACAGGAGTTAATGCAATTTCCTTTATATATACCGTTCTGGAGCTTTGATTTGATATTATAAGCTCAGGCTTGCCGTTTGCACTGTCAAATTTAATATCCTTAACCGGAACAACCACCTTTTTCCAATACGTAACATTGGATCCGTTTGCGCCTATAAAGTCACCGAGAATTACATTCCCGTCGCCGTCGGTAACATTTATCTTTTGTTCAACCGTTTCAGCGTTATAGGTATATATAAGATTTGCTCCGTTTTCAAGCGTTGATTTAAGCGTCTCGGGAATGTCTATCCCCATTTCGCCTTTTGACGGGAGGGCAATAGTCTTTGTACCGTCAAGCGGCGCATTTGTGGTATTCACGCTTGAAGTAAGAGCTATTCCTTCTTCAGATACAGCCGCATCATTTACTGATACGCTGTATACCTTATCCTCCGGAACTGATACGGCTTTTACAGCGCTTTCATCAAGCAGTTTTCCGTCGGCATTGTACAGCTTAAGCTGATAGCTGTATTCCTCACCGGCAATCACGGTCTTATCCGTTACAGGAACGCTGCCAACCGTTGCAATTACTTCACCGTTTCTTACGACCTCATAATATGCAGCCTCCGCCGCTTCAGCATCTGCGCCCCATTTAAGAGTTACGCTATCGGGCGAAATGTTTTCAGCTTCAAGCCCCGATGCAATTATCGGATCGGGCACAGTCGGCGTATCGTTATCATAATTCCTGAACGGTGATGCCGGCAGCCCCTCGCTGTTTTTCAGATTTGCGTCCGTCGGAGCTTGATAGTAAGCATACTGAACAACAGACGGATAGGTTGCAAGACTGCCCTCCGGCGCTTTTAAAATAATACTCTTTTTATCTGCTGAAAGCTCATATTCCGGCTCGACCCACGTTCTTCTTGCCGCAGTAGAAATCTTCATGCCGCTAAGCTTGTCGCCGTCTATCACAAGACCGCTGCCTATAGTTTCTTCGTCAAATCTGACTGTTATTGTGCCTTTCTCCGGATCGACAACAGCTTCTTTAAACAGTGGACCTTCAGCCACTATTTTCTCATTATATACATACTTCTGCGCAAGAAGCGACAGTCTTCTTCCGACCTCCTTTTTGTTCCTCGGATGAATATCGGTTATTCCGTCAGCATTATCAATTATAACAGCCATACCAACATTTTCAGGCACACCGTTGTTTGTGTTCTTACCTATACGATAGTTAAGCTGCGCCTCACGCATAGCAGTAAAATCGTTGCCTGTAAATGAGGCAAGCTGAACATACATAAACGGCAGCTCCGGCTGGTTGAACTTTTCACGCCAGTCGTTAACCATCTGCTCCATCGTTTTTACATATGTACTCATAGTCAGCAGATTACCGGACTTATCAGTCTTTGTTCCGTCCGCGTCCGCGCACCCCTGATACCAAAGTATTCCCGAAAGACCCACAGGTCCCTTTGTGTATGCGGAAATCTGTCTTCTGAACAATAATCCGTGATTATTATCAAACAGTACATTTCCTTCCGAATCCTTGGTGTCGCTTATCGCCCAGTTTTCTATTCCCGAGCCACCTACAGCCGATTGAATAAGTCCTACGGGGATTCCGATTTTTTCTTCAAGTTCGAAGCCAAAATACGTAGCTGTAGCTGAAAAATGCTCTAACGTTTTCGCTTCAGCCTTGTGCCAGCCATCGGTATCGGTTGAATAATATTCCTCAATATCAGAGCTGTTCATATTCTCTATAATACGAACATTGCTGTTGTCAAGCTTTGTTGAGTATATCTGATTTACAGGGGTTATGCTTCCCTTGCTGTCTCTTATCTCATTTCCGTTTTCGTCCTTTGCCCTCTCATAGTAGCTGTAAAGATCATTATGACAATCCGTCCAGCCGTTATAGAGCATTTCATATTCCATATTTGACTGACCGGAACAAAGATAAACGTCCCCAATAACAACATTATCCAAAACAACCCTGGACTTTACTTTCCCGTCATCTTCCGCCTCTATTATGAGCTCATAGCTCACACCGTCATATGCATGAGCTCCAAGCGATACCGTCCATTCGCTGCTGTTGCCGGATGGCGCTGTCTCAGCTTCTGAATTTACAAGCTTTGCCCCTGTGAGCGGGTCAAGAAGAAATGACCGTATTGTGTTTTGCTTAATTGATGAGTCTACGCGTCCCCACAGATTTATATTCTTATCCCTTTGTACAACCATGTTATCAGAGAATAAGCTCGGTATAGAAATAAGCTCCGGATTAACCTCCTCATATTCCTCAGCACCGGCAACTGCCGTAAATACCCTACCCGTAACGCTCTTAACAGGCGTCATCTCATCTTCCCACACAAATACCTTTACGTCATTTCCTTTATCCTCTTCTTCTACTAAAACAGGCACACGAGGATACACCGCTTCGTCTGTCGGTATCTCGAGCGTATTATATCCGCTCAAACGCGTAAGCGATCCATCTTCACCATAGACCGCCGCCGCTACAGTAACAGTCTTTACGCTGCCTGTATTATTCACAAGCTTCGGCACAACAAAGCTTGTGCCTATACCGACTGCGGATTTTATTTTATCCTCCGCGCCGTCAAGCGCTCCGCTGCCTGCTTGCTCATTCGCGTTGAGTGAGCCGTACACAGTATAACCGTCCACATGCAGTTTTCCGTCAGCCGCATTTGCCTGCAATACTCCCGCGCAGCAAAGAAGTGCCGAGAGCGTCAAAACCTTTCCGATCAACTTTTTCATGACGTTTGCACCTTTCTATAATGGTTCCTTTTGTTTTGTCATATCTTTACTTTAGTATGTTATATTAATAATATCATACTATATTGTGATTGTCAATACTTTCAGTGCTTTTTTGTGTATTTTTTTACTGTTAATACGCTCGATTGATATATCAAATGCTTTTAGTAAGAACAGTAACAGATATTACTTTCTTCCGTTTATTATAACCTCTCTTATACTGTTCCATGCATTATGTCCCGAATCCGTTTCTGATCCCTTTCCGTTATAACGCACATATCGTGCCATAACCTCGTCAAACTCAAACCTCTCATATTCCTCTTCGGTCTCACCGGCAGAATTACCGTCAAATACCTTGGTAAAGTTTTCGCCGTTCGCCGAAACCTCTATGGTGAACTGATATTTCCGTTGTCCTCCCAGGTAGAATATTATATCAACCGATGAGACAAGACGCTTTGCGCCTAAATCAAAGGTTATTGACTGTTCCCTCTCAGCTGCCCATCTCGTTGTAATATCACCATCATAAGCATGATTATTCTCATTGCCTGACTCAACGGAAGTAGCATTTGATGAGTATATCCTAAGAGGCTCAATCGGGTTTTGTGAATCCGATTGAGTATCTTTCATCACAGGTATTCCGATCGTATATATTCTGTTTAACGGATCCCATGCGGTAGCCGAACCTAATACGTTATGAATAAATCCCTCACCTACCATTGTTCTTCCGCCTGTTATATATGACTTGCCGTCTGTTCGCACCTCCTTGCCGTTTACT
Source organism: uncultured Lachnospiraceae bacterium (assembly GCA_964579875.1). Lineage (GTDB taxonomy): Bacteria > Bacillota > Clostridia > UBA1381 > UBA1381 > Ornithomonoglobus. The sequence goes on along the minus strand of CAZOHJ010000010.1, from coordinate 42,813 downwards.
TCCGCCCTATCGGATCCAACAGTAAATTCAACCTTTGTGTCTCCGTCATCAGCACTGACCTTCCTGTCTGCGTCATCCCACGAAACGTCAAAGTACAGTCTTTCAAAAATATTGCGAACCGGGATGAATACCTCGCCGTCTTTTTGCAACGCCGGCTGATCCTCAAAAACGAGAGCCGTATCGCCAACTCTTACCTTGAAGCACTCGCTCGGAAGTGCATGCTCAAGCTCCTGCTCCGGCACGTCAGTAAAGGTAAGCTTCGTTTTGTCAACATTACTGCGCCATATCTCAAAATCCGATTCCGGCACAGGCTTAGCTTCGCCGCCTGTTGAATAATTATTGGATATGAACATAACCTTTGCTGCCGGATCTTTTTCCATAAACTGAGCAAAATATGTGTTTATCTCTGAATTTATCAGCTTAAAGATACCGTTCTTCAAAACGAACGGTCTGTCTATCTGCGACGCAAAGTTTACCGCGTGCATTTCTATCTCGCCCGATCCGTCCAAATCAACAAATCTGTCAAGGCTGCCCCAGCATGCGGCGCCAAAAAGATTTATGCTTCCGCTATAGTTCTCTCCTGTCTGCAGTGCGATAGGAATCATGCCGTATTTTGCAGTCCCGACAAGCTGTGTATTTATAAAATCAAATCCCGAATCATCCACGGACTCAACCAGAAACGCAATACGCGAATCGTCAGATGCGTATCCGAGAGCCTTACCGGACGGTGCTTTTCCGTTTTCCTCAATAAGTGTTAATCCCACTCCGCCCGGAATGATGAAGTTATCATAGAACGAAATGTTCTTAGTATCTCCGAAAATAAACGAATCGAAATGATTTCTGAGATACTCATTAATATGCTCGCCTTCCTTTGACGCATCTGCAGTCAGTGGTGAATTCCATGTCCAACCGTCAGCATAACCGTTTACAAGGCTTCCAAGGTTGCTCTGAGTATTGTATAGTTTCACATTCTCGGAGCCTCCTCCGACTCTTATAAGATTCTTCCATGCCTGTCCGCATATTGAATTCACATAAGCGTTATCACATTTATATGTAAATAAATCAAGTGCGCAGCATGTCTGCCGTACTCCTATATTGATAACGGAAACATCCTTGCCAAGCCCCTGCAGCAGGTATGGATAATCATCCGGTTCTTTGTAGTTTTGCTCCGGATAGTCAAATGAGATTCCCCTTACAATAGAGGATGCGGACAGCTTCATAAACGGGGTGCCGTTCGCTTCACCCTTGCCCGCGCAAACTCCAATAACACTTTCCGTTGGTATCGGCTGATGAGGTATGTCAACCGCACCGCGCAGTTCCGTCCCCTGCGGCAGCGTCAGATTATCGGTGATCTTATATCTGCCCGGCGGGACAAAGACTATTCCGCCGCCATTTTTTGCTGCTGCTTCAAACGCTGTGATAAACGCTGCGGTATCATCGGTTTCGGCATCACCCACCGCTCCGTAGCTCTTTACATTGAACAAGTCGGTTTTTGCCGGTTTTCTTGATTCATTCTCCGTTCTCGGAAACCGGGAGACCCTTTTCATATCTATTGGTGTATCGTCAATTATAACATTACCGCTGCTTGTATTGCTTACGGACTCTGAGCCGGTAAATCGGTTACCGTTGATAAGCGCATTAGCGCTGCCGCTTATTGTAAGCTGCGGCTCAGCGTTTCTGAAATTGCTGTCTACAAGCGAAGTATAGGCCGATTTAAGCGATACCTTACCATTGTTGAACTCACACGATTCAAGCATAAGCCTGCCGCCGCTTCCCTCATTGAGAAGCGCGTAATTTGCAGCATTAATTCTCGCATCCAGAATCTGCGTTTTGGAATCAAAGCTTTTTTCAAGATGTATACCGTTTTCACAATTATCTATCTCTACATCGGTAAAGATCACCCCTGCATTTGATGTGTTTTCAATCGCTATTCCGGTTTGACATCCGCTGTAGATTAATCCGTAGTTCTCACCGTTCGGGAAGTGGTTAGCGGTCCTGATTCCGTCCGGACCGATAGCCTCCTCTGTAGACATGGTATTCAGGGCATAAAATCCTACGTTATAGCCCTCTGCTGACAGAAATCTGCCGTATGACCAGTCGTTGCGTTTCATTTCCACCGCTATCGCGTGCTCATACATCCATTTACGATGAGCATCTGATGCTGACGGCGCATTCTCGAGTCCCGAATTCTCCCAATACTGAGGTGAGAAATCAACACCGTCTACTCTGCCCACATCAGCGATTGCGTCAATATCAACACCTGTTTTAAGCGGGGAACCGCACACGTTCATTACAAAGAAGCATGCACCCATCTTCTTTTCGGTTTTCTTAAAGCCGATGTATGAGTTTACAAAATTAACATCCTCTACAAGACAGTAATTTGCTCCTCCCAAGCTCTCATCGCCTTGCTGGATCGCAGCCGGATACGGAACTATATTATCAGCGGTCTGCTCCGGATACCATATTGCAAGATTTTTCACTCCCGACTTGCTTTCCATGGTTATAAAGGGCTTTAACAGCTCGTTGCCTCTTCCGGCATACGCCATAAGAACTGTACCGCGAACCTCATCCTCTCTTCCCGGCATTTTCATATCGCCGCGAAGAATAACTCCTTGCCTTAGAGTCAGGTTGCCCTTTATCGCGTACTGCCCTGCCGGAATGAATACGGTCCCTCCCCCTGCGTCAGCCGCAGCGTTGATCGAGTCTTGAAACGCTGCCGTATCATCTGTTACTCCGTCGCCTTTTGCGCCAAACTCCGTTACATCAAAGCCTGCTGTAATTACATCTTTTGTTTCGTAAACAGTGTCAACAACACGCCACTGCGGTTCTGTTTCCTCCGCTTGCGCTGCCGTCATCCCTGCGCATAGCGCCGAAATTCCCAAAGCGATTGTCAGAATTTTTTTAATTTTCACTAAAAAACCTCCCTTTCCTTTTAAATATATCATTTAATTCTAAAACAGGACTGCCGCTTTTATGTTCCGGCAGTCCCAATCAGAAAATCGAATATATTTGCCAATACCGTTATTTCTTTATGATCTCAACCCTGCTGATGTAAATCTGTTCATCACCGGTTTTTGAATTCTCATTCGAAACGCCCCAGATGCTGAAATCAATTCCGGCATCCTGACGGTTCATAAATGACGCGTCCGAAACATCGATACTGTGTGTGATCCATGTATTGGTTCCCGTTTTCTGGATCCATACGTCCTTGTAACGCGATGCTTCTGTTGAATATGAATAACGGAACTTATCCGTACCGTTATCAAAATACGTTACATTAATTGTACAATTATTATCATCAGGATCCATAAAGTCATCATCGAGAGTCAGAACACAGCGCTTATTTACACCTACAGCTACGCAAGTCTGACCATCCTGCTCATCCTGTGTTGTATAATTATATCCATCTTTGCTTCCTGTTGTGGTCTGACCCATACATACCGCCTGACCGGTTCCGTCAAATGTGATATATGCGGTTGTGATAACCGGCTCAACATCGAGCGGATTGACGTGCTGTTCCTCCGGAGTCTGTTTAACAAGCATTACCTCTGAAATATATTCATCAACACCCACGCCGCCTTCGTTCTCGGCAATGATGCTTATATCTGCTCCGTCCTCCTGCGCATGCGCGAACTGAGCGTTCTTTATAACAACTCTTGCTTCTTTCCATACGTTCGTGTTTGTCTTTATAATATATCCGTTACAGTACGGCATATTAGCCACATTGTATGAAACACGGATTTTATCTGCGCCGTTATCGAAATACTTAACAACGAATGTAAAATACTTATCACCTGATGTTATATATTCATCATCAAGCTTGAATGACAGGCTCTTACCTACAGCAATCTTGCGGCAGCTTATATTTTCCCGCTCAACTGCTTCAGCATCTGTTACAACCGTCATTCCTGTACCGCTGCCGTCAGCAAAGCTGTAGCTCATGGCATGCTCAAGGTCGCCTCTGAGCTCATCAGTTGCTCTGTTTTGCGAAGGCTCGCTTGAATAATACGCGCTTAATAATCCGTCATCGCCCGCTGCCGCTATATAAGAAAGCGTTGTAGCGCCTGTATCCACAAGGTAGCGCACCAGAGCGGTTGAGCTGCCATACATTGCTACATAAAGAGAATTATAGGATATATCTATCAGATCTGAACGCGTCCCCACACGATCAATATTTTCATTGATCATTGCAAGAGGCTGAGCCGTTTCCAGAGCCTTCCCATAAATGTCTCCTATTGTTTCATATCCCAGTATTCTGAGATACATAGTGCAAAGCTGTCTGATATTAACCTGTTCCTGCGCACCGAAATATGCGCCTTCTATGCCGCGGCACAGATCTATGCTCTCACCGTAAGCCACATATGGTTTTGCCCACTCTGAAACATCCGTAAACGAACAAGTCCGATTTTCCTTATATACGTTATCCTCATTTCCGGTTACGCGGAGAACAGCGGCAACCGCCGCCTCGCGCGTAAGCCTCTCGCCGAGTCCCGGGTCAAATCCGTTATTGCTTACACCTCTTATAAGATCAAGCTTATGCAGTACCTCTGCTTTATCACTAAGCAGGTTTACCTCCTTTGCCATCGCATTCACACTGAGAAGTGATGCGGCGGCTATTATTGAAATAATACTTTTGATTTTATTCATGATTGTGACCTACTTTCCGAATATAGTGAGTTCTACGACCCTGTTTACTGTCTCGCCTTCATCGCCCACCAAAGAGATCCTTACATATCTGCCGCGTGCGCCGTTCATATCGTACTTCTCCGGCATACCTGTAGTTCCGCTGTTCTTATATGCGCCTGCAAGCGTCCAGTTTTCCTTGTCATCGGAAACCTCCAGCTTAAAGCTGTACAAACGCTCATATCCCGCGAACATTGAAATCATCGCATGGTCAAGCTCTCTTACCGCTCCGAGATCAAATATTGCCCATTCATTGCCCTGCCATCTTGTGTACAGGTCATCATCATAAGCTCCCTCAACCTCGTTGCCGCTGATTGAATCGGATGCCTCCGCCGCATAAACAGGTAACGATCTTACCGGAAGCATTGTTTCAGGATCGGTATTTGCCGCAACAGGTAATGACATTGCGATCTGCTGCTTTTCCGCGTCATACTCAGCCGATATATCTAATACTTCCGTAAAGAAATCAAGCGGAAGCATCATTCTGCCGTCATGATTTATTGCGGGATGACTCATTGTAACTGTTCCGCCGTTTGTAGTCACATCAGCAGAATCTGTATATGCAACCAGATCAAATACATTGTTATAAATATGCGCCGATCTTGTTTCCTCCTGCCAGTCTACAACAAGACCAAGCTTTTCGTTTAGGTCTCTCAGCGGGACATACACAACCCCGTCTTTAATGATCGGCGTCTGTCTTGCAAGAATAATCTGCGGCTCACCGAGCTTAATCTTGATATTATCCGTTACAAGCGCTGTTTTTGCGGCAGTACTGTTTGTGCCGCCCTGATATGACTTATCTGTCAGATCGAAGGTATTTTCCCACTTGCTGACCGTGCCTGAAATATCTTCATCGGCCTTGTAGCTTACAGCGTTAAATTCAACGTTTCCGCCGCCCTCAACAAGAAGCTTTGACTTATCAACATATGTGTTTAACAGCTTAAGCGTACCGTTATTTACGATAAACGACCGATCAAGCGGATGCGCGAAATTACCGCATACAACTTCAACCGTACCGGGACCGCTTAGCTCTGTAAAGTGGTTATGGCTGCCCCATGTTGACATACCGTAGAATGTAAGCTTTTTATCAAAATCCTCAGTTGTTACAATACCTCTCGGTCCGATCTCATGCTGAGTGATACCAACCACCTGTGTGTTGATAAACACGAAATTATCCTGTCCGATATCCTGCGCCTCAATTGCAACGGTTGAGTTATCAACCGCAAATCCAAGCGAAATACCCGTAGGCGCATTTCCGTTCTCATTCTGCAGCTTCAGACCAACCGCCGCCGGAATGATAAAGTTATCATAAAAGATAACATTTTTTGTATCACCCAAGATAAACGCTTCAAAAGTTTCCTTCAGTGGCTTCTGGATTTTCGCCAGCGAATCGGCATCCTTCAATGCCGGGTCTTTGCCCTCATACGGCGAGTTCGGCCATGAACCAACCTTTGTTTCTCCGCCGTTTACGATTGTGCCATAGTTGCACTGTGTATTATAGATGCGAACATTTTCGCTTCCGCCGCCGACGTGAATTGCATTGTTCCATGCCTGACCCGTGAGATATTCAACATATGCGTTATCACACTTATATGAGAACAGGTCAATTGCATGAGACATCATTCTCAATCCGAGATTGATCAGGCTTATATTCTCGCCCTGACCCTGAATTGTGTACGGATATATTACATGCTCATCATATTTCTGTTCCGGATAATCAAATTCAAGACCTCTTACGATAGCGTTCGCCTGAACCGTCATAAACGGTCTGCCGCATTCTTCTCCTCTTCCGGCGTATACCTCAAGAACCGCACCGGTATTAACAGGCATCTTTGGAGTATCAAGCGCGCCGCGAAGCTCAACATATGACGGAACATTAAGATATCCCTTTACGGCATAGTTTCCGCTCGGAAGCAATACTATACCGCCGCCGTTTGCAGCAGCCGCGTCAAGCGCCTTCTGGATTGACTCTGTATCGTCCGTTACATTGTCGCCTTTTGCTCCGTAATCCTTTACGTTAAACAGAGTATCCTTTGCCGGTTTTTTTGCCTCAACCGTAATATCAGGGAATTCCGGCATCTCTTCGAGTTCAACCGGAGTCTTGTCTATAACCGTGCGGTTATCGCTCTTATCATTGATTATATCATCACTCTTGAAACGGCTGCCTACAAAATATGTATCGGTATCCTTTTCAATATTGATTTTATCATTGTTAAAGTAACAGTCCACAAAGCTTGAATAGCCCGATGTCAGCTGAACCGTGCCGCCGTTGATATCAACGTCATAAACTCTTAATGTACCCTTACCCTCGTTAAGAATTGCGTAATTATCCGCGTCTATTTTTGAGTTCAGAAGCTGCAGCTTTGAATCGAATGAATTCAAGAGAACGATACCATTCTCACAATCGCTTATATCAATCTTTGTCGAATGGATCGCCGCTGTACCCGAGCAGCCCTCAATTACAATACCGTTAACGCAATCACGGTAAGTCATATCATAATTCTCGCCGTTCGGATATGAATCTCCCGTCCGCTCACCTGTCGGCTTAACCTTATCAACGCCCATTGTGTTTGTTGTTCTGAAACCGGTATTATAGCCGTCAGCGCTTAAGAAACGTCCGTATGACCAGTCGTTGCGGCTCATAACAAGCGCGATCGCATCCTTCTTAAGAGATTCTCTCAAGGTGCTGTTTTTATCCGGCGCACCCGGAAGTCCGCAGGTTTCCCAATAGACCGGTGAGAAATCCACGTTTTCAACTCTGCCCACATCGGCGATACAATCGATATAAACACCATTCTTAAGCGGTGTTCCCGTTACATTTCTTATAATAAAGCACGCACCTGAACGCTTAATACGCTTATATCCGATGTATGAGTTAATAAAATTAACATTTTCTATATTGCAGTAATCATCACCCCAGTATGCGACTCCGCCCTGCAAAATTGTGGCCGGATACGGAACGATATTATCCGGATCCTGCTCCGGGTAATAGAACGCCATATCACGCACACCGGTGTCAGGCTCCATTGTGATAAGTCCCTGCAGCTCAGAATTACCTCTGCCGCTGTAGCCGTATATTATAGTGCCCTGAACACTTTCGCCCTTAACCGTCTTTTTCATCTCGCCGCGCAGAACTACGCCCTGTCTCAGGTATATATTACCCTTGATCGCATATGTACCTTCCGGTACAAATACAGTTCCTCCGCGGACTGCGTGAACATCATCAATTGCCCGCTGGAAGGCTTCGGTGTCATCAGTGACACCGTCGCCCTTCGCGCCGTAATCCGTTACCTTACAGCTTGATACGACGTAATCGTTAGTTTCATACTTTGTTTTTTCAACTGTATAATTTATACCCTCCGCCATAGCGGATGCCGGAAACAGTATCGCTGCCGCAGCCGTCAGCGTGATCAATAGCTTTTTCATGCGCATCTCCTTACTTACCAAACAGCTCAAGCTCCCAGATACTGCTGTAGCCATTAACATTGTTACCGTTAAACTTAACGCATACATATCTTCCGTACCCCTCGGTATCAAACGGGAATTCCTCAAGCTCTTCCGATGTGCCGGTATTCGATGCTTCAAGAACCTTTGTCCATGTCTTCATATCCTCACTGACTTCAACGCTGAACGGATAGACTCTCGATGAACCGGCATAGAATGCCATCTTAATCGATGAGATCGGATGATTAGAACCAAGATCAAGAATTAGGTTATGCGCACCGTTCGCTGACCATCTTGTATCCATCTTACCGTCAATTGCATATATTCCGATATTTGTTGTTTCCTGACCTGTTGCGGAAACCGAATAAGCGCTTAACTGAGTTATCGGATCTGTTGAATCCTTCGGAACATCAGGAAGAGTAGGTATATCAACCGTCAGCTCTCTGTTTTTCGGACTCCATGAAACCTGTGAACCGATTGCCGTCTTGATAAACTCATACGGCACCATCATACTGCCGCTCATCCATTTAGCCGGAACAGACAGTTCTGTACGCTTGCCGTCAACAATAGCATAAATGCTGTCTGCCGTTACCATAATGCTCTTATCGTTTCTTGAAACAGAAAGTGTCTTTGAGCTTTCGTCAATGTCACAGCTGTAACCAAACTGTGAAAGTACATCATCGAGCGGAACATAAAGGATTTCGCCATCTGTGAATGCCGCATGGTTTTTCGAGAGCACTCTTGTTCCTGCCGCTCTGATCGTAACAGCCAGACTGGCAAGCGGAACAGTTACGGTCGGTGTCTTTACTTTTCTGAATCCGACGCCCTTCAAATCATGGTTTCCAATCCAATCTATGTATGCGCCCGGAGAACCCATATCGGTATCATTATCATGGAGATAGTTTATACCGATAAATGATGCATTGCCGGCATTGCCGTCCATAAGGCGCTTATGAATAGTATTGATCTTTGCATTTCTTACCTTTAATACACCGCCGTTGAGAACAAAGCAGCGGTCAAGCGCGGATGCAAAGTTACCTGCCTGAAGCTCGATTGTTCCGCCGTTTATGGTAGCGAAGTTGTCAAGACTTCCCCAGCTTGCGATACCGTGCAGCGCAACGTGTCCCTTAAAATCCTTAGAGGTTTCAAAGCCTGTTGAAAGCATTCCGTGACTGTTTATACCAACAAGCTGCGTGTCTATAAATGCAAAGCCCTCCTCGCCGACTGCCTCAACCAAGAGCGCTACCCGCGAGTTATCAGAGCCGTAGCCAAGCGATAAGCCTGACGGTCCCGTGCCGTTTTCGCTCATAAGTCTGAGACCGACGCCCGCCGGGAAAATGAAGTTATTGTAGAATAATATATTTTTTGTATCGCCCAAAATAAACGGCTGATAATTTAACTTCATGTATCCTTCAAGATTATCGCAAGCCTCATCATAAGCCGCTTTAATATCAGGATCATTATTATTCTTGGTCGGGGTGCCGCTGCCGGTCCATGAACCGTGCTTACTCTCATTGCCAGATGTAATCGTGTTATAGTTCATCTGTGTATTTGCAATGTAGCAATCCTCGCTGCCGCCGCCTACGCGTGCGCCGATGTGCCAGCATGATCCGCAGAGATATTCCATATATGCTCTGTCGCACTTATAAGTATACAAATCCGCAAAGTCCCATGCGTTTCTGATTGCCATGTTGATTATTGAAACATCCGCACCCATGCCCTGGATAAGATACGGGAACTTTATCGGCTCCGCGTAGTTCTGCTCCGGATAGTCAACGCAAATACCACGGATCGTAGATTTTTCCTTAAGATGAATTGTAGCACCGCCCTCGGTACCCTTTCCGTGATAAACCTCAAGCGTTGAACCGTTCTTTCTCGGCATACAGCCTGTATCAAGCGCACCGCGAAGTTCTACATTGGTCGGAACTGTCATTTCTGTTCTGATTCCGTAGAAGCCCGGCGGAAGGAATACGATACCGCCGCCATCGGTCGCCGCCTGATCGAGTGCTCTCTGAATTGCCGGACCATCGTCTGTCTCGCCGTCCACTTTAGCACCAAAGTCTTTTACGTTATACATAACAGCCCTCGGCGGCTTAACCTCAAGCACGTTCACCTGCGGAAATTCCGGCGTAGGCTCCATTTCAACAGGCGTATCATCAATAACAACGCTCATCGTGGAATTATTTTCAATTTTCTTTTCTTCCTTCCACGTTCCGCCCAGTATTGACGCTTCAGAATATTTGCCGAGCGTTATCTGCGGCGCGGCATTATTGAACTTACAGTTCAGCATGCTCGCATAGCCCGATGAAAGTGAAACCTTACCGGATTCAATATCCATCTCCTGCATCATAATCTGACCGATACCCTCATTTAGAATTGCATTCTCTGTCGCGTTAATTGTCCAACCGATAAGCTCAATCTTACTCTGCATTGTATTTCTTGCGACAAAGCCGTTTTCACAGTTATCAATTGTCGTATGCGTAATAACAACGCCCGAATTTGATGTGTCCTCAACCGCTACGCCGATATGACAATCACTAAACTTCATGCCGTAGTTTTCACCGTTCGGCCATTGGTTGGTAATTCTTTTTTCTCCGTCCCACGCCTCGTCACAGAAAGAAAGAAGCAAATAGAAACCTACGCCGTAATGATCTGCTGTAAGCCATCTGCCGTACGACCAGTCGTTACGGCTCATTTCGTATGCTATACCGTTTTCATATATGTAGCTTCTGTGAGAATCCGTACTATTCGGTGAACCGGGAAGCCCCGATCCCTCCCAATAAAGCGGAGAGAAATCACAATTTTCAATTCTTCCTACGTCCGCAAGCGCATCAACGCGCAGTCCGCTCTTGAGCGGTGTTCCGTAGAGATTACGAATAATGGGGCATCCGCCCATACCGCTGTAGTTCTTGTAGCCGAGATATGAATTTACAAATTCGATATTATCAACTGTTACATAGTCATTACCCCATACCGTAGGATCACCCATCTGTATCGATGCCGGATACGGCTGAATATTATCAGCCTCCTGCTCCGGATACCAGATTGCAAGATCATGAATACCGGTTACGGGCTGCATCATGATAAACGGATCACCGTCTGTGCTGCCTCGTCCCGCATATGCCTGGAGGATCGTTCCCTTAACAGGCTGACCCGGTTCCGGTTTTTTCAGCTCACCGTTAAGCGTAACGCCCTGCTTCACAACGAGGTTTCCTTTTATCGCATATCTGCCCTCTGGAATCCATACCGTACAGCCGCCCGCGGCAACTGCCGCATCTATTGCATCTTGAAATGCCTTCGTATCATCAGTTACTCCATCACCCTTAGCTCCGAAATCCTGAACTGTATAACCGGCTATTACATATTCGTCCGTATAGTAATCTGTTTGGTACAGCTTAAAATTCGGCGCCGGATATGAAATACTTTCCTCCTCGGCCGAAGCAATTACGGGCATGACAGGGAGCAGCACAGCAGCGGATAATACCGCCGCTATCGCTCTGTAAGTTTTTTTGAACATATTTCCCCTCCTTGCTTTATTCTGTCTTCTGCAGAATCATCTCAATCTCCGCAATATAATCAGTAGTGTTGTTTGTTGCATCTTCACCCGAAGCCCGCGAGTAGATCGTGAGATTCGGTCCGTCCGGGAATATTGAATCCGCTACACGACCATCCTGATAACCGAAACCGTTACCCGCCTTTGAGTCGCTTTCTTTTACAAGATCCGTAACGTCAAACTCCGCCCATTTCCATTCATCGGTATTTGTCTTGTTTATAACAAGATTCTGATATCGATTCGTTTTGCTGATATATGAAATGCGTATATTATCCGAACCTCTGTCAAGATATTTCACTCTTATTTTTGCGGTTCTCGGATCTGCTCCTATCAATTCGTTTAAATAGCTGTCATATGAGAGTACGAGACGCTTGTCATCCTCAATAACTCTGCATTCCACGCCATCTATCTCATCACCGTAGTTATAGCCGTACCAACCGGTCTTTTCTATCTGCTCATCATTATTCTTTCCTGCCCAGAATATATAGATATGATCACTTTCCTGACAGGTATCCGTTGTCTGACCCTTGAGGAATTTGACTGACACTGTCCCGGTCATCTCAGGCGTCGGCGTTTCGGTCGGTTCCGGCGTCACCGTCGGTGCGGTTGTCGGTCGGTCTGTCGGCGCAGCCGTTGCCGTTGGTGCGTCAGTCGGCTGTCCTGTCGGCGCCTCTGTCACCATCGGCGAAGGCGTCACCGTCGGTGTGGGCGTTGCTGTCGGTTCTTCCGGCTCTGTCAAAATAATCTCAACCGCAGAAATATAATCGGTCGAGTTGTTTGTTTCATTCTCGCCTGACGCCCTTGACCAAATAGTGAAGTTCGGGCCGTCCGGGACGATTGAATCCGTCACGCGTCCGTCCTGGTATCCGTTGTTATTTGACTCATTCGCCACGCATCTGTCAACTATGTTAGTTACATTAAATTCCGCCCATTTCCACTCGCCGCTGTCTGTCTTCTGAATTGTGAGATCCTGATATCTGTTGGTATCACTGATATATGAAACTCTGATCTTGTCTGTCCCCTTATCGAGATACTTTACGCGGATTACCGCAGTCCTCGGCGCTGTTCCTATCGCTTCATTCAATACGCTTTCATATGAGAGTACAAGACGCTTGTTATCCTCAATAACTCTGCATTCCTCACCGTTTACCTCAGCGCCGTAGTTATAGCCGTACCAACCGGTCTTTTCTATCTGCTCATCATTATTCTTTCCTGCCCAGAATATATGGATAAGATTATTTTCGCTTTCCGAGCATGTGTCTGCTGTCTGACCCTTTAAGAAGCTGATTGTTGCTTTTTCAATCGTGCTCGGATCTATTGTCGGTACCGGGGTAGGCTCCGGTGTGGCGGTAGGCACAGGAGTCGGCGTCGCGCCGGGTTCCTGTGTTTCATCCGGAGCAGGCGTCTCTGTAGTCAATGCCACATCGCCCTCAAGTGTTATTGTAATCTCCGATATGAATGTGTCAACATCGATTATATCTCCCTTATCGGAGGAAGCCTTTGACCATATTGTAAAATCAATATTTTCGTCCTGAGTTCTCGATTCGCCCGTTGACGGATCGTGATACAGCGATGTAAAATCCGAAACCTTCAGCTCTGCCGTAAGCCATGTATTTGTTCCTGTTTTCTTTATCTCAAGATCACTGTAGCGCGATGATGTTCCGACATACGAAACTCTTATATAATCCGTACTGTCATCGTAATACGTTATGCGTATGACCGCATCTCTTCCGCTTTCACCGGTAAGAGCTTTGAAGTCCTCGTCGAATTTAAACACCGCACGCTTATCAGCCGGTATTCTTCTGCATTCAACTCCGTCAACCTCGTCTGCCGTGTTATATCCGTACCATGATGAATCGGTTTCCTTGCCCGTAGCAAAATAGAGCGACATTTTCTCCGTTATATTCGGCTGTGAAAATAGGATCGCCGCTATAGCGGTATTATCTACAATCACTCCGTCAAATTCCGTTCCCGAAGATTCGTTTCCGTACTCATCATACGCGGTTATTTTATATTGTGCGTTAATCGAGTCATACCACTTTGCATCCGTATCGGTGAAACTTGTCCCCGGGGTTTCGGCAACCTGTTTTCCGTCCTTATACACTCTGTAACCCGCAGTTTTGAGATTATCCTCGCTTGCTCCCCATGTAAACGAGACGCCGCCCTTATTATTGAGCTTCACGTTCCATGGATTTTCCGGAGCAGGATCTGCTGCCGCGATTTTATAAACCTGAGTTTTGGCGTTTGCAGTTTCGAGACTATCCCATACAAACATTGTTACATATGTGTTTGACGAGTTTGTCACATTTATAGTGTTCTTAAACTCGCCGTCCTCAGCCTTTACATAGCTGAGTCCGATCAGCTTATGTGTGTCATTTTCAAACACAGCGTTTAGCATAACTGCATTGCTTCCGGCTCCGGATGCTTTAATTACGCACTCCAGACTGCCGTTGGAAAGGGTATGAACCGATTTGCCGTTTTGCGTGAAGTATGCTTCGTTTACACTGATATCAGCAGCCGATGCACTATACGCCGAAATCGCTGAGATAAGCGCGGCGGCTCCGATAAAGTATTTTATTGATTTCATCTTCATACTCCTTCCCTTATTTAAATATTACTATATCCTTGGCTTCGCCCTTGAATGCCGATAAGAATATATAACTGCACTCATTCCCGACTGATTGGTATGTTTCAAGATCATCAACAGTTCCGACTGTAACCTTGTTGTCTTTTTTGCTCTTATCGTAGATATACACATTAGTGTTATCTGCCGAGAAATAAACAACATCGCCGTTTTCATGCTTAACCTGATCCAACCTTGACTTAACAGCCACGCCTATATAATTATCAATTCTGTCATATACCTTACATGCGAAGCGGCGGTCTGAACCGTAGATGTTATCTTCAAAGCTCGCAGGCATTGAAAGTTCCTCGTACTTCTGAACATAAATCGGATCGATAGAGCCCTTCCATCCGCCTGAAATTTGTTTCCAGCTGCTTATTACGCCGCTTTCATCAATATTATAACGTATAATATCGCCAACGCTCAGCGGATAGAACTTATCTCCCTCCCATTTTCCGAGCGTGGTTGAATCCTCGCCGTAAATCTCCTGAATAACACCGTTTACATAAACACGCGCATACTGAGCTTCCTCACCTCTCGGGTTGACACCTTCTCCAATCTTTGCGACTATGGCTATGTTTGACTCATCAGCAAAAACATTGTCTACTCCGCCCTCGATTTCCATAACTACAACCTTTGCCTTTTGGTCTGTTGTGCCGAGAGTGTAGCCGGTCATATTCTTATAGGTTCCGTCTCCTCTGAGATACGATATATCTCTTATTGAATAGTTATCAAACGAGGAATTTGCATCCGGAACAATAACGATTTTTGTATTGGAATCAACGATAATTCTGCCGCCTAAACAGTTAAGATTTTTCTTATACATAAGTCCGGTATTCTTCTCATAATTGGGCAAATTCGCATTGATTGACGGATTATTTGAATAAATCATTCTCAGGTCGTCCGGTGTAACAGTCGAATTCTGTTTTTCCGTATCGATTTTATTAATCTTACCGTCAGAGAGATCATACACTACAAACCGGCGATCCAGCATCTTCGCGTTTACCTGTGTTTTCAGTGTCTTTGCTGAAATTGACGCTCCGTCATACTTTACCTTCTCTGCGGACTCATACTCTACGATCTCGCCGTCCATGGTAAGCATCTTCACATAGAAAATATCGTCATAATCCTCTGAATAAGCTTTTACTATATATCCGAAGTTTACACTGTGAGTTATCTCATCGGTCATCATGATAACCCTTCCTTTTGAGGAAAGCAGGAACACACCTGTAGTTCCGATTGAGATCGTTCCGTTATCATCATATGGATATGTAACACCGTCAATTCTTATTGAACCATGTTCAGTAGTATCCTTTCTGATTGAATCTACCGTTCCCTCGACCTTATCGCGAACGATGACGTATTTTGAATAGGATCCGTCTATTGATCTGTACACCTCAATTATATCCCACTTCGCAAGAGATGTAAGCTCCAATTGATTTCCGTCTGTATCATATAAATCAAACAAATTCTCATCCTCAACATTGAGCGATGGCTGATTATTCTTAAGATAGATCATGTCATTTGCTTCACTGTAATGGTCTACGGCATAGCAATCCATCGCTTCTATAAAAACAATGTCGTATGTTGAAGATCCTTCGGTTGAAACGAGACGAACCGTTCCGTCCTTTACGATACCGGCATCATTTCTCGGATAGTACATATAGCTTACATCCTTGAAGCCTGAAATATCATCAACTCTTTTGCCGTTGTAAATGATATCCGCATCTTTTGAGACTCTCGCAGTTTTACGCTTGCCATCAACATAATATGTATAAGTACCGTTTGAATACTGATCAATGTCCTCTGTTGCGAATGTCAGCTCCGTTGTTCTGCTGTCCGGCACAATATATGCAATCGTATCGGCGCCGTTTACTTCTCTGTAATAAATCGTAGCGCTATAGCCGATATAATCTCTTGCATAGGTTCCTCCATCCTCAAGCTGAAGTGTGACTCCGTCTTTTGTAACAATCTTGACGCTGCCCGCCGCTGCATATTCATCTGTAATCGATGTAATATTGTTCGCAATGATACGGCCTTTAACGCTTGACGCGTCATACACCTCGGTAAGAATTGTTTTGCTGTCATTTTTCTCGTATGTTACCACGCCCTTCTTCACTACCGGCTCACAAATAGGTATGGTTGCTGAGTTAGCGAGCACTCTGATGATATCGGAATAGGTTAGAACCTTTGTCATTTCTCCGGCAACACCGTCAAACATAGCCGTACCGAGTGCTATGGTTGTATATCCCGCAGGATAGCCGCCCTGCGATTCCGCCCATGAGCTATAGCCAAGAAGCGTGAGCAATGCCTTAGCAGTCTGCTGCTTCGTTACAGTGCCATCCGGATCAAACTTATTGTTGAGATACGGTGTTAAGAACCCACGCTCAACCGCAGCATTGATATACGGAAGCGCCTCATCACCGTTTGCTATATCATCATAGCTGCTTGCGGTATTCCCCGATGGTGCTATACCGCCGAATTTTACAAGCATTTTAGCAAAATCTGCTCTTGTTACGTTGTTTGACGCCTCATAGCCTTCTTCGACCCAGCCAAAGGAGGTTACTCTGTCTACGGCCTCCTTCTCGGTCATAGCAAAAGACGGAACAGCGCTTACTAACAGCATTGACGATAAGACCGCCGCTATTATACGTTTTATATTCATATCCCAACCTCCGATTACTTATTAATCATATTGTATATTATCACTGCCGCTTCGGCGCGTGTCGCCTCTGACAACGGATTAAAGTTATTATTATCATCGCCGTTTACGACGCCCTCCGCTCTTAAAATCCTTACCGCATCAAGAGCATATTCGCTCACCAGAGCTTCATCGGAAAATGCCTGTGCGCCGTCCGCGCCGGTTGCTCTGCCTGTATTATCAAGCAAACGCTTTATAATTACAGCCATGTCCTGACGCTTTATATTCTCAGCAGGTCCAAAAAGATTATCGCCGATACCGTTTATAATGCCAAGATTACTTGCCGCGGAAATGTATGGATATGACCATGAATCTTCTGAAACATCCGCAAAATCGCAATCCATGACCTCAGCATTCGGATAGAACGCCTTTATAACAAGGGTTACAAACTCCTCACGGGTTATATTCCGCTCCGGTCTGAAGGTTCCATCGCCATAACCATCTATAATTTTGCTTTCTACAAGCTTTGAAACAGCATCGTTTGCCCATGGGGTTCTGCGAAGGTCGTCAAATACATACTGCAGAGACTGTGAGGTCTGCGATGCGGATGCGCTTTGATTTGACGTGCTTGCCCACGACTGCGAAACTGAGCTTGAGGTAATACCGTTAGTCGTTTTGCTGCTTGAGCTGCCGCCCGAGGATGAGCTGCCGCCCCCGCCGCCGGAGCCGCCGGTGCTTACCGTACCGTCACTTGCAGCGGAAGCTATAGCACTCTTTAAAGCAGCTGCAAAGGAATCAAGCGTTGTGTATGAACCTCTTACCAACGTTTTACATACATTTGTTTTTTTACTTGCGTATGTATTCCAGTTGATATCGGCGTGCTCGCTGATAAGATCCTTGTTTGCCTCTATGAAATCCTGAACCTGCGTGTAGTATTCTGTCGCTGCAATTACTGTATTGGTTACGCTGTCATTATAAGCCTCCCAGAAGGATTTAACATCGGTTACATCTGATTCTTTCACTGCCGCAAGCGCTTTTGCTTCTACCCCGGAATCTTGTTTCTTTACTGTTTCATATGTTGTTTTAAATGAGTCATAACCGCCGCTTATAGGTTTTGAATAGTTTATGGTAATCAAATCTATGTTATCATCATTAATTGTTTCCTTGCCCTCACGAATCTGTTCGATAAGCAAGGCCTGGTCGAATGCATCCCGCAGCTGCCTTCCGCTTGCGAAACCGTTTAAAGCCTGTTTGTCCGCAAACACTGCCGATACCACAAACGTTTTACCGCTGTCACTTAGGCTGTTATATGTCTCCGAATCCATTCCAAACATTGCCATTCCGTCACCGTTATCCGATTCAAGGAATGAACGCAGCGCAGCCGCGCTTGCCGCTCCGTTTATCTTTGAGCTTAAAACAGAGGAGACATCTCCGAAATATTTAAAGCTCTGTCTGATTTCGTCTGCTCCTTCCGCCTTTACATATGCGTCATATTGCGCCGCATCTGCACCATCAGGCATAGAAAATCCGAAACTGTACGCGCCGTTCTCATCAGTATTTACCTGGTATGTATATAAAATCGTACCTTCCTGCGGCGCCACACCGATTTTTGTCACTCTCAATGTGACTCTGTCCCTGTCATTATCAGAACTGACCGTACCCGTGACAGTTATATACTGCGTATCGGGGTCAATGCTGATTGAGGCGATCGTTCCGTCCGCAGCAAAAACGGATGTTCCGCTTATCATCATAGCGGCTGTCAACAGTCCTGCCGTAAATTTCTTCAACTCGTTCCCCTCCCTATTTAAAATTTTATTTCAATTTGAAGCCGATAGTAACTACCTCTCTCGGCTTAACGTTTATTGTTTCATTTAGTGCAAGCTCATCGGTCACTTCCTCACTCATTGTAAGTCTGTAAGCCTTTTCTGCATCCTTATACAGCTTAACCGAAAAGTCCGCTTCATTATCTGATGTATTATATGCTCTTACAAGCATAAGCTCGCCGTTCTCTGACTGCTTCACAGCCGAAACCGTCATAGCATCACCCATTACTTCAAACAGCTTACCGCTCTTTCCTAACGTAACATCATTATATTTATCCTCTCTGAAGAACAGTTCTGCGATATCCGTATCCTGCACCTGCGGTCTGCCTCCGGTGAACTTCCTCTCCGAATACGGCTGGAAATATCCGATAAGACCGTTCTGGAAATACTTTGTTGTGCGCACAAGCTCGCTTACTTGATCCTGTGCTTCTCCATTTGCAAAGCTCAATCCCAGATGGAAGGTATATGTACCGATGCACTGGCTCTCTGTGTTCCGCATTGCATTTCTCTGATTTCTATCTTTCAAATTTGAAATCATGCCAACGCTTCTTATAAGCGTTACCGCCACTGTACCCTTATCACCGAGAAGATGCTCATATTCATATAGCCCCTCGTTCATAATACCGATACCCAATCCGTTTTCTTCTATATGAATGAGACCGCTGTTCGGCTGTGTGCCGTTTGCCACTCTTTTTAATATATCACGTCTGTCGCGCAGAATCGTGTCGAATGGTATAAGTGAAGTTGTGAAGTCCGTGCTTAAACCGGTATCAAACAGCATACGCAGTCTGTGATCCTTTGACCTGTTGTCAACGGTGCACTCGATATCAACCCAAGGCTCTCCCTCTATGAGTGAAAGCTTGATTTCAACTGTATTTTCTGCTGTCTCTTTGCTTCTCTGCAATGTAATGTTATCGAGATGTTCAGGCAAATCAAGCTTATACCTGATCACACAGCTCTTTTCAATTTCGGTGTCTTTCAACATTGCAATTTCCGGCTTAATGCCATCCGTGGTAATAGGCACATCTTTTTCAACATCATGATGCACATATGAGTGACCAAGCTCGCCCACATCCTCAAGGCGCAGGCAGTTTGCATAAGTTTTTCCCTGCTGTTTATCCGTTACAGCGACTTCACCCATCTCGTTTACAGTCACAATAAAGCGATTATTTTCAAGGCTTATATCCGTTGCCGGGGTCTCCATAGCGAATATCTTTTCGCATACGCCTTCCGCTCTCTTAACCGTAAATGTACGATAGCTCATAGGCTCTATTTCATCAATTGCAAGCTTTACAAGATAGCTGTCACAGTCGATCTGACCCGGAAGATTGATTGGGCTTGTTGTCTTCATATCATAAGAATCTTTTCTTATAATGTCATACATAACCTCTTTGCCGTTCTCATCAATGATTACAAAGTTGTCAAACCTTTCTTCAACCGGGAAGTTGAACTCAACATTCGCCGTGCCGCTGAGCGTCATTTCCGAGGTATTCCATACTGTAACAACATAATCCTTATCAGTTACTCCGTCACGTGTTACATGAGCGGTAAGTACACCAAGTACATCATTTGTAAGCTCATCCGCAAGCTCGTTAAACCGCGCTGTTCTGTCCATCATGTTTCTGTGTACGGCGTCAATGCTGCAGCCGCAAATACTGTCGTGCGGATGATTTTCAATCAAAAGCTTCCACAGGTATTCAAGATAATCCGTAGGATATATATTTTTAAAACCCATTGCCTCCGCCATTACATACAGCGGCTCAACAACATTCTCAATCTTATTCTGCGATTTTGTGTTTGCAACCTTAAGGTATACTCTTGCGGACAACGTACCCTTCAAAATATCATAGTCATTACCTTCACGAAGCTCACCGATCCACTCTTCAATTTCAATATTGTTTTCCTTGAAATAATTCTCGGCATTATCGGCAAATTCCTGCATGGTAACCTGCTTAATCACGCCATCCTTCATTTCTTCGTTTGTGTTCTTGAGAACCTCGGTAAGATTTTCCTGCGCTTCAAGATGGTCAACGCCGTTCATAAGCAGGTAATAAGGATTACGCGCTGTTCCCTGATACAGATCCTCAATGTGCTCTATCAGTTTAATATTTTTCTCTGTCGTCTCCGAGAAACGCTGCGCATTGTTGTACCAAGTTGTGAAGCGTACCGTAAACACCTCTGAACCATCTTTGCCTCTCCAGTAGAACTCCGGCGGAGTCATACGTCTTACAAGCTCGTCATTTTCGTTTCTGGAGTAGAAGCTGTAGCCTCTGCCAACAAGACAATTTTTAATTCCAAACTGATTATAAATCTGAGGAAGCTGACTGATATTTCCGAACTGATCGGGAATATATCCTGTTGTCCCGCATGCGCCGAATTCATTCGCAATCTTTGTTCCTACAATGAGGTTGCGGATCGTTGCCTCACCATCTGTGAGATAAAAATCGTTCTGCACATACCACGGACCGACAATAATGCGGCCTTCCTTTATATATTTCTTTAAATGCTCCTTTTCCTGAGGTTTAATTTTCAGATAATCCTCAAGTACAATCGTCTGCGCATCCAGATGGAATACAAAATTCGGATCGCTTTCCATAATATCAAGCAGATTGTCAATCAGCTTTACAAGCCGGTATCTGAACTGTTCAAAGCTGAAATACCATTCTCTGTCCCAATGTGTATGCGAAATAACGCAATATTCTTTATTCATTATATATAAATCCTTTCGAAAAAATATTTCCCGAAGCGGAGCGATCCGCCCCGAGATGTTTATTGGTGTATTATTTATCCCTTAATGCTGCCTACCATAACGCCCTTTAAGAAATATTTCTGCAAAAACGGATAAAGGCAGAGTATCGGTAACGTGGATACAATAATTGTAGCGTACTTGATTGTTTCGCTTACCGAGAATCTGTCAGCCGCGCCGACGCCTGTCAGCATATCGTCTGTCTGGTTCTGGATAAGCAAATCTCTTAATACAAGCTGCAAAGGCCATTTTTCTTTCTTCTGCATGAACAACATTGCGTTGAACCATGAGTTCCAGTTAGAAACCGCATAATACAGTATCAGAACCGCAATTGTCGGAATTGTAAGCGGAACCAAGATCTTGAACAGAATCACCATCGGGTTTGCGCCGTCTATTTCCGCCGCTTCCTCAAGCGCGGGCGGAATGCTTACAAATGCCGTGCGCATAATCATCATGTTATATGTAGACAACGCGCTCGGAAGTATGAGCGACCAAAGGCTGTTGAGCATGCCCAGATTCTTGACCAACAGGTAGAACGGGATCAGACCGCCGCCGAAAAACATTGTAAATATAATCAGCATTGAGATCGCCTTACCCCAATAAAGGTTCTTTCTTGAAAGCACATACGCTCCGAGTATTGTAAGAAGCATGCTTACAATAACTCCGCCTACCACTACAATGATCGTGTTAGTATATCCGCTTATGATAAGCGGATTCTGTATAACCGCTTTATAAGAAGCGAGGTTAAAGCCCAATGGCTTTATAAGCAGTCCGCTGTGCTGCATGAGCCTTGACGCATCCGATACCGATGCAAACAGTACATATATAAGCGGATACAGTGTTACAATCATAAGGACAAGCATCAGCACAATATTAAAAACATTGAACACCTGCTCTGATTTGCTGCGTTTTATTTTCATTGTGATCACAACTCCCTTCCGATTACCACAAGCTGTTTTCGCTCAATTTGCCGCTTATCTTATTTGCCGCGACTACGAGAATAAAGTTAATTATTGAATTGAATAACCCTACAGCCGCACTATAACTCCAGTCGCTGTTTATAAGACCTCTTCTGTAGACAAACGATGAAATTACGTCCGCTGTTTCATAAATTCCCTCATTGTACAGCAATATGATTTTCTCATAGCCTACGTTGAGCATTCCGCCAAGCCTTAATATGAGCAAAACCACGATAGTCGGCGCAATGCTTGGCAGGGTTATTGCAAATACCTGTCTTAATTTACCCGCGCCGTCTATTGATGCGGCCTCATATAATTCCTGGTCAACACCCGCAAGCGCCGCTATGTATATGATTGAGCTCCAGCCCGTTTCTTGCCATGTGCCTGATAATACATATATCGGGACAAACGCCTTCGGATTGTTAAGCAGATTTTCGTAGTTGCCGGTAAGTGTTCCGACAATCTTTGTTATGACGCCTGTATCCATTGTGAACGTTTTTATCATACCGCAGATAACCATCAGTGATATGAAGTGCGGCAGACTTGTTATTGTCTGCACACACTTTGCATATTTCTTGCTGCGCAGTTCGTTTACCAGAAGCGCAAACAGAATCGGTATCGGGAAATTTACAACAAGCGAGGTCACGCTGATTACAAGGGTATTTTTTAACAGTCTAAAAAAATAATAATCCGTAACAAACGCTTTGATATGCTTCAGTCCTACCCATTCGCTGCCCAATATTCCCTCTGACGGAACATAGTCCTTAAAGGCGATTATCGCGCCGTACATCGGTCCGTAACAGAATATGATATACCATGCCAATACAGGCAGGAACATGAGATAGATCCATTTGTTTCTATGGAAGTCCGCTTTTATAATTCTTCTACGACTTACTGAAGGAGCCGCAACTTCTTTTTTGGCCACTCTCATTCTCTATCCCTCCTGTATAAATTATCTGCTCATATATCTGTCATAAGCAGCCTGCACGATTTCAGTCGCTCTTTCAATTCCCATCTTCTTGAGCTCGCTGACGTAGCTGTCCCACGAGCTGAAGTCGTCTGTACCCTGAATGTACTTAACAAACTTCTCACCCTTGAGTGTTTCTACATTTGACATGATGCTTGTGTATTCCTCTGTCTCTTCCTTTGTGTAAGAAACCGCCGGAAGTGAATATTTTTCATCATCCGTATCTCTCCAGTTGTCAACCGCCGCGCTCTGCTGCGGGAGTGCGAGGAACTGCTCTGTGTACCTTACATCCTGAGCGAACGGACCGCCTGTCGCTCGTGTTTCAAGCGCGAGCATTTCAGCCATCGTCTTTCCTTCGCTGTTTTTCATAATATAATCGGTGTAAGTCGGATATCCGTCAATCATTTCATAGTCGATACCCTCCTTGCCGAAGTTGTAGAGAAATCTCCCCTCTTCGCTGTAAGCGTAGTCGATAAGCTTCAGAGCAGCGTCAATTCTTTCTTCCGGACATGAGGTTGTGATTGAAGCGCCTTGACCGTCGAATGCCGACGCCTTTGTGCCGAACTTCGGTCTGTCACCCTTATTGAGCACCGGGAACTTCGCCCCCACGAGGTCATACGACGGGTCATCCGCCATTGCTCCAAGCCACTTTCCGATACCGCCGCCTGCAGCTGATATCGCGGCGCCAGACTTACCAGAGGTCATCTGTGAGTTGAGCATATTAGAATCAATCTGTGCAAAACCGTTATCAAGAAGTCCTTTTTTATACCAGTCGTTCATCTTCATAAGGAACTGTTTATAGCCGTCCTGCATAGGTCCGTATGAAACCTTACCGTTATCATCAACGATGAAGCCGTTCTTAACGCCGTATGCACCCATGAACGCGCCGACGTCCCAGAAGTTTGAAAGAAGCGTAAGCGGCGCCGCCGCACCCTTCTTCTCCTTAAACTGTGTAAGAACATTTTCCCATTCGTCAATCGTTTCCGGTACCTCAAGCCCTAAATCATCAAGCCAATCTTTTCTGAGGATCGGTCCGTTAAATACTCTTGACTTATCATTTTCACGAATGAACGGAATTGTATAATAGTTACCTTCGTCAGTCTTTATAAGCTTATCAATTTCCGGATGCTCTTCGAGATACTTTGTGAAGTTCGGCAGCTTGCCTTCTTCCATATATTCATTAAGCGATAGTATAACTCCCTGATCAATCGCGCCCTGAGCGCCGCCCTTGAAGCTTGACCAGTTCCATTCCATGATATCGGGATACTCATTGGAAGCAACCAGGATATTGAACTGCTCCTGCTTTTGTCCGCCGTCATTTGACGGGATCGTGAAATCAACATCAATACCGGTGTTCTCCTTAAGATACTTAACAAACGGTATGCTGTCCGCATCCGAGCTGCCGTCTCCAAGCGAAATACCTGCCCAGTATGTAATCCGATCCGACTCACTCCTGTTTTTGCCGCAGCCCGTCAGCACACCCGCAAGCACTGTTCCCGCCATTGCCGTACACAAAATCTTTTTCATTGTAGTATTCATCTGTAATACTCCTTTCTATATCATATGGTTATATCAAACTTGCTATATTTTTGTATTTGATATGTTATTTAAGTCTATTTTAGCATGTTTGATACATTTTGTCAACACTTTTTTATAAATTATTTATAAAATATTTATAACAAAAGCCAATGGTTTGTTATATACCAAAAAAAATGTATAACAAACTATCGGCTTATAAATAATATCAGGTTTTCTGTGCGGTTATGAGTTTCATCGGCACAACTGTTCTTATGCATCTCCCCGTTCTGTCCCTAAGCTCCTTAAGTATTGCCTCCCCGGCCTTTCTGCCTATTTCATAAAAATTTTGCTCTACCGTTGTTATCCTTTCACCAACATCAATATGTGAAAATGCGTTGATATGGTCGAAACCCATAACAAGAAATTTATCCGGAACCGATATTCCCAGCGAGTCGCAGCACCGGATCACATCGCGCGCCACCCAGTCATTCTGGCACATAAGCGCTGTAATACCCGCAGCGTGCATGGTTTTGATCGTTTCAATAAGATAATCATTGTACGATTGACCGAGTGCCGAATTATTTCCGCCGATAAGCACATTATCAAGATTGATCTCCATACCGTGATTGCTTACCGATGCCGAATATCCCATATAACGCTCCCTAATCGAACAAACACCGGTAAAATCGGTGGTGCTCAAAAAACCGATATTTTTATGTCCGTGCTCTATCGCATAATCACACAGCGATTTTGCTCCGTTGAAATTATCCGGCACTACATAGCTTATTGGCATATTTTCTATGTGCTTATCTATAAGAACAAGCGGTATATGCTTGACAAGAAACTGATTAAAAATCTCAAGATTTTTATTATCCTTCTCCGGGTAGCAGATGACTCCGTCAATATCGGTATCAAGCAGGCTTCTCAGCAGCTCCGCTTCATTTTCCGCTTTCCTGTTTGTGTTATATATTCTGACAAAGCAGTTTCCCTTATTAAGCAAATCATTAATACCCTTAAAGCACTGCAGCATACCGCCAAATTTTATATCAAACGGAAGTATGAGAGCAATAAGCGCGACCTCATTGTTCTGACGTTTGTAAATAGAATCATTGGTATCAGGCTCTTCACTCTCATCAGCATTAAGCAGATCAACACCGTTTGCCGTAACAAAGCTGCCGCTGCCGCGTTTGCGGTATATAACGCCCAGCTTTTCCAGTTCATCGAGTGCGCGTATAGCGGTTATGCGGCTTACGCCGTATTCTTTTGTTATTTTTTCCTCTGTGGCAAGCGGAAGATTATATACAAAATCACCGGTTCTTATCCTCTCCTCGAGCTTTTCCATTACCGTTTTATATAAAGATACTTTTTTCGCCATATTATCACCTCCGGCACAGCATATTATACTAATATTATACCATATAATATATCAAAGTCAAGGGGTGCATATCAAATATATCTAAAATTAGTTGTTTTTAATAAAACTTCAGCTTGTTTTTTGTGAATTATGACAATTAAAATGATTTTTATAATATATCATAAAAAGTGACCCGGCAATTGCTTTTGCGGGTCACTTTTGATTCCCATATTCTACCGTTCTTTTCTCCTGTCAACCAGCTTCTTTATAGGAACAACATTTTTATAGTTGCCGAAGTTCTCTTCATTAATTTCCCTGAGCATTGTTTCTCCGGCTTTCCGACCTATTTCATAGAAATCCTGTTCTACCGTAACGATTGCGTTGCCTCCGTCGCGTTCCTCAAGCTCGTCTACATTGTCAAAGCCCATAATACACATCTCTCCCGGAACTGATATTCCTTGATCCCTGCAAATCCGGTATACCTCCAGCGCTACCCAGTCATTCTGACACATAATCGCGGTAACGTCATCCGCGTACATACGCCTTACCATTTCAGCAACATATCCGAACTCGTCTCTGTATTTCACCGCCTCATTAGGCTCAAGCATATCAAATTTCGCGTTGAGATCAAGGTGTACATAGTCAAGATTAACATCAATTCCGTTTTCGGAAAGCGCGGCTGTGTACCCCATATATCTGTTGCGCAACGCGGCGGATAGGGTTATCCGTCCACGGCATAGGTATCCGATTTTCTTATGCCCCTCGTTTATCGCATACTCACAGAGCATTTTTGATCCGCCGAAATTATCCGACACGACATAGCTTATAGGCATACTCTCTATAAAGTTATCAATGAGTACAAGCGGTATCTTTTTGACAAGAAATTGATTGTACACTTCAAAATTTCTTCCGCCTCGTACCGGGTAGCAAATCACACCGTCTATCCCCTGCTCCAAAAGGCGCCGCAGAATCATTTCCTCGTTCTCAATCCGCTCGTTTGAGCTGTATATACTTGCAAAGCAATTCTCCTTATTCAATACACTGTTAATGCCGTCAAAGCACCTGAACATATTACCTTCCTTTATATCAAACGGTAAAACAAGCGCTATCAGGGAAACTCCCGATCTCTTTTTTTCAAGCTTTACGGCTACTTTCTCCGGCTGATCACTGTTCAGTATCCTCAGTGCGGCGCGGTCAACAAAGCTGCCGCTGCCGCGCTTTCTGTATATAATACCCGCTCGCTCCAGCTCCTCCAGCGCTCTGATGGCCGTAATACGGCTTACGTTATATTCTTTTGTAAGTCTTTCCTCAGTGGTAAAAGGCACATCGTATGCAAAATCTCCCGCCTTGATACGATCTTTCAATCCGTCCATAACCTGAATATACAGCGGTTTCTTCTCTGACATCTATTTTTCCTCCAATATAACAACTATTATGACAACTATTAAAATAAATTCATTAAATATATATCAATTATAGTATTAATATACCACTTTTTAACTAAAATGTCAACTAAATTAATTTTTTATTCAAATTTATTATATATCAAAAGTAGCTGT
This sequence comes from uncultured Lachnospiraceae bacterium, assembly GCA_964579875.1. Classification (GTDB taxonomy): domain Bacteria; phylum Bacillota; class Clostridia; order UBA1381; family UBA1381; genus Ornithomonoglobus. The sequence continues at coordinate 14,943 of CAZOHJ010000010.1, read as the reverse complement.
CAAAAACCTTGCTTCCTAATATCTGCATCCCTTTTAAAATGATATGATCCGCTTCTCTCCGGCTTTAATAAATATTTTTTTAAATCCGCAAAGGTTTTTATGAGGAATATATTCGAATCTCAATACGCTATAGGCGGTATCAATAATTCCTTTATTCTCTACCTCAACATTTTTCTCATCAAGCCATTTTTCGGTGATATCAGAATAAGTCAGTCCGTGCCCAAATTCATAGGTCGGCTTTCCCGTAAAGAACTTATATGTTCTATTCTCCATTGAATAATCTTCAAATGGCGGCAGATCATCGACTGATTTATAGAAGGTTATAGGCAGTCTCCCGCTCGGACTAACGTCTCCGAACAAAATATCTGCAACGGCTTCTCCTCCCATAGCTCCCGGATAGAATACCTGTAATACAGCATTACACTCCGTATCCTGTCTTGACAAATTAGTGCAGCTGCCTGTTATGTTCAAGAATATTAAAGGCTTGCTTTCCGCTTTAATCGCGTCATACAGTCTCATCTGACTTGGCGGCAGCTCAAGATCCCGCTTATCTCCGCTGTAATCCGCATTATACGCATCTCCTGCCTCGCCTTCAAGCAATGGATTAAGTCCCATGCAAAGAATAACCACATCTGCATTGCGCGCTGCTATAATTGCCTCCTCAATAGGAATATGAGGAGAATTCAGGTTGGATATGTCGCAGCCCTTCGCATAGATAATGCGCCCGTTTGATCTGTTCTGTATTCCTTTTAAAATAGTGGAATATATTGACGGTAATCCATTATAGTTGCCGAGCAGCACGGAAACATCATCCGCATTAGGTCCGATTACCGCAATCTTTTCTGTTCCCTTAAGAGGGAGGATTCCATCATTTTTTAGAAGGACAATACTTTCCTGAGCCATCCTCAGATTAAGCTCTCTATGCTCCTCACATTCAATGACGTCAAACGGAATATTGTCATATTCACAGTCATCATCAAACATACCAAGTCTGAATCTTGCCTCAAACAGTTTTTCTACTGCCTCTGTGATTGTTTCCTCACTGATCAAGCCCTCGACAACTGCTGTTTTAAGATAAACATATTCTGTTCCGCAATTTAAGAAGCAGCCGTTGTTCACAGCAAGCGCCGCACTCTCCGCCGCACCCTTTGTAACCCTGTGCTGTGTATGGAAATCGCATACTGCTCCGCAGTCTGAAACCACATATCCGTCAAATCCCCATTCACCGTATAAAATGCCTTTCAATAGCTTTTCGCTTCCGCAGCACGGCTCCCCGTTTAGTCTGTTATACGCGCCCATAACCGCAGATGGATGGGCGTTATCTATACAATATTTGAATGCCCAAAGATATGTTTCACGCAGATCTTTTTCGTTTACAACCGAATTGAAGCTGTGTCTTATGCTTTCCGGACCGCTATGTACCGCAAAATGCTTTAGCGTCGCATCCGTCTTCCGATATTTCCCGTTGCCCTGCATACCCTTGACAAATGCAGTACCAAGTACACCGGCCAGATACGGATCTTCGCCATAAGTTTCATGACCTCGTCCCCAGCGCGGATCCCTGAAAATATTGATATTCGGCGCCCAGCAAGTAAGCCCTTGGTATTGCTTTGTTTCTCCGAAGGTTTTATAGCTATTGTATTTAGCGCGCACCTCATCAGAAATAGCTTCTGCCACGCTATATAATAACTCCTCATTAAAAGACGCTGCCATACCTATTGCCTGCGGGAACACTGTTGCGGTTCCCGAACGCGCTACACCATGCAGCGCCTCATTCCACCAGTTGTATGCCGGAACGCCCAGTCGCTCTATTGCGGGAGCGTTATGCTGCATTTGCGCAACCTTTTCGGACAATGTCATTTTGGCTACTAATTCTTTCGCTCTTTTCTTGAAATCATTCATGTAAATCTCCTTTTAAACATATTATATTCCTAATGCTTTGCCTCCTCCGCCTACTCCTGTTCCGAGAGTTATGAGCATGAAGTATTCACATTTCTACTGCCGCAAGATTTATTATATCTTTTGATTTTATCAATATTATATCATCATATCATATTAATGTCAATCTTTTTTAATATTAGATCAGATTCTTATGCAAAATATATGTTAGAAACTATTTTTCTTATAATTTTTAGTCAAATTATATATTAATTTAAATATTTAATACAGTTTTCTCTTTTCTATTGACTAAATAAAAATTTATTGAACTATATCATTATTAAGAATTGTTATATTAAATAAAACCGTTTAAACCAAACTATGTGTTGTAGAAGGATATGAAAAATACTTCGGAAGCAAGGTAAATTCAGTGCTGTAAGGCATGCAATAGCATACCTTATGACAATGAAGGGCAGCCGTCATTTGCAGATGCAACCGCAATTCCCTTGAGCATATCATTTACCGGAAGCTCCTCGCCCGCCTCCAGAAACATTGTAGAGCCTCCATAGCTCATAGCATTTTCGCTGACAGGTATCATATCGTCAAGAGACAAATTGCCCTTGTCAATTTCTTCCATTATAAGCAGCATTGTCATCACCTTTGTAACACTCGCGATCGGAAGCTGCTCATCGGCGTTCATTTCCCTAAGCGCCTCTCCTGTGCTCTGCTCGATCAGTATACATGATTTCGCCTCCACTCCGTCAATCGTTTCATCTGATTTCTCGCTCTCCGCAAACGCTGTGATCCCCGTCACAGATAAAACAATACAAATAAAAAAGCACACCATTCGTTTCATAAAAATCCCTCCCTGATATTTCCTTTATGAAGCTATGATATGCTTTATTTTTCTTTATTATGACATCGGATTCAGATGGCTCTGGGATGCGCCTGCTGATAAACGGAGCGGATCTTTTCATCAAGGAAACAGGTATATATCTGTGTTGACGAAATATCCGCATGTCCCATCATTGTCTTTAATGACTGTAGATCCGCGCCGTTCTCAATCAGGTGCGCGGCAAACGAATGACGGAGCGAATGCGGCGTTATATCCATATCTATCCCCGAGCTTTCCTGATACTGCTTTATTATTTTCCAGAAGCCCTGGCGCGAGATCCTGACGCCATTGCAGTTTACGAAAAGAGCGTTTTCATTTTCGTTCCTCACCATGTATTCTCTTGCTCTGCCTGTATAAAGCCTGAGCGCTTCTATCGCCTTATTACCTATCGGTATAACCCTCTCGCTCTTGTTGTTATGGCATCTTATATATCCCATCTTAAGATTTATATCTTCCATATCAAGACCTATAAGCTCAGAAACTCTGATGCCGGTCGCATAAAGCACCTCAAGCATTGCCTTATCTCTTATTCCTTTATTGTCAGTAAGCTTCGGCTGACTGAGAAGAAGATCAATATCTTCATTTGAAAGAACCTGCGGCGGTTTCTTTGTCACATGCGGAGCAATAAGCTCGTTCGTAGGATCGCTTTCTACAAATCCGCTTTCTTTTAAAAACAAATAAAAGGATCTGATTGATGCAAGCGCGCGTGAAAGAGTTGATGCTGCTCTGCCCCGCTTTTTAAGCGCAACCATATACGAAAGTACAGTAGTCTTTGTCGTACATCCGAGTTCGGTTATGCCAAGCTCGCCAAGATATGTAATATACTTGGTTACATCGCGGGTATATGACTCAACCGTGTTTATTGACTTGTGCTTTGTGTTTTTCATAAAGTCGGTGTATTCGTCTATATGAGCATTCATTAGTGTAGTTCCTTTCTCCTTTGATGCGCACGTCGGTTACATCAATGTTTCTTATTTTACATTCGTGTTACAAAATTATTTCAAGTATATTATAACATAAATTCCGGATTTGTAAAGAACTTTTTTTAAATTTTTTGTAAACCAAATGCGTGATTATGTAACCGTACCGGAAATCAATTTCATAAATGTTGTGGTCAGATACCCTTCACAAAATGCCGCGGCACAAAATGCGGCAATCACCGCCGCCGAGAAAAAAATATAAAAAATTATAAAATTTTTTTCTGTTTCCACTCGCTTTAATGACATTGATGTGTTCACTGCCGCAAATATTGCCGCCGCCGGTATTAAAAGCATCATGCCCGGGAGCTGACAAACAGCCATAATAAGCCCTTTTCCGCCGTATACGCGCATCATTGCCGCCGCCGTAAAGCCGGTTATAAATCCCCGTCTTATAAGCTCCGCTCCCATCAGAAGCACACCGAATCTGAACAATATTCCGGCTAAAAGCACGGCAAATGTCAGCATATTGCTTTTGACGGCTCTCAGCATTATGCTTCGGCAGTTCATACCGTTTCCCGCGCTCTCTAAAAAAGAATCAAGATAGCCTTTTATGTCTGTTGAATAGTTATATTTGTTTACATAATATATCCCTCCCGCAGCCGCGCCGAAAGCAATTACCGCCAGTAATGCTATGTAACATTTCTTAATAAATCTGCAGCTTTCATCTGTCATTAATATTTCCTCCGTTTCATTTTGTTCTCTATGCTAACAGTATTTGTATATCACTCCATTTTTATGCCGCATAAGTGTTTTTAATGAATGTTTAATTTTAAGACTAAATTGTTAACATTTCACTTTTTGCGGCAAATAGGCTTTACTTTATCGGAAAATTATGCTACAATAAATATATACGAGCAGCTTTATTTAAAATTGTAGCGTGATAAGCGCTTTCCCCGCACAAATAAATTTATTTAAGAAAGGAAGATAGAGATGAAATTCAAAAAAATTATTTCCGGAATGATATCGTTAAGCATGATATCCGCCGCTTTCACCATGCCGGCGCTTGCCGCAGATAATTCCGGTCAGACTTCTGCTCCAGCAGATTATTTGATCAATCTGACCTTTGATGAAGAAGGAACCGGTACAGGTTCTTACTCCGCGTCCACAGGAGGAACAGTTTTGGAAAACGGAACGGTTTCCTACTCTGAGGGTAAAGAAGGTCTGGCGCTTGACATTGCAGCAAAAGCGCCGGAGAACTATCTCACGCTGCCCGACGGAATACTCGAAGGGAAATCGGCGGCTACATACAGCTTCTGGTTAAAGCCCGCGTCGGATTCTACACCTAACTGGCCGTTCATGACAACCTCAGAGGATACGCATACAGTCGGCTGGGAAAAATACGTCGGAATGCTGGCGACTACATCGGCTTATACCGTGGAACGCTACAACAATTCCGGTGAGCGTATAAGCTCGGTCACATCAAGCGGCGCATACAACGACTGGAAATATGTAACCGTTGTTATTGAAGAAACCGGAACAAAGCTTTATATAAACGGTATCCTTGCCGTATCCGACAGTAAAACGGTAGACATCGGAGAGTTATTCACACCGACCTCAAAGACATGGCTCGGTCATGCCAACTGGGGCGACGGCGAAGGCTTCATGGGCATGATCGATGAATTTAAGCTGTATGGCAGAGCGCTGAGCGAAGTTGAGATAATTTCTCTTGCGGGCGATGCTTATACATCTGAGCTTGAAGCAAATAAATATGCAAAGATTTACGAAAATAACTGCTATGTTATCGATACTCATTTTTATGACAATGATAACGCGGAGATTTTTGCATATAACGGAAGCGGCGATGTGACAATCACCGCAAATATTGAAAATGATACGGCATTGACAGGAGAGGCTGCGGTATCGGTTTATGCTGATGATTCGCAGGAGCCTCTGGCGAAAAGCGGCGCTGTATCTCTTGTTTCCCTTGAGAACAAGGATGTTAAGCTTACAATTCCCGAAGCTGACATTCCGCAGGATACCGCAAAGCTTGATGTAAAGGTTGATATCGGCGATGAGGAGATTTACACTGCGGCGGCGCTCTATTGCGGCATACAGGGGCCTGTTGCGGCGCCTCCGGATTCGGATGCAACGACCAACGGCGCACATGACCCGTCAATCGTACAGTTCCCGGGTGACGATACCTTCTATGTGTACTCATCACATCATCTTATCTTCACCTCAACCGATCTGATCAACTGGAAGAAGTATGATTTTACTAATATAAATGCAAATACTATCTCACCGATAACCTCTGCATTTATATCCAAAAACTATACAAACACAACGATGAACGATACATATTGGGCGCCGGACGTTATATACAAAGAGGGCGACAAGCATCCTTACTGGATGTATATTTCACTTTCCTGCGGACTCGGCGGAATGAACTCCGCAATTTCACTCATGAAATCGGATAAGCCTTTATTCTGGGCGGATTCGTCAGCGGATATAATCGATGCGGGAGTGGTATTCGCAACAAAGAACGGCAGCGGCAAGACAAACTCGATTGACGCCAACATCTATACCGACCCCTATGACGGCAAACAGTATTTCATCTGGGGCTCTTTCTGGGGCGGTATACAGGCGGCGCCGTTACAGGCGGACGGCTTCGTTGAAGGCGTTGATTATACAAGCGACGCGACACTTTTAAGCTCCTGTAAGAGCTTAGGGACAACCGTTTATTCACAAAAAAGCGGAGTCGCGGGGCCTGAGGGCGCATGGATGATAAACTGCGGCAGCTACAGATATATGTTCACATCCTACGGATGGCTCGGCTCAAACTATAACACAAGAATTGCAAGAAGTCCTCTTTCAGCCGGCTTCGGAACAGATATGGGCACGCAGCTTGTCGATGCAAACGGCTATCAAATGGGCGGGCAATACAGCAGCGGCAGTCTTTCAAGCCCGTCCGGCTATAAGCTTATCGGCTCATACCGTCTCGGCGACGGCTCAATGACAGTAACAAATGACGGTTCAAACTATTATGTTCCCCGTGAAGCTGACGACGCTCATATCTATTACGGGCCGGGACATAACAGTGTTATCAACGTTGGAGACGAAACCTTCTACTGCTCGCATATCAGAAAGGATGCTGTGGATATAGCGGCAACACTTCAAATAAGAAAGCTGCTCTTTACGGCGGACGGTTGGCCGGTTGTGTCGCCTGTTTCATATGCCGGCGAGACTGAACAGGCTTTGCCCGAAGAAATGCTGTACGGTACATATGATCTTGCATCGGTCGGCAGAACAAAGATGGACGGCTCGACAATTATAAGCGATACGTCAAATTCGCTCTGCAACAGGAACTATGATCTCCCCGTACTTTCGTCAAAGATAACTCTTAAAGCCGACGGCACGTTGGCGGACGATCTCGGCAGCTGGACCTTTGACGGCGACCACACAATTACTCTCACCTTTGCAAAGGACGGAGATACCTCAAAGGATGAGTTTTACAAGAGCGGCGATGTTATGACACTCTTTGCTCTCTACGGCTATGATAAGGACGAGACTGAGCCTGTCATTGCGCTTACCGGCGTTGACCAAAATCATATAACACAGTTAGCGAAGAAGATCGTTACAAGCACATATAAAACTCCGGCTGAGACAATAGCGGAGCCGGACGCGATCTCAATCGCAAAGAGCGCGGGCGGCAATCCGGAGCTTGGCTTTGACGCCGATGGAAATATTCTCTATGCCGGCGACCCTGCGGCTACCGTTATCGGCGATACGGTTTACCTGATCGTCGGTCATGACACCGCAGAGGACGAAAGCTATAAAATGCCGGAATGGGTACTCTACACCTCAAAGAATATGACAGATTGGGAATACAAGGGCGCAATAATGCAGGCCTCAGACATTTCATGGAGAAATGACAATACCTCGGCATGGGCAAGCCAGATGGTAGAATACAACGGCAAATACTATTTCTATTACTGTACATGGGATAAGACGTCATCAGGCAAGCAGTCGATAGGCGTTGCGGTTGCGGATAATCCGGAAGGACCGTATAAGGATATCGGTCAGCCTCTCGTAAAAGGCGACTTCACCACGCCCGAATCAAGCAGCTGGAATGACATTGACCCGACTGTATTGATAGACACGGACGATAACGGGGTTGAGCACCGCTATCTTGCATGGGGCAACGGCAAATACTATATATGTGAGCTTAACGAGGACATGACCTCGATCAAGGATATTGACGGCGACGGTGAAATCGTCATGAACTTAGACGTTAAGGAACGCAAGATCAAGGGCATGAACGGCGGGGTTTATACGGAGGCTCCATGGCTCTATAAGCGCGACGGCAAGTATTACCTGTTCTACGCTATTAACTGGCGCGAGGAAATGGCATACGCTATGGCGGATGACCCAATGGGGCGCTATGACTTCAAGCAGATCATAATGCCTCCGACAGCTACATCTAACACAAACCACCCGTCGGTAATCGACTTTAACGGCAAAACCTACTTCATCTATCATAACGGCGCTCTCCCCCGCGGTTCCGGCTTCAGACGCAGCGTTTGTATAGACGAGTTACATTTTGACGAGAACGGCTATGTATATCCCGTAACCGAGACTTCGATTGGTCTTACGGGCACTGCAAGCACGATTATTACATCGGATAATAAATATGCGGGACACAATGCGTTCACCAACTCGCTCTCGGACGCTTCCTATCCGTTATCGGCATCCTTAGCGGTTATGTCAGCCGAGAACGGCTATAACACAGCTTGGGAGCTTATGGAGCCTAAATACGTTCCGTCGGACGGAGACGCGGCGAACTATGTTTCGATTCAGTCCGTAAACAAACCGGGACTTTATATTGCGTCAACCGGCAGCGGTATAAAACTTACACAGGATAATGACGGTCAGCAGGGTGAAACAATGACATTCAAGACGGTCAAGGGGCTTAACGGCAAGGACGGCACGGTATCTTTCGTAAGCGTTTCCGACCCCGGCAAATACCTCACTGTGCTTGGCGATACTCTCACGCTTTCATACGGAACAGTGCCGGAGAAGTCTTCGTTTACTATAGGGGAAGCATCACAGCAGGACGCTGAGACAATTAAAATTGCGGATATTGAGCCGGAGCCGGAACCGGAGGACGATATTGCGCAGACCTTCGATGACGCGCCCACAGGCACGATTATAAGCCTTGCAACAAGCGATACGCCCGCATATACAGCTCTCGACGGCGTGACGCTCTATATCGGCACAAGATCCGGCGGCGCTGATTCATCGCAGAATTTCTCAATTGCATCAGTAGGCGTTACAGGCAATGCGCTTGTGCTTAATGCCGGAAAATTCCAGTCGGCATCACGCGGGCCGCGCATGGCTATCAATACGCCGGCGATTCCGAACGGCTACACTGCGGCTGCCGAAATTCAGGTTAAACAGGGCGCTGCGGGCAGCTTGCTAAGATACAATGATTCAACCTCGGATGAAACAGGCACAGAGATTTCGGGACTTACAACCGAATGGCAGACATTAAAGATTACCATTACGAACGACAATGACACCTATATAAGAAAAATCAGTCTCGGGAACAATGTAATAGCGGAGGACTATATTGACAGTTTCCCTGTTCTCTGGGGTACAACGGAAAACGGTACAGGTCAGTCAATCTATTTTGACAACCTGAGCATTACAACAATAAACACAACAGTTGGGCTTGCGGTTGACAAATTCAATGTTGAAAGCGACGGCTCCGCGACGGCAAGACTGACAAACAACACAGAAGCTGCGGTAAATGCTTTACTTATTGCCGCAGCCTACGATACGGACGGAGTTTTAATATCGGTTAAGATGAACAGCGCGGATGCGGCTCCGGGCAGCATTATTGAGCTTGCAACAGACGCATTGAATGCGGCAAGCAAAAATATCAAAGCATTTATCTGGGATGCATCAAATGATAAACCGCTTGCGGAGTATACTGAACCGGTAAAGCTTCCGGACGCTACGGCAGAATATCATTTCAACGGCAGTCTGACCGATTCCGTTTCCGGTATCGCTGCGGCTCTTACCGGCTCGAAGGCAGGTGAAACAACCACCGCCGAGGCTGTATATGTTGACGGTGAGAATAATGATAAAGCCATATCCTTCTCAGGTGAAGGCTCTTACGGAGTGAATCTCGGAAAGCTGATCACCGAAAGCAAATATTCGGTATCCTTCAGCTTTAAGGCTGAAGCGATTACCGCATTTACCGCCCCGTTGTTCATTGATGTTGACGGCGGTTCAAAATGGGTAAGCGCACCGTTTGGCTGGAAGGATGACGGAACAATGATGGTATGGTCAAATGACGGAACAAACTATATTGACCTCGTATCATCAGCAGCCGTAAACACAGGCGAATGGCACAGGGTAACAATAACCGCCAACGGCGGAACAGCCGTATTGTATATCGATGGAGTGAACTTGGGCAGCGGAAGTATTTCGGATACGATCACTGCTGACGCCAATACATATCTCGGCGTGAACTACTGGGATACACCGTTCAACGGTGCTATAGATGACTTATATGTATACAACGGCACAGCATTGACAGCCGCGCAGGTAAAGCTTATCGGTGCGGAAATAAGCGAATAAAAAGAACAGAGGACGTCTACGCCTCACATAAAACAGTAAATTAAATCAGTTGTATGACAGGCTGTCATACAGGGTGCGAAAAAGCGGCATATCACAATTGTGGTATATGCCGCTTTTTCTGTATATTGTTATATTCGGTTATTACAAGATGAGTAATTATTTTGTTTCAAGAATCTTATCTATGCTTGCAAGCTTTACACAGATGATAAATACCTTGCACGCCTCAATAAGCTCATCCATCGGCGGGAAAGACGGCGCTATTCTGATATTTGAATCGTGAGGATCCCTGCCGTAAGGATATGTCGCTCCCGCGCCTGTCATAACTATTCCGGCATCCTTGCACATTGAAACTATCTTCTTTGCCGTGCCCTCCATGCCGTCAAAGCTGATGAAGTAACCGCCGAGCGGCTTTGTCCAGCTTGCAACGCCTTTATCTCCAAGCTCCTCCTCCAGCATTTCTATAACCTTTTCAAACTTAGGTCTCATGATGTCGGCATGTTTCATCATATGCTCTTGAATCGCTTCCCGTGTCGGCAGGAACAATACATGTCTTAACTGATTCATCTTGTCATGGCTTATTGTCTGGGCGCTCATATACTTGACAGTTTCCTCGATATTGGCTCTTGACGCCGCCATTGCCGAGATGCCCGCGCCCGGGAAAGTGACTTTTGAGGTTGAGCAGAACTCATAGACCATATCAGGATTTCCTGCCTTCTCACATTCCTTGATGATATTAAGGATCTCCGGCTGATTGTCCTTGTAAAGATGATGTATACAATATGCGTTATCCCAGTAAATTCTGAAATCCTTTGCGGCGGGTTTCAGCTTTGCAAATCTTCTGACAACCTCGTCGCTGTATACAATACCGCCCGGATTTGAATACTTAGGAACATTCCATATACCCTTGACTGCCGGATCCTCCGATACGAGCCTTTCAACCATATCCATGTCAGGACCGTCCTCTTTCATCGGCACATTGATCATTTCTATTCCGAAAAATTCACAGATCGTAAAGTGTCTGTCATAGCCCGGCACAGGACAGAGAAATTTAACTTTATCCAGCTTGCTCCAAGGCTCCGAGCCCATAATACCCTTTATATACGCTCTTGAGATCGTGTCATACATAAGCGACAGTGACGCGCTGCCGTAGATTACTATATTTTCAGCATCAACATCAAGAATATCCGCAAAGAACCTCCTTGCCTCCATGGTTCCGTAAATAACGCCGTAGTTCCTGAAATCCTGACCGTCCTCACCGGTAAATTCAGTATTCTCGTTGATAATATTCAGCATCGGCATTGAAAGATCAAGCTGTCCCTTTTCCGGCTTGCCGCGCGCCATACTGAGATTCAGTCCCAGCTCCTTCTTTTCCTCATAAGCTGCCAGCAGCTCCTCGCGGAGCTTTAAAAGTTCTTCCTTCGTCATCTGTTTGTATGACATTGTCTTTTTTCCTCCTTAATTGATATATACATCGATAACTCTGTATAAGTCCACAAAATATTATACTATATTATTGTTTTTTTAGCAAGAATATTTTTATACAAAAATATGGTGCGCTACTCCCGCCGAAATAGTGCACCATTGCATTAATTACATATTAAAATGTTTATATGAACTTGTATTCGGTTATATGCTTATATGTATGTCCCTTTGTGAGCAGAGGCCCCGGATAGTGGCTGAATGCAAGCGCATTCGGGAATACCTGTGTTTCAAGACAGAAAGCGTCATGAATTTTATATTCCACATCGCCCTTATGCACTCCCTTAGGGAGCGCGTTTGCCGTATAAAGCTGCATTGCCGGCTGATTTGTAAGCACCTGCATTGTTATCCCCGTTTCAAGGCTTTTTGCCACAGCGGCTATTCTGTAGCCTTTTCCGCTTATTACAAAGTTATGGTCGAAACCGCCTACTGCCTGAACCTGCGGGAAATCAGCGTTTATGTCCTGTCCTATCGGCTTCGGCGCTCTGAAATCGAACGGCGTTCCCTCTACCAAAAGCACCTCGCCTGTCGGCATACACTCACTGTCGTTTGGAGTGTAGAAGCCGGCATTGATTTGCAGTATCTGGTTGTCGATCGAGCCGCTCTCATGACCGCTGAGGTTGAAATAGCTGTGGTTCGTAAGATTGCATACAGTATCCTTATCCGATGTTGCCCTGTACTCTATCTTAAGAGCATTTTCATCTGTTACACTGTATCGGATCGCCACACTCAATGTGCCCGGGAAGCCTTCTTCCCCGTCAACCGAAATATAGCTGAGAATTACAGCATTCTCTCCCGGTACCTCGGTAACGCTCCATATCTTCTGATCAAAGCCGACAACTCCGCCGTGAAGGCTATTTGCGCCCTCATTGACGCCGACACTGAATTTCTCGCCCTTGATCTCAAACTTACCCCTCGCGATCCTGTTCGCGTGTCTGCCTATTGCGGCTCCGATATATCCGTCATTTTTCAGATATTCCTCAAGGCTTGCGCGGCCGAGAACGACATCCTGTGTCTTTCCGTTCTTATCAGTAACGAGGAGCTTTGTTACTATGCCGCCGTAGCTTATGATCTCCGCTGCTACACCCTTGTTGTTGTCAAGGGTATAGGCAAAAATTTCCGTACCGTCCGGCATTATGCCGTAAGTTCTTTTGGTTATTGACATTTTATTGACCTCCTGTAACTTTGTTCTTTTACCTATTGTATCACGTCAGAATGTAACTGTCAATATAGTATTATTTTATCCATATGTCAATCGGCTGCATATTGCCGTTCCAGATAAATACCTTATCCGGCTCAAAGTCTGCCGTAAGGTCAGATACTCCCTTCCGTATATCAAACACATCTGCATTTGTGAGCAAACCGCCGTCATATTTTGCGGCATAGAGCTTAAGACCCGATTCATATGCCGATACGGTTATTTTACTGCCGTCAACGCTGTCTATCGTTGTTTCCGGCGTTTTTTCAAGCGCCAACGTAAAGGTTTCGTTGATACCTGCCGATACAATGACCATGCTCGCATTGCACTCCTCGTCCGCAGCCGTAATATTATAGGCTCCGAGAGGAAGAGTAAAGGTTGCTCTGCCAAAATCGTTTGTCACGGCTGTAAGTCCCGCGACGCTGACTGCCGCTCCGGTCTTTGCCGCTCCGTTTCCGTCAGTGATTTGTACTGTAATATCACTCACAGCAGAATCGATCTCATAATACTTCATTCCTGAAAGGCAGATCACCGCCGCTGATTCTTCACCCGACAGAAAATGTACCTGCGCAATCATTCCGTTCCCCAATACAACCGGCTCGGGAGCGTCAACAAAATTACCGTTGCTGTCCATGATATACTGGCTGTATTTTCCGTCGCTGTATATGAGCATATAATGATACCATGTATTCTGACTGATTTCGAGAACATTTGCTTCAAGCTGGATCAGTGCGCTGCCGCTGTAATCGGCAAATACCATTTTCTCTGTTCCGTTGAAGTATATATCCGTTTCAAATACATATTCCTTCGCTGATGCATATACCGAATCTGACTTCACCTTATCAAATACCATATATGCTTCACGATCCGCCGTTGCCCAACGCCCCGCCTTAGCCTGCAGACAGCGTTTGCCGTCAACAAGCGAATTATTGATCACAAAGCCTGTCGCGTCTTCACCGCCGCCGCTCCGTGCGCCCGAATGATATGTAATATCACCTATTGTCTGAATAGTGTCTGATGTGCCCTGCGAGATCTTTAGCTCTTCATCAAGCTTTTCCTCTGCTATTATATCATCTTCATCAATATAGCTTACAAGGCTTACCGCCTTTTCCGCGATTATATCTCCGCTGTCTGCGGTTATCGTGTATGTGCCCTGCGCGGTTCCTGCCGGAATGGTTAATGCACCTTCGTCACTTATGTTAAGTCCGCCGTCCGCTGTCCATGTGACATACGCGTTTATTGCAACGCCGTTTTGGTCATAGCCCTGCGCGGTAAATTCGGCGATGTTTGCAACTGTATTGTTCGGTATATATGCGGTATCCGCTCCCGTTATCACGATTGAAGTAAGAACCGAGTTGTAATCATCGGCATATACTGTGACCCTGCATTCTGCCGTTATTGCCGCGTCTGATTTGGCTGCCGCCTCAATAACTGCCTCTCCCGGAGCGACTGCCGTCACTTTGCCGTCCGAGTCAACCGCCGCCACATTTTCATCGGAGGAGCTGTATACAACTTCCTGTTCTGTCGCATCAGCAGGGGTTGCTATAACTGTCAGTTTTGCGGTCTGCCCTTCCTTGAGCGCGATATTGTCCTTTTCAAAGCTCAGTCCTTCAAGCGCGACAAACTGCTTTGACAGAACAATTGACTTTTCAACCACGTTTTTGAATACGCTTACCGTAAGCTCTGCCGTGTCATAGCCTTCCGCCGAAACCTTTACATTGCAGAGGCCTGCCATAACATCTCCGCTATATACACCGCTCCTGTTTCCTCTGTATTCAACACCATCTATTGTTATTGAGGGAAACGGTATCATGTTCCCGTTCTCATCTGTTACGTTCAGAATAAGATTTGATATTTCGACATTCATGTATACCTTGGTGTTATCAAGATAAATATCAGCCGACTCTCCGTTGCCAATATTTGTTTCT
>CAZOHJ010000009.1:0-77370 GCA_964579875.1 uncultured Lachnospiraceae bacterium | reverse complement strand
AAAGGCTCGACCGCCGGAATGGATGTCGTGATGAAATATATCGTATATTCGTCATACAGCCGCGACCTTTCACAAAAAGTCAGAACCGTTATGCAGGCGAAGCATAAGAAAGGTCAATGGGTAGGCGCGTATGCGCCGTATGGGTACAAAAAAGACCCGGACAATAAAAATCATCTCGTGCCTAACCCCGATACCGCGCCGATAGTCAGAAGGATTTTCGACCTTGCGCTTGACGGCAGGAAAACATCGGAGATTGCCGTAATTTTGAATAAGGAGAAAATTCCAACTCCTTCAAGCTATTTCAGAAGCATACACCCCGATAGTAAGCGGTTTGTCCATACGTCGGAGCAAAACTGTTGGAATGTGACGAGTATAAAGCGGATTTTGAAAACACAGCTATATACGGGAGCTATGGTTTCAAACACAAAAACGTGGAAATCAATAGATAATCCGAGGACGACTAAAAACGATAAGAGCGAATGGATTGTCGTGCCGAACTGCCACGAAGCTATTGTTACGGACGACGAATTTGAAAAGGCGCAGACGGCTATACGGAAATACAACAGGAATGAAAATACCGCGCCCAAAGATTATCCGATGCGTTCTCTTATAACTTGCGGTATTTGCGGACGGGCAATGCTCCGCCACCCGCAGAGCAAACGAAAATACTACGTTTGCGACAGGTCGCTTCCAAATCCCGATACGGATTGTCCCGTAAAAGAGAAATTCTATGAGGACGATATAGAGCACATCGTTGTTGAGGACTTAAAGGAAAAACTCCGTCTGTTCGTTGATAATCAAAAACGTATAATGGATGCGGAAAAAGCCACGCACGGCACGGAAGCAAACATTCGGGCTTGTATCGCACAGGCTGAAAAGCTAATCAAGCAAAAGTCATTTGAACGCAAAGCAGCGTATGAGAGATATGTCGATGAGATTATATCAAGAGACGAGTTTATAACAATAAAGAACAAGTTATCAGACGAGGAAGCGGCTCTTAATACTGAATTGGAAAAGCATCAAAACGAGCTTAGAGTAATTTTAAGCAATAAAAATGACGAAGCCGCGAGGCTCGCCGAAACATCTGAGGATTATCTTTCAAGAGATAGCTTTACCAACGAAATGCTCTTGTATTTCATTGACAAGGTTAAGGTTTACACAGGGAACAAGATAGAAATCGTATATCGGTTCAAAGATGTGTTTGACGAGGTTTTGACAACTAAATAATATCAAGTGAGGATAATGTATTTCCCGGACGGTCGGCATTAACACGCTGCCGTAATCCCGTTTGGGAAGTGCATTATTTTTTAGTCTTTACCTAACAGCAGGAGATGCTTGTTACGCTGTCGGGGATCGTAATGATCGTTAAGCCGGTGCAGCCCTCAAACGCAAAATCACCGATGCTTGTTACGCTGTCCGGGATTGTAATGCTCGTTAAGCCACTGCAGTAGCGAAACGCATAATTGCTGATGCTTGTTACGCTGTCGGGGATTGTAATGCTCGTTAAGCCGGTGCAACCACAAAACGCAAAATAACCGATGCTTGTTACGCTGTCCGGGATTGTAATGCTCGTTAAGCCGGTGCAATCAACAAACACACCGCCACCGATGCTTGTTACGCTGTCGGGGATCGTAATACTCGTTAAGCGGGTGCAGCCGAAAAACGCATAACCGCTGATGCTTGTTACGCTGTCGGGGATCGTAATACTCGTTAAGCCGGTGCAGCCCTCAAACGCACCATTGCCAATGCTTGTTACGCTGTCGGGGATTGTAATGCTCGTTAAGCCACTGCAGTAGTCAAACGCATCATCGCCGATGCTTGTTACGCTGTCCGGGATTGTAACGCTCGTTAAGCCACTGCAGTAGTAAAACGCATAATCGCCGATGCTTGTTACGCTGTCGGGGATTGTAATGCTCGTTAAGCCACTGCAGTAGTAAAACGCATGATCGCCGATGCTTGTTACGCTGTCCGGGATTGTAATGCTCGTTAAGCCACGGCAGTAGCAAAACGCACAATTGCTGATGCTTGTTACACCGCTTTCTATAACAACACTTACAATCTTTGAGCGACTGCTATACCAAGGCACAATTGAAAATGAACTCCAATTCCTCATATCCCCCGTGCCGCTGATTGTCAGTGTACCGTCATCGTCGAGTACCCACGTCAGATTATCACCGCAGGTGCCGGATGTTGCCGCGCTTGCAACGCATGGCATAAACGCACATAGCATTGATAATGCCAAAATTAAGCTTAAAATTCGTTTTTTCATTGTGTTGTTCCTCCCCAAATTAAAAAGTGTGCGGTAATCAAAGCCTATGCTTTTGCCAAGCACAAACCTGTATTCAAAAATATGCCACACATATATTCTTCATCCGAATACCGATTTGTTGATAATTTAATTATACTGCAATATTTATCGTTTGTCAACCGATTTTCTTTAGCTCCATTTTGTTGGTTTTTAAATGAATGTATACTGTATCGCCGACTATTTGGTAAATCAACAAATATCTTTTGCATACCGGCTTTTTCCTATATTTATTCGCGGGTATGAATTCGGATATGAGCCAAGGGTAACCTTCGGGCATATAACTTAATTCACCCATTTCCTTTATCAAATCCGATTTTAACTTATTGGCGGCTTTGACGCTGACCTGTGCTAAAAATCTTACATGATTAGTGAGCATTGACATTGCTTTGTCAGAAATAATTACCTTATACGACTTATCCGGCATTTTCAACCTCCGCAATTGCCGAATCGAGGATATCGCTTGCCTCGTCTATCGTATAACCCTTTCTGCCAAAAAGACGATCTTCTTCGGCAGATATGAGTTCTTCCCGTAATTTCAGCATTTTCTCTCGTCTGGAATATACCTCAATATCCATAACAACCAAATCACCCTCGCCGTTTTTTGTCAAAAATACAGGCTCTCCGCTCGTTTTGCATAGCTTTGATATATCGTTATAATTTTTTCTTATCGCGGCAGACGGTCTTATGTTCATAAAAACACCTCCAAAATATTATAGTATTTTAATACCCTTATTTTATCCTTATTATACTACAATATTTATCGTTTGTCAACCGACTTTCTTTAGTTCCACACGGATAATTCACGGTTTATTACAAATTTTTGATATGCTTCCGCCATGTTTCCGTTCCGAGCAAAAAATCAATAAAAATCCGCAAATAAACACATGAACAATGCAAAAAAATATGGTATAATTACAATATATAATATATATGAGGAGATGCAGCATATGAATTTAAGAAAAATCGCTGCCGTGCTTTCAGCGGCGGCGATCACAGTAACCGGCTCCGGCATTACGATCGCCGGCGCGGAATCGGTCAGCTTCACCTACAAAGCCTCCGCCGCCACGGCGGCAGCCGCCTCGGCGGAGAATGTGTCGGTAATTGATACAGGCTATGACGGCATAACTCTCACGCTCGGCGCCGACGCCTACAGCTTTGCTTCGGATAAGACCCTGAACGGCTTTGACGGAAGAATTTCAGGTAAGAATAATCCGGCTCCCGAGAAAGGAACCGGCTCATATTATTCGATCGCGCTTGATGATACCGTCGCGGACGGCGAGCTTACGATCGGATACCAGGTAGGAAACGGGAAATCGTTCTACATAACCGACAACGGCGCGGCGGTTTCAGAGGATTACAACGGTGTTAAGTATGCCGTAAAAACGACAGCCACAGCCACCTTCATGGTAAAGGGCGGCCACACCTACACAATGTATGCCTCCGGCTCCAAGGCGAGCTTTTTCGGCTTTACCTACCGCGTTGTTGACAAGCAGGCGGATTTTGAAAACGAAATACAGGGACTTACCTTTGACCTGATAAAGGGCGAAAATACCTCGGCGGACGCTATAGACTGCGATCTGGATCTCCCGCAGTCATATGAATCCGCGTTCGGCTCCTGCGACGTCGCATGGACGTCCTCAGACACAAGCGTTATCGCAAACAACGGTGAAGTGAGCCTTACTCCGAACACGGAAACAATTACTCTGACCGGCAAATTCAGCGTACAGGAGGACGATTCGCTCGTTCAGTACAAGACCTTCACTCTCACAACCATAGCCGACAATGACGACAATGCCGCCGTTGAAGCCGCGGCGGACGCGCTCAGTCTCGGCGACGTCTCAAATCTCAAAAAGAATCTTGCGCTTCCGGCGAATGGCAAACGCGCCACAGTGATCACATGGGCTACCTCGGATCCTTCGGTTATCACCGCTGACGGCGTTATAACAAGAACACCGAATGTCGATACCCATGCCGTGCTTACCGCCACGATCACCAGAAATGGCGCTGTGGAAACAAAGGCCTTTGCCGTTACAGTCAAGGGCTATGTTCCGATAGAATTTATCGGCTACGTCTACGGCAATGCGGCCGGCGGCAACAGCTTCTCCCCCGTTGACGGCGGCTCCTTGAAGAGCATCACGTTTACAGAGAGCATTCAGAACCCGACGGGCGAAGAAATTTTTGAATGTGTTGTTTACGGCTCGGACGGCTCGGTCAAGGGGACAAAGGATGTAAATATAAAAGAAAACTCGCTCGGCGAGGACGTGCAGAGCACCGCCGCGATCGGGCTTGACATGAACGAGGACGACGCCTTTATAATAACCGCCAAATCGGGCGACGCCGTTCTTGCGACACTCACGCCGGACGACGACACCGCCGACGGCGCTGTGATCTATGTAGTGGGAGACTCGACCGCATCGGTGTATAGCGACGACAACTATCCGCGCAAGGGCTGGGCGCAGCTGCTCGGGAACTATTTCGACAGCGTCGCCGTCACCGACTACGCGCTCAGCGGCAGAAGCTCGCTCAGCTTCAAGAGCGATACAAACTATACAACGCTGCAGCAAAATATCAAAAAGGGCGATTACCTTATCATTCAGTTCGGGCACAATGATGCAAAGACCGAGCCTGAAAGATACACAGACCCGTCAGCGGACCGTTTCACCGACGGTTCCTACAAGAGGTCGCTTATGGACTATATCGAGATCGCCGAAAATGTCGGAGCAAAGCCTGTTATCGCTACCTCAATCAGCCGCCGAAAGACGTCGGACGCAAGCCTTGAAGCATATGTAAAGGCGGCGCGCGGGCTTGCGGAGGAGCTTAATCTGCCGCTTATCGACCTCTACAAGAGGACAAACGACTGGATCAACGAGGTTGGCGTTGAAGCCGCAAAGGATATGTTCAACTATGTAAAGCCGTATGACAGCCGTTTTACGGATTATGCGGGCTTTGCGAACAGCAATTTTTATGTTGAGGGAACGGCAGACGATACGCATATAAATATCTACGGCGCGGATCTCATCTCGCAGTGGGCGGTTCGGGAAATGCAGGAGCAAAATCTGCCGCTTGCCAAAAAGATCAACTCATACTATCCGGTATATCCGCTGCCGTCATACGAGTACGCGTATGACACGGTAAACGGAACGCCTCCCGATGAAACGCCGATCCCGACAGGCTCGCCCGAGCCTACGGCAAAGCCGACGCCCGAGCCGTCGGAAGCAGCGGAAAAGGTTTCAATGACGATCAGCGGCGTAACACTGACCGTTGTTTCGGAGGAACAGCTCACGGACACAAAGCTTATCGCCGCGGCATATAACGATGACGGCACATTGAAAAGGCTCAACATTTTCAGTATCACTACAGAAAACGGCACAGCGGAGGCTGATTTGTCAGACTTCACAAATGAGCGCGTCAAGGCGATCCTTGTTGACTCATTTGATAAAATTTCTCCCCTCTGCCGCAGCCTTGAAACGACACTGACTTATTGATCCGATGATCAACAATACCCAAAAGGAGCGTACTGCTCAGCCCGCTGAGTGATACGCTCCTTGTTTATGCTTTGTACCGGAACAAGTTCAAAAAAATCATCTCGCAAATTATTGAAGAACGTGCAAAACAAAATATTACACAAGAAGAATTAGCTCTGAGAGTAGGAACGCAAAAGTCAAATATTTCACGTTTGGAAAGCGGTTCATACAACCCCTCGCTTGATTTTTTAGCAAAAGTGGCTCAATCCCTCGGTAAGGAAGTGCAGGTTCTTTTGAAGTAAATTCTTATGTGAAAACGGAATATTCTATTTACAGTGACTTTACCGTTACGGCAAAGATGGCTTTATATACCACAATGCAAATCAGCAATATTGATTTCATCAAAAAAGCCATAATAAGCTCTGACAATACTCAGATCCCTCCACCTTCTTGTTCTGACCGGCGTTATATCCAAATCATATAGCATTGCCTCTTTTGCCGCTGCGATAACAGGTGAAGATGTGCTGATAATAAACTGTGTTCCGTTCAGGTAGGAATCCATCTCAATTCTCTTTACCAGCTCTTTCTGATTATCTATGGGCAGCAATGCTTCGGGACTGTCAAGAAAGCAAAGCTTATATTCCGAGAAATCACACATATTTGCGAACACCCACTCTGACCCGCTCATTTCGCTGTCGGAAAATTCATAATCAAAAAACATATTGACATTATTAAGAATTATGGAGCTGTCCGGCACAGCTTCACGGTTATGTTCATCAGTTTCAAGTACAATGTTTTCTTTATCATATTTTTTGTGCTCGTCGGACAGACATTCAAACGGATCATATAAACGGCATACTGTACAGTCCGCACATTTAGCGATCGTATTCAATACCGTGGTTTTACCGCTGCCGTTGCTGCCGCAAAAAATCGTAATAGGCGCGAACTCTATCCGGTCTATATTTTTTTTGCTTAAAATAATAATCATCCTCAGCCGGATAAAATGCCCGTAAGTATCTCATGTTTCCTCCTTAAATATTCAAGGGCGGCGCCCGTCCAACGTCTTATCTCTTACATTTCCCGAATTCGATTATACCATATCATAAGCAGGAAATCAAGTTTTTTATCGGATCCAGAAAACTTATTGCAAAGCATATATTTGATAAGTCAAGCAAGGATCTCGTTAATATTCATAATGTGTCCACATACTTATTATTTTTACATATGCATCTGTAACTTCATATACGAGCCTATGCTGCTTGTTTATTCGTCTTGAGTATAAACCGGACATATCTCCAATCAGCTTTTCATAAGGCGGCGGGGTTTGAAACGGATTATCTCTGATTATATCAATGAGTTTTTTCGCCTTATTATCCAATTTTGCCGCCTTTAATTTAGGTATAATCCTTCTCAGCTTTTCTTGTATAAACAATCTTATACATCACCACTGAACCTCATCCTCTGGAATGCATTCAGCTATAGGCGTTTTCTTTCCGTCAAGGATCTCCTGCCTTATTCTCGGGTCGCTTGACAAATAAAGAGTTTCAAGCAAAGCATTATAGTCCTCTTCACTGATGATCAATGCGTTACCGTTCTCCGTGCTGACATTTATTATATCATTAAATTCAACCGCCTGACTTACATAAGCGTTAAGATTATTTTTCAGTCCGGTCATATTTGTACTTACCATGATAATATCTCTCCTTTCAGGCTCTCACACATAAACCTTCTTTCACAACCATGTAGCATACATTAAGTACTTTCTTAACGAAACTATTCATAGCAACCACCTCCTTTCGGAAAGTGGCATAACCGTCCGATATGATATCGTTTTTCATCTTACCCTTTATCGGAATTCTTCCGACAAAGTTAATTATACTATATTTTCTTCCAAATTACAATATCCTTTGTTAAAATCCTACAAATTATTTAGCTTTCTCCGAATTCTGCCTTAAATGCTCTTTCAATATCAGATTTATATATTGAGAAAGCGACCGATCGCAGTCCTCTGCCAGAATTTTAATCTTTTCAACAATATCTTCATCTAATGTTAAACTGACTCTTTGCTTTAATGGCTTCACTTCCATCACCTTTATCATATATTATAATATAAAGTAATACTAATTTGAAAGGAACAGATCTTATGTCAGAATTTTGCTTAGATTGCATGAACAAGTATATGATAGATAATGCCAACAAGCTGCGTATCAGTGATGTGGTTACCGATATTGATTTTTGTGAAGGCTGCGGCGAAACGAAGCCTTGTGTTATCAAAATTAAACGAAGGGCACAATATAAATTCCTCGGTACAGAGAAGCGTAAGTGGTATCAATTTTGGAATAGATAAAAAAAACATGTCACTAAGCCGTTTCTGATACTTAGCGACGTGAATACAACTGTCGGTTCGGTGGTATTCAAAACATACCACTGACCCGACAATGAGTCCATGATGGATCTGAGCCGTACGCATCGGATTTCATGTGCTGCCAAAATTACAGTTTTCCCATAAAATCTTCAAGCGTGATATCAGCCATAGTTAAAATACTTTTAAGCGTTCCTTTGGCTATTTCAGAGTGTCGTGGAATTATTACTATATGCGCACCATCGGAATATTTCATATGACTGCCTTTTTGACTTACGAATCTGAATCCAAATACCTCAAGAGTTTTTACTATTTTGTCCGGCGGCAGAACAGGATATTTTGAACCCATTATACTGCAACCTCCATAGTAGTAACAAATATTTGCCTGTTTGTTTCTGTTGGAGAGTTATCCTCAAAATAAAGCTCTAACGCTTCACGCAAATTATCCATTGCTTCATTGATCGATTTACCTTGCGATGCAACACCTGTTTCTACACTCTCAGCCACAAACCAGTCTTCTTCTTTCTCGATTAAAACAGTTGATTTTATAGACATTATAATCGCTCCCTTCAATACTCTCTTATTATAATTATATCACAAATTAAAAGGATTGTAAATAAAAAAATTACGTTGTCTCGGAAAAAGCAATGTAAAAACAACCAGCTGGTCGGTGATATGCAAAGCATATCACCTGCTCGCCAATGCATCCTTGATGGAACTGAACCGTACACATCAGATTTCACGCCCGCTAAAATTGCATTATAAGGGAATACTTAATTGTTCATTTTCATATAATAGCTGATTTGTATTCCCAGTTGGGATATAGTTAGTAAGCAAAGCCTCTACTATAAAATTACGATTTATCTCTTTGGCTCCTACATGGTAAAAATGTTCCTTAGTTAATTTATTACAGAAGCTCCATATGCTATCTATATGTCCATTTTGTCTAAAAGAATTATGATCCCATGTTGAAAGCATAAAGTTTAATTTTTTTGATTTTAAAGCAGCACACAATTGTAATTCAGCTTCTTCGTCCCAACTATCATAGTAATCTACATGACGTCCTATATATGGTGGATCGCAATAGATAAAACTATTTTCCTTGGCTTTAGCAATTGTTTTTTCAAATGATTGACAGAGAAAAGTCCAGTCGCTATCTTTTAACCTGTTTTCAACATATTTAACTTGATTTACAATTTTAGTTATATAAGCTTTTGCAAATCGTTGAGGTTTATGCCCATATGGAACATTAAATTTATGATCTTTATTAAATCTTATCATTCCATTAAAACATGACCTATTTAAGAAGAGAAAATCTAAAGGATTATGGCTATCATTAAACCTTTCTCTTACTTCATAATAGTATATATCATTTTTTTCTGATAGTAATGAACCTTCTTGTTCAAGAAATTCACGAACAATATAACTTGTTATTTTTTTCTCTTTATTTGGTCATAGAAATCAATTATATAAGGATTTGTGTCTGCAAAAATAGCAATATTTGGTGCCACATTGAATCCTACAACACCAGATCCCATAAATGGTTCAATCCATGTAGTATCCCTATCCAAAATTACATTTGGTTTAATCATGTCTACTAATTTTGTTTTGATTCCTTGTATTTTGATGGGGGAACAAATACCTTTTCTGTATTCATATTATCCTTTTCTTCCTTTCGGGTTATTTAAACTTTCCGGCAATCCTCTAAACCTAAGATAGTCGCTAAAAGAAGAAAGTTTCTTTATTTTTCCTTTAGAATCTGGTACTTCAATTTTACCAAAATTCATCCAATGTTAGCAGTATTTCCACTACCACCTTTATCACTAGCGATTTTCCATTTTTCTTCAGCAAAAAAAGTAAAATTACGTATAACTGCAGGCATTTCGTTAATGTTGTCAATATCGTAAATTTTAGTTTCTTCTAATTTATCAATAGAAGATCTGGTATAAATTATTCCTATACAAAAATGACCACTATAACTATTATATGGATATTGAATATTTTTTGTACTTGTTCTATTACTAAAATATTCACCATGTGAGCCAAGTGTGAAACCGTTGCAGAAAGCCGGATGTTTTTCTAAACGATATGTAGTTTTCAAATCAACCGCAAATTTAATATTATGATTTGACTTTGAGATAAATGTCAAATCCGGGTACCAATTTTGACCAGTTGCTAATTCAATTTCATATCCTATACTATCGGCAAATGCTAAAAAGTGAGGAAATAGATGTAATTCTAAAACTTTTGAAACAATTTTTGTATCAGAAGATATTGTATAAATATTTTTGAATATGTCAATAAATCCTCGTATTGTCCATTCATCATTTTCTGAAATTTTTTCTGCTAAAGTATTAGCAAAACTCTTTAATTGTACATTAAATTCCTGCTTATTTGCTGTATATTTCACTATTTTTAACCTCCCCAGTATTAATATAACTATTTAGAAGACATTTTCGTATAATATGTATATTTTTTATTATACCATATATAATCAGATTTGTAAACAAAAAATCACGTCACCTTGAAAAAGTGACGTGAAATAGGTTGGTGGAGCTGAGGAGAATCGAACTCCTGTCCGAAAACAAATCCACCCAAGCTTCTCCGAGCGCAGGTTATGTTTCACATTCCCTCTGTCAAAACTTCATAACCAAAGCTATGACGTCGGTAGTCTCTGATGCATGGCAGGAGCCGAGACGCTCTCCCGCTCACGTTCACCGCATAAAATGACGCCAAGCCCTAAGCGGCGGTAGGCTCAGGGGAGACGACGCTGCAATCAGGCAGCGTAAGCTAATTCTGTATCGTTAGCGTTTATATTTAAATTTTTGAGCCTTGTTGACGCGGCTGACTCATCCGCGGCTCGCTTCTCAAGCTTCCTCATCCCCGTCGAAGCCATTGCAGCCCCATGAATCTGAGTATACACAGTATACCATAATTCTAAGCGGATTTCAAGTGTTTTATTCGTATCCGGTATGAATTTTTTGTGAATTTTTTCGGATAGCCGGCCGTTAAAGGAGACCGCGGCGCGGCGGTCTCCCCTTTCGGCGGATCAGCCCAGCGATCCTGCCCTGTCAAGTATGGTGAGTATTCTCATCATATCAGTCGTAAGCATCAGATTGCCGTCATCATCACCCTTTAAAATCCCGGCGCCCACAAGCTTCTGTATTGTCGGCTTGTAGCTGTCGGGCATATTCTTGTCAATATAATTGTAGTAGCCGGTTCTTTCCGCCAGCTTTGCTTTAAGATCCGCAAGCTCCTTTTCCTGAGCCGTGATCGTTCCCGCCTGCGCGCTGATAAGCGCCTTCAATTCCTCATACTGCGTCACTGTCAATTCCTCCTCGCTTTCCAGAATTTTATATTCCGGGCGGCAGAACTTAGTCCCCGGAAGACTGCTGTTGTAATAGCCCTTAGCGAATACCCCTCCGCCGTTGGCTATAATGCCGCCCGCGCCGGAGGTGTTGCCCTCGACGGTGGTGAAATAGTCACCGTTTACCGAGGTTACTATCCCCGTATGGGTAAAGGTTCCGTTGTGCTTGAATATAACTATATCGCCCTTCCGCGGAGCCGCGTAAAGAGTGAACAGGCTCTGCATCTGGGGACAGTAAACATACGGATAATGCCGCAAAAGGATCTCCGCATAATCCCTGCCGAACGCCTGCTCAAAGCACCAGGTCACAAAGCACGCGCACCACGGCAGCGCTTGGAACGACGGCTTTATCTCCGCCCAATATTTTGTATAGTTGCCGCTGCCCGCATTGGCGGTCTTGTCATAAAGGTCCGCGTTGCTTGCCTTTTCAAGGTAACCCACCTCCGCCTTTGCAGCCGAGATTACCTTTTCAACCGCTTGTGCTGCTGTCATTTTTCATCATCTCCTTTAAGCGCCTCAATTGCCTTTGTTATCGGCTCCGGTATCGGTATGCCCATAAGTCCGGCATTTTCAACAAGGCTTATTAATTCATTCGCGCAGAATGCGATAATAACCGCATCCTTTATGTATGAGGTACCGATAATCAGATCAAGCCTGTATGCCGCCAATACGATCAGTATTGTCACGCCCTTGCGGATCAGTCCCTTCCAGCCGGCGCGGCTCTCCAGACCGCCGCCCTCGCTCTTTGAGCTTTTGTGCCATACCGCCGCCACAAGCATTCCGGTTATGTAATCAAGCCCCATGAAGATCAGCAGTGTCGTCATTGCCGCCGTCCGGCCGCCGTACAGATTCGTCACCGCCGCTCCGGCTATTCCTATAACAGTGCACATTACATTTTTTAATGTCATAATGTTTTCCATGCAGTTTCCTCCTCTTGTTGTTTTTTCAGCCGCCCTCGCTTTTATGCAAGGTTGCTTTCGGGCGTTACAAATTCTATGTATCCGGCTAAAACCTTATAGGCTGACGGGACCCCGCTCAGGTCGATTTTCATGCCGTCGCCTATTCTCACCGGAACACTGTCTTCCGCGTCGTTTATCGGGGAACAGCACCTGAGCGAATCTGTCAGGATCAGACTTATCATGTCACGCAGCACGACCTGAAGGTCGGCAGCGGTAAGCTGATAAAAGCCTTTCGTAAAATCGTCCGCGCTAAGCGTCATGCCGACAGCCGTTCTCCATATCGGCGTACCGTCTGTCCATGTTCCTGACCGCTGCAGAGTCTGAGTATGCTGCTTCCATGTTGAATTAACGAGCATCCATGGAACCGGATCATATGAAACAGGGTCCTGCGTGTCGTAGTCGTGTATAAGACTCCTCCAATATATCTGCATTGGGTGAGCGTATTCAAGGCTGTCATAGCTGTCTCTTTCGCCGCAGAACAATATCTCAATTATATCGCCGTCACAGTCGGACACAAGAACTATTCCGCCGGGAGTGGTTATGGTTTGCGTGGTATTATTGGTATTGTCCTCCGTAACCTGTATCGTTCCGCCGAGCCACTGGTAAACGCCCGACTCATGCGGAATGGCGGAAGTCTCTCCGCAATTGTCGCAGCCTATGATCAATCTGCTCTGCAGCGCGTCCGAAAGCTCCGAGAGCGTTATTGAGCCGTCCGCTATAGCGCGGGCGTCAACCGCTCCGGTTTTGATTTTTTCATTTGTCACACCGGACGTTGAAAGCTTTTCCGCCGTCACGGCTCCGTCCGCAAGCTTTTCCGTGGTTACCGAAGGTTCCGCGAGCTTTGCCGCCGTTATGCATTTATCCAGTATTTTTCCGGTCGTTACGGATCTCGCTCCGAGCTTGTCGTTTGTAACGCTGACGTCGGCAAGCTTTTCCTCTGTTACGGCTCCGTCCGCAAGCTTTTTCTTTGTTACCGAGCCGTCCGCAAGCTGATTTGTGCTGACGGCATTGTCACGGTCAGCATATGCCTTTGCCGCCGCGAGAGTATCGTTGTCTCCCGAAACGGCGTATGCCTTTGCCGCGTCAAGACTGCTGTCGCTGTACTGCTTCGCGTTTTCCAATACTTCACGGTTCGCGTCCTCAAGCTTTTCTTCAAGCCTGCCGCACAGCCGCTTTGCGTATTCCGCCGCCCAGTTATGCACAAGGTCTCTTTCCGTATACCCTGTTCCGTTTTCGGTTATAACACTCATTTTTAGTGTCCCTCCTTTTCATATGCCTTGCGATGAGTATGATTACCACCATCCATGGAGCTTACCGTCCCCTGACGGCATTCTGTCCGCCAGCCATCTCCTGTACGCGGCAAGCCTTGAATTGAAGGCGGTCATAAACTGGTTGTACGCCTCCATATCTCTCTGATACATATTTATTTTTGCGAGGATATAATCCGCGTACATCGTGTCAAACGGCGCGTCGCACACCGTTTTGTCCGTTACATCGCGGGTGACGAGGACGTCGCTGCCTGTTACGGCTCCCGCCGCCTCAAAGGAGCCGTCGGGCGAGCAGGCGTTGTAACGGATCCCGTTCCCGGTCGGCTCCGCGCCCATGACCATTACGCCCTCAAGCTTTTTTTCGGCTCCGCCCCCGGCGGTCAGAAAGGTTATTGTCACCGAATCTCCGGGAAGAATATCGGGACAGTAAAGCTCAAAATATCCGTCACTGCCGTTCACTGTAACGGAGCCGCGGTAGTTTACCGCGCGTATCGGCCGGTACGGCTCAAAATACACAAGCCGCACGATCCCTCCGCAAATCCCCGCTCTTATTCCCCTTCCGCCGCTGCCGAAGGTCCTGTAATCAAGCTTATCAAGCCGTCTGCCGTCACGGTATACCCCGTAAACGTTTTCCATGTCAACGCCCTCCGGCAGAAGAACGGCGCCGTCCTTCGCGGCGGGAAGAAATTTCTCGCGCACTATCAGTCTTTCCTCCACCGACAGCATTGACGAAACCTCATTGCACCAGATATACATTTCGTTTTTGTCATACTCCGAGGGATAATATTTATTTACAAGCCTTATCACTTCATTAATATACATTATGCAGTATCTCCTTTTTGTGACCGCGGAAATTTAATTTTCATAGCTCTTATATCTGCGTCCCCCCGCCGCCTTTCTCAGCTCAATATCATAGAAAACCACCTTTCCCGCGCCGCTTATGCGGTATCTCCACGAATTACCCATAACCGCCCTTACGCTGCAGCGGAATATTTTCAGTCCCGGCGCCGCATAGGTTTCGTGCGTTACGAAATCCCCGTCATCGGCCGAGGTCTCAACCGTGAAGAAGGCGTCCTCCGCAACCTCGGCGCGTATCCAGATCTCGTTCAGCGCCTTATTGTCAAGAGAGTTATCGTTACACTTTACGGAGGTAAAGGACCACTCCGGTTTTTCTGTCCCCTCGGTATCGTCACAAAGACAGACCGAACCGCCCGACACCATGTAGAACCCGCCGCGGAACCGGAAGAAATCCGTCGCCTCAATATCGTCCTGAATATGCCAGCAGCCGTATCTCATATCATATGTCAGAAGCTCCCTTTTACCGTCCCTCCGCGCCGCGCAGGCAAAATAACGGTTTCCGTCAAAGCCCGAAACGGCGGAAACATAAACCGTGTTCAGCTTTGATGAAATACAGACCGGGATCCCTCCCGAAAAACGGTAAAACCCATGCCATGACGGGAAAATTATCCCGGACGGAGTTACGGCGGCAGTGCTGCCGGACATACAGCCGGCGCCCTCAATAACATAGGAATAATAATTCGCGGCGTTTGTGCCGTAAACAACGGTTATGCTGTCCTCCTTGAACGCCGCAAGCTCCGTGCCGTATTCGTAAAGTCCGGTAAAGGCGCCGGGCGTGTCGGAGGCGAGCCTCGCCGCGTAATTTGAAAGAATATCCGAGGAAGAAAACGAAAATATGTCATCCGAGGCGGAGGCATAAAGCGCGTTTCCGGTAGGCACGCTGCCCCACAGGCGGTTGTGATGCACAGAAATGTGGTCAAAGGTTCGGCGCTTTTTAGAAAGCCTTACTCCGGAGCAGTAATGAGAATAGATGTTCATATCGTCAAAATCAACCGGGTCGCCGTTCTTGTTGGCAAGCTCAAAATATATGTAGTGAACATACAGGCTCATACCGCTCAGAGACACGGTATCCACTCCAAAGCCGCTCACAACAGCGTTTACTATATTTTCCTTGTACAGCTCGTCGGGATTCGGTATCACATCGGTATCCGCCGTGTTGTTCACGTCGTAAGCAATTCCGTTCTGCGGAATGACCTCGGAATTTGTTCCCGAATACATCCATACCTGACCCACGCTTTCTTCCGCTGTCGGAAAGCCCTCTATTGTCAGCTCATCGCCTACGGAAAAATAATCTTCAAAAATATTCTGTGAGCCGAGCCTTACGCCGTTGCCGTATTTGTCGAAAAAATCGGAGTTTTTGATCACTCTGCCGCTCATGTCCGTGACGGAATAGCTGTATACCTCGTCAAAGCCGTAGCGGAAGGTGTGAAGAAAATTTCCCGTTTTGTCCTTTCCGGCTGTCACGATGAGGTCGGACATTTCGGTAAAGCCCGTTCTGAATACCCCGGTGTCAATATTGTAGTAATAAAGCTCCGAGTGTCTGTCGGCTTCGTCATAGCCGTTCATGATATAGAGGCTGCCGAGCCGCGCTATCTCCCATTTTGCGCGTTCTGAAAGCGCATAGCCTTCCGACTTTGATACCCCGTTATAGAAAAACGCGCCGCCGGAAATACCGGTAAAGCCCTCGATCTCCGCTGTATCGGCGCTGTCCGGTGCGGCGGCGGCGCTTACCGCTCCCTCCGCTTTCGCGACCTCCGTCCTCGCGCCGCGAGGCGCGGCGCAGGGATATTCAAGGGAGGACATATTTTTCATGTCCTCCATCTCCCCCTTTGAGGCGCGGCGGGTACGGTTCAGCCCGTAAAAGCCGCGGGTCGTCTGCTCCTCGCAGCCGCGGGCGGCGTATAGATCAAACTGCATATTCAGACACCCGCCTTCGCGTTGAACTGCGCCAGATACCTTGAATGCTGAACGTCATATTCCTGCCTTGCCTGAGCAAGCCACAGCGTGATCGTATACCCTCCGCCGCCGCGGTAATCCGAAAGCCATGGCAGAACGCTTTCATCGGCCCTTGTGAAAAAACCGCGGTCCTTTGCGTTCTGTATCGCGTTTTCAATTTCCGTCTGCCTGTTTTCCTCGCGGGCGCCTCTCAGCTCCTCCGCCTTCAGATCCGGATAATACTTGAGGTCAATATTATTCTTTGCGATCTCCAGCGAGCTGAGCGCGTGCTGATACGCGTCATTTGCGGCATTGCGCTCATTGGCGATACGGTTCTGCTCATCGGTGCGGACATTCTCGGTCCATCGCTGCTTTTCCCTGCTCTCCGCGGCAGCGGCGGCATTCACATCGTCCTTCGCGTCACGGTTTGCGGTATAAAGGCGGCTGTAATAATCATCGGCAAGCTCCCTTAGCTCGCTGATATTGCCCCTCAGCCTGTCCGTCTCGCCGGTGTACCGCTTATAAGCGTTCTGCTCCAGAGTCGGGATCACCGCCGCAAGCTGACGCAGATACGAATCACGGCTTGCGAGAGCCTCGCTCAGTACCGCGCCGCTCGCGCCGTAGGCGGAGGTATCGTTATCATTGAGCACTCTCCTGTACGCCGCCTCCGCCTGACTCAGATACTGCTCGCGATAGGCGTTATATGCCGGATCGTCCTCCGGATCATACGAAAAGCCCTCCCGGTCAAGCAGCGCGAGGACGGCGGAATCCAATGAATTGCCATACTTTTTTTCATATGCCGACATAATCTCGTCATTGCTTTTAATATTATTCCTTTTTTCCATAGCTCTTACCGCGCTCTCGACCTGCGACTGCGGCGCGTAAGCCGTTCCGTCCTGCACATATGACGGAGTGATCGGCGTGCCCGCGACAGTGGCGTTTTCGCCGTCCCAGTCCACGATATTGCCGTACCCCCTTGACGCGGTGTAATCGCGTATCCCCACAAGAGACTGCGGCGAGCTCCCGCGCTCTCCCGTTGAGGAGGAGCCGGGAGCCTTTGCGGCGGCTGACCCCGGAGTGGTCTTTTTCGAGCCTGAGCCGCTTTCGCCGGCGGTAACAATTTTATCTGCCATCTTCATTTACCTCCTGTTCCGTTTCGCGGACGCTTCCGGCAAGCGTCCGCATATCGGCGATCAGCCTGTCCTTGCCGTCAAAATTCATATTTTTCAGCGCGATTATCGCGCTCGCCGCTCTTTCGGAGGAGATCATGCCCCCGTTCCAGAAGTCCATGATCGTCTTATTGACCGTCTCGCGGGCATAGGGGCTTTCGCGCTGCGGAACAACGTCAATATCGAATACAAGACTTTCGGGATACGCGCCCGTATCGGACCACTTCACCCTGTACATCATCGAATTGCGGAACCGCGCAAAGGCCTTCTGTCCCAGCTCGTCGGTGATCCTGTAGACTCTTTCCTCCGAAAAGAACTGGCGCATAAGCTCCAGCATCATATACACGATCCTCTTATACGAATCGTAGGTATCGTTGATAACGGAGCGCGAGCGTTTTTCTCCTGTCTGGCGAAGCGTTTCGATCGCCGAGGCGGCGGTCACGCCGCCGGTTGTCTGTCCCTGCTGAAAGTCGCGGTTGCCGAGTATCTCCTTAAGCTCCTCCTTTTTGCTTTCGCGGTGGGACAGATAATATTCGCTTATTGTATTGTGGTCGATCGGCTTCAGCGCCTCCGTTTCGCCCTCATAGTGGACAATGCTCCTTGAAAGGTCGCGGAACTCCGTTTCGTTTATGCCGCCGTTCCGCTTTGCGAGATACCTCGGCTTTGCGCCGCACATGATGTTCTCCGTTATCGCCCTGTCGAGCTTGTTGATCCCTATCTGGAGCGTCTTTCCAATATCTATCATGCCGAAGCCGAACGGGCAGTGATGCGCCGGATACAGCACATCGAAAACCACAGGATATTGTCCGTGGTTGTACAGACCGCCCTCATAGCCCTCCATATCCTCGGTCGCCGCTATAACCGTATCGGCGCACAGCTTGAACATATGCACCGTGCCGTCCGGCTTTTTATAGTAGCAGTCCGTTACCGAGGTGCGGTTTTTAAGCCGGTAGGAGCGTTCTAAGGTTTCGATCTCGGCGTCCCCCGAAAACAGCTCCTTAAACTGCGGGTATTCCTCCGCAAGCGTTGAATTTTCGACTGCGGCGCGGATAAACATAAAGCGGCTTTCCTGAATATCCGGAATGTGCATATCGACATAGACGTCAAGCAGATCAATGCTCCTTATGTCTATGTTGCCCGTAAAATCGTTATAGAACACACCGTAAACGGCGGTGCCGTATTTCAGCTTGTTACGGGAATTATCCTTGAAAATACGCTTAAAATCCGAGATCTCAAGCTGCGCCGGAACTATCTTTGAAAGCAGCTCAGCGGTCCCTGTGCCGTCCGGCTCACGCTCAAGGATATTCGCCGACGGATAGTTGTCCACAAGGTCCGCGCGGGTGTTCTCAACGGCGGAAAAGATAAACGGAGTGTCGCAGACCATCCGCCTTTCAACGTCCCGCTCCATGCGCGTGTAGCTGTCACGGTAGAACCGCTCATTGTCCCTCAGACGGGCAACAAGCTCCTCCTTGTCCGCGCGGTATTCGCAAAAAGTCTCCTTGGCCTGCTCAATAAGCCCCTTCTCCACCCTGCCGTTATACTCAAAAACTGACAAGCCCTTTCACCTCCGAAAAACTGTCCTTACAGCTCCGCAATAGCCGCCTTGCCCGGCTTCATGACAGCCGCCTCGGTCAGCTCCATGATCTTCGCCTGAAGGCTTTTGCTCTGCTCGATGACCTCCGCGACATTGCGCGGCACCTCAACGGGTCTGTCATACATGATCTGATACATAACGCCGTTCACCGCGACAACCGTTTCTGTGTCCCCAACTACATTATGGGGCTTAGGTATGATCACCAGCGCCGTGTCTCTCTTTTTCTGTCCCTCATTGCTTGCCGTATTCTTTTTTTCTGTCATGATTTTCTCTCCTCATCATATAATTGATCTTTATTTTATATATCCAGAGGATCAAACAGCTGCTCCGGCCCCGAAAACACGCGCCGTTCCGGCTTTATCGGATTAGCCATAAAGAAATAGCGCATCGCGTCATAATCGTGATCCTCGCACATCGTGTTCACGTCCTCTGTATTTATATCGTCATAGGTCAGATTCGGGATCGTTCTTAAAAAAGGCTTGCAGGTGTTGAAAATATACGCCATCGGTCTGCCTTCATCATCGAAGGCAAACCTGTAATGGCACTGCATTTTTCCGCTAAGGCGGTCGTGCCTGCCCTTTTCAAAGAACACTCCCTCCTCCTCGAACATACTGATTATCGTTCCGTCCTTGCCCCTCGACTCGTCCCAGATCGCCGGGTCCGCGATCCCGGTTATTCGGCAGCCCCGCTCCGCCTCGTCCTCTATCTCCCGTATCTTTTTCGCGATTGCCCGCGGCTGCCATTTAAGTCCGGTGTTCGCGGTTTCGGTGCAGCCGTAAAGCTGTCGGTAGAGATATGCGCGCCCGTCATGATCCACCGCCCACCACTGCACCGCAAATGGCTTTGAGTAGCCGAAGTCAAAGGCGCGGTACCTCCGCCAGCTGCGCGGGATCGGAAACGGGTTTATGACGTGGGTGTAAAGACGCGTGTCATAGCCCGCGCTGTTATTGCGGAACTCCGTAAATACCTGTCCCTCGTAGCTGTCCCAGTCGCCGTACAGCAGAGCCTTTTTCTTTGCCTCCGGCAGCATTGCGAGATTTGCGAGATAGTCCGGGTCGTTTGCGAGGAGAGCCGCGTTGTCAAACACCGAGGAGGGTATGAACACCCTCGTGCGGCTCACCTCGATTTTCTGTCCCCTGTTATCGGTGACATAGGATCTGACCCTGTACGGAACATTCGGCTCCGAGGCGGTTATGAAACGCTGCTTTACCCAGCCGTGCCCGACGCCGCCGGGGTTCGCGGTCGCGCGGATATATACGCGCAGACCGGCCCCGTCGGCACGGTTTCGGGAGATCATGTACTCGTATTCCTCCCGGGTAAAATGCGTCAGCTCGTCAAAGGCGATGTAGCTGTAGGATAAGCCCTGATACTGCAGATAGCTTGTCGCGTTCGGCATGGAGCCGAAGTATATCTTTGCGCCGCTCGGAAATTTCCAGTAGTGCTCGGAGCCGTTATAGCTTGCCTCCGGGTAAGCGGCGCTGTAGATCCTGTTTGATTTTATGATCAGCTCGCGGCACTGCGGATAGGTCTTTCTGAATATGATCGCGCGGTAGTTGGGATTGTCCGCCTGGCGGAGCGCCTCTGCGATTATCGCGTCCGACTTTCCCCCGCCCGCCGCGCCGCCGTAGAGCACCTCGTACTCAGGGCGGCTCATAAACTCGGCCTGCCGCGGCTGCGGCTTCCATACGATCGGCATTTCACCCGTCATGAAACCGACGCGAGCGATTCGATCCTGCACAGCTTTGTCTGCTCGATGATCTTCATAAAGCGGTAGCCCTTCCAGCCCACCGTGCCGCGCTGATTGAGCGGATCGCCGGTGCCCGCCGAGCCGAGACTCTTATTGATGAGCTGAACGGTCTTGTCTCCGGCGGTGCCGAAGGCGTTTTTGCCGATTATAACCGTGCTGTAGACCGGATTTCCGTTCACGCCGCCCTCGCCGGGGTATATCTTCATGTCCGGCTCGATCAGAGCCTCCGATATATCACCGGATACCGATATCCATGCCGAGCCGTTTGAGCCGCCCGCCGCTTCGCTCACGGTATAGAACTTATTGTCTATACAGATCTTCTGACCGCTTGCGGACGCCCCCTCTTCGGACGACTTGGCAAGCCCCTCGGAGGTGATCGTTTCGGCGACATAGATCTTGCCCGACTTCTTATCCACCCTTGCAACAGTCAGCTCCGGGAACTCTCCGTTCTTGCCGAACGGCGTCCCGCGGAACACATACGCATCCGGGTCCTCGATAAAGCGCACACCGTAGAGTCTGCCGATTTCTCCGTCATAGATCTCCGTGGTCGCGTTGTACTCCTGTACCCTCTGCCATGCCTCGTCGTCCATGATATTGAAGGCGGCATCGGGATGGATAAAGCATACATAATACTTCCCGTCCGCGGGCTGTACCTTGTTGCGCTTGAGCGAGGTGACCGCGCGGCGCACGTCCTTTACCGTAAGCACGTCCGTAAGCTCGCTTCTCGCTTCGGCTGTTCCGGCATAGAACACGTTAAGACCCGATGCAAGCTCCATAGCGTCAAGATGCTCGAAGGTCTCAAGCTGATTTTCCGTGAGAAGGTCGGTATACTTCAAAACCTCCGGTGACGGATCGTTAGCGAAGAAATCAAGCTGATCGGTATATGAAACATAGTTTCCGAACTGCTCCGGCTCACCCTTGATCCTTGTGATGTTCACCGCCGCGCCCCTCGGGGTGACGCCCTCAGTGAGCGGATTTACCGCCTTGGGGAGCGGAGAAAGCTTATCGAAGGCGATGGTCTTTGTCTTGCCCTGCGGGATATTCACCTGCTGACCGAACCTTGTGTATTTGCGCTTTGTCTTGTTTGCCTCCAGCACATAGCGGTTAAGTATCGACTCCATAAGCGGAGACATGCCCGCCGAGCCTGTGCCGTTGAGATTGAGATTTGTTTCAAAATCGGTTGCCATATGTTTTTCCCCCTTTTAAATTACGCGTTTTTTCTGCTCTCGATGTACTTTCTGAAATCCTCCGATGAGAGCTTTGAAGGATTTACCGTTGCCTCGCCTGTTCCGCGGCGCGCATACTGCGCGTTCTGGGCGATCCCCGCGCGGCCGGCAGGATCGGGCACCCTGATCATTTCCGCATACGCGGCAAACACGTCCTGTCCGCTTGTGAGCGCGGAACGGAAGGTATCATTGCGTAGCGCCGCCTGAAAATCAAAATCGGGAATGACAAGCGCGAGCTTCCGCGCGTCGCTCTGCCACTGACACACTATCCCGTCGCTCGTCACCTGTCCGCCGTCCTGCCGAGCCGCGCCGTCCGCTGTATTCTCCTCCGGCTCATTCTGCGTATCGGCGGGGATCACACCCTTGTTCTTTTTGTCCTTTAATGCCATATTTCTATTGCTCCTTTCCTTTTTGTGCATAAATCATATCACAAATGGACACACTTTTCAATGGGGAAAAATTAGTCATCTTTTACAGAAAAATTATTTTTATGTGGAAAAATCAATTTGTTTGTGGTATAATAGAGTAAAATATAGCACAAAAAGGAGGATTACTATGCCGAGACAGAGAAAAATCGCAACTCACACCGAGGTACTGGAATTTCTTACTGACGTAATGCGGCGCGACATGGAGGATGACGTCAAGCTTTCCGACGCTATGAGCGCGGCAGACAAGCTCCACAAGTATTATATGCAGGAAAAGGACAGCGGCAAGGATACACGGCAGACGGGAGTGGTTATCCTGCCGGCCATAAAGAACGAGACAGAGGAGGAGAAGGCATGATATTACATACACCCGCCCCGCCGGAGCTGACGGGGAACGCAATGACAGACATCGCGGCGCTCAGAGAATGGTGCGATATTCTTAACAGACAGCTCAGATACGTCACCGCCGGACTTGACGGGGACATACGCGAGGCAGCCGCGGCAATTGAGTCAATTAAGGCGGCCGAGTCAGACACAACGACCGAAACGGAGGTAAGCGGAGAATGAAATACAGAGTCGGCAGCAGCGGCAATTTCACGGTTATATCAAACATATGCCTGAGGGACAAAAGCCTCAGTCTTAAAGCAAAGGGGCTTCACACGCTGATGATGTCCCTGCCGGACGACTGGGAATATTCCGTAAGCGGACTTGTCGCGATATGCAAGGAAAACGAAACGGCAGTCACCTCGGCCTTGAAGGAGCTTTCGGACGCGGGATATATAAAGCGCACCAGAGTGCATAAAAACGGTTCCCTCAGGTGGATATACAACATCTACGAGGCGCCCCGGAGCCGCAATGCAAACACTGAAAATCAACACCTTGAAAACCAACCGGTTGGAAATCAGCCCCCGGAAAATCAAGGTCTTGAAAATCAGGGACAAATAAATAAAGACATACTAAACAAAGATAAACAAAATAAAGATATAATAAATAAAGACGAACAAAATATAGGCTGTATTCTCGCGGAAATACATAATGAAAAGCTTGAAGGAGCGTTAAGGGAATTTCTCGAAATGCGCAGGGAAATGAAAAGACCGTTAGGACCGTCAGCGCTTAAAATGCTTATAAAGAATCTGTACGAAATGGCGGATGACCCGGAGATCCGCGCTAAAATAGTCGAGCAGAGCGTGCGCAACAACTGGCGGGACGTCTATGCCCTTAAGGACTACGGCAATACCGCAGGATCCGATGAAATGACGTCCCCCACCGCAGATTCCGCCGCGATCGAGGCGAGGTTTATGGAGCGCATAGGGATATGAAAATATTTAATATATAAAATTATAAAATAGTTGACAGCCGGGAAAATGTATAGTATAATGATAATGGAAAAAGGCAAGACCTCAAACGGTCAGCCAATGTTTTAGTTACAAAGTAACCGCAATCCTTGGCACTGGAGCGGTTACTTTGCTTTTATAGCAAATGCTGTCAGAATTATGATAACCATCAGCGCTGTTTCCAACGCCTTATGTACAAACTTCTTCATAGCGCCTCACCTCCCCCGAGCTTCTATAGTGACGTCTTTCGCCGCCGCTCATATGTCTCTGAGTTATGTGGGCCAACCGTCCGATTTCCATCGTTTTCGATCTTACCTTTTTATCGGATCTCCCCGACAAAAACAATTATACTATAATTTCTTTCACATTACAATATAATTTAACAAATTTCTGCAAATTATTTATTGCGTCCTTTAATTATATGCTTTGCAGTCAATCGGCTGTACCGCTGTATTTTGCGGATCTTTTCTTTTTATACAAATAAATTGCCGCTCCGAATATACAAACAACAAAGATGTCCAAAACAACGACACTTACCTTGTAAATTAACTTTTTAATTTTGCCTTTTTTATAAAGCTCGGTTCGGTACATTGCTTCTATATAGGTATAATACACATCATCCGTTACACATTCTGTACAACGTGTACCATTCAAAATAACATCACCCAGCCAATGCGGATTGCTGTAATCGCTGCCGTATTTTCCCTCATACAGCTTGCAGTGCCCCATATGATATACGTTTGTTTCTTCACAATATACCACAATATCGGTTGCAGCTTTCCGTGTATTGATTATCAGGGATCGCCCGTCATATGATGTTTCTGTCCAAGTCCGGAGCGCCGGAGGCGGTGAATTATCAGGTGTTGGGTGTATGCATTCATACTCCGCATTTTCTGCTTGTATCTGTATAATTTGTTCCGGGCTTTGCGTATATTCCGTTATAGCAGAAATACTCAACGCCGCTATTAAATTACTGTCCGCTGCATTGACGCCATTAATCAACATATTTACAATACAACCTGTTAATGCGCATATGAAACCAAACAATAGAGAAACAATAACATTCTTTTTCATAAAAATATGACCTCCTTATTTATTGACATTCTGTAAATGTCAATATTGCTCATATTTTATCATATAATAATCAAAATGACAAGCATTAAGTGTCAAAAAAGGAGTTTATATGTTTAAGAACAGAGCAAATGACGGAAGGGCAAATATTTGCGGTGAAAATATAGCTAAGTACAGACTGCAAATGAAGCCTAAGACATCACAAAGAGCATTGGCCGATAAATTACAGATTTTAGGCTTGGATGTTGACAAAAATGCTATACAGCGAATTGAGTGCGGAAAGAGATTTGTAACAGATATTGAGCTTGTCGCGATTTCAAAAGCGTTAAACGTATCTATGGAATGGCTGTGCGGCGAGGGTGATATTAATATCTCATAATAAGGAATTTTTATAACAACGGGCAAAATTTTAATGCCATAAATTTGTATGGCGTATAAAAAAGAGGTATAAAATATTATGGAAGAGCGAAAAGCAAATTATATTGCGATAGGACGCCAGATACAAAAGCATAGGCAAAAAGCAGGCTTAACACAGGAACAGCTTGCTGAAAAAACGGGAACATCGCAAAAACATTTATCTCGAATTGAATTGGGCTATCATTTGCCTAACTTTGAGATTGTAATAGCTTTAGCAAAAGCTCTTGATGTCCCTATTGATGCATTTGTGCAGGATTTAAGTGACAATAAAGCCAACACATTTCTGGAAATGATTAAAAAAGACATTGAACAAATGAGTGACAATCAATTAAATATGCTGAAAAAACAAATTGAATTGATCAGACAGTTTGATTTTTAAGGTATATGGGGTTGCTATATGCTTTGCGCTAAGCTTTCTTCATTACCTTGAATGCGGAAAGATTAGTGAAAAGCATATAATAACAAGAGAGTATTACAAATGGTTAAGGAATTTTTACAGACTCTAAAAATTTTCACTTGTCTTATTGTAATTCCAACAACTTTGTGATACAATGTATATTAAATAAATATACCTTAATTGCAGATTGGAGAATGTGATATGAAAGTTTATCACGGAAGCACACTGGTTGTTGACCGTCCCGTTATACTGCCAAATCATCACACACTCGATTTTGGGAAGGGATTCTACACTACCTCCAACAGAAAACAAGCGGAGCTGTGGGCTGACAAGGTAATGCTGCGGCGGAATGTTACAGAGAAATATCTGTCCGTTTATGAATTTGACTGTGAAGCGGCAGAAAAGGATTTAAAAATACTGAAATATGAAACTGCCGATAGGGATTGGCTGCGTTTTGTTTGTGGCTGTCGCAGGAATAAGCCAATTATATCGGATTATGATATGGTATTCGGAGCGGTTGCCGATGATACGGTGTATTCGGTTATCCAACTGCATGAGTTAGGGATTTATGATGAAGATGAAGCAATTAAACGTTTAAAGGTGCAGAAGCTATTCAACCAGATTTTGTTTCATACCGAAAAATCTCTTGAATACTGCAAATTCATTGAAGCTGTTAGGCTGTGAGGCATTGATATGGACGAAAATAAATTTATTGGCTTATTGCCGCTGATAACCTCAAATCTTGCGGGCATGATTGCAGAGAACGAAAATATCTCTGAGGACGAAGCTATTTCAAAACTGTATAATTCCAAGCTGTATGCCATGCTTGAAAAGGAGAACACCAAGGTATGGCAATTCAGTGTTACGAAGCTGTTCGAGCTTTACAGTGAGGAACAGGAAACGGGAATGATCGACTTCCCCGAATATTAAGGAGGCGTGTCTGCATGAGTGATACATTATTATTTAAGACGTTTTGCATTGAGCAGTATAAGCACAAGCATAAGCTGACAGGTGCCGATACGCTTAAGCTGTTCAACAAATACGGGGTGTCGGATTATCTTGAAGCCTGCTATGATGCGCTCCATACTACCGGCGCGGAATATATTGTTGAGGATATTGACTTGTATCTGCAAGCAAGGAATTATACCCCGGCACATTAAAAAAACTTCAAATGGTTGACAACCGAGAAAATGTATCTATGCTTTACAATAGGTTTTCTGTATTCAATGTAATGAAGAAAAACTTATTGCAACGAGGCATTAACCGTATGCATTAAGTATTCTTGAAATACCTAATGCATACGATACAAATTATAATATAATTTGACAAAATTCTGCGAATTATTATCGTGTCCTTTGCTGATACGTCCCTCCGGCAATAGCCGGTGCGCCATATGCGGCGGGTTCACGAGATCCCCTACACCTCTGCCGCCTCTCTCAGCTTTATTAAAGCCTTTTTTTCTATTCGTGAAACCTGAACCTGTGAAACACCTATCGTTTCGGCAATTTCGCTCTGGGTTTTGCCTCTGAAATACCTCATGATTATGATCCTCCGTTCCCTTTCCGGAAGCTTTGACAGAACCTCTTTCAGGAAAACCCTGTCCACAATTTTTTCCTCCGTGTCATCAGAGATCAGCATTTCAATAAATTTTACGCTGTGCTCATCGTCCTTATCGCCTATCCCCGCCTGCAGGGATTCCGGCGCAACGGCGGCTCCGAAGGCCTGCATAAGCTCGTCCTCGGGGATATTGCATTCCTCGGAGATCTCCTTTATACCCGGATTGCGTCCGAGCCTTTTTCGCAGCTCCTCCTCCGCGCGGCGTCCCTTGATGGCTGTTTCCTTTATTGAGCGGCTCACCTTTACCGCTCCGTCATCGCGCAAAAATCTTTTTATCTCTCCGGCTATCATCGGAACGGCATAGGTTGAAAACTGCACGCCGAAGGCGTCGTCAAATTTTTTTACCGCCTTTATCAGACCTATCGCGCCGATCTGTATAAGATCCTCAGCCTCATGATTTCTGTTCAGAAAACGCTTTACAACGCTGTAGACCAGACCCATATTCTGCTCGACGATCGCGCCGGCTGCGGAGTCATCTCCCTGCCGGTACCTTTCAAGCAGCTCCGCATTACTCATCATCGGCTTCAATTCTCTTCACCAGCTTTACAACCGTGCCCCGCCCCGGCTCGCTCTCAACCTCCAGCTCGTCCATGAAAGCTTCCATGATCGAAAAGCCCATACCCGACCTCTCAGAATCGCCGCTGCCGGAATACAACGGCTCCTTCGCTTTTTCAATATTTTCTATACCGCAGCCTTTGTCCTTTATGGTATATGTAACAGTCCTGTCCTCCAGCTCCGCGGCGATCTCTATATCGCCGCCCTTTCCGCCGTACCCATGTATTACGGAATTGGTCACTGCCTCCGACACCGCCGTTCTTATCTCCGACATTTCCTCAACCGTCGGATCCAGCTCGAGGACAAACGCCGCGCAGACCGTTCTTGCAAGACTTTCATTCTCCGGGATCGCCGGAAAAATTATTTTCATGGTATTTTTCATTTCACATTCCTCTTTTCATTAACTTAATACCTTCATTCAGTGTCGGCGCGATAATGACAAGCCTGTCCAGCCCCGCCATCTCCAGAAGCCTTATGATCTGATCCGATGCATCGTAGACTATGATCCTGCCGCCGAGCGAGGATACTGTTTTATATCTGCCTATAACCATACCTATGCCCGATGAATCCATAAATGTAACCCCGCCGAAATCGAGCGCGATATTGATCGCGCCTGACCGCTTTATTTCCCGTTCCAGAGCGGATCTCGCTTCGTCAGCGGTGCGCTGATCCAGCTCTCCCCGCAAACGCATAACAAGCATTCTGTTTTTTGCAATCCGCGTCATTTCCATAAACTATCATTCCTTCCTCCTCAAGACTTATCTTCCACCAACTTATATTTCTCCGGGCACGGTTATTTTTCCTTTGTTGAAATTTGTCTTATGTCCGACATTTTCCGCAAAAAAAGAACGGTCCTCAGACCGTTCCGTATAAGCTATCTTTTCACCGCCGCGACAACAAATCTCTCATTGCCCGTATTATATGAGCAGGTTGAAAGCGTAAGCAGACTTTCACCGTATACGGGAGTGATACCCGTGTCATAAATGCTTTCCGACTTGCAGTCCGCGATAAAGCTGTCGAACTCCTCCGCGGAGCCGGCGTCAATAAAATCATAATATCTGAACTCATTTTTTGAGCCTATCGTTGTATGGAATGCCGCGAATATCTCATATGAGCCGCGCTCATACATGGTGTCAAAGCCGATTGACGGATATTTCTCCCAAAAAGCCCTTTCCTCGTAATTCAAAAGCGTGTGGAACATTGTTCCGTTACGCATATTATGACCGTACAGGATCGTGTTCGTGCTCCTTCCGTCCCGGTCGCACTGGTAGTCCATAAAGATCATGCCGGGGGAGCTTTTCTGCTTTTCAAAATTGCGGTGCAGATAATATGCGTTGCTGTCGGCGCTGTACAGTACCGGATAATCTATCCTTGTGCCGTTTATGCTCACCCACCCCGCCATGTCATTATTCCG
This sequence comes from uncultured Lachnospiraceae bacterium, assembly GCA_964579875.1. Lineage (GTDB taxonomy): Bacteria > Bacillota > Clostridia > UBA1381 > UBA1381 > Ornithomonoglobus. The sequence continues at coordinate 47,883 of CAZOHJ010000009.1, read as the reverse complement.
CTCGTACAGCCTGTAATACATGGAAAGCATTCCGTTTGCCTCTCTCGCGTCGGCTGCCGGCTCCTGCTCGGGAGCGTCAGCGACAGGCTCCGTCTCCGGCTCCGCCTCGGGCTTCGTCTCGGGTTCCTCCACGGGGTCGTCTATCATTTCCGCCAGATACTCCATTTCCTTTTCCGTCTGCACCTTATCGTAATACAGCTTGCCGAAATACGCGCCGCATCCGATAAAAATACAAAGAAAAAGGATCTGAAGCAGTGTAATTATTCGTTTCACCGTTCCAAATCCCCTTTGTCTTTAATTATGTTATTTTAATTGGTCTTTCTTCTCTTTATAATTCCAAGAGCGCCGAAGCCTATAGCCGCAGCCGCCATAAGACCTCCGAGCATTCCGAGCGCCATACCGTTATCGCCTGTCTTAGGGCTTGACTTTGATGAGGCTGACGAGCCGGGCTTCTCTGTCGCGCTGCTTGCCGCCGCTGCCTTTTTTACAGGATCCACGTTTGTTTTTTCAAGGCTTATCGGAGCGTTTGTCTGCCCCTCGATCGGTGTTATCGTAATAACATCGCCGTCGTCAAGAGTGACTATCAGCTGGCTTACGCCTTCAACGCCCTTGACCGAGCCGTCTATAACAATATCCTCGGTCTTGAGCTTTCCGTCCTTATCCTTTATCGTTACTACAGCGTTGCCCTTAATAGTATAGCGGCCTGCCGTGATAACGTTTCCGTCCTTATCCTTTGACTGACCTATTACAATAGTCTTTTCCGCTTTCTCCGTAGGCGCCGGCGTCACCGCTGCCGCTGTGCTCTGCGGCGTCGGGGAAGGATCGGCCGGAGCAGCCGCGGCTTGTTCAACGTCGGCGGGCGCCTCCTGTGTAGGAGCCGGGACGGTTACGGATGACGAGCCGGAATTATCAGCCGCAGTCCGAAAAGGCTCCGCCGCAAGCTCCAGCGTCAGACCCGAAATATCGTCCTTGCTCAGGCTCTTGCCCTCGTCGCTTATCTTATACTTGACGTTATAGCTCGCGCTGTCGCTTGTAAAGTGCGTATTGAACTGACCGAGAAAAATGTATTTTACCGTCTCCGATGCCTCGGACGGCTCCTCCTTATCACTGCTGTAAACAATATTGCCGCTGTTATCCGAAATTATAAATGAATAATAATCAAGCGGCGAATGCTCTGTCTCCGGCGCGCTCTCAAGAGTAAGCTTCAGCGAAACATCAACGCTGACTCCCGCCTTCGAGCTGCTTGTGACGATAAGAGTATCCTCAGTATACGAGTCCGCCAACGCTGCCGAAAGCCCCTTAAATAGATTGCCGGCGTCCTGAGTAAACTCCGTATAGCTGCCTGAGGGATATGTAAGAGTAACTGTTTTTGAATCTGACTTTGCGGTTACAGCGCAGTCCGCCGCCGCGAAAGCCTGAGATGCGATCGCGGCTGTCATAATACCCGCGGCCGCCGCGCATAAATATATCTTTTTCACATTAAACGCTCCTTTTTATCGAATATATACATTCCTTATTATAGCACAAAGAAACCGATTTGTCACTAAATATTTTGAAAATAAAACATACTTTTTTTAATTTTGTCTATTATGCACAAAAGCACAGCCGCTATCTTAATAAATACCTCCAATCGAAAAAATGCCGCTTTTGCAGCCGGAGAATACAGCTTTCAATAATTACTGTTATCCTATAGGAAAACTATGATTATTTTGCATAGAGTTTATAGTGAAACCTTCGGATGAATTGTAAAAATCTACAATTTATTCCGTATGTGATTGACAAATCGAATTTAAAGGTATATAATGCAATTCAGATAAAACATATAGACTTAGTATGAAAAGGTGGTTTTGATTATGGCAGATAAAGTTTTATCAATTCAGGAACAGAGGATAGAGAAAAACCGAGGAAAAGTATTTTTTGGCGGAAACCGACGCATTCAGCGGATATATGACAGCTTTGCGGATAAGCGTTCATCTGTTGATATTCAGCGCGCAAAGTATTTCACCGAGAGCTTCCGCGAGACGGAAGGGGAAGCTCTCGTCCTCCGATGGGCAAAGGCGCTATATCATATCGCCGAAAACATAGAGGTGATCATCGATGACGGTCAGCTGCTTGCGGGCAGAGCCGGCAAATCCGGCAAGTACGGTCTTATCTACCCTGAGCTTGACGGCTGCTTCTTAAAAAGCTTTGCTGAGCAGGCCTCGGGCAGAGTGGAATCGCCGTTTGATATTGCTCCCGAGGATATAGAGCTGATACGCAATGAGATTGCTCCGTATTGGGAGGGTAAAACCTATTACGAGGATCTCTCATCGTCACTCCCGGATGATGTGCTGAAGCTCACTTATGAGCCCGACGATCTATTTACTTCAAGATATATCGTAAACGAAACAAGTTCAATGCGTTCGGCGCTTCAGTGGGTACATGATTTTAAGAAGGGCATTGAGGAAGGCTTCGAGAGCATTAAAAACGACGCCGCCGCGAGACTTGCGGCGCTTGACAAAAAATCCGCCGACTACAGCGAAAAGGCTGATTTTCTGAATGCGGTATCGCTTGTATCCGATGCGATTATTCTCCTCTCAGACAGATACAGCAGAGCCGCAAAAGAGCTTGCCAATACGGAAGCCGACGAAACAAGAAAGGCTGAGCTGCTTGAAATAGCGCGCATTACCGCAAAGGTTCCGCGTTATCCGGCGGATAGCTTTTACGAAGCTATACAGTCTCAGTGGTTCATACAGCTTTTTTCACGTCTGGAGCAAAAGACAGGCGCGACTATCTCAAACGGCAGAATGGATCAATACCTATATCCTTACTATAAAAAGGATATAGAGTCGGGCGTACTGACACGCGAAGGAGCAAAGGAGCTTTTTACCTGTATGTGGCTTGCAATGGCGCAGTATCAGGATCTGTATATAAGTCCGGCAGGCGTAAAATTCAATGAGGGATATGCTCATTGGGAAGCGGTAACAATAGGCGGCGTTGACGAGAACGGTAATGATGCGGTCAACGAGCTTACATATCTGCTGCTTGAGAACAAGCGTGAATTTCCGCTGAATTATCCCGATCTTGCGGCAAGAGTACATTCGGGTTCAAGCGACGAATACCTGAGAGAGGTCGCTCTTACAATAAAGGAAGGCTCCGGCTTCCCGAAGCTGATCAACGATGATGAGGTCATTCCGCTCCTGAAGGCGAAGGGAGCTGACAGCGCAAATGCCAATGACTATGCGGTATCCGGCTGCACAGAGGTAAGAATGCCGAATCTCGACACATTTACAACTCCGTGCGCGTTTATCAATATCGGCGCCGTTACCGAGCTTGCGCTGCGCAATGGCAGAATGAAAAAATACGGTGATGAGCTGCTGACCGTAGAGACGGGCAATCCTAAGGATTTCGCTTCATTTGATGATTTCCTGAACGCTTTTATCGAGCAGGAGAAGTATGTCCTTGACATTACATTCCGCCAGCAGCAGATCGCAAATACCGTTCGGCCGAAGCATTTCGCCTCGCCGCTCGGCTCGGCGCTGCATAAGCTGTGCATGGAGAACTGCACCGATCTGCATTCCGAGAAGGTAAACGGCGGACTTGATTTCGGTTATTTCGACTTTATCGGACTTGGAACGGCCGCAGATTCACTTTCCGCAATAAAGAAGCACGTTTACGAGAAGAAAGATTTGAGCTGGGATAATATACTTGAGGCTATCGACAGCAACTTTAAAGGCTTTGATTCTGTACGAAGCAGATTAAAAAATTCGCCGACCTACGGAAACGACGATCCGTATGCCGACGAGCTTGCAAAGCTTATTGACCGTGTCGGCGTGGAATATGCTCACGACAATGCGGCAAGGCTTGGAATCAATATTGACCTGAGATATGTTTCGCAGTCCTCCAATGTTCCTTTCGGCAAGGTGGTTTCCGCACTCCCGAACGGGCGTTATGAAGGCACGGCGCTTTCGGACGGCTCGTCTGCTTCACAGGGCGCCGACGTCAACGGTCCTGCGTCGGTTCTGCTTTCAAACTTCCGCACGAAGAATACAGATTATAATAACCGTGCTTCACGATTGCTTAACATCAAGGTTTCTCCTTCCGTTGTTCAAGGCGAGGAGGGCACAAAGAAGCTCGTCGGCTTTATAAGAGCATGGTGCGGACTGAAGCTGTGGCATTTACAGTTCAATATAATAAACCGTGAAACACTGCTCAAAGCAAGGAAAAATCCGGAGGCGTACAGAAGCCTGCTCGTAAGAGTCGCAGGCTACAGCGCGTATTTCACAGAGCTGTCATATGATCTGCAGGAGGATATTATCCGGCGCACCGAGCATGAAGCGCTTGGAGCATGATAACAAAAGGCAGAATTTTCAATATTCAGCATTTTTCGGTACATGACGGTCCCGGGATCCGGACTACGGTATTCCTCAAGGGCTGTCCTCTGAGGTGCCGCTGGTGTGCAAATCCCGAATCACAGAGCTTTCGGCGCCAACCGGCATGGAGCGAATCGAAATGTATCGCTTGCCGGAGCTGCGTAAAATATCTCGGATGCAGCTTCACGGAAAACGGGCTGAAATGGGAAAAACCGTTTTGCCGCACACCGCAGCAGGTAAATGACGTCTGCCCCGGCGGAGCGCTGCACATCATCGGTGAGGATAAAACGGCCGCGGAGGTTGTCGATCTCGTTGAGCGCGACAGACCGTTTTTCGGAGCTGACGGAGGTATGACGCTGTCAGGCGGAGAGCCGCTTGCGCAAATAGATTTTGCGGTCGAACTTCTCTCGGAAGCACGGCGCAGAGGCATAAATACAGCTGTGGAGACCTGCGGCTGCGTACCGCTGAAAAACATTATGCGCGCCGCGGCTCTGACCGATAATTTCATTACCGACGTCAAGTGCATTGACGAAAAGCTGCATATCGCCGGGACGGGCGGCACAAACCGTCAGATACTTGAAAATCTTAAGCTGCTGACAGCGCGGTTCCCTGACAAGCGGATCCTTATAAGAACTCCCGTTATTCCGGGCTTCAACGATAACGAATCGGAGCTGTCGGCGATAGCGCGGTTTGCGGAAGCGCTTGAGGGCAATATACGCTGGGAACTGCTGAAATACCATAAATTCGGACAGTCGAAATATGCTTCACTGGGTATGGAATATCCTATGGGCGACGCCGAGCTGTCGCAGGAAAAATTTGATGAGCTTAAAAGCTATGCCGGAAAATTAACAGACGTAATTATTTAAAGAGGTGGTTTTGTGAAGAAGATAGGCTGCTTTGCGGAATATATCGCATTTGTGGTAATTATATTGATCGTGTGGGCGATGATGGCGTATAACGGGCGGCTTAATCCCGTGGTAATGCCATCGCCGGAAAAAATATGCGGTACGCTTGCCGGACTCGTGAAAAACGGTTCGCTGCAGACCAATATTCTTATCAGCTTGACAAGAGTTCTGAAGGGCTACTGCGCCGCAGCCGTACTCGGCATAGCCCTCGGAATACTTATAGGACTTTCAAAACACCTTGACCGGTTCACATCTCTTGCAATACAGATTATCAAGCCGATCCCGCCTATTGCTTGGATACCGCTTGTAATACTCTGGTTCGGTATAGGTGAGAGCGGAAAGGTATTTCTGATATTCCTCGGCGGTTTCTTTATAATACTTACCAATGTGGTGGACGGGATCAGACAGACGGATCAAAAGCTCATTGAGGTGTCAAGGGGTATGGAAACGCCTTTTACGAAGCATATTTTTACGGTCATGATACCGAGCGCCGCGCCAAATATTTTCACGGGGCTGCGTACAGGTCTAAGCTCCTGCTGGATGTGTGTTGTGGCGGCGGAGCTTGTTTCATCCACAACGGGCGTCGGCTATCTCATTATGAACGCAAGACAGTTCGGTCAGACCGATAAGGTTATCATCGGAATGATAACAATAGGTGTTGTGGGCAAAATAATGGATTCACTTCTCAGGTTGATTGAAAGATATTTGATAAAGTGGAACTGAGGTGAACTAAATGGAAGCTAATATTCTGAAAAAACCGACTCTGATAGATGTCAGAAACGTCAGCCGCAGCTTCACTAATAAAACAGAAACCGTTAAGGCTCTGGATGATGTAAGCTTTACCGTTGATAAGGGAAGCATAGTCTGTATCGTCGGAGCAAGCGGCTGCGGCAAAAGCACATTGCTCCGCGCCATTGCAGGGCTTGACCCTGACCATGAGGGAACGGTCACTATCGACGGCAAGGAGAAAACACACCCCGAAAAGGAGCATGGAATGGTCTATCAGGAACACAGATTATTCCCATGGCTGACCGTTGAGCAGAACATCGGATACGGTCTGACCGGAAAGAGCCGCGACGAGAAGAAGCGGATAATTAAAAAATACACGGAGCTTGTGGGACTGACCGGCTTTGAAAAGACCTTTCCCCGTCAGCTCTCGGGCGGTATGGCTCAGCGCGCGGGAATAGCGCGGGCTTTGGCTAACAAGCCGTCGGTATTGCTTCTTGACGAGCCGTTCGGCGCCCTTGACGCCTTTACGAAAATCTCAATGCAGAATGAACTGAAACGAATACAGCGGAAATCGGAAACAACGATGCTCATGGTAACTCATGATATCGATGAGGCGGTATTCCTTTCGGATAAGGTGATAGTTCTTTCATCGCGTCCGGGAAGGATAAAGCGCGTTGTTGATGTTCAGCTGCCTGTTCCCAGAGACAGAAACAGCTATGAATTTCTGCAGGTGAGAAAAGAAATTTACAATGAATTTTTTACTGATGAAACAGCAAAGGTGGAATATTTTATATGAGCAAGGTACTGATTACAGGAGGCACGCGAGGTATCGGACTTGCGGCAGCCAAGAGGTTCATCGCGGACGGCGATGAAGTATTTATAACGGCAAGAAATACCGACTGTGAGTTAACAAATCACGCAAGAGTGCATATCATAAAATGCGATCTTTCAAGCAAAGGAGTCGTGCGATGTTTACACAGCGAAACCGGGAGCATTGATATCCTGGTCAACAATGCCGGCGTTCTATTGGGAAAGCCGTTCGATCAATACAGCGAAGAGGACAGAAATTATATCATACGGCTTAATTTGCTTACGCCTGTCGATTTGTCCGTGCATTACGGACAGCTTATGGCCGAAAACGGCGGAGGCAGAATAGTTAATGTGGCTTCACAGGCGTCAATTGCGGGAAATCCCGATATATGGTACGGCATGACAAAGGCCGCGCTGGTCAATTTCACAAAAAGCATGGCGGGACTGCTCGGCGGCAGAGGCGTTGTGATCAACTCGATCTCCCCCGGCCCTGTCGATACGGAATTGGTAAGCGGTTCGCCATACGGTGAAAGATTTGAGAAGATACGTTCGAGAACGTATCTTGGCAGATTTGCGGGAACGGATGAAGTCGCGCAGGCGATCTACATTCTTGCAAAGCTCAGCCCCGAATATTATAACGGAGAAAATATGGTGCTCAATAACGGAGCGCTGTCACTTGAAATGGAATAGGAGATATAACATGAAAATCAAAAGAATTTTAGCAATCGTTACAGCATTGGCAATGGGCGCTGCTGCCTTAACAGGCTGCGGCAGCGGCACAGGCGGCGATTCATCACCGACCGGCACAAGCGGCGATTCATCTGTAACGGCAGGATATACCGCAACAACTCTAAACATCGCGATTCAGCCCTCGGCGTCGTTCATTCCGCTCTATGTTGCAAGAGAGCTTGGCTTTATGGAGGAGGCGTTTAAAGCGATTGGCGTAACAGTTAACTGGAATGACTTTGAGTCGGGTCCTCCGATGAATGAGTCGCTTGCGGCAGGCGCTTCAGACGTCGGCGTTTTAGGCGATGTGCCGGCGGTATCGGCGATCGCGGCAGGGCAGAATAACGAGATCATTGCGATTGCATCTCTTGCGGGCGCTTCCTACGGCGTTGTTGTTCCGGCTGACTCGAACAATACGTCTGCTTCAGACTTAAAGGGCAAGGTTATCGCGACAACGATCGGCTCCACTTCACATGAACACATTGATTTCTGGCTTGCTCAGGAAGGTATTGACGTCAACAACGACGTCCGGATAGTAAATATTTCCACAGGCGACGCCGCAAGTGTTCTGACAAGCGGAGAAGCTGACGCGGTTGCACTGTGGGAGCCGAACATCACAAGACTGGTTGACGACGGCGTCGCAAAGGAGATCACCGATGGCACGGACTGCGGTCTTCAGGGGGTAAATCCGATTGTCGCAAGAGCCGATTATGCTGAGGAGAATCCGGAAATTATTGAGATTTTCCTTGAGCAGTATGCGCGTGCGATCAAGGAAACCGCCTCTCTTGATGATGAAACACTGCGGAAGGTGGCGGACGATCTTTCAATTACAGCCGATCAGGTTACAAAGATACTCCCGAAGTATGACTTTGCGCTGAGAATTTCAGACGCTGACGCTGTTGAGCTTCAGAAGACAATACAGTTCCTCGTAAAGATCGGCAGCATCAATGAAGAGTATGACGTCAAGGACTATATTAAGAGCAAATACACTGAAAATGCAGACATTGCGCAGTATTTAGACTGAAAAAAAACATCTGCCGTTCAGCCATACTCCGCCGATAGGACAGCCGCATAAATTTTGTCTATTATACACAAAAGCAGATACACAGTTTTAAACAATACTTTGAATTGCTTAAAAAAATCAATAATTTTTCAAAATGTACTTGCAAAATCAGATAAAAGGTTGTATAATATATATAGCATGTTTGTAATACAGCTTGCTATATTCATATTCAAAAAGCCGACGTTCAATAAAAGGACGACGGCTTTTTGAATTATTCGTAATGATAGCTGCCAAGATATTTAAAGAACAACGAATTTTTTCTCACCTTATCGAGAGCAAAATAAATTTTTGCGTCATCCGTATTTCCTTCAATGTCAATAAAAAATATGTACTTGCCCAGCTCGTTTTTGACCGGGCGCGATTCGATCTTAAGCATATTTATCTTCTCATCCCCCAGAAGGCCTATAGCCCTGTAAAGACTGCCGGGGACGTGCTCGGTCGAAAACACGATCGAGGTTTTGTCGTGCCCGGTAACATTCATATTCGGCTTTTTCCCGATCACAACAAATCTTGTGCGGTTATCAGACCTGTCATTGCAGGCGGGGCGCACGGTTTCGAGTCCGTACAGATCTACCGCCGCCGCCGGAGCGATCGCCGCGACGCTTCCGTCGCTTTCCGCCGCAAGCTTTGCCGCAAGCGCGGTCGATTCCGCCGCCTTAAGCTCGGCATGGCTGAACTCGCTTTCAAGCAGCTTTGAGCACTGCCCCAGCCCCTGCGGATGCGACATAATCGTTCTTATATCCGAAATCGAGGCTCCCTTTTTGACCGCGAGGTTCTGCGTGATCTCAAGAATGTGCTCGCCCGTTATATACACATCGGCGTCAAACGCGAGAGCGTCCAGCGTCATCGTGACACTGCCGTTCAGGCTGTTTTCAATAGGCACTATGCACCGCTCGATCTCCCCTCTGTCCACCGCCTTTATCGCGCTCGCGATAGTCGGGAACTCCTTAAGCTCCTCCGCGCCGCCCGACCATTCCATGGCCGCCTGCTGCGTGAAGGTTCCCGCCGGACCCATATATCCTAACATCTTATCATATCTCCTTACCGATCGCCGCGGCGATCTTTCTAAGCTCCGCCATAAGAGCGTCAAATCTTTCCGGCTTAAGGGACTGCGGACCGTCCGACGCGGCGCATTCGGGGCAGTCGTGGACCTCGACCATAATGCCGTCGGCTCCCGCCGCAATGCCCGCCTTAGCCACTGCCGGAACATATTTATAATTTCCTGTCGCATGGCTCGGATCCGCAATTATCGGCAGATGCGTAAGATTTTGCGTGACAGGGACGGCGCTTACGTCAAAGGTGTTTCTTGTGGAGGTTTCGTAGGTTCTTATGCCTCTCTCGCAAAGGATCACCTTGTCGTCGCCCTCCGACATTATGTATTCCGCCGCCATGAGCCATTCCTCGATCGTGCTTGCGAGTCCCCGCTTTAAAAATACCGGCTTATCCGTCTTTCCGACCTCGCGCAGCAGCTTGAAGTTCTGCATATTTCTCGCGCCTATCTGGATAATATCCGCGTACTTCGCGACAAGCTCCACATCACGGGTATCCATGACCTCGGTGCAGATCGGCATATCCAGCTCATCGCCCGCCTCGCGCATTATTTTAAGACCCTCGCCCTCAAGACCTCCGAAGGAATAAGGTGAGGTTCTCGGCTTGAACGCGCCGCCTCTGAGGATATTCGCGCCGCTTGCCTTTACGAGGCGCGACATCCTGAGAAAATGCTCTCTTCCCTCAACAGCGCACGGGCCCGCAAAGACTGCCAGCTTATCCCCTCCAACGGTTACGCCGTGTCCGACGTCAATAACCGATTTTTCCCGTTTCAGCTCCTTAGACGCGAGCTTATACGGACGCATGATAGGAACAACGTTTTCAACGCCGTTCATAAGCAGGATCTCGTTCATTCGTATCTGACGCTTATCGCCTATAGCGCCGATCACGGTTTTCTTTTCGCCGTAGATCGGATGTGTCTTGAACCCGAACCTTGTCAGTCTTTCCTCCACAGCGCTGATATCCTGCTTTGACGCGTTGTCATGCATAATAATAATCACTTTTTCTCACCTCTGTATATCAGAATTTACGCCGTTTTTTCGGCTTATTATATTGTAACACATTTATCCGGATAATGCAAGCAATATTTTGGAATCGGAAATTTATAACCTCCTCACCAAAAACGCGTGTTCGGCATAATATAATCGTGACAGCAAAAACACATTGATCACCGGATGTGCAAGGCTTGGAAAGGAGATGTTACAGATGTTCAGAAGGATTTCGGTCATAGGCGGCGATCTGCGTCAGCTTACCCTTGCAAGGATGCTTATCTCCGACGGCTATGACGTTTTGATTTACGGCTTTACCAAGGATATAAAGGCGGACGGAATACCGCAGACAACGAACCTGGCGGAGGCGCTTGACTGCGACATTGTTATTCTGCCGGTCCCCGTTTCGTTCGATAATAAAAATATCAATACTCCGTTCAGCGATTCGGAGCTTCCCATAGATGACCTGATAAAAAAGATCAATCCGCTTTCCGTTATTTTCGGCGGGAGAATTTCGGAGCATATTTCCCGTCAGCTCACCGCGCGCGGCGTCAAGCACAGCGACTATATGACACGGGATGAGCTTGCGATACGCAACGCAGTGCCAACCGCCGAGGGCGCGATACAGATCGCGATCTCGGAGACCCCCATTACGCTCCACGGCAGCAAATGTCTTGTGCTCGGCTACGGCAAGGTCGGCAAGATACTCTCGCACTGCCTTAACGGACTTGGCGCCGGAACCTATGTGGGGGCAAGAAAGTATGCCGATCTCGCGCTTATCGAGAGCCATGACTGCGTACCGCTCACCGTAAACGAGGCAAAAGCGAGGATCGGCGAGTTTGACGTTATTTTCAACACGGTTCCCGCCCTTATCCTCACAGCTGATATTCTGAAAAAAGTAAGACAGGATACCCTGATAATCGATCTCGCGTCAAAGCCCGGAGGCGTGGACTTTGAGTCCGCGGGCGAGCTGGGGCTGCGCGTAATATGGGCGCTTTCTCTCCCGGGGAAGGTATGGAGTTGAAAAAAATCCGTACTCTGACTTTTGAATACGGATTTCATCTTTATTCCCAAAAGGATTATATCAGGGCACGGTATCAATATTAATTAAAAATTCATATAATGGTATTGACAAATAATTATTTTATAATTATAATATAATTATGGATGTAATAAGATTTGAATGGGACGAAAACAAGAATGAAATTAACAAGAAAAAGCGTAACTATTCAGGATCCCTATTTTTACAAAATTTTATCGCATATTGACTTCACTTATGTATAAAAACGCATTTAGAAGCACTTTATTCGTGTTTTATACATAAAATATTCATTTTGCATCAAAAATTGTGAAATTTGGAAGGAAGTACTGAATAGTTACGAAAAAGCATAAAATATCATTTGAAGAAGCTAAAACGGTATTTTATGATGAAGAAGCACTTGTCATTGATGACCCTGAGCATTCGCAAGAGGAGGAGCGTTTTATTATTTTAGGTCTTAGTAAAAAGGCTAATCTGCTTGTGGTTTGTCATTGTTACAGAGCTTCTGACACAGTAATCAGAATTATTTCTGCAAGAAAAGCAACTAAATCCGAAACAAAACAATATAATGAATGAGGTGATTGAAATGAAAGCAGAGTATGATTTTTCAAACGCAACAAAGAATCCGTATGCAAAAAAGCTGAAAAAGCAAATTACCATAAATATTGACGGAGATACTATAGACTATTTCAAAGGACAGTCGGAAATTTCAGGGATTCCCTATCAAACTCTTATTAACTTATATCTTACAGATTGCGCTATAAATAAAAAGCAGCTTCAAGTCTCTTGGAATTAAAAATTATGGATAACAAAAATGTACTGTTTAAGCTTAAATACTTTGACAGTACATTTTTTATATTACCTTTTATCAATAGGTAACATTCACAAAAATCCCACAAACCCAAGAACCGCAACCATTCCGAGCCTTTTTATAAAAAATACAGCAGAAAATTCTATTCTGAATGTTACTTTTTGATATTCCTAAAACAAAAGGTAACATATTTTCACAAAAAAAAATTTAACTGCGCCCGTTTACATTTATTTAAGTTTGTTATATAATTAATCTGCAAAAAGCTACAATTATAAGATACATGAGAGAGGAAAGCCAATGACATATGTAAAAGAGGTTGAGCCGATAAGAAAGATTAAGGACATCAACAAAATTAAACAGTATCTATTGGGAAAAAGCAATAAGAGAGACTACTGTATATTTGTTGTTGGAATAAATGTAGGATTAAGGGCAGGGGACTTATTATCTCTTAAAGTAAGCGATGTTACGGACGGAAGAACAATATTTGATGAAGTCACTATCAAGGAGCAGAAAACAGACAAAAAGAAAACCTTTACTTTAAATAAAAGCGCAAAGGAAGCTATTAAGCTGTATTTAAGCAACTTTTCAAGTATAGACTTAAATGATTACTTATTTAAGAGCCGAAAAGGCGGACATCTCGGAGTAAGACCGCTTCATCATATTATCAAAACTACATTAAGAGATTTAGGGATAAAGGGCAATTACGGAACTCATTCGTTAAGAAAAACAATGGCTTTTCACAGATATCAAAACAATGTACCGATTGAAACGTTGCAGAAGATGTTAAACCATTCATCAAGTGCCATAACATTAAAGATACATAGGTATCACAAAGGAAGTCATTACAGATTGCTATAACGCAGTAAATTTATAAAGGAAGAAGAATCATTATGCTTTATACTATAAAAAACAAGCCCTTTGGTGATTATACATCGGATAACCTAAAAATAGTTCATAACGATAAATACGGAATTATAAACAGCTCTGATAATACTTATATTATCAATGAAGAATATGACAATATATTTCTGTATGGTATAAACACATTTATTTTATATCAGAACGGTAAGGTTGGCATGTGCAGAATCGAAAATAATCATGCAGACATACTTTGCAGATGTGAATATGATATTGTTGATAATATTAATCATAATCTGTTTTTCAGCAATGACCTCAAAACAAGATATTATAATTCAGTTAAAGGTCAAATAATGGATTTTACCGAAATCACAATTGATATTCCGTATATGTATTGTTCCGATAATGAATACCAATATATCATATATGAAGAAACAGGAGAAGTTATTTACAAAAGAAAACACAATAGGTATAACAAATCCTGCTATGTTTATTATGGTGATACGGATAAGGGGGCTGTGTTTTATGATGTAAGATACAGTATGTATCTCTATCCATCGGAAAGTGGATATAAATATTACCAATATCCAATAAATAAGTCTATAATAGTAAACCGAAATAATATCTGCAACATCGCCGAAGACGAAAATGGCATTGGTGTTATAGATTCCTTTGGAAATATGATAATCAAAAACAGTTATGATGAAATTTCCATAGAAATCAAAATCAAAGCCCAAAATCAACATGAGCGTATCGAAAAGACTATTCCGTTATCCAAAGAGATATATAGAAGAAGTTAGTTAGGCTTCTGAAAAACCGAAACAGACTTTAGTTGTCTGTTTCTTTTTCGTTCTTAGACTCTTGGAAATTATCAATAGCATATTCACAGCATTGAACAACAAAGCTGTTTAACGATACATTTTCCTGTTGAGCAATAACGGACATTTTATCAAGTAAGGATTTAGGAAATCTGAATGTCCTGTTGGCAGTTTCCTCTGTATGGCGAACTTTAAACACTGTAATCATCTCCTTTAATAGTATTATATATGCAAATGACACATTTTGAAATATAACATTTATGCAATTTTATATTGCGTGCAATTTGTAATTGACTTTTGCGTGATGTTGTGGTATAATAAAAAAAGTAAATAAATGTAGAAAAAGGAGGTAATATTGTGGCTGATATAGCACAAGTTATCAAGTATGAGGGTGATAATACAACCTTTATATGGAAATCACCTATTGAGGATTTTAACACCCAATCACAGCTTATCGTGCATGAATCACAGGAAGCCGTATTCTATATGAACGGTCAGATTCTGGACGTGTTTCAAGCAGGCAGGCATACTCTTGAAACACAGAATATTCCGTTAATCGGTAAATATTACAACAAAGCCTTTGATAAAAATACTCCGTTTCATTGTGAAGTATATTTTATCAACAAGACGGAACAAATGGCGGTTAAATGGGGTACGGACAGCAAGGTTGAATATGTAGAGCCTACATATAACTTCCCTATTCAGATCGGCGCAAGCGGTGAAATGACTTTAAGAGTCAAAGACGGAAAGAAACTGCTTGTTAAGGTTGTAGGCACTGAAAACGGTTTGACACAGGCAGGCTTGACACAGAAATTCAGAGCCTTTTTAATGACAAAGTTCAAAACCTATCTGTCAGCATATATCCGAAAAAATAAAATCAATATCTTTCAGATTGATGAACGCTTAACGGAAATCTCAAATGATTTGCATAATATGCTTGTTTCGGATTTTGATGAATATGGAGTATCTCTTATACATTTCTTCGTAACTACAATAGTTAAACCAGAAGAAGACAGGACATACAGGAGATTTAAAGAAATTCATTTCAGACAGTATGCGGATATAGCAGAAGCAAGACTACATCAAAGTGTCAGCATTATTGAACAGGAAACGGAAAAGCAAAAAATGATACTGGAAGCCGAGGGATTGGCGGCAAAACGTAATATTGAAGGATATACATATCAACAGGAGCGTGGATTTGATGTTGCTCAAACTGTCGCAGGTAATGAGGGAAGCGGAAATATGGCTAATCTGGGTATCGGTCTTGGAGTTATGACAGGTGTCAGCGGCACAGTTGGCGGTCTTGTCAATGACAGTATATCAAATGCTGTAAATTCACAGCCAATAAATAATCAAGCTGTTACCTGCCCCAAATGTGGTAAGGCAGTACCTCAAAATGCAAAATTCTGTTTAGAGTGCGGAACAAAAATTGAAGTGTTGGCTGATAATGAAATGATATGTCCGCATTGTGGAAAGAAAACAGCTAAAGGTAAGTTTTGTATGGAGTGCGGAAACAAACTACAGCTTAGCTGTCCGAATTGCGGTAATGAAATTCCTAAGGGTGCAAAGTTCTGTCTTGAATGTGGATATAAGTTAGGTGGTGGTGAAAATGAATAATAATGGTAGAATTGTTTT
This sequence comes from uncultured Lachnospiraceae bacterium, assembly GCA_964579875.1. Classification (GTDB taxonomy): domain Bacteria; phylum Bacillota; class Clostridia; order UBA1381; family UBA1381; genus Ornithomonoglobus. The sequence goes on along the minus strand of CAZOHJ010000009.1, from coordinate 32,101 downwards.
AGCGTCTGTCATAGCCGCTGTTGCAGTGTCTTTGCTGTATTTAATTGTACCTATAACAGGCACATTTATAGTATCACATATTTTCTCACTGATAGCGATAAGTAGTATAGCTGTTAGTCTATCTGTGTTCGGCAAAGGTAATAATAAAGCCCCGCAGGGCTTTGCTTATATTCATACTGCTGTAACATATGCAATAGTCAGTACGATTGTTTCGGTTATAGCGTGTATTGTAGTCTATTATATACCTTTCCCTGTTGCGATAACCCTTGTGGTACATATAATAATTTTAGCAGTGTTTGCTATTCGTACCATTGCGCTTAATTCGGGAAATGAATATATAGAAAAAATTGATGTACAAGCGGAAGATAAACATAAGGAATTTGAAAAAGAAAAAGCTACATATTGGAATTAAGGAGGATTTTAAAATGGTATCATTAAACTGTAAATTATGCGGAGGAATACTTGAAAAAGACGGTAATATCTGTGTTTGTCAAAAATGCGGCGAAACATTTAAGGACTTTACGGATAATATTTTTAGTCTGCAAGATTATCCTAATAATGTTAATAATGTTATGAACATGAATTATTGTTCTAACATACCTAAAGAGAAAGAGCAGTGTATAACAATAAATTGTATTTCAGATATTATTAAAAACTTGAAACTTTTACAACGCCCAGATGCTAACCAGCCATTTATTGTTTTGGAAGCACCGGACGGCTCATGGATCCAAACAATGTACAAAGGCGAAAATTATGGTTACATCGTAGAAAAAAGTATTGAAACAGATATTGTAGATAAGGCAACATATAAGGGTTCGGATTTACTTAATGAACAACTTGTTCAGCGATTATTTGCTGATTTCTACACAAAGACCACAACAGCAATTAGCGTACAGTGGGAAAAAGTCGAATATTAACTTAGTACAGCTTTAAGATAAGGAGGATATTCCTATGGAAGAATTAAAATGTAAATCTTGTGGCGGAACACTCGAAAAAGATGGTAATGTTTATATTTGTCAGAACTGTGGTGAAGCATTTAAAATCAACACGGAAAACATATCTGAATATCAATTATGTGATGTTGTTTTAACAGAACTTCCAAACAAAATGTCTGCAATAAAAGTAGTTAAAGACCTTACTGGATGTGATTTAATAGAAGCTAAGAATTGTATAGATAAGGCGGCTATGAATATTCCTTATATTTATAAAAAGTTAATTCCTAAAGCCGAAGCTTTAAGAATCACAAAAATGTTTTCTGAATCTGGAAACCGTGCAGAAGTCGTTTAAGATATATAGAAATTATGAGGTAACAACAAATGGCAGTATTCAAATGTAAAATGTGCGGTGGAAATCTTGAAGTCGCAGACGGACAAAATATAGGTACTTGTGATTCGTGCGGCAGCACTATGACATTACCGAAAGCGAATGACGAGCGTGTTGTAAATTTATTCAACAGAGCAACTCATTACAGACAGCAGAATGAATTTGACAAGGCTATTGCTACATATGAGAGCATTCTGGAAGAAGACAGTGAAAATGCAGAAGCGTATTTGGGACTTGTATTATCCAAGTATGGTATAGAATATGTGGAAGACCCGAAAACACATAAACGTATTCCGACTTGTCATAGATTACAGCACACATCTATAACAGCAGATTTAGATTATAAGTCTGCCATTAAATACGCTTTGGATTATGACACTGAAAGATTATATACGGAAGAAGCAACTAAAATCGCTGAAATTCAGAAAAATGTGCTTGCCGTTGCAAATAACGAAGAAGCGTATGATATTTTTATATGCTACAAGGAAACCGACAAAAGTGGTAAGCGCACTATGGACAGCGTTCTTGCACAGGATATTTATTCTCAATTAACAAATGAGGGTTACAAGGTATTCTTTTCAAGAATAACGCTTGAAGATAAATTGGGACAGGAATATGAGCCTTATATATTTTCTGCCCTTAACTCCGCAAAGGTTATGCTTGTTGTCGGGACTGATAAGGATAACTTTAATGCTGTATGGGTAAAAAATGAGTGGTCAAGATTTTTAGCTTTGTCAAAGAAAGATAAAAATAAAATTATTATTCCCTGTTATAAGGATATGGACGCTTACGATTTGCCTGATGAACTGTCTATGTTTCAAAGTCAGGATATGAATAAAATCGGCTTTTTGCAGGACTTAATTCGTGGTATCAAAAAAATCCTTGAAACAAAAAAAGGAACAACGAAAGCAACAGTGGTTCAGCCTGTTCAAACGGTTCGTGATTATAAAGCGGAAGCGGAATCTATGTTAAAACGAGCGTTTTTGCTTTTAGAAGAAGCAGAATGGTCTAAGGCTAATGATTTATTGGAAAAGGTACTAAATATTGAACCCGAAAACGCAAAAGCGTATCTCGGTAAATTGATGGCAGAAGTCAAAGTAAATAAAGAAGAAAATCTTGCAAAGAGAGCTGTTGACTTTAGTACATCTGCAAATTATCAAAACGCCTTAAGGTTTGCGGATAGTGAGTTAAAACAAAAATTAGAGAAATACAATATTGAAGCAACGCAACTGTTTAATATCTTAGAGGCAGAAAAGCTGCAAAAGGAGCTTGAGGAAAAACAAAGGCTTGATAAAGAAAAAGAAATGGCATTATATAGGGAACAGAGGATTAGCACAGTAAAAAAGCAATATAATAAAAAGATGGGTTGGTTTTATGTAATTGCATTTATTGTGGGAGTTATTTCTGTTCTGCCTGCGTTTTATTACCATGGCCCTATTCCAGGGATTGTATTTTTGAGTGTATTTGTTTTTCCAATACTTTGCGTGATTCTTATTATAGTATTATTTACAAGGAATAAGAAATTGACGAATGGACTTAATGAAAATATGGATAAAGCACAATGTGATGAATGTTTAAAAAACAATCTGATTAAAACTCAAAAGAATTCAAACAAGCTGATAGCTGCAATATTAATTCCTGTTATAGTTTGCACAATGCTAAGCTTTGCCATTCCGAGAACTATATATAATTCTGCGATGGAGTTATATGAACAGGGTAAATATACTGAAGCTGCTGTAAAGTTTGAATCCTTGGGATTTTATCTCGAGTCTTACACAATGAAGTACAAGTCGTATGGAGGTGGGAAATAAAAGATATTGTTTCATTTTATAACAATAAAAGAATATACACGCTTCCTTGAATGACATAGTAAACCTTATCCTTTTAATTATATTACAATAAAATGTAGATCATTTTTCGATGGTATAGAGTTAATAAGAGAGGTATTCTGGGCATAAAAAGCTACTACAGATATAACCTTTATACACAATATCTAACGATATAAATTAGTTTTGCAAAACAACCAAAAATAAAAAGAAAGGGGTGATTTTTATGGCATACTGTCCTTTATGTAAGACATCGGGAGCAAATATGTTTTATTGTGAAAAATGCGGTGCTTCATGGTGCAATCGTTGCTTAAAAGATGGAAAATATCCTCACTTGGATAAATCAAAAGCAAACAGTAATGTTTGTCCGTCTTGCGGTTATAATGGTTCCGTGAAGCCTAAGCCGTAATGTATGATGTGCATAGTTTGTATTAAGCAAGTAAAAAAATACTATCTATATGTTTTACGACATAGATAGTATTTTTTGTATTCTAATATGCCCATTATCTTACATTTAAAATATAAATATAAATTTATATTTGAGGTGATTGCGTCATGGTTAAAATTGTAGAGGATTTATCTTTTCCCAACGATAAGAAAATGGTATTTGAATGTATTGATAATATTGTTAATGAATTAAATTTATTGAGAAAGATCATAGAAAATATATCTTATGATACTGTCATGACTGACATTATTTGACTGTAGAATAAAACTTATGACAATATGAATATATTGGATATATATTATTTCACAAATATTATTAGAAAGCCCAGATTTTTGTTTTAAGGCACTTTATTAACATGACAATAAATTTATATTGTATTAATATGCAATGTCTTAAAGGTTATATCTGGGCTTTGGTTTAGTATATGTATTATCCTAAACAATATGATATACCACCATTAATATACAAGGCATAATATGACACTTATCTTATATCGAATAAGCAGATAGTACTAATATCACTAAAATATAATAGACAATAAGGAGACAATGTCAAAACAGACTGGCATTGTTTCTTTTTTTATGCCAACACAAAGAATGTCTCTAATAACCTTGGATAGCATTAAATAAGTTACCCATTTATTTATATTACCATTAAATTAAGATGGGTTCTATAGGGTAAAGAGTTAATGAGAAATATATTGTGATATAAAAGTAGTTAATTAAACTTATATTACAGAGATAACTGGTAGTATTTCCTCATCACACCCAGAATAAACAGATAACAAATAGTAGCTGTGTCATAAGCCACATAATATAATAGGAATATATTACCATGAGATGATAATATATTTAATAATCACCAAATATTTACTTAAAATGCAAGGTATTTTTATAGAACATCACTAAAAAATTTTTCAATTCTAAAATATTCTATTTTAATTATAAAAAACAACCCTTTAATTATAAAAAAAACGTATTTTATGGCTCGAAAAAAAACTTTAAAATAAAAGTGATCGACAATGAATGGAGTTAAGAATGTTTAAATAAAACATTTTAAGTGATTAATTATTTTAAAAAATCTAAAACCCTTAGTCGATTAAAAAATTAATATAATTAAAAGGAGGAATTTCAATATGGAAATTCAAAATTTAAATACAAGGGTAGTAACAGGCAAGGTAGCCCTCGGCCACTCACATCTTTTCACAAAAAGAATGAGCAGATCAGAAAGCGACGGTAAGTCTAAATATGGTGCTATTATAATCATCCCAAAAGATGATAAAGAAACCATAAGTAAAATTGAAACAGCTATCAATAATGCAATTGCGCAGGCTAATTTTTCTGAAAAAATAAAGATTAAACTGCCGTTAAAGGACGGTGACCAGTCATATCCTGGTGTGGCTTTGTATAAGAATAGTTTGTTTCTTTACGCCTCTAACGAACTGATGCCAAGGGTAGTAGATAGCAAATTAATAGATATTAAATTCTCGATTGATGAGTTTAATAATGGCACTATCGCTCGTGTGAGTATAGAATTTACACACTATATCGTAAATGGGCAGGCAGGAATCAGCGCAACGTTGCATAACGTCCAGGTTTTTTCTAAGAATAAGCTGGAAGAAATGAGACCGCGAGTAGAAGACGATTTCAATATCGAAGATGAAGATGAAGATTAAGTAATCACAGTGCAGGCTGCGGATACAATTCGTATGGATTCGCAGTCTGCACAAAAACTTCATATTTTAATCAATATGGACACATCAAGAACATTTTATGGATTACCGATAGCCAAAAATATGCAGACAGATAATAATTTAATTAATGATGATGAAATGGTGACTGTATATTACAGTGGAAAATACAGGGAAGTTATTTGCTGTAGACAAGTAACAAAGCCAATAAAAACAACAAAATTAAGCCAGTTGCAGTACATTGATAATGACACTAACGAAGTAAAGAATTATCAATACTCATATAGTAAATCTATGGAGAACTTCAAAAAGGGGTTTAAAAATGTTCCCAGATTAATAAAGGGATATTTTGACGGCGATTCTACAGAGAAGTTTATTACGCTTACTTACTCATCCAAGATGGAAAATCCCTATAGATTGCCATACGATTTTAAAAAGTTTATGCAGAAACTTGAAAGAAGATATTGTAAGTGCAGATATTTTTATATTAAAGAACCACAGGAAAACGGTTCATGGCATATACACAGTCTCATAAAGCGGTTAGACCAAAAACCATTCAATATCACGATTGAAACAGTATGTGCTTTATGGTCACATGGACATGAAGTGGCAGTAAAAGCTCCATATAATATTTCAACATTGCCGTTTTATTTTGATATTACAAGATTTGAAAATAAAATATCAAGACTCGTTTATTATCCTCCGTATTTAAAAATATACGGACACTCTAAGGATATGAAAATACAAAGATTCAGAGGAAGATATAAAAATTTCAAGCCTGATAATATGGTCAAGACTTATTCTACTGAAAATGAATATTTTATTGTAAATCAAAAGGACGGAGAAGTATATAATTATTGGAAAACGGCGTATGAACAGTATATGAAGCCGTAATGATATCAAGCAAGTTTAGAATTAACGTATCTCAAAGTGTAAGAAAGGAAGATAATAATGACTAAAGAAATTAACAAAGAACAGTTAGGAAACGTTTGGTTTTTATGCGAGGATATAATACCAAGTGATGAAGCTATAACAATCATGAGCATTGAAGATATGAAATTTAGATGTGTAACATATCTTTTTGACAATGTTCCTGCGCTTTATGGCGACCTTATAATACAAGATAATGCAATTCAATATACAAAAGATGATGGGTTCATTATAAGAATGTCATATAAAAAAGCAAAAACATTTTTAGATAGTTTAGGATATGAGTGTATATCAACAGAAACTGTCGGACAATCACGCATTTATAATGGAAAACAAACATCAATTTATATTGTGAACGAAATTTACGAAAAACCTATTATATTTGTATAAAATCAATACATCTTTAAACTAAGATTAATGACTGATTCAAGTATAATCAATAATAAAAAGTAACTGTAAAAAATAGATTTTCGCCGTCTGCTTTTTCAAAGCTGTGTATTATAATAGCTTACACAGCTTTGGGAAATCAGCTTTTTGAGAATATTAAGACCAGAAAGGATTTGATAAATTATGAGAACTACAATAAATATGTATGACAATAATAACAACAAATTTAGCGGAAAGTTTATAAAAGGAAAAGTGATTTTGAATTATCAGAATTTATTTAAACCGTATGTATATAATACATCCAGGTCACAAAAGTCTTGTGCCGTAGAGATTTCTCTTAAATCAGATTCTGATAATATTAATATGATTAATGCTGCGATAGAAAAAGTAAAACATCTTGGAATAGAACGATTTGAAGATAGCATTAGAACCTCAAATACTCCACGCTTGTCCATTCAAGATGAAGATGATGGTACTACAGGTGGACATAGCGAAAAGAACACATCAGTCGTATAGGACTAACTTCATTGTCATATAAATGTAAAAACGCCGTTTACATTTCAAAAAATATGTTATATAATCGCAATACAAGGAGGTTGGCTCAATGTTAAACAATATAGTATCAAACAGGTCTTCTTCACCGCCTGCAAGCAGCTACACGAGAAACGGCATAAAAATAAAGATATTTATACCAGACAAATCGCAGCTGCAGCGCAGCAAAACCGATATTGTAATCAAGGAAAAATTACTGAAAATATTACATGACAAGGTATAAAAGTCGGCGGTACAGCAAAAATGCTGTGCCGTCTTTTATGAAAGGATATTATTATGCAGGCAATATATGCAAGACAATCGGTAGACAAAAAAGACAGTATAAGCATTGAAACACAGATTGAAGAATGTAAAAAACAAATCAATATTACCGAAGAATATGAGATATTTCAAGACAAGGGATATTCGGGAAAATCAATTGAAAGACCTGACTTTAAACGTATGATGTCGGAGGTAAAGCAAGGGAATATTTCAAGAATTGTTGTGTATAAATACGATAGAATCAGCCGTTCCATGCGTGATTTTATAAATATGCAGAGTGAATTTGAGAAGTATAAGACTGCTTTGGTTTCCGTAAATGAAAGCTTTGACACCTCTACCACACAGGGAAAAGCAATGGTTAATATTCTGATGACCTTTGCCGAAATGGAACGGGAAACAATTCAGCAGAGAATTAAGGACAATTATTATGCAAGAGGTGAAAAGGGACTTTATCTTGGCGGCTATGCTCCCTTTGGATATAATAAGGTTGAGACAAGCGCATACGGCAAAAAAACTTATACATTTGAAGAAAATAAAGAAGAAAGTATTGTATTAAATCAAATATATACCGATTATCTTAGCGGCAAAAGTCTGGGAGAACTGGCAAGACAGCTGAATGACAAAGGCGTGCCGACAAGAAGACAAGCGCCATGGAATGCTAATTGCATTTCAAGAATGTTAAAAAATCCCGTCTATGTAAAAGCCAATGCGGATGTATACAATTACCTTGCCGCTCTCGGCGGTCACATGAATAACCCCATTGAGGATTATAAGGGCGGGAACGGCTGCTATGTATACGGAAATGCGGCGCAAAGAAAGGGGGCTAAATTTGTCAGTCTGAAAAACGATTACGTCACATTAGGACTGCATAAGGGCATAATAGACGCTGATATATGGCTTGCGGTGCAGGAAATATTCATGAGTAAAAAAGGTCATTCAAACCTTGGAACAGGCTCTCTTACATGGTTACAGGGCTTAGTAAGGTGCAAATGTGGATATACATACTATGCAAAACGTTTTATGCCAAACAAGAATAAAAAGGAATACAAATATTTGTATTGTCGTGGACGAAAAAATAATTCATGTCCTTATCCAAAGGTTATGATGTCAGTTGAAAATATAGAGGGCATTGTTGAAGAAGCCTTATTTGAACGGTTATCGGAATTAAAACGCATACAGGATAGCACTGTTATAAAAGATACTCCCGAAATAAACGCACTGAAAATAGAATTATCCTTAACCGAAAATAAAATAAATAACTTAATTTCTGGTATTGCCGAGGGCGAAGCTTTAACCATAGAATATATCAATCATCATATCAAGTCATTGGATAATAAGAAAAAAACACTGCTTGAAGAAATTGCAACTCTTGAATTAAAGGCAAGCAGAAGTGATAAATCACATCTTGATATAGATAATATTCTCCGTAATTGGAAGAATTATAATATTGAGCTTAAAAAGAAGATAGCAAAAGAGGTGATAGAATTAATTGTTCTTGAAGGTAATAATGTTGATATTATATTTTTTTAAGTATTTATTTTTCAACTACCAACGTTTCCACCGGGCAGAGTCGCTCCGGTCACAGCCGGGGTCATAATCAAGGATACGATAACAAACATACTAAGTGAAATGGAGGTGTAGAAAATGGATCTGAAAAACAAAAAGATCGGCTTTGCCATGTGCGGCTCCTTCTGCACCTTTAAAAAGGCCCTTGCGGCAATTGAAGCCCTATCCCGCGCCGGCGCGGACATTTTTCCGATCATGAGCGAGACCGCATACTCGACCGGAACCCGCTTCGGTGAAGCCTCATATTTCCGTGACAGCATACGCGCCCTCACCGGTCACGATATTATCCATACCGTCCGCGACGCCGAGCCGATAGGTCCGAAAAAGGTCATTGACGCGCTTGTTATTCTCCCCTGCACCGGAAACACGCTGGCAAAGCTTGCGAACGGAATCGCCGATTCCTCAGTGACCCTTGCGGCAAAGGCGCACCTGCGCAACGACCGCCCCGTAGTGATCGGCATTTCCACCAACGATGCTCTCGGCGCCGCGGCGCAGAATATAGGCAGGCTGCTTACGAGAAAGCAGCTGTACTTCATTCCCTTCTCCCAGGATGATTATATACATAAGCCTAATTCACTTGTGTGTGATTTTACAAAGCTTAACGATACCCTTCGCAATGCCCTTGACGGCAGACAAATCCAGCCGATTCTGGCTGTTTAGATAGATTTACAGCGCCTAAAGAAAGGGTATGCATATGCATACCCTGCCTTTATTTCTGTAAATAGCTTAATCCACATACGGGATCATGAATTCTGAAATTACCGTATCGGTATCATCAAGGGATACATATTTCAGATAGGTCGGATAGAGCGGGCAGCCGAAGTAATACTTCTCGTATACGCCGCCTTTGCCGTCGCTTGTGCGGTCTGCAAGGGCGATCTGCCAGTTCTCGCCGTCGCCGCTGTACTCTATTTGGAACTTATGCTCCTTATCGTCGCCGAAGCACAGCACCACCGCCGGAACGCCGTACCAGTTGCCCTTGTTGAGAGCGACCTCGCCGCCTGCCGGGCAGGTCCATGCTGTCTTTTCGTCACGGTCAAATACCGCTGACGCGTCCGTTCCGTTCGAGGCGATCGCCTCCTCTATACCGTAGATGATATCGAGGTCATTGTTAGAGTAATCCTCAAAGGAGGCAAAATCAACGGCGGCAACAGCCTTTGAAGTGTTTTCGAGCCTCTCTCTGGCGTCCGCCGCGGCCGCTTCCGTAAGTCCGTTTTCAATCGAGGAAATATATACAAGACCGTCATAATAGTCCACATACTTGCCCAGCGTCTCCGCGATCGCTCTTAGCGGAACAAAGGTTCTTTCGTTCTTTATCACCGGAACGGTGTCCGCTTCCTTTGCGGCGCCGTTTACCTTGTATCCGCTCATGCCCGGCGTCATCTTTATAACCGTGCCGCCGCTCTCGATCGTTATTTCGGCGGTTTCACCGTCATAATCCGCCTTAGCGCCGAATGCCTCGGAGATAAAGCGGAGCGGAACCATTGTTCTGTCCGTTTCGTCAAGATACGGGCTTACCGCATCGTTTTCCGCGTCAACAAGCGTCTTTGCGCCGTTTACAAGCGCGGTCGGACTGTCAAGCACAAGCTCGACCGTGTCCCCGAAATACAGCTCGTCTATGCTGTAATAACGTCTGCTTTCAAGATCCGGGTTCGTAACCTTCTCACCGTCCGCGCCGACGGTAAATATCTGCGGCACGGGGATCTCTTTGGAGTCGTATCCGAGGTAATAATCAAGATGCGTTGTCTGGTTATAGCAGTCGTTCTGCCATGCAGCCGCGTTATAATACTCGCTGTCGCTTGTAAGCGTCGGTATACGGTACGCCGTCGGGATCGTCGTAGTGTAGATCCTCAGGCTCGTGCCGTCATTCGAGGGGAATATCAGCTCCTCGCGCCAGTCGCCGAACAAATCGGCCTGGAGCGACGGATTTGACTTTGTCGCGTTTATCGAATGCGCCCCGACTGCCTTGAATATCGGATATACCTTCTCCGTTTCGGCATTCCACTTGTAAACTCCGTTTCCGTCCTCTATCTCGCGGCCTATGTCGCCGTCCCAATAGACGGCAAAGTTGGCGGGCATTGAGTAGTCCGTTGAAATTACCGTGCCGTCCGCCGCGGTAAGCACGCCGTATGCCGACCATGCCTCCTCGCCCTCGTATGCCGGATCAATATCCGCCGTGCAGGCGCGGCCGTTGTCGGTTTCGGTGTTCATGCCGTAAAGGATCTCGCCCGTTCTCGCGTCGCGCATTGCAAAGCCGTATGCGGCGCCTCTGTTTTCCTGACAGGTGTATACCTCAAGTCCCGGACGGCTCGGTATAAAGTCGCCCGTATGCTGCGAATCGCCGTGACCGAGTCCCGTTGAATAAACCGGCGTTCCGTCGTCGTCCAACAGAAGATTTCCGAATATTATTTCGTCCTTGCCGTCATAGTCAACGTCGGCCGTCGCCATATTGTGATAGCCCTGTCCGCTGTACCACGGGCTGTCGTCCTCCGGCGAACGGTCGTGAGAATCGAAGGTCCAGTCGTTGACGATCCTTCCGTCCTCAAGGTGCCATGCGCCTATGCAGGTTCTGTCGTAATAGCCTCTTGACAGAATGAACGAGGTGTTAACGCCGTCAAGGCTCGCGATCGCTCCGAGATAACGCTCCGAACGGTTGCCGTAATCATCGCCCCATGAGCTAATATCCCATTTTCTGCCGTCAGACCATGTGCCGGCGCTCTGCGGCCAGTAGTCGGTCGTGTCGATAACGCTGCCGTCCTCGCCGTTGAATACAGTGAGGTAAAGCGGGCCTTTGAGGTTCTTTCCGTTGTCCTGCTTATACCAGTCCGCGTCCGCATCGCCTATGACGCTGCCGTCTCCGGCAACCGTTCCGTCCGCGGTCCTGACCGCCATTTCAGCCTTGCCGTCGCCGTCAAAATCCGCGCACATGAACTGCGTGTCATGCTCGCCGCTTCTGATGTTCGGGCCCATATTTATCCGCCACAGCCTTGTGCCGTCAAGCTTATAGGCGTCAATATAGCAAACGTTTGTATAGCCCGTCTTTGACGCGTCAAGAACTATCGCGTTCCATTTCAGAATTATCTCATATTCGCCGTCGCCGTCAAGCTCGGCCGCGGACGCGTCGCCCGCCGAGTAATTGCCCATAGCGTCCCCCGCCTCCTCGGGCGCGGGGCTTTCGATAGGTATTTCAAGATAACCGTCCCACACAGCCGCCTCTTTGCAGCGTTCGCCCTCCTTGCCGTCCGTAACCGCGCTGACGCTGTATTTATCCTTTGCGGTTCCGTCAATATCGGTATAATTGGTAAGGCTCATAGGCTCGGCGTTCAGCTTTTTGCCGTTTCTGTAAAGGTTATACTTTACGTCTATGCTCTCCGTTCCTTCCCAGCGCCATGAAACGAAAACTCCGTTATTCGTCGCGACCGCGACAAGGCCTCTGCCCATATCCTCCGTGCGGCGCTGTATATCCGGTCTCGCGTCTATAAGCTTCTGAGTTTCGGCTGCGGATTCCGCGTAAGCTCCTATCGTGAGATTGTCTCCCACATCGCATTTTATACTCTTTGTTCCGTTCAGATCCGATGCTGTAGCAACGGCGGCCGCGCCGGACAAAAGCGCGGCTGCCGAAAGAACAGCTGTGGATCTTCTGAAAAATTCAAGTCTGTTCATTATGGATCATTTCCCTTTCATTTCTCAGCGGCTTCGTCGGCGTCCTCCTCGACAGCTTCCTCTTCCGCCTCCATTGCGGCCTCGTTCTCAGCTTTTTCCTGCAGCTCCTGCTGATATACGGCCTCCTTCTCGTCAAGTATCTCCTGATAACCGAGAGCCAGATATTCCTTGCTGTACTTTTCATAAAGAGCGTCGAACTGCTCGGGCTTGCAGTTTACAAGCTGAGTATGTATCTCCTGCCATTTTGTGAGAAGTATTCCCGCATACTCCGAAAGCGACTCAATGGGGCTTGAGAAGATATAATCGCAGTACAGATAATCCTTGCCCGTATCCAGCCAGTTCTGATACGCCTGATAGATAAGACCCTCATAGCCGTCCGGCGCGTAGGTTTCCGCCTGAGCCTTGACGTTAAGCTCCTCGTTTCCGAGATCCTTGCCCTCTATGACTACGCACCACATATCCTTGTTGGAGTTGTAGTTCATTCTTTCCTCGCCGTCATAGCCGTCTATAAGTATCGGGACGTCGCCTTCCATTTCATAGGTCTTGCCCTCGATACCGTTCTGCATCTCAAAGATGTGGTCGTTCATCCACTCGTAGTACATGAGCACGGCCTCGGGATGATCGCAGTGGGCGTTTATACCCGATACAAGACCGAACGGATTATCCTGTCTGCCGCCCTTCGGACCTCTTATGGGATCGATATACGACGGAAGAACCGTTACCTCCGCGTCGGGAACGTTTTCCTTGAGCGACGCGATAATGTCCGGCGACTTTGTAAGGTACAGACTGTACATGCCCGCCTGACCCGATATGAACTGCTCCTTTGCCTTTGAGCCGTCCGTATCGAGATACCACTCCGAGCTTATAAGCCCCTCGTTATAATACTGATTCTCCTCTCTCAGCGCTTCCTTTACCGGCTCCCACGGAAGAGCGCAGACCGTAATGTCGCTGTAGAGAGCGTTGTCATGCTCCGAGAGCGGATAATCCCTGTACTTATACGCGCCGTAATACGCGTTGCCCAGAGTCGCCGTAGTCGCGATCGTGTTCTCGCCGCCGAGCTTCGCGTCGCGGAACTTGCGGAGCATATCAAGCGACTCCGCCTCGGTCATCGGAGCGGAAATGCCTAACTTATCCATCCAGTCCTTGCGTACAAGCGTTACGAAGTTATACGCGTTAGGTCTTGTGCCGCATACAAACAGCTTTTCGCCGTTAAGATACGTGTATTGGTCAAGCTCCTTTGTTCTCTCGTAGAAGTCCGGCGCAAAGTGCGCGACAAACTCGTTTGTGATCGCTCTGAACGCGCCCTGCTTTGCGAAGTTCACGATCGTCGGATAGTCATAGTTAAATACCACGTCCGGCTGGTTCTTTACCTTTCCGGCAAGTCTCTGGTTAAACTGCGTGACCTCCTCCGTGCGCGAGATGGCAATATATGTGACCTTGATATTGTGCAGCTCAAGCATAGCGTCCTGAACATACTTTGTCCAATAGTTATCCGTCACATCGGGGAGACCGGGCTGCGCCCTGTCGTATACCGGAATTTTGATCTCCACTGTTTCCGGATACTTATATGTCTCCGCCTCGTCGGCGGGAATACTTTCCATAACCGCGTCAAGGTCGATCTCCTTAACCGACTTTCCGCAGCCGGAAAGCGCGGCCGCCGTCCCCGCCGCCGTAACGGCCGCGAGAAAGACGCTTATTATCTTTTTAAATTTCATCATCTTACCTCCTATTGATCTCAACCCTTGACCGCGCCTATCATTACGCCCGATACAAAATATTTCTGCACGAACGGATAAACGATAACGATCGGGATCGTCGCGAACATGATCGACGCCGCCTTTATAACCTCTGTAGCGGACTGAGCTTCACCGCCGCCGCTCTCCTGCGCAAGCGACGCCGACGCGCTCGACGATACGAGCTGGTACAGCTTGAGCTGCAGCGGCTTGAGGTTCTCCGACTGGATATAGTACAGAGCGTCGCTGTAGCTGTTCCAGCGTCCCACCGCATAGAACAGCGCGAGAGTCGCAAGCACCGACTTTGAAAGAGGGAGCACTACCTGGAACAATATCCTGAAATCATCGCAGCCGTCAAGCTCCGCCGCCTCTATAAGCGATTCGGGTATCGAGTTCTGGATAAAGGTTCTCATGATGATCATGTTGTACGCCGAGAATATAAGCGGAAGAATAAGCACCGCCGCCGTATCGAGCAGGTTCAGGTTATCGATATTCAGGTAGTCCGGGATCGTGCCCGCGCTGAAATACATCGTGATGAGAAACACCGTTGAGAAGAAGTATCTTCCCTTGAGCTTCGGTCTTGACAGCGCGTATGCCGAAAATACCGTTACTATCATGCCGAGGATCGTGAACACGATCGTGATCACGGCGGTGTACCACAGCGAGTGGAGCATTGTCGGATCTCCGAGAACCGACTTATACGCCGAGAACGTTATGTTTTTCGGAATAAGGAATACCTTGTTCGCGTATACCGCCGCGTTGCCGCTGATTGACATCGCGAGAACGTGAAGAAACGGTATAATACAGATAAGCGAAAGTATTGTGATAAACGCGTAAATAAGCACGTCGGCAATCTTGTCGCCCGTTGATTTTTTTATCTTAACAGCTGTTATCTCTGCCATTTCTGCTTACCTCCTTGTTATACGATACCGCTTTCGCCCATGAGCTTAGCGATCCTGTCGGCTATGAATACCAGCACAACGCCTACCAGCGACTGGAACAGACCGACGGCCGTCGCGATATTATAGTTCATATTCTGCAGACCGACTCTGTATACATACATCGCGATAACGTTTGAAATGTCGGTTACGTTCGTATTGGTAAGAGCCAGCGGCCGTTCAAGAGACGAGCCCATGATACGTCCGAGACTCATGATAAGCATAACTATGATCGTTGACTTAAGACACGGCAGAGTTATGCTCCATATCTTTCTCCAGCGTCCCGCGCCGTCTACCGTCGCGGCCTCGTAAAGCTCCGCGTCGATGCCCGTGATAGCGGCGAGGTAAATGATGGTGCCCCAGCCCATGCCCTGCCATACGCCGATGAGCACGTATGACGCGAGCCAGTGCCATTTTTCGGTCAGGAACGGTATAGCCTCTCCGCCCATTCTGGTGATAAGGATGTTTATGTAGCCCGTCGCCGGATAAAAGAGCTGCTGCGCAAGACCCGCGATAATTACCCATGAAAGGAAGTGCGGAAGATACATAATCGTCTGCGTCGTCTTCTTAAACCACTTGCATCTGATCTCGTTTAAGAATATCGCAAGGATGATCGGAGCCGGAAAGCCCAGAATAAGGTCAAGGATATTCAAAAGCAGAGTGTTCTTCAGAGCCGAATAGAAGTCCCTGTTCGTAAATACGCTCTTGAACACGTCCAAGCCCACCCATGTCGAGCCTGAGAAGCCCATAAACGGCTTGTAGTCCATGAACGCGATCGAAAGACCCGCAAGAGGCAGGAATTTGAATAGAATTACCAGCACGAACGGTATAAGGAGCAGCGCGTACAGCTCCCAGTCGCGTCTGAGATAATACTTCCAGTCCTTCTTATAGAGAGGGCCCGGATCGATCCCTTTTTTTGTTTTTGTTTTCATGATTCTCCTCCTTCATAAAAGATTTGTTCATAATAGGTTAATATTATTTTAACACTTTTTTCTGATGATTTATATATAAAAATCAGACCGAATGTTGTATTTTTCAGAAAATTTGCACAAAATATTGACATGAATTAATTTTTAATATATAATAATCGGTAAAAATACGGCGCCGCCGGGGGATCCGTAAAAGAGCCGGCGGACCGTAAAAGAAAAGGAGCATATATATGCAAAAGCGTTCTACATTCACAGGGAGCTTCGGCTTCGTCATGGCGGCGGCAAGCTCGGCGATAGGTCTCGGAAACATATGGCGTTTCCCCTACCTCGCGGCAAAATACGGCGGCAGCGCCTTCCTCATTGTCTACGTCATTCTTGTCCTGACCTTCGGCTTTTCGCTGATGGTCGCGGAAAATGTTATAGGAAGAAAAACCGGCAAGGGGCCTCTTGTCGCGTTCGGTGAAATCAGCAAAAAATGGAACTTTGTCGGAGTGCTTGCGACGCTGGTTCCGGTGCTCATTTTCCCCTACTACAACCTCATCGGCGGATGGGTGCTGAATTACACGGCGGGCTACCTTTCAGGCTCCTGCGCGGCAATGGCGGAGGACTCGTACTTCACAGACCTGCTTGCCGATCCCGTGAAGCTTTTCGTTGTTGAGCTTATCTTCACCGCGGGCGTAACGGGCATCATTATGTGCGGAGTTCAAAAGGGCATCGAGCGATTTTCAAAGCTTCTCATGCCGGTCCTGCTGATCCTCGCGATCGCGATCTCCGTTTATTCGATCACTCTGCCCGGAGCGGGCGAAGGCGTCAGATATTTCTTTGTTCCGAGCATGGAGCGTTTCTCGCTCCAAGGCGTTCTTGCGGCAATGGGTCAGATGTTCTTCTCGCTCTCGCTTGCTATGGGTATCATGATCGCCTACGGCTCGTATCTGCCGAAGGACGCGAACATTGAGAAGAGCGTTTCACAGATCGAATTTTTCGACAGCTTTATAGCCGTTCTCGCGGGGCTTATGATCATCCCCGCGGTATTCGCCTTCTCCGGCGGCGATGAAAGCGCTCTCGGCAAAGGCCCGGGACTTATGTTCATCACGCTCCCCAAGGTATTCGCAAGCATGGGCGGCACAAGAATCGCAGGCTCGCTGTTCTTTCTGCTTGTGCTGTTCGCGGCGCTCACATCGTCAATGTCGGTCATGGAGGCGATCGTTTCGTCGATCTGCGACCGGTTCGGCATGAGCAGAAAAAAAGCGGCGCTTATCACGGGAATATGGGGACAGGCAGTCGGCACGCTCTGTATCTTAGGCTACAGCACGCTGTCCGGCGTAAAATTCGGCGGCATGGATATCTTAGACACCCTCGACTTCATCACAAACTCGGTATTAATGCCTGTTACGGCCCTTCTCACCTGCATATTTACCGGCTATGTATTCGGCATTGACAATGTCAGGGCGGAAATCACCCTGTCCGGCAGGTTCAGACGCGAGAAGATCTTCACGGTAATGATTAAATATATCGCGCCGGTGCTTATCGTCGCGATCCTCGTTTCGTCAATACTCGATTCCATGGGGATCATAAGGTTTTGAGAGGCTCCGCTTGTCGGCATATCCGCGATGTTTTCATATAAATCACTAAAAAAACGCTCCGTTCTACCGAAAAATTGTCCGACATTACCATAATCCTTGTGAAAATTTAAAGTTTATGGTAAAATAGATAAAAATATTGGTTCGTTTTACTAATATAAATACATAAAAAATGGAGGTTTTTATTATGAAAATCAAAAAATTGCTGTCGTTGATTTCGGCAGCGGCCATCAGCGCAAGCTGCTTTGCCGGTATGGCAATAAGCGCGAACGCGGCAGACTCTATCACAGCTGCAACCACATGGGACATGAGTGCATGGTCAGATGCGGCTGTAACCGGAACAAGCGCAGTTACAATTCGCAATCTTACTTATTATACTGACAGCAAATCTGGATATGCATCCGGAGACAAGGAGTTCACAGAAGCAGACGGAACCACGACTAAATGGACCGGCAGAGTCAAATTAGGCGGTGCTTCTACTATTAAGACCGATAGCTTGATAAGAGTTTTCGCTTTCACACCGGGTGTTAGCGGCACTGTTACCGCATATGTTCAGCACGGTGGGTCAGACGGAACAAGAACGGTATACCTGACACAGACGCTAACGGCTACAAATAAAGATACAGATGCTGCTACGGCAAAGGTTGAAACTGTAGACGGCGGTATAGGCATTCTTACAGGAAGCGTAAGCGCAAATTCAACCGCATATATCTGGGCTGACGCCAATGTAGGCGTTTATGCTATTAAGTTCACGCCGAGCAGCGAGGGTGGCGATGATACCGAGACTCCCGCGTCAGAGACTCCCGCGTCAGAGACACCTGCGTCAGAGACTCCGGCAGTTTCAGTATCGGTAACTCCGAAAGAAAATGTATTGTATTCCGGTCAGTCCACAACTTTGTCAGCCGCAGTCGCGAACGCTGAGGACACATCGGTTACATGGGCAATAGAAGAAAATGAAGGCATTGCATCTATTGATAAAAACGGTAAAGTTTCGGCACGTGCACAGGGAGGTCCTCTTACCGTAACAGCAACTTCAAATGCGGACAGTTCAGCTAAAGACACAGCAACAATAACCGTTGCCGCTACGGCTTTTGTCACACCGTCAGGCGATGACGTCAGTGCGCTTAAGGCAGCAGCTGTGACTACAACCTACGACATTCTCGCCGCTGCTGAAACCGCTAAAGGGGAAAACGCAGCTGCTGAGAGCGGTTCATGGGTATATGAAACCGGTAAGCTTTACTTTAATGATGAAATTGCAGCTGTAGGTAATAACGCTAACTTCTATCAGCAGGGCAAATCTACAACCGATGTGGATGGTACTACCACAAACACAAACGGAGTACGGTTAAAGACAGATCAAGATGTATTTGCAATCAAACTTGCCACAGGCGCAACAATTACTACATATGTTACAGGTGGCGGCGGCAGTTCACGTTATGCTACGCTTTCAACAGCTATTGGTTCTGATGGTGATTTGGTAAAGAGTGATGATTTAGCAAGCTATGCTACCGGAAAAGTTGAATATACAAACAACACAAGCGCAGAGCAGACTGTATACCTTTCAGCAACAGGCGACTCATTCTTCTCACAGGTTAGGGTAACCGTACCGGAAGCCGAAGAACCGGCAACGCCCGATTTCAAGATTGAGCTCGGTGATGCGGAAGTAGTTCACGGAACCGGCAACCTTGCGGATACTGTAGCTTCGGCTTATATAGCGACAATAACAAACGATGGCGCCGAGGGTACGTTAGGTAAGATTACCGTAACGGTTGACGAGCATGAACAGTCATCGAATACAAAAACCATTACGCTTGCAGAAGGCGGAGAGGCATATATCGGTCTTGTTCTTGCGAATGTAAACGCCGATACGCAGAGTGTTTCGGCCGCAATTGAATAATTAACGGGAGGTATATTGATATGAAAAACTTATTTGAAGCTCCGGTATTGAATGTAACAAGGTTTGACGCCGGCGACGTCGTAATGACGACAAGCGGTTTAACGGGAGCGCAGGTTATTGAACAGCAGAATATAATTCAGAACCTTGCGGAAGCAAAGCAGGTTACGCTTAAGGATACGCTCACATTTACATTCTAAAATCGGTATTTTAAACGCGGCAGCGGCGTCCGATCGGACGCCGCTGTTTTTTTGCTATCCCGCAAGCCTTGGCACCCCCGACCGGAATCGAACCGATGACTAACCCTTAGGAGGGGCTTGTAATATCCTCTTTACTACGGGGGCGTATTAATGACTACCGATATAGTATAACACATTTTCCTATTTATTGCAAGCGTTTTTTTATTAACTTTCTTGTTAAACTGCACAAAGAATAACGAATTAATTTTTACTATTTGAATGTTTTGTGCATTGACTTTCAGCAAAAAAGTGATATAATTAAGTCATAAACAAAATATTAGCGGATTAAACAAGGGAGTTTTATATTGATGAATTTGATATAAAGCTCTCTTTTTTATTAATTCCGCGAATGTTATACGCTTTGCAAAACTAAATTTTTTCAGGAGGTATTTTTATTATGATGGAAAACGGAGACGTATCAAAGATCTTCGGCGAAAACGTGTTTAATCTTCCCACAATGAAGACCCGTTTGCCGAAGGACATATACAAGTCGCTCGTTAAGACTATAAGCGAAGGTACAAAGCTTGATATCGAGGTTGCCGAGGTCGTGGCTAACGCTATGAAGGACTGGGCGATAGAAAAGGGCTGTACGCATTACACTCACTGGTTCCAGCCGATGACGGGCCTTACAGCGGAAAAGCATGACTCGTTCATACAGCCGACGGACGATAAGACGGTTATTATGGAATTTTCAGGCAAGGAGCTTGTTATGGGCGAGCCGGACGCGTCCTCCTTCCCGTCGGGCGGTCTGAGAGCGACATTCGAGGCTCGCGGCTATACCGCATGGGATCCGACGTCGTTCGCGTTCATCAAGGATCATTCATTATACATACCGACGTCGTTCGTATCATATACAGGCGAGGTTCTTGACAAGAAAACGCCGCTTCTTCGCTCGGAGGCCGCGATCGACAAGGCCGCAAAGCGCGTTCTCGCGTTCTTCGGCAAGCATCCCAAGAGGGTTGTCGCATATGTGGGACCTGAGCAGGAATATTTTCTTGTAGACAAGAAGCTCAGAAATCAGAGAAAGGATCTCCTCCTTACGGGCAGAACCCTGTTCGGCTGCAAGCCCGCGAAGGGTCAGGAAATGGACGACCATTACTTCGGTCAGATCAAGGAGAGAGTCGCGGCCTTCATGAAGGAGGTTGACGAGGAGCTGTGGAAGCTCGGCGTACTCGCTAAGACAAAGCATAACGAGGTCGCTCCGTCGCAGCACGAGATCGCTCCGATTTTCTCAACGACAAATATTTCATCGGATCATAACCAGCTTACAATGGAGGTTCTCAAGAAGGTCGCCGACCATCACGGGCTGTACTGCCTTCTCCACGAAAAGCCGTATGAGGGCATCAACGGTTCCGGTAAGCACAACAACTGGTCGATCGGCACATCGGACGGCGAGCTTCTTCTGAGACCCGGCAGGAAGCCTGAGGAAAACGTGCAGTTCCTGTTCTTCCTCGCGGCGGTTATCAAGGCGGTTGACGATTATCAGGATCTGTTAAGAGTTTCGGTTGCTACGGCCGGCAACGACCACAGACTCGGAGCAAACGAGGCTCCCCCGGCTATCATCTCAATGTACCTCGGCGATCAGCTCGCGGCGGTAGTTGAGCAGCTCATTGCGGGTCATGGCGTTAAGTATGAGGAGGGCAAGCTCATCGAAACAGGCGTTGAGTCGCTCCCCGACATCGAAAAGGATTCAACAGACCGCAACAGGACGTCGCCGTTCGCGTTCACAGGCAACCGTTTCGAGTTCCGCGCGCCCGGCTCCAGACAGTCGATCGCGGGTATCAACATTGTTATCAACACGATCGTTGCGGAAACGCTCACGGAATTTGCGGATAAGCTCGAATGCTCGTCTGACGTCCCGAAGGACGCTCTTAACCTCGCGATCCGCACATTCAGAGAACACCGGAGAATTATCTTCAACGGCAACGGCTACAGCGACGAATGGATCGCGGAGGCGGAAAAGAGAGGTCTCTTAAACCTCAAAACGACGCCGGACGCTATGCCGTACTTCAAGAGTCAGAAGTCGATCGATCTCTTTACAAAACAGGGCGTATTCACTCCGGTCGAGGTTGAAACAAGAGCCGAGATAATGATGGAGGAATACAACAACACGCTCCACTTCGAGATGCTCACAATGCTTGAAATGGCAAAGCAGGAAATTCTCCCGGCGTGTCTTAAGTATACAAAGTTCATTACAGACGACATTTCATCAAAGAACGCGCTCGGTCTTGACGCTCCGAAGGAGCTTGAAAAGGCAAAGCTGCTCACATCGCTCACAGAACAGCTTATGACGGACATTGACGCGCTTGACGCGGCGACAGCCGTTCCCGACGCGGACGCTTACGACACGGGCATGTACTACAAGAACACGGTAATTCCGGCAATGGACGCGCTGAGAGCTGCGGCGGACACTCTTGAAACGATCGTTTCAAAGGACTTCTGGCCGTTCCCGACATATACGGAGCTTCTTTACCTCGTATAATATATAGCAGTGAACAGACGGGAGGGCGCTCAGCCCTCCCTTTGTCACGGTTAAAATTTTTTCATAATTCACAATTTTTTTATAAATTACTATTGATTTTTTATTAAAATCGGTGTATAATAAAAATCGGAATATGCAATATTTATTCCATAATCAATCATCACACGTCGGATCTAACCAAACCGGCGTGGTTTCCTTACTTACTTATATAACCAAAAAGCAGCGGTTCTAACCAAACCGCTGTTTTTTTATATTATAAGTAAGGTTCATTTTTTCAACGGCCGCGCATATAATACATTGATCGGAAATTGTATTCAACACGGAAAGGGATGATTTTTATGGATATAAGTGAACTTCTGAGCAGCTTTAACGAAAACCAGCTGAAACAGATCAATAATTTCATCAGCTCGGTACAGGGTCGGAAAATGTCGGGCAGCCTAAGCGACGCCGACAAGCAGCGGCTGCTTTCGGAATTAGGCAAGCTTGACGCCGACGCCGTTCGCCGCAAGCTCAGCTCGCTTTCAGACGAGACTATCGGGAAAATTTTCAAATAGAAGGAAGGTATGGAATGTGGCGGATATGATGGACGCCTTAGAGGGGCTGCTCGGCGACAATGCCGATGAAAAATTGAACGGCATCCTCGGTATAATTAATTCCGATAAGCCCGCGAAGGGCGGCGATCCGCCATCTGTCTCCCTGAACGGAGCCGCGCCGGACGCCGCCGCTCAAATCAGCCCCGAATTTCTTTTGCAGGCGCAGCAGATTATGAGCCGAATCTCGGCGTCGGGCGGCGACGACCGTTCCGCGCTTTTAAAATCGCTTAAGCCGTTTATGCGGGAAAGCCGGAGAGAAACGATAGACGACGCGATAAAGCTGATGAACCTTGCGCGGATGACGAAGCTGTTCGAAAATCTCGGTTAATAGCCGGCTCATTAAACAGACTCGGAGGTATGCAGATGTACAAATCCTATAGCTATAACAATATGCCGCAGCCCGTAAATACATTCAAAAGCACTGCGCCGGAGCCGCCCGAACCGGCTGTTCCGCCGCCAAAGCCCGCGCCCGCGCCGGAGCCGATACAGTTACGGGCTGCCGACAATATTGAAGAAAAAAATAAAGCCGTTATAGGCAGGCTTAAAACAGACGATATGATTATTCTTATTGTTATTGTGCTGCTTTTGTTAAACGATTGTGACGACAAGCTGCTGCTTATTTCACTTGCTTTCATATTTTTTTCGGATTATTTCAATTGATAACAGAAATGTTACAACGGTATAAAATTTTTTACGAAATTAACATTTTAATTACTTTATACAAAAAATGTTGAAATATCCTGACATTTGTTGTATAATCAGATAAACAAGGTAAAATCCTATTAAGATATAGGATATAAGGGTGTGCGCTCGTTTGGGTAAAACGAGCGCTTTTTTTCAGATTTTCAGCTTATCGGATATTATATCTATTGACGATACGGCCGCGTTTACGGGATCAAGAAAGCTTATGCGTTTATCGCGTCTGAACCATGTCAGCTGACGCTTTGCATACCGCCGCGAGCCTTGCTTAACGTTCTCTACCGCCTCATCAAGAGTGCATTCACCGTTAAAATAGTCCATTATTTCCTTATAGCCTATACCCTTCATGGAATTTAAATCCTTTGTATAGCCCATATCCATAAGCCGCCCGACCTCGTCCAAAAGTCCCTCCTCAAGCATCCAATCAACACGCCTGTTTATCCTTTCATACAGAATGTCGCGCTCATGATCAATGCAGAACATAACCGGCTCATAGCGGCTTTCGGTCCGCTTTGTCATTTCCTGATGCTCCGAAATCGGCTCTCCCGTCGTTCTGTAAAATTCTATGGCGCGGATTATGCGTCTTAGATTATTCGGGTGCAGCCTTGCCGCGCTCACGGGATCAAACTCCGAAAGCATCTCAATCAGTCTTTCGCTCCCCTCCCTTTCCGCCAAGGCTCTCAGCTCCCCGCGCATCGCATGATCCGTCTCCCGGTCCCCGAAGGCCACATCGTTTACAACGCTGTTTATATAAAGACCCGTTCCGCCGCACATAACCGCTAACCTTCCGCGCGCCGTAATATCCGCGATCGCCTTATGCGCCAAAGCCGTATAATCCGCAACCGAAAATTCGGCGTCAGGCTCCACAAAATCAATGAGGTGGTGCGGACGCTCCGCCCGCTCCTCCGCTGTGGGCTTTGCGGTACCTATGTTCATATATTTATATATCTGCATACTGTCAGCGGAGACGATCTCACCGTTAAACCTCTTTGCAATATTGATCGCAAGCCGTGTTTTTCCCGATGCGGTCGGTCCCGCTACAACTACCAAAGGCGTCTTTTTCATTATACGATCCTCTTGAAATTTTTCTCAATTTCCTTTTTGCTCATAGAAATGACTATCGGTCTGCCATGAGGACAGGTATTGATATTTTTCAGCCTGAACACCCGCTCAACAAGCTTCCGCATTTCCTGCTCGCCGATCTCCATATTCGCCTTTATCGCCGCCTTGCAGGATATTGTATACAGAAGTCTTTCCTTATCATAGGTCATGAGCGTCTGATTCATGTCCCGCGCCTGTGTAAGCAGCTCAATAAACAGCGGCTCGATCTCGCTCCATGAAATATCGCCGGGAACCGCGCTTATTGTAACGGCGCTTTCCCCGTCGCTTGCGATCTCAAAGCCGAGGTCATGGAACTCCCTTTCGTGCTCGGTATACACCGCAAATTCCTCGCCGGAAAGTCTGATCTCTACAGGCTCCAGTATCATCTGCGAGGCAATGCCGGTGTTCTCCAGCTCCTGTTTCAGCGACTCGAAATTCAGTCTTTCATGCGCCGCGTGCTGGTCTATCATCAGCATTCTGTCATCCTTTTCAACAAGGATATAGGTTTCAAACAGCTGACCGATGACCCGAAAATATCCGTCGTCAAATATATTTTGCTCCTGTTTTCCGGCATATTCCTCATTCGCCTTGTCGCGGTAGTCCTTCGGGTCCGGCATTATATTTTCCGCCGCCGTCTTACCGGCGTCCTCATTCTCCTTTACCCTTGCGAAGCGGCTTTTCTTTTTACCAAGCTCCAGCGCATAGTCAAGCATTGCAAAGGTATCGACCGGACGCGGCGTTTCGCGGCGCTCGGTCTTGAACTTGAAATCATTTGAGGGCTTCATGCTCCGCCGCAGCTTTTCGCCGTAAAGCTCCTCAAGAGTTTTCTGTTCTCCGGCCGCCGCCTTTGGTATTGCGTTTTCCTTCTTTTTCTCCGCTATATCCATCTCCGGCACGTTCGGCAGCTCATACAGCGTGGATCTTGCCGCGTGATACACCGCCTGATAAATTTCGGACTCATTTGAAAACTTACATTCAAGCTTTGTCGGATGCACGTTTATATCAACCTCCCCCGCCGCGATCTCAATATTGAGAATTGCCGCGGGGAATTTTGAGATCATGATCTGATTTTTATACGCCTCCTCCAACGCGCGTATCAAGATCGCGCTCTTTATATATCTCTTGTTCACAAAAAACGTTTCGTTGTTCCTGTTTGCCCTTGCAAGAGTTCCCTTGCCGATCATACCCGCGACATGGACGCCGTTATACTGATAGTCGACCTCCAGCATATTTTTCGCGAAATCCCTGCCGTATACGGAATATATCGCATTTATAAGCTTGTTGTCGCCGGAGGAAAAAATAGTTTCCTTCCCCTCGCGGATAAGCTTGAAGGATATTTCGGGATGCGCGAGGACATATCTTGAAATAAGATCGGAAATATATCCGCCCTCAGTGGCGGGCTTTTTAAGGAATTTAAGCCTTGCCGGAGTGTTATAGAACAGCTCCGAGACCTCTATTACCGTTCCGTTCGGCGCGCCCGCGTCGGCGGAGGAAAGTATTTCACCGCCCTCGCAGGTGACGCAAATTCCGGTATCGTCCCGGCGGCGCTTTGTATAAAGCTTCACCTTTGAAACAGCTCCGATACTTGACAGCGCCTCGCCTCGGAAGCCGAGGGTATATATCGCCTCAAGGTCGCTCCCCGTCTGTATTTTACTGGTCGCATGGCGGAGAAAACAGATTTTCGCGTCCTCCTCGCTCATACCCGAGCCGTTATCCGTGACCCTGATATATGAAATGCCGCCGTTTCTTATTTCAACGGTGATCAGCGACGCTCCGGCGTCAATACTGTTTTCCACAAGCTCCTTAACAATGCTCAGGGGCTTTTCAACCACCTCACCGGCGGCAATTTTATTTGATACCTCCGTATCAAGAACATGAATAAGACCCATTCGTTATAACTCCTTTGCTTTCAGTGACAGCTGATAAAGCTTATTCATCGCGTCTATCGCCGTCATGGTGGTAACATCCATCATTTTCAGCTCATCGATCAGCTCGCGGCCCGCCATATCCTCAATGCCTATCTGACCGCTTGCGGGCTCCGGCCGCTTTTTGCCGCTCTTATAGAGCTTATCCGGTTCGTTCTCTATAATACCCTTTAAAATCGTCTTTGCGCGTTTTATAACCTCGCTCGGAAGTCCCGCAAGCGCCGCTACCTCAATACCGTAGCTCTCATCGGCTCCGCCGCGCACGATACGGCGCAGGAAGGATATATCATCACCGCGCTTGTTCACGGCAACGCGGTAGTTCTTAACCCCCTCCAGCTTGTCCTCAAGCTCGGTCATCTCGTGGTAATGCGTTGCAAACATTGTTTTCGCGCCTATTCTCCGCTTGTTATGGATATATTCCGCAACCGCCCACGCGATCGAAAGACCGTCATAGGTGCTTGTGCCCCTGCCTATCTCGTCAAGGATTATAAGCGAGCTTTTAGTCGCGTTTTTCAGGATATTGCTTACCTCGTTCATTTCAAGCATAAATGTGCTCTGTCCCGATGCGATGTCATCGCTTGCGCCTACTCTTGTAAATATCCTGTCCACAATGCCGAGCCTTGCCGATGCGGCCGGAACAAAGCTCCCGATCTGCGCCATGAGCGAGATTAACGCGGTCTGACGCATATATGTGGACTTACCCGCCATATTCGGGCCGGTTATGATCAGCAGCCTGTCCCCGTCATTATTGAGATAGCTGTCGTTGGGAACAAAAATAATATCCTTTGAAATCGTCTCGACAACCGGATGTCTGCCGTCCTTAATATCGATTACGCCGCTGTCGTTTACCTCCGGCATACAATAGTTGTTCTTATACGCGACCGAGGCAAGCGAGCACAGCACATCGGTAACCGCGATAACTCTCGCGGCGCGCTTGAGCCTTTCCAGCTCGCCAACCAGCTTTTCACGGAGGTCGTTAAAAAGCTTAAGCTCCAGCGCGATCAGCCGCTCCGACGAGCCGAGGATCGTGCTTTCGATCTCCTTGAGCTGCGGTGTTATATAACGCTCCGCGTTTGTGAGCGTCTGTTTTCTTATGTAATTATCGGGGACCTTGTCCTTATAGGAATTTGTTATTTCTATATAATAGCCGAACACGCGGTTAAAGCCGGTTTTAAGCTTAGGGATACCCGTTCTCTGCCGTTCCTCCTCCTCTACCTGCTTAAGCCATTCGTCTCCGTGATTTTTGGCGTCGCGGAGCCTGTCCGCCTCCTCGTTATAGCCCTCCTTGATCATACCGCCGTCACGGGTGATCGAGGAGGCGTTATTCTCATCTATCGCTCTGTCTATAAGGGAGCATATGTCGTCAAGAATATCAAATTTCTTAGCCATTCCCGCAAACATAGGTGACTTCATATCCGAAATAAGATATTCCAGAGACGGGAGCTGCTGCAAAGTCTGCTTTAGGGATACCATGTCCTTCGGGGTAACGGTGCCGAGCGCGATCCTGCTTATTATTCTTGAAATATCATAGGTCTTTGAAAGGATTTCCGTCAGCTCATCACGCAGCATAGCGTTATCGACCAGCTCCTTAACGGAAACGAGCCTTTTATTTATATCGATCGGGTTTATCAGCGGTCTTTCAAGCCACTGGCGGAGCTTTCTGCGCCCCATTGCGGTTTTTGTCTTATCAAGCGCCCAGAAAAGCGAGCCGCGCTTTGATTTATCGCGCATTGTTTCCGTTATTTCGAGGTTACGGCGCGTTGCGAAGTCAAGCTCCATATAGCTTTCACCCTCATAGACGGAGATCTTATTGATATAATCCATTCTGTTCTTCTGGGTATATTCAAGATAATTTACCGCGCCGCTCACGGCAAGCACCGCGGCGGGCTTTGTATCAAGCTTAAGCGCGCTGAGCTTTCTGCCGAAGTGATTTTCAACATTCAGCGCGGGGTTATCCTTAAATATTTCCTCACGGCGTTCAGGCTTGATTTTCATTGCCGTCCTGATACGTTTTTCGAGGTCGGCGTCAAAGGAGTCGTTAATTATGATCTCCTTAGGCGCATAGCCCGCCAGCTCATCAAGCGCGTATCCGCCGCTTGAAAGCTCCGTCGCGAACATTTCCCCCGTCGATGCGTCCGCCGCCGCAAAGCCGACATGCTCCCCCGACTTATACATAACGACCAGATAATTATTCGCGCCCTCCTCAAGTATCGCCTCATCCGTGGCGGTACCCGGAGTTACGACGCGTATAACGTCGCGGGCGACCATACCCTTTGCCGTTTTGGGGTCCTCCATCTGCTCGCAGACAGCCACCTTATAGCCGGCCGTGATGAGCCTTGAAATATAAATATCCGCGCTGTGGAACGGAACGCCGCACATCGGCGCGCGCTCCTCCATACCGCAGTCACGGCCTGTAAGTGTCAGCTCCAGCTCGCGAGAAACCGTTATTGCATCATCAAAAAACATCTCGTAAAAATCGCCGAGACGATAAAACACTATACAGTCAGGATATTCTTCTTTTACTTTAATATAATGCGCCATCATCGGCGACAATTTTCCCGCCATGTTATCCTTCCTTTCCTTTACAGGCTCCCCTGCGGCGGAGCTTGTATCAGTTACATCCGCCGCAGGAGCCGCAGTTGCCGCCGCATCCGCCGCCGACGGAGCCGGTAATATAGAAGTTTATGATATTATTGACCTGATTTACAAGCTCGTCAAGCTTCTTCTTTTTTTCTACATAATCCTTGATAAGGGGCGCTTCCTTAAGCAGCTCCTCGTATGCCTTATTGTTAGCCGCAACGGCGTCCTCTCTTGATATTTTACCGTTCTGCATATCTCGCGCAAGGTTAAGGCGGTTAAGGTTAAATCTGCTCATGCACTCCTGCGCAGCCTCATCGGATTTCCGGATCGCCTCCGCATCCTTGTACGCCTTCATTTCCTCCGATTCCTGAAGAAGCTCTCCAAGCTCTCTTGCCTTTTCTATAACTGTCATATCAATTCTCCTTCCAGGCTCCACTGCTTCGGATTTGTGATCCTGACCCGGACATAGCTGCCCTGCAGATCCGGTGAGCCTTTAAAATTAACTATTTTTCCTCCGTCGGTCCTGCCGGACATCAGCGACTTGTTTGTCTTGCTCGGCCCGTCAACAAGAATTGTTTCGATCCTATCCTTGTATTCAAGATTCTTTTCAAGACAGATCCGGTTCTGAACCTCTAAAAGCTCGTTAAAGTTTTTGTGTATTTCCTCGTCCGTCAGCACAAAATCGAGCTTAGCCGCAGGGGTGCCCTCACGGCGCGAATATATAAACGAAAAAATACTGTCGTAGCGGACATACCTTATTATGTCCAGAGTTTCCTTAAAATCCTCCGTTGTTTCCGTCGGAAAGCCGACAATAATATCGGTGGTAAGAGTAATTCCCGGAATTTCTCTCTTTATCTTGTCTATTTTTTCGATGTACTGCTCCTTTGTGTAATGCCGGTTCATTGCCTTTAAAATCCGGTTTGAGCCGGCTTGCACGGGGAGATGCAGCTGCTTGCATATCTTGTCACAGTCGCGGATCGTGTATATAAGCTTGTCGCTCAGATCCTTCGGATGCGAGGTCATAAAGCGTATGCGCTTAACGCCCTCGATATCGTTTATCATTCTCAGCAGATCCGCAAAATCAATATCAAGTCCGAGATCCCTGCCATACGAATTTACATTCTGACCGAGGAGCGAGATCTCGGTCGTCCCCTCCTTGACCAAGCGCTTTACCTCCGATATAATATCCTCCGGCTTACGGCTTCTTTCCCGCCCCCGAACATACGGAACGATGCAGTAGGTGCAGAAGTTATTGCAGCCGTACATCACGGAAACCCATGCTTTTTCGCTCTTATCGCGAAGGATAGGCACGTCCTCCGCAATCGCTCCGTCGCCCGGCGTTATATCGACAACAACGCCGTTTCCGTGCATCGCCTTATAAAGCAGCTCCGGCATACGCCATAACGCGTGAGTGCCGAAAATCAGATCCACATGATCGTGTACCTTCTTTATCTTTTCCGCAATATGCTCCTGCTGGACCATGCAGCCGCATACCGCGACCGTCATTGCGGGATTTATATTTGTCTTGATGTGCTTTAAAATTCCGAGACGGCCGAACACCCTCTGCTCCGCATTCCCGCGCACCGCGCAGGTGTTGTAAATAACGAGGTCCGCCTCCTCCGCCTTGTCCGTAAACTCAAAGCCCGCCTTTGCCAGCATTCCTCTTATGCGCTCTGTGTCGTTCACATTCTGCTGACAGCCGTAGGTTTCCGTATGAGCAAGGCGCGTTCTGCCGTTCTTAACGGCAAAATTCGCGTTATCTTCCTTTATCCTTGCAATAAAGCCGTCGGAAACAGCCCACTGCTCACGGGTAATTTTTTCTGTTGCCATTCAGGGTAGCTCCTTGGTCAAAATTCGTAATCCGCAACGCGTCTTTCCTTAACATAAGGCCGTACATAATTTGCGCCTGCCGCCTTATGCGCCGGATGATCCAGATATATCTCCAGATCCGTCCTGTTTTTAAAGGTGCTTACGAGAACCACATCCGACGCGGCCTCCGTTGTATTAAAATTAATGCCGACCTCAATATCCGCCAGCTCGTCGATTTTGCCTTTTAATGCCTCAAGATTTTCCTTTATTGCCGCCGCGCGCTCGGCCTTATCCTCGCCGTCCGCAATTCTCCATGCTACTATATGCTTTACCATTCTTTAAATGTTTCCTTTCGTAAATATATTATATTATAGCATTTTATACACTGTATTTCAAGTGGTTTTTTAAAAGAGACGGGGTAAAAAATTTAAAAAAATAAAAAAAAGTGTTGACAAAACAAAAAACATCTGCTATAATAATTCATGTCGTTGAGAGAGACGGCAGACAAAATACGACTTGGAGAGATGTCTGAGTGGTTGAAAGAGCCGGTCTTGAAAACCGGTAACGGTTCCGCCGTTCGCGGGTTCGAATCCCGCTCTCTCCTCCATTTAACCCAATATTGTGAGTGCTGCATACAGGTTGATTACTTATGAAAAGGCAGTAATCTTGTTAAACTGTATGCATATTTTTTTGGAGAAGTACTCAAGAGGCCGAAGAGGCGCCCCTGCTAAGGGTGTAGGTCGGGCAACCGGCGCGAGGGTTCAAATCCCTCCTTCTCCGCCAGACAAGAATGGCTTGAAACCTATGGTTTCGGGCTATTTTTTTATTCTTTTCTAATATTTTATCCACTTTTTTCTAACACTTTCGCGATTAAATCCCTATTGCCTTTTCTAACGCTTGTGCATTTTCAGCCTTTGCAATGTTGGAACGGTGTATATAAATGCGCTCCGTTG
>CAZOHJ010000008.1:0-77886 GCA_964579875.1 uncultured Lachnospiraceae bacterium | reverse complement strand
GGCTGTTGTTGCGGCTGCTGCGGTTTCTCCCCGTCCTGCGGCTGCTTTTCCACGTCCTGCGGTTCAAACGTCCGGCGCGGCTCCTGCGGCTCCTGCGGCTGCTTTTCTTCTGTCAGCCGCCCGCCGCCGCTTGCCGTCTGCTGCCGCGGCGCGGCAAAAGCCGTCATTGTTCCGGCTGTCAGCGCCGCTATTGTTAATATTGCTATGATTCTCTTTTTCATTTTATTATCTCCTTTCAGAATTTACCTCTGTTTACCTCTGTTTATCTTTGTATTATCAATATACCATATATTTCTTAAATAAAGCTTAAATATTTATAACTAAATTATGAATTTTTTAGCAGCTGAATTTGAATTTTTTGTGTCGCCCTATAAAAAAGATACACAACCTGAGCCGACCCCCAATCGTTAGATTTTTGGTCTAACTTTTTGGGGTCGCATCAACCCGCCGCGATTGTGTATCTTTTTTTATAACGTTAATTCCCTGTTTCGATTGAAATTTCGTTGAACACTCTGAGGTAATCGTCAATGCTCTTATTCGCTCTCTCCTCGCCCGCCGCGTCTATTACTATTCCGCCCTCGTGCATCATTACGGTTCTTGTGCCGTATTCCACCGCGTAGCGGAGGTTGTGGGTCACCATAAGCGATGTGATTTTCTTTTCCTTCACCACTCTGTCCGTAAGCTCCATTACCACGTCCGCCGCCTTCGGATCAAGCGCTGCGGTGTGTTCGTCGAGCAGGAGCAGATCGGGCCTTACAAGCGTAGCCATAATAAGCGCCATCGCCTGACGCTGCCCTCCCGAAAGAGTCCCCGCAAGGGTATCCATTCTGTCCTCAAGCCCCATTCCGAGGATCTCAAGCCGGGTTCTGTAAAAATCCTTTCGCTGCCGGTTAAGACCTCTTGTAAGACCGTAGCGCTTCGCCTTGTTGTCCGCAAGGGAAAGATTTTCCCATATCGTCATTGTCGGCGAGGTGCCCATTGACGGGTTCTGGAATACGCGGCCTATTCTCTTCGCGCGCTTAAAGTCCTTCATCCCCTTCATTTCAATGCCGCCGAGCGTAACCGAACCGGCGTCCGGCTGCACGGAGCCGGAAATAATATTGAGCATAGTCGTTTTGCCCGAGCCGTTTGAGCCGATCACCGCCACGAACTCCCTGTCGTCTATATGAAGATTGAAATCGGTGAACAATACCTTTTCGTCTATCGTTCCCGGATTGAAGGTTTTGCTGATTCCTTTTAAGTCAAGCATTTTTCTTCACCCCCGGTTTCTTCTTTCTTGAAAGCACGTACAAGTCAAACATCAGCGTGAGGATAAACAGTACCGTTATCGCAAGATTTGTATCCTGCGACGGCAGTCCGAGGGCAAGCGCAATCGAAATACACGCCTTATAGATTATCATGCCGAACAGCACTCCGGTAGTTATGTTCAGACGCTTAACCTTTCTGAACACCGTAAGACCTATAATTACCGCCGCAAGACCCATAACGAGAGTACCCGTTCCCGCGCCGACGTTAAAGGCTCTTGAATACTGACAGTACACGCCGCCCGCAAGGGCTACAAGACCGTTGCACAGAGCGAGTCCGATGATCTTTACCGTGCCGGGATCCTGAGCGAGCGTTACTACCAAACCCTCGTTGTCCCCCGCCGAACGGAGCAGAAAGCCCGACTTCGTTCTTAAATACCAGTCCAGCCCGAATTTCGCCGCCAACGCGATAACGAGAATCACCGCAAGCTTGGAATATACCGCCGCGTGTCCCGGGAAGAATTTCGCGGTTTGCGAAAATATCGTCACGCTGTCCATACCGAGGAAGTCCGACGCCTTTCCGACTATGCTGTAGTTTACCGAATACAGCGCGGTCATGGTGAGAATACCGCTCAGAAGGTCGCGGATCTTCAGCTTGACGTGGAATATTCCCGTAAATATTCCGGCAATACAGCCCGCAAGGAATGCCGCGACAAGCGCGAGCCACGGATTAAGTCCGCGGCTTATAAACACAAAGCATACGGCGATTCCGAGAGGGAATGTTCCGTCAACAGACAGATCCGGAAAATCGAGTATCGAATACGTGATATAGATACCCATCGCAAGTATTCCGTAAATAAGCCCTTGCTCGAGTATGCCGACTATAAGTCCTTCCATATGTTTAATTCGATGAGGTCTTTACTTCCGCTCTGTCCGTAATCGACTGCGGGATCTCAAGATTTACCGTCGCCGCGGCGTCCGGGTTGATTGTGATCTTGCTCTCGGTCATCGTCTCGAACGGGATCGTCTTTATATCCTCGCCCTTGAGCACTCTTGCCGCCATAACGC
The DNA here is from genome assembly GCA_964579875.1 of uncultured Lachnospiraceae bacterium. GTDB lineage: Bacteria > Bacillota > Clostridia > UBA1381 > UBA1381 > Ornithomonoglobus. The sequence continues at coordinate 75,574 of CAZOHJ010000008.1, read as the reverse complement.
CCGCTTTCCTGCCAAGCTCTATATAGTCGATGCCCGCCGACGCGACGCAGCCGTTGCCTACCTGCTCTTCCTCGCTGCCGAATACCGGAATACCGGCGGCAGTCGCCTTTTCAAGAACTACCGGAAGGTTATCCACAACGGTGTTGTCCGTCATGTTTGAGATACAGTCCGCCTGCGTTACAAGGAGATCCGCCGCCTGCGGGATCTCAGCCGCGTTTGTGATTCCCTTTTCCACGATCTCAAAGCCGTAGCCGGAAGCCGCCGCCTTGTAGTCCTCGATCGTTGAAACAGAGTTCGCTTCAGAGGTTGTATAGAGAATACCTATCTTCTTCGCGTCCGGCAGCATTTCTCTTATAAGCTCCAGCTGCGCTTCAACGGGGAGCTTATCCGAAACGCCCGTGATCCCGTCCATCGCCTCCGTTTCCGATACCGCAAGCTTTGCGGCAACCGGATCCGAAACGGCGTTGAAGATCACCGGCACGCCCGCCTCGAAGCCGGCGTTGTAGCAAGCCTGCGCCGAAGGAGTAGCGACGCCGCAGATGAGGTCAACGCCCGACGCGACAAGCTGCTGCGCGATCTGAGTGTTCGTTGAGTCGTCGCCCTTCGCGCTCTGGATCTCAAGCTCGTAATCGACGCCCTCTGAGTCAAGACCCTGTTTAAAGCCCTCAACGCAGTTATCCAGCGACGGATGATCGGCGTATTGCAGAGCGGCGATCTTGTATGTATCTCCCTCTGTCCGCGCCGTTTCATCTGTCTTTGTTTCGCCGCAGCCCGCAAGAGCCGTTACCGACATCGCAGCAGCCGCTGCCAAAGCTAAAATTTTCTTTAAATCCATTTTTTGAACTTCCTTTCATTATCCTTTTGCTTTAATAAGCTTGTTTATGAATATACATATTATAGCACAGCTTTTCTTTAAATGCAAGGAATATTTACGGTTTGTTATCTTTTTTTATTATCGCCGTAGCGCTTTTTGACTCATAGCTCACCTCGGCAAGTCCGGTAAACTCCTTCAGCGGCGCGTAGGCAATGCTGTTTATAAGACTTATATTGCTTATAACGACCTCCGAATTATCATCGTATACCGTAACGCTGCCCTTTTCCGCGTCCCATTCCGCCGAATATCCCATAAGCTCCGAAACGGCGCGCACAGGCATATACGGAGAATTGTTTATAAGCAGTCCCGGCGTCTCATCGGCTATATATCTGCCGTTGTACTTCAATGCGGCAAAGCCGCAAAATTCCGGCAGCTCCGCGGTCTCCGCGCCGTTGGCGATCACCGTGTTACCCCTGATCTCAAAGGTCTTTACCTTATCGTTGAACATGACATATTTCCAGTTAAGCGCGTCCTTTGAAAGATAGAGCGTTCTGCCGTCGGCGTAGTAATACCACTCCCCATACGCGTCGACATATCCCGGTCGGAAGCCCTTATACACCACCTCATCAAAGCTGACGCCGTCAGATGACAGATATATCCTTCCGTTCTGAGTGATCGCCGAAAAGGCTCCGTAATTCCAGCAGGGCAGATCAAGCTCTGTAATATCCCACCATTGAAAATCCGTTGTTGAGCGGAACACAGTGTCCGCCATTCTGACATAATACACTCCGTTGGCACAGGTGAAGCCCTGGGGGTATGAGCCGAAGGTCTGCTTTCTTACAAGCTCAAAATTCTCGTCAAGCAGATACATATCGCGGTAGGTATATTTTATATCCTCGTACCAGCCCGCATCATACAGGCAGGGTCTCAGGACATAGCCGCTCCCCGTCCATTTCAGCTCGTATTCGCTGAGATTTCCGGCGATCCCGTTCATAACCGACTGCGGCAGCCCGACAGTCCTCCATTCCTCACGGTCATCGCTAAGGCTCAGCCTGCCGCCGTTCCAGCGGTAATACTCCTTACCGTCAAAATATCTGTCCTTTTCTATACCGCCGCGCTCCGTTTCATAGGTTTCTATCAGCGGCGGGTAATCCGCAAGATACAGAGCGTTCTGCATTCCGCCCGGATAGTTAGGCGTAAGAATAACGCATATCGTGTATTTTGAAGCGGTCTGAGCCGGTACAGGCAGACAGGTCATATCGTCCGGCAGACGTATTGTGCTTGTTCCCTTGCTCAGCGCACAGTCATTCAATACGTTTCCCTCGCTGTCCTTGACATACACAAGGTTGTTTGACGAGGTCGCGAGCCGGTATACCAGATACCGTTTCCTGTTCCCGGTGTTGGTTATTTCGACATTATAGTTATATATAACGCCGTAGTTTGCAAGATTGCAGGCGTATTCCTGAGTGTCCGTGTCCGCCATTTCGCTGTTGGGGATATATCCGCTCCGGCTTACGCCGTATGACTTATCATACGCCGCCGTGTCCGTATGGTTCACGTCAAAGCGGTAATACTCATCCCGTTCCGTCTCAGGCACAGATGAGCCGTAAAGATATTTTTTATTCGGATCATAGTAATCAAACTCAAGCATATCCGATTCCGCGCACAGCTCATATGACCACTCGTCCGCCCTCGGATTAAGGTGCGTGTACCAGTCGGTGATCGTATTGCCCTGCGGCATATAATGGTTATACACCGTGACCGGGAGCTTTCCCGCCGCGTCGGAATCGCTTATTGTATACGACAGATCCGCGCTGACGGAATTAAGTCCGTCCGATATACCCTTATACTGCTTGTCGCGGACATAGGAGCCGAACGCCGCGCCGGGATCGAAATTGCTCCTGTCCCCGGTCGTTCCGGTCGCGCGGAAGGCGGCGATATTCACATCGCACACTCCGCTGTCTATGACAAAATCGGTCATTATATTCACCGATCTCGAAAGAGGTATCTCACGGTAATTGTCAATATACCGCGAAAGCCATACCGTGTCCCCCGCCTTTACCGTAAAGGTTACAGGCTCAAAGTCTCCCGGCTCGTAAACATTACCGGAATTAATCTGTTTTATAGGCATTCCGAGGTAAGCCGCCCAGCAGTTAAAGCAGCCCCATTCGTCCTCAACGGCGTATTGAGAGCCGTTCAGAAAAATATTGCGCTGCTCCGGCACCTCAAAGCCGAGCTTTTCTATCGTTATCCGCGTATCCTCCACGGCTTTGAACTGAACGTCAACTTCGATATCAAAGCCATGCCTTCCGGTCGGCTTATTGTCATTATCAAGATTTGTCTGGTTCATAAAGGAAATAAAGGCGGCGTATTTATCCGGCGTCAACTCCTCATTGTTCATAAGATATTTTGAATTTTCGGCGCTTTTATCCGCCAAATCCGCGCTCCTTATTCTCTCATGATTATTACAGTATATATATTTTCCGCCCTTGTCCTGTGTAAAGATAAGCTCCGCAGGCTCCGCCGCAAGCGCGTTTGCGCCAAGCATCAGCGCGGAGACAGCAAAAGCCGAAAAAGCAGCAATTCCGTAACGCATATTTACCTCCCCTGAAATTAAAACATAATAAATTCTATGACGGCAAGCAGAAGAAGATGCGCCGGATAGAACACGTAAAAGCCCAGCTTCGGCGCACTGCCCTTCCGGCCGTTATACAGACAAAGGACGGGTATCGCAAGAAGCCCTCCGAGCTGCATAAAAGCCGTCAAAATCGTATTGGTATATATCAACCCCGACTGCGCGAAGGTCATAAATATCGGGTATGCATAAATCAAAAACCTCAGTATAACGATTACCGCCGCCGCCGTCATCTGCGCGTATCTGTTGCCTCTTGTCAGCCCGAAGCAAACCACCCACAGCAGACAGAAATATTTCCAGTCGCTGCACCTTGTTATATACAGCGCGGCAAGGCAGGCAAGCAGCTTTACGATCGGCTTTACGGATCCGGATTTAAGTATCGCAAGCAGGCAAAGTCCCGTAAACAGGGTAAATATAACATTCCGATCCATCACGCAGCCCGTCATAAAATGATACAGCGAATCGGGCAGCCCCTTTGCGCCTATCTTATACAAATAGAACGGTATCTGCGATATTGCCGCGAACACACCCAGCCTTATTATATATTTATACACGCTGCTTGTTTTATAATACCCTTCGGCAACGAAAAATGACATTATCACGATTGTCGTCCTGCCGAGGAAATGGCATATAAAATATGCCGGATAATTATTTACGAAAACAGCCGCGTGATCCAGTACCATCGCGATGATCGCAATATACTGGATCGCAGCCTTATTAAGCTTTAATTTCATCATTTTCCCTTTATATAATCATCAGCTCCCTCGGCGATCGCCTTGCCTATCAGGTCGCTTTCGCTCTGTAATATAGACAAATCGGAGGAATTGTCAAAAAAACCGATTTCCATATATCCCGCCGGCACGGGGCACTTATTGAACAGTATAAGATAGCCCTCTCCGCCTATGGAGCCGCCGCCGCTCACGCCCATGGACGTCTCCGATGTGATTCTTTCATTTATCATAGCGCCGAGTTTATTGCACTGTGAGACATAATCCGGCTCTATCCACTTCTGCGTATAATCGCCCGACGCTTCTATGTACGCGCTGCCTCTGCCGCCGCCCGCGTTTGAATGAATGCAGATATAGCACGCCGCATCCGGAGCCGCGCTGAGGTCGTTGTTCGGATAGCAATAGGATACCCGTTTTGAGAATGACGGGTTTTCGTTTGATGTTCCGCTGTTTTCATCTCTTGTCATGCGCACGGTATAGCCCATCCTCTCCAGATATTTCTTAGCCGCCTGCGCGTTGCGCAGATTTATATCAGGCTCGGTATCCCTGTCTCCGCTGCCTATCGGATACCAGCACTCCTTATCGCCGTGACAGCCGGAGCCTTCGCATTCCTGATTCGCGGTACCGTTCTTCCAGTGCCGCCATTCTCCCCATGCGCCGTTTCTCTGAGTATAGCCCTCGGCAAGCTTTTCATCGGCGGACATAAGTCCTGATGACTTTCCGTGTCCCGGGTCGAGAACTATTACCGTACCCTGCGGCGCGGCGGTATTGTCCGGCGGCTGCTCTCCGTCAACGGTAATATACGCGCCGCCGCTCGCATCCGTCTCGCTTGCGCTCTTTTCGTCCGTGTCCGTTTTATCCGCGTCCGTTTCGCCCGGAGCTTCCGTCTCATTCTCCTCATCAGGCACGGCGCTTACCTGCTCCCGCTCCGCGTCCCCGGCGGCATTGCGGTATACCGACGCGTTTTTTCTGCATATATACCCGATCTCGCATATGATAACCAATGCCAGCACGGCAATAATACCCGTTTTAACGTACTGCTTAATCATCAGCTCTCTCCTTTTTACTGAATATTTCAAGTATCCCTGCGTATATATCCGCGGAATTTTTCTTGAAGGTTTCGGCGATCCTTTCCGCTTCCTTACGGTCGCCCGCATACAGAGTAAGCGACATCATGATCATTCTGTCATCGTTATAAAGCCGGCATTCCGCGTTGAACTCCCTTTCATTTATCGGTTCAATGGAAGCCTGAACCGCCTCTCTGCGTCTTTTGTCCAGATAAAAATCCTTCAGCGACCTGTCGATCGGCTCCCGCACTATCAACGGAATATGCTTATAGAAAAAATCTATAACATATTTTCCTTTCTGCGTAACATCATAGATCGAAAGAATATCGCTTATTCTGGTGACAGAAACATGACCGGTCTGTATAAGGTTGTCCAGTCCGAGCTGCAGATCGGTAAAGCTGATCTCGCAGTTTTCCTGTATCACGCTCAGCATCGCCGCGTAAGGCAGCGGCTCATCGGAATGGTTAAGCGCGTATAATATAATAAACTGGATCATCAGCTCATCATCAATTTCCTTATCATAAAGCATTCTGCTCAAAGGCAATTCCTCCTCATAAAAATATAACTTCTCTTGTATTATAACATACTTTTGCGGAAATTGGTATAACTTTCAGAAAAAAAATCAAATAAAAATTCATTGTTCCATTAATGCTATTGTTTTTTTATTGCCGGTGTGATATAATAGTTATATTGAAAGGAGCGATTATGGAAAACCCCAATTTTAAAAAAAGCTGTTTTTTTACCGGACACAGAATCATCTCAAATGAGGAAAAGCCCGATATTGCTCATATGACGGAAAGGCTGTGCGTCAGGCTGATCGAGAAATACGGCGTTAGTCATTTTATCAGCGGCGCGGCTATCGGCTATGACACGCTTGCCGCAAATATTATACTGGATTTAAAAAAACGGTATCCGCATATCCTGCTGCATCTTTATATCCCGTGCCGCGACCAGTCGAAGCTTTGGAACCGCGTATGCAAGGCTGAATGGGACAAGCTTATGAAATACGCCGATGAAAAAAAATATATCTATGACGGGAATTATATCGACGGCTGTATGCAGATGAGAAACACAGAAATGGTAAACGACGCGTATTACGGAATAGCCTTCTGCAAGCGTAAAGCCTGCGGAACATACAGCACAATAAAAAAGGCTCTCCGGAAGGAACGCTTTATCTGTGTTCTGCCGTCCGGCAAATGCTTCGGCACAATTAAATAAAAAACGCCGTTTTCACTGAAAACGGCGCTTTTTATTTTGCTCTGTTTTATTAAACCGGATAAACCTTGTTTTCTCTGTCGACCAAGGTATTATCGACCTTGTCAAGCTGAGCCTCACGGTACTTGAAGAAGTCCTCAGCCTGCTTCGGGAACAACGCGTATGAAAGCACGTCCTCCGGCTGTCTGATGTACTGAGCGCATTCCTTTTTGAGCTTGTCAAGCTGCGGCTCTATAAGATCCGCGGGACGGCAGGTAATTCTCTGCTCGTCTCCGATAACCTTCCTGACGATCTCCGGTGATATTTCGCCCGGACACTTGCCGTACTCGCCGCGGACAATGCCCTTGACCTCCTTAGTCACGTTCTTGTATCTCTCGCCTAAGATCACGTTGAATACGGCCTGTGTGCCGACGATCTGCGAGGACGGAGTTACAAGCGGAGGATAACCGAGATCCGCCCTTACGCGCGGAACCTCTTCGAGAACCTCGTCATACTTATCCTCGGCATTCATCTGTTTGAGCTGTGAAACGAGGTTTGAAAGCATACCGCCCGGCACCTGATATTTAAGCGTGTTCACGTTAACGCCCATAACCTTGGTATTCATAAGACCGCTTTCGATATACTTCTCGCGGAGCGGATTGAAGTAATCCCTGATCTCGATAAGCTTATTGAGGTCATAGCCCGTATCATACGGCGTGCCCTGGAGAGCCGCGACCATCGGCTCCGTTGCCGGCTGTGAAGTGCCCATAGCAAGCGGCGAAATAGCGCAGTCGATCACGTCCACGCCCGCCTCGATCGCCTTTAAGTAAACCATTGAGGCCTCGCCCGAGGTATAGTGCGTATGCAGCTGAACCGGTATCTTGACCGCTTCCTTCATCTTCTTTACAAGATCATAGGTCACATACGGTCTCAGAAGACCCGCCATGTCCTTGATACAGATCGAATCCGCGCCCATGCCCTCAAGCTGCTTTGCAAGCTCCACGAACTTTTCGTTTGTGTGGAACTCCGAGGTCGTGTAGCAGACTGTAGCCTGAACATGCCCGCGGCCTTCCTTTGCGCAGTATTCCTTTGTCGCGTTGATCGCGCATTCGAGGTTGCGGACGTCGTTCAGCGCGTCAAAAATTCTTAAAATATCAATACCGTTTGCGATAGACGCCTGTACGAAATACTTAACAACGTCATCGGCATAATGGCTGTAGCCGAGAATGTTCTGACCTCTGAAAAGCATCTGCAACGGAGTTTTCTTAGCCTTATCCTTGATCTTGCGGAGACGCTCCCACGGATCCTCATTCAGAAATCTCAGACATGAGTCGAACGTCGCGCCGCCCCACGCCTCAAGCGAATGATAGCCTATATCGTCAAGCTTGCCGATTATCGGCAGCATTTCATCCGTTGTCATACGGGTAGCGATAAGGCTCTGATGAGCGTCACGGAGGACTGTCTCGGTAATACCTACCGGCTTAGGCTGTACTATATTTTTTGCCATTATATTTCACTCCTTATTTTACTGTTAATTAAAGTCCGTTGAACATTGAAAGGAACACGCCGGCAGCAACCGCTGAACCGATTACGCCCGCAACATTCGGGCCCATAGCGTGCATGAGCAGGAAGTTTGACGGATTTTCCTTCTGTCCGACCGTCTGTGATACACGGGCTGCCATCGGAACGGCGCTTACGCCCGCCGAGCCTATAAGCGGATTTACCTTACCCTTTGTAAGCACATACATTATATCTCCGAGCACAAGTCCGCCGCAGGTCGAGAAGATAAACGCGACAAGACCAAGCACTACAATACCGAGAGTCGACGGTGTGAGGAAGCTTGAGGCTGTCGCCGTGGCGCCTACCGTTACGCCGAGGAATATTGTTACAATGTTCATAAGCTCGTTCTGGGCGGTCTTTGAAAGCCTGTCGCAAACGCCCGACTCCTTGAAGAGGTTGCCGAGCATGAGACAGCCGACAAGCGACACCGCGTCGGGAATAATGAACGCGACAACGAGCGTAACAACGATCGGGAATAATATCTTTTCTGTTTTTGATACAGGTCTCAGCTGATCCATTACAACGCATCTTGCCTTCTTTGTCGTAAGAAGTCTCATGAACGGCGGCTGAATGATCGGGATAAGAGCCATGTATGAGTATGCCGCTACCGCGATCGCCGGCAGGAGCGCCGGAGCGAGTGATTTTGTAACGTAGATGGCGGTAGGGCCGTCCGCGCCGCCGATGATACCGATCGAAGCGGCCTCCTTAACGCCCCATGCAATGCTCGGGACGAGAGCGCTGATCACCAACGCGCCGATAAATGTAAAGAATACGCCGAACTGAGCCGCGGCGCCGAGAAGGATACTTTTCGGGTTCGCGATCAGCGGACCGAAGTCCGTCATACAGCCTATGCCGATAAATATGAGCGGCGGATATATACCCAGCTTAACCCCGAGGTAAAGGAGGTCGAGCAGGCCGCCGTTCCGCGCGATCATACCGACGTCAATGTTCATATGACCATGTTCATTGATCATATATTCCGCATCGGTGAACCATTCCGTATGCATCATTATCGCGCTTGAATCGCGGAGCATCGGAAGGTTTGTGAGCATCATGCCGAACGCGATAGGCAGAAGGAGCAGAGGCTCATATTTCTTTACAATCGCAAGATACAGAAGTACACAGGCAACGGCGAGCATTATAAGGGTTTTAACAGCATCAATTCCGCCGTCCTGAAAAAGAGCGGCAGCGCCTGTATTGCTTAAAAAGCTAACAAAACTTTCTAACACTTTTTGTCACCACTTTCTATATAAATTCAGTTGCCGCGTGTATCAGTTTATCGAAACCAATACATCGCCTGTGTTCACGCTGTCGCCTGCGGAAGCGTTTACGCTTGCAATAACGCCGTCAGCGCCCGCGAAGATCTCGTTCTCCATCTTCATAGCCTCAAGAACCGCTACGAGCGTGCCCGACTCGACCTTATCGCCTACATTTACCTTTATTGATACTACCGTGCCCGGCATCGGAGCGGTAACCTTCTTAGCGCCCATTGAGCCTGCCGCCTTGGGAGCAGCCTTCGGCGCGGCCTTTGGAGCGGCAGCGGGCGCGGCAACAGGCGCAGCCTTGGGAACGGCCGCGGGCGCGCCGCCTACTTCTTCAACGTCCACCTCATAGGTTTTTCCGTTTACTGTGATATTAAACTTTCTCATAGTTTATGTCTTCCTTTCTGATTATAATCTGTTTCCGATAGTTTCTCTCAGACCCGCGCGGTTCCACGCCGGACGGTTATCGGATACGCGTCTGTATGACTTGATCTGCAAGTTATATGTTGATGTGTTGAGGCTCGCGGCAACCGCTGCCGTGAGGATCGCGATAAGCTCCTCCTCGTCCTCTTCCTCAGCCTCTTCCTCCGCGGGCGGTTCCGCCGCGGGCGCCGGCTCGGCAACAGTCTTGGGCTTCTTATTGAAGATCAGACCGAAGATGTACAGCACGCACATAAGTATGACGAGTACGCCGAACACGATACCCAGACCTATAACAACCGTTTCGCCGCCCATTGAAAAGGCCTGACCCAGTGTTATGCCCTGTCCTGAAATTAATTCCGGATCTATATTCATAGTTTATATCTCCTTTCTGCAAAAGCTGTTATACGGGGAGATTTCCGTGCTTCTTTGCCGGTCTTGAATCTCGCTTTGACCGGAGCATTTCAAGCGCCGCGATGATTCTCGGTCTTGTCGAATCCGGCTCGATCACATCGTCAACGTAGCCGCGCGCTGCCGCGACAAACGGCGTCGCAAACTTATTCTTATATTCCTGTACCTTATCCGCTCTTGCCGTTATCGGGTCATCGCTCTGTGCAATATCATTCTTGAAGATGATGTTCGCGGCGCCCTCCGCGCCCATGACCGCGATCTCGGCTGTCGGCCATGCCATTACCACATCCGTGTCAAGATGCTTTGAGCTCATAGCTATGTAAGCGCCGCCGTAAGCCTTTCTTGTTATAACATTTATCTTCGGAACGGTGGCCTCGGCATAAGCGTAAAGCAGCTTTGCGCCGTGACGGATAATACCGCCCTGCTCCTGATCAACGCCCGGGAAGTAGCCCGGCGTATCGGTAAAGGTTATGAGGGGAATATTGAAGCTGTCGCAGGTCCTGATAAAGCGCGCAGCCTTGTCTGAGGCATTGATATCGAGCGAGCCTGCCTTGACCTTGGGCTGGTTTGCGACTATACCCACGCTGCAGCCGTTCATTCTCGCATAGCCCGTAACGATATTCTGAGCAAAATCCTTTGCAACCTCTGTAAATTCGCCGTTATCAACGATTTCGGCAATTAGCTCCTTGACGTCGTAAGCGGCATTTGTATTGTCCGGCACGATAGTTGTAAGCTTTTCCGAAAGCCTGTTTATAGTGTCTGTCGGCTCAACATACGGAGCCTCCTCAAGATTGTTTGAAGGCAGGTAGCTCAGCAGCTTCCTGACCTGCGCAAGACACTCCTCGTCCGACGGCGCCGTAAAGTGGCACACACCTGAGGTCGATGAGTGGACCTTGCTGCCGCCCAGATCCTCGGCAGATACCTCCTCGCCCGTTACGGACCGGATCACCTGCGGGCCTGTTATAAACATCTTTGAGGTCTTGTCTACCATAAAAATAAAATCCGTGATTGCCGGTGAATAAACCGCGCCGCCCGCGCACGGTCCCATAATAACGCTGATCTGCGGAATAACGCCGCTGTTTACAGTGTTGCGGCAGAAGATCTCGCCGAACCCCGAAAGCGCGTCAATACCCTCCTGGATCCTCGCGCCGCCCGAATCGTTCATGCCGATAATCGGAGCGCCCATCTTGGCCGCCATGTCCATTACCTTGCAAATCTTCTTTGCGTGCATTTCACCGAGTGAGCCGCCGATTACAGTGAAGTCCTGTGAATAAACATATACAAGACGTCCGTCCACAGTGCCGTAGCCTGTAACCACTCCCTCTCCCGGAGCCTCAACCGCATCCATACCGAACTCGGTACATCTGTGGCTGACAAAAGCATCGACCTCAACAAAACTGCCTTCGTCGAGAAGCAGATCAATGCGCTCTCTTGCGGTCAGCTTATTGGAATCATGCTGTTTCTTGATTTTTGCCTCGCCGCCGCCCTGTTCTATTTTGTTTCTGCGGAATTGAAGCTCAGTCAGTTTATCAACTGTTCCCATGATTTAACCTCCGTTTTCTAAATCTTAGAGATAAATTTTTCAATTATACCTTATTTTATATTATAACATTTTTTCACTTTTTTTTCAACAACTTTATTTTATGTTGAATTATAGAAAACCTACAATAATCGCTCAATTTTTTATTCAAATTGCACAATATGCATATCAATTTATTTCAGAAAAGGGCATATGTTGGCTTGACGCTGTATGTAAAATCTGATATAATTACTTAAAAACAGAAACCGGGAGCTGATACAATGGAGCAGAAGGAATTAAAAGACCTTTTAAATAAGGTAGCAAAAGGCGAAATGAAGGTCGATGACGCGGCGCTGAAATTCCGCTCCGCGCCGTTTGAGGATATGGGCTTTGCAAAGCCGGATCATCACCGCGCCGTAAGGCAGGGCGCGGCAGAGGTCATATACGGAGCGGGGAAAACGCCGGAGCAGATCGTAAAAATCTCCGACGCCATGCTAAAGGGCGGTCAGAAAACCGTTATTATAACCCGCATGAGTGAAGAAGCGGCGGAGCTTGCAAAGGCAGATCTGCCGTTTACCTATTATGCAGCGGGACACATCGGCATTGCCGGAATAATGCCCGAGCCGGATACCGATACAGAGATCGTTATCGCGACCGGCGGCACCAGCGACATTCCGGTCGCCGAGGAGGCGGCGGTCACCGCCGAGGCGCTCGGCAATAAGGTCGTGCGGGTTTATGACGTGGGCGTTGCCGGAATACACCGTCTTTTTGCCCATTCGGAGGACATCATGCGAGCCCGCGTGATCATAGCGATCGCCGGAATGGAGGGCGCGCTTGCAAGCGTTATAGGCGGGCTTGCGGACTGCCCCGTCATCGCCGTACCCACAAGCGTAGGCTACGGCGCGGCCTTCGGAGGTCTTTCGGCGCTGCTTTCAATGCTCAACTCCTGCGCCAGCGGCATAAGCGTTGTAAATATCGACAACGGCTTCGGCGCGGGTTATCTTGCAAGCATGATAAATCATATCGGCGCATAAATGAAGATACATATTATTGGCGAAAGCTTGGACTTGAGAAAGAAAAAGCAGAAGAAGGTAAAAAATATGTGCAGCGTCAATCATTTGCACATATAATTTTTCAAATTCCAAATGCCTTTGATATCATTTCCATTTATTTAGCGCGGCAGTCAACAAAAAACCGGACCCCGAGGAGAAAATCCCCTCAGAGTCCGATTGATCCGCCTTGTTTCAAATCAGAATGACGTCCATACCATAGCCTCGACCCGGTCTGTTTCCGGATCAAAATCCGCCGGTAAGGGCAAATCCGCCGCAAGCTCGTTTGAACCGAGGTTCAATCTGTCACCAAAGGTGCTGATAAGCTTAACAGCCTTCAGTACGCCATCTTCTCCCTTTATTGTTATAATAAAGATTACGTCATCATTGTAATAGAAGTTCTTGTCAGCATAAAGCTTTGTGATTGCTGTACCCGCCTCATTGATACCGAGGTTTGTTACGGAGAATACCTCCGAAACCTGTATTATTATCGAAGCCTTAGCCGTTGCTCCCGTCGCTGTTGAAACCTGAACGGTTATTGTCTGAGCCGGCGTCATAGCGTCAACCGTTACAAGACCGTTATCGTCAACCGTAACCGAACCGTCAAGAATCGGAAGCATTTCAGCGTCAAGCACTTTCCACTCAAGACCTGTAGCACCTTTGAGCGGCAAGCCGTTTCTTGCAGCTGTTGCTGAGAACTGGGCTGTCTCGCCGGCGAACATATACTGTCCCGGTGCTGTTATTGAAACCTCGTTTGCAACCGGAGTTGAAATCTTGAGGTTATCAACACAAGAACCAGCCTCAATACGGAATCGTCCGTAATCTGCCGCATTTCTCATGTTTATATTCAGATATGACTGTACCTCGCCCAAAGTTCCATCATCATTGTATTTGTAAATATTACATGATGCATCCGCATTTGCCGATGAATACAGCAATTCAATATGATACCATGAATCCATATCTGCGTTGCTCATAAGAACTCCGCTATATGTTACAAGATTACCGCCGCTATATGTAATAGATGTGTTTGTCTTTGCGCCGTCTCGTCTCATCAAGGTGATACCTGAGCCTGCTGCTGTAAACTTAATATCCAGCTCTGTCAGCAAATATTCCGAATGATTTGCAACCTGCCAAATGTCATCTGCCGCTGTTACCAGATATGCAGTTGAACCATCAACAGAAACTGCACGGTTTACGGAACTTGAAAATTCATTTTCAAAGGCATTATAATAGATATCGCCGCGTTCAGCCTGCGAATCCGCAAAACCATCAATTGTTACAGACATATTCCCGTAAACATTTCCGCTTTTACTTGATGCTCTTATTGTGATATTCTGAGGCAATACCCCATCACCTATTGTCAGCACACCGTTTTCAATATTCATTGTTGAATTAACTTCATTTTTATAAAGTCCATCAAAACTATATATAGCCCATTCAACATCACCATCGGTTATATCGCTTGTTACGTCTTCCCCATTCTTTGATGCAGTAAATGTGTATGTTGATGTTGTTCCTGCTTTTACGGCAGACTCTCCATCGATTTCAATCGCATCAAATTTCTCACTGTCTGTGTCAACTGCTTTGATTGAAATTTGCTTTGTACCTACAAGCTCTTTATCGCCGAATACTACTGTTGCTCTTACAGTTACAGTCTGTGTCGGTGATGAAATATCCGCAATCAGAATACCGCTGTCATTAATCGCAACACTGCCGTCTTCAATCATGCTTTCATTATCTTCGTCATATACCGACCATGTAACATTGTGCTTGTAGACCTCAGTATCATCTCTATACATTGTATAATCAAATGCAGAGTTTCCTCCGGCACTTATTTCCTCCGCAGTTGCGGAAATGGCTATTTCATTAGGATTAAGCGCTATATACTGAACATTATCAACACTTATACCATTTGTACCATACGCATAATTCGCATTACCATGAGTAGTTCCGCCATAGAAATTTCTCAGATTAAGGTTCGGTGTTTCCTGGATAAGCGTTTTTTCACCGCCTGCATAACCATACAGTCTGAAGGTTACAGCAGCTCCGGTAACCGACATTTTACCTTCAAATTCAATAGTATACCATGTATCCGCCTCAATAGCGCCTAAATTATCACTGCCGCCAGATCTTTCGTTTACCATCTGACCAGTTTCCGCATTATACTTAATCTGAGGACCTGTCTTGCCCGAACGGCTTATTCCGATAATACCCGGATATGTACCGTCAACTTCATCATAACGAACATCCATTGACAAAAAGAATTCCTTGTTGAACATCAAGTCCGCCGCATTAAATTCAATTACATTTGTCTGCTCAGTCAGCTTTAAAGCCCTTGAATCATCAATGTTGTTTATTTCCGTTCCATCATCAAAAGTTTTAATATCCCAAGCTACATCATAGTTGTCGTTTTCCGGCTCTGTATAATCGGCAAATACCGGCACAGCCGCAGAGACTGCAGCCATTGATACCGAAAGAATCGTTGATACTAATTTTTTCATAACGCTTTACCTCCTTACTGTACTATGATATTGAAAATCAGACTCTCATTGTCTGTTTCGGTTTTCAATCCCGTCCAACCAAGAATCTGGCTGATATTAGCAAGCATAACACCGTTATCAACCGTCGTCATAATAACACATTCGTTAGTATCGCTTCTATTGCCATCTATGTAATACTGGTTGCTGTTTTCCGGATACGTATATGTATGACCATCAGCTGCAGTAATTGTAAGCTCCGCCAAACCGTTTACGGTTTCATAGCTCATATCAATTGCAGCGCCCGCAGCCTTTGCTGCCTGCAGTATTTCATAAACCGGTCCGTACATATTACCCATTGTATCCGTACTGATGTACGGTCTTGAAGACAGCTCAAGCTTTTCGCCGTTAAGATATACATCATAGTATGTATTATTATCTGCCACTACATCAGTCTTTACATTTGCCCAGTTGATAAGCTTCTTGCTGAGCATAAGCGGCTTAAGCGGAGCTACATTTGTCGGAGCTACATACTCACTTGCGCCCGGGTCAAGTCTTGACTGCGTCAGAAGCGTAAGCCCGCCTTCAGTTTCAACAGGCTCTGAAGTGATCGTTGCTGAAACAGGAAGCATACCGTCTAATGAAGCATTCAGTGTGAATGTTCCGGCTGTTCTTGTTGAACGTACAAATATTCTGTTTGTGCCGTTCTCGGCGTACACATAGTCCTTGCCGATAGTTGAAACGCTATCCTTCGCAGCACCGAAGTAGAACGAGAAACCTGTTGATTCTGATGAATTCTGGAAACAGCCAGCACCCGAACCTGAGTTGTAGCCGCCAAGATATACACCCTCACCTGAATATGTGAAATTAATCTTGTCATAATTAAGTGCGCATACGTTGCCGTTCTTATCGATAACCTCTACATCGATGTATGCAATATCCGAACCATCAGCTCTCCAGTCTGTCACTGTGTTGCCTTCCGCATCTTCCTTAACCGCTGTGTGCGGTGTAAGTCTTAATGTAACCGCCGTATATGTGCGCTGAATTTCATCTGTTGCAACCTGATTTCCTCTTGCATCATAAGCCTTTGCTATAACAGCATCGCCTGTTGTTACGTCAATATTATCGAACTGATAGATAAAATTGCTGTCTGCTGTGCTGTCTGTACCGATAAGAGTTTCTGTATCGCCGTCTGCTCTGTAAAGCTCAACCTTTGCAATATCTATCGAGCCAATTACATATACTGTTTTCTTTAATGGGTTACGCTTATATGTCTTGCTTGAGTCATACATATCATATGAGTAAGTACCGTCAATATCAACATTTGTTACACCGTAGTAATTATATGTATCCTCTGTAAGCTCAGGATAGCTCCAGTGACCCACAATGTGAATTGCCGACTCGCTTGACTGAGCGGCTCTTGTACCCTCAAACATTTCCTTCTTCTGACGAACCGGGTCAACACGACCTGAGGTACGGCAGTTCTCTGTTGCGGTATTTCTTGTGTGCATATTTGAATCTGACCAAACCATCATAGCCGCAGCAGAATAAACGCTGTTGCCATAGCCTGCGCGATTGGCGTAATATCCATTGTACTCTGTGATATTTGATACCGTCATTTCCTCTTGAGTAGCATTCCAAACATCATAGCCGTCAAGCTTGTTGCCCGTACTGCCGTTTTTGTAAACGAGCTTGTTTACATAATCATAATCCGGCGGTGAATATAGATCCCAAACACGTCTCGGAGACTCGCCGCGGGCATACTCCGTTTCCATTATCGGGCCCATTATTCCGTTTGCCTTCATTGAGTTTATCGCGCTTTGCGCATAGTTGCCGTACATCGTTCCGGCATAGTTATAATCATAGTTGAGCTGGTCGGACGCCGTTGTCGATCTCGCGCCTATAAATCTCATTCCGTGCGGATCAACGGCATTACGAAGATTTGCCATTTCATCAGCCTTTGCCGAACTGCCCACAGCCGAGTTGCCTGTTTCATAGAATACAACCGAAGGGCTGTTTCTGAAATAGATCATTGCGTCGCGCATAGCCTCCGTACGCTGCGACCACTGTCTTCCGTCAACCGAGCCTTCCTTATCGCCGGCAGGACAAACCACTACTACGCCATAGCTGTCTGATGAACGAACCTCAGCCGGCTTCGGAGCAACGTGCATCCAACGGATGAAGTTTGAATTGTTTTCCTTTAAGAGAGACATATCGTAATCCTGGAGCCAGTCTGTAGCTGAACCGATCACCGCCCACTCGTTCGTTGAACGCTGCGCATATCCCGCCAGCCATACAGCCTTGTCATTGATAAGAACGCCCTGATCGGTGTCATATGTAACCTTTCTGAATCCTGTATCCTTCTTCTGTACGTCAACAACATTTCCGCCGCTGTCCTTAAGGATTGTGTACACAGTATAAAGATACGGATCGTCTGTTGACCAAAAGCGCATATCCGATGCATCATAGCTTGCGGTGATATATGTAACGTCGGGTGTGTTTACCTTTGTTAATCCAACCGGATTCGCAATATTTTCATCTGAATAAACATCGCTTTCCACAGCGGTTTCATATACAACACCCGAATCCGACGCCTTTACGACCTTTGTCGCTGCGCTTTCAAAGTCATACTTAAGGTTTCCGTCAGCATCAGCCACCGCAACCTCAAGCGTATAATCGCCGTCATTTGCAGACTCGTTTCTTACCTCCGCGTCAACATGGATCGTAGCTGTCTTAGCCTTTATATCAAAGTTGTCCGCATAAATATAGTTACCCGTTGTTTTGAGGTTGTTATAAAGCGGAAGCGTCTGATACACACTGCCCTTTATATGGAGATACGCGTCATATACAAGACCTATCTGCGGCTCGTTGAAGTCCTTTGTATTCCACTGATAGCCTGCACCGATACCATATGTCTCTTTGTAGTTATTTGTCGAATAAGACGAACCCCATTTCTCGCCCGGAACAGTTTCGTACGGAATTCTATCATAGGTTCCGCGTCCTGTAAGACCATCGTTTAAAATAGCAATTACCGCCTGCTCTCCCGGCTCAACATAGTTTGAAATATCAAAGCCCATTGCTGTAATTCCGGCTTCATAGTAGCCTACCTGCTCGCCGTTTACCCATAAATATGCGCCCTGTCTGATACCTTCAAGCTCGAAGAATACCTTGCCGCCGTCCGCATACTGCGGCACAGTAATCGTCTTTCTGTAGAAGAGTACGCTTCTGTAGCCGCCGCCCGCGTCAGTATTGGCTGAAGTAAAGGAATTTGTACCGCCGCCGATACCGTGCGGGATACTTACCGTTTCCCAATCCGAATCATCATAGTCCTTGTCATAGAACGCTTTTCCGTCCTTCTCAGCCAGTTTCATCACTGTCCAGATGTCCTGCTTAAGATCCGCGCCGCTGTAGCTCTGCGCATCCTTGAACTTCCAGTCCAGATTCATGTTGTAGGTGACCGCGGGACTTTCCGGCGCGGTATAAAGCTCGCCTATACCATCTTCCGCCGCGTTCACCGTCACTATTCCCGACAGCAACAACTGCAAAACAATCATTACCGCGAGGAATGCATAAGCCTTACGTTTCATAAACTTGCCTCACTTTCCTTTATACAATTCCGATAAATAATTTTACTGAGTTATTTATATTTTAGCATATTTTAATGAACAATGGAATTGCAGATATTGTCTTTTTGTTTGCAGATATTGCGGTTTATTGTTTCCGCGCATACTCTAAAGAAATTTATCCCCGAAAAAAGGGTTGAAAAAAAAGGCAAGCTGTGATATACTATAGAATGTGTAATTATATATGAAAGGAAATGAAATCAGAATGGATCTACCGTTAAAGGAAATCGAGCTTGCTGAGGAGCGTCTTAAAAACACGATACATCAGACAAAGCTTGAAAAATCCACCACCTTTTCGGAAATGACAGGCGGCGAGATATATTTAAAATACGAAAATCAGCAGAAAACAGGCTCCTTCAAAATAAGGGGAGCGTCAAATAAAATAGCGGCTCTTGTTGAGCGCGGCGAGATAAAGGCGGCTGTCGCGTCATCGGCGGGCAACCATGCCCAGGGCACAGCATATGCCTCAAAGGTCCACGGTATCCCTGCAATCATTTGTATGCCGAAGTCAACGCCTATCGCTAAGGTCGAGGCAACAAAGGGCTACGGAGCAAAGGTAGTTCTGCACGGCGAATGCTATGACGACGCCTATGCGAAGGCATGCGAGATCGTTGAAAAGGAGGGCGCGACTTTTGTTCATCCCTATGACGATCCTGAGGTCATGGCGGGTCAGGGCACGATCGGTATAGAAATCCTGAAGGCTCTCCCCACGGTCGATATGATCATAACTCCGGCGGGCGGCGGCGGTCTTCTTGCGGGCGTTGCGGCGTGTATAAAGCAGATCAATCCGAGAGTGAAGGTGATCGGTGTTCAGGCGGAGGGCGCTCCGGCGATCGCGCAGTCCTTTAAGGAAAAGAAGCACTGTCAGACAGAATCATCTCTTACGATCGCCGACGGTATCTCGGTTAAAAATCCGGGCGTTCAGACAGTTGAGCTTATCAACAAGTATGCCGATGACGTTGTAACGGTGTCGGACGCGGAAATTTCGGAGGCTATCCTTCTGCTTATGGAGCGCACAAAGCAGGTGGTTGAGCCGGCGGGCGCGACTCCGCTTGCCGCTGTTCTTTCCGGCAAGATCGACGTTAAGGGCAGAAAGGCGGTCTGCGTTATGTCGGGCGGCAACATTGACGTTTCGTTTATCGCAAGGATCATTGAGCTTGGTCTTACGTCAAGAGGGCGCAAGTTCAAGTTCCGCACAACGCTTCTCGATATTCCCGGCAGCCTTACTCATCTTTCAAAAATACTCCGGGACGCGAACGCGAACATCGTTATGGTTCAGCACGACAGAATGAGCGCCGACCTTGATCCTAACGAGGCTATTATACATATAGCCTGCGAGGTCGGAGGACGGGAGCACGCAAAGAGCGTTGTAAAGGCGCTTGAAAAGGCAGGCTACAAAATCACTTTGGAATAATACGCGGAAAGGCGGCGTAAAAAATGATCAAGAAATCACTCATAACCTTAATTTACGAAACAGCGTCCATTCAGCGGTGGAATGACCACATACGCCCGTACACGGGCTTTACGGAGCTTGACAAGCAGGCGCACAAGATGTTTTACGCCTATGTCCTTGCAAAATGCGAGGGAGAAAGCGTCGATATGCAGAAGCTTATCGAGGGCGGTATCTGTGAATTTTTCCACAGGAGCATTCTGACTGATATAAAGCCCCCTATCTATCACAAGCTTGTCAACGAAAAGGGCGGGCAGATCGACAAATGGGTCATTGACCAGCTGCGCCCGGCAATGCGCGGAGCGGGCGGCGGCTTTTTTGAAAGGATGGAGCGGTATTTTCTTGATCCGGAATATGCCGCGCTTGAAAAGCAGGTTTTAAGCGCCGCGCATTATTACGCTACCGACTGGGAATTTAATATAATCTACGACATGAACAAAAACACCTTTGACATCGAGACGGTCAAGGAGGAGATCCGCAAGGGACTGAAGGCGTGCAGCACCTTTGAAGGCTTTACCCGCTTTGAGCGGGACGCGTTTCTTCAGGATTTCTGCAACCTGATCGGCAAGCTCCGCTATCAGCTGCGATGGGCAAAGGCGGTGCGCGTTCCGCAGACCTTTGTTATGGGGCATATGCTTGTTGTGGCGATCCTCTCCTACTTCATGACGCTGGAGCTTGAAAGCCCGTGCAAGCAAAGACTTATAAACAACTATTTCGCGGGTCTGTTCCATGACGTCCCGGAGGCTCTTACCCGCGACATTGTTTCACCGATAAAAAAATCTGTCGAGGGGCTCGGAGAAATTCTGAACGAGATCGAGCAGGAGCAGATGCACAGCATTGTGTATCCCATGCTGCCCAAGGAATGGCATGAGGAAATAGAATATTTCACCACAGACGAATTTTCATCGAAAATAATACTTGACGGGCAGCGCGTCTGCACGACTTCGGACGAGATAAACGAAAAATACAACAGTGACGCGTTCAATCCGGTCGACGGACAGATCATCCGCGGCTGCGACCATCTTTCGGCATTCATTGAAGCGTTCATGTCCATCTCCTACGGTGTTCGCTCGGAGCAGATGGTAAACGGCTATAATGAGCTGCACGAAGCGTATAAAAGCAAGACGATCGGCGGAATTGATTTCAGTATTCCGTTCGGCTACTATGATTTATTAATATGAGAAGAAAACAACAACCGTTGACCGATTATGACGCGGTCAAAGAAAAGGCGCTGCGCCTTCTTGAATTTCGTTCCCACTCCGAAAAGGAGCTTTCGGACAAGCTTAAAAGGCTGGGAGCCTCTGACGAGCATATTGAAGCGGCTCTTGATTTCTGCCGCGGCTACGGATTTGTAAATGACAGGGAATTTGCAAGGCGTAAAGCAAACGACCTGTTTAACCTGAAACACTTTGGCGGACGCAGGATACGAAACGAGCTGAAGGTACTGGGTATATGCGATGAATTTATAGATGAGGCGTTATGCGGGCTTGATGAAGAGGACGAGCATGACGCTCTGCGCGGTCTTTTGGAAAAAAAGCTTAACGGCGACTTTTCCGACAAAAATAAGGATAAGTGTATGAGATACTTTATATACCGCGGCTATGACCTGTACGACATAAAGGACGCCATACGCTTATTGGAGGAAGAATATGAAGTATAAAATAGGAATGGTTTCCCTCGGCTGCGCTAAAAATCAGACTGACGCGGAAACCATGCTGTCTCTGCTTTCAGCCGACGGCTGCGAAACGGTTTCCAATCCGGCGGAAGCGGAGGTCATTATTATAAACACCTGCGGTTTTATTGATCCGGCAAAGCAGGAATCAATTAACGCGATCCTTGAAATGGCGCAGTACAAGGAAACGGGCAGCTGCCGCCGCCTTATTGTTACGGGCTGTCTGGCGGAAAGATACGCCGACCAGATGCTTGAGGAAATGCCGGAGGTGGACGCGGTTTTAGGCACAGGCGATTATGACAGGATAGCGGAAATCATAAGGCTCGCATTTGAGAGCAATGAAGCTCCCGTAATAAGCGGGCATACAGACCGCACCCCGGAATGCGCGCTGCCTCGCACGCTTCTCACTCCCCCGTACACCGCATATATTAAAATAGCGGACGGCTGTGACAACAACTGCACCTACTGCGCGATCCCGAAGATCCGCGGACATTTCCGGAGCCGCAGGATCGCTGATATTGTAAACGAGGCGCGTGACCTTGCCGAAGGAGGCGTCAAGGAGCTGATATTGATCGCCCAGGACACGACCCGCTACGGTCAGGACATAGGGGTAACTCTCGCAGAGCTTTTGGAGGAGCTTGTTAAAATTGATAAGCTCGAATGGATACGCGTTCACTATTATTACAGCGAGGCGATCACAAAAGAGCTTATCGACACAATGGCAAGGCATGACAAAATATGCAATTATATTGATATGCCGGTCCAGCATGCCGATAACTATATACTGCGCCGCATGGCAAGACGCACAAACCGCGGGGAAATGGAAGAAAAGATCGCATATATCCGCAAAGCCCTCCCCGACTGCTATATCAGAACATCTATCATAGTCGGCTTTCCCGGCGAAACGGAGGAGCATTTTGAAAACCTCTGTGACTTTGTGAAAAAAATGCGCTTTGACAGAATGGGCGTGTTTGCCTACTCACAGGAGGAGGGCACTCCGGCGGCGGATTTTCCCGACCAGATAGACGAGGAAACAAAGGAGGAGCGGCTTGACAGGCTCATGTCCTTGCAGCAGGAAATTTCACTTGAGCTTAACCGTTCAAAAATCGGTAAGATCATGGAGGTCCTGGTTGAGGGCTATGACGGGGAAAATTATCTTTTCTACGGAAGGGGCAGAGGCGACAGCATTGATGTTGACGGAAAAATTTATTTCGGAACAGAGGACGAGGTCGCGCCCGGCGATATTATAAGGGTAAGGATCCTCGACGCCTCCGAATATGACCTTACCGGAGAAAGAGTTTAATTCAATGAAAGGAGTCAATTCTTATGAATTTACCTAACAAGCTGACACTTCTGCGTGTAATACTGGCACCGGTATTCATGGCATTCATGCTGTTCGGCAGGGACCGTGAATGGGCAATGATCGCCGGACTTATCGTGTTTGCGGCGGCGTCGCTTACCGATATGCTTGACGGACAGATCGCCCGCAAGCGCAAGCTTATAACCACCTTCGGGAAGTTTGCCGACCCTCTCGCCGACAAAATGCTCACAACCGCGGCATTTCTCGTGTTCATGGACTACGGTTTTATCGGCGCATGGCCGATATTCATAATTCTTGTAAGAGAATTTGCGGTATCGGGGATACGTCTTGCGGCGGCAGCCGACGGCGAGGTCATCGCGGCGGCATTCTGGGGCAAGTTCAAAACGGTAACGCAGATGATCTCGATCATCGCGGGGATACTTATGCTGTGCATACCTATGATCCCGATAGGCACCACCGCGGTCATAACCGCCATACTCGTATGGCTTTCGGTATTGTTCACCGTAATTTCGGGAGCGGAATACATAATAAGGAACAGACATTTATTAAAGTTAAAATAAGAGGTCATAAAGATGGAAAATATATTAAACGAGCTTAAATTTGACGAAAAAGGACTTATCCCGGCAGTCGTGCAGGACATAACCACAAAGGAAGTTCTTATGGTCGCATATATGAACGCGGAAACACTCAGGCTGACGCTTGAAACAGGCAAAGCGACCTTCTGGTCGCGCTCAAGACAGGAGGTATGGGTAAAGGGCAGCACCTCAGGTAATATAATGCACGTCAAGAACATAAAGGCTGACTGTGACGGAGACTGTCTTTTGGTATTCGCGCGCCCGGACGGTCCGGCGTGCCACACCGGCAGCCGAAGCTGCTTCTTCCGCAGAATTGACGGCGGCGCTCTTATCGAGGATACAAAGCAGAGCGGCACAAGCGACATTCTGATGCGCGAATTTGCCACGATCCTTGACAGGAAAAACAACCCCGAGGACGGTTCCTATACAAACTATCTCTTTAACAAGGGTGAGGATAAGATCTTAAAGAAGGTCGGCGAGGAGGCGGCGGAGGTCGTTATCGCCGGAAAAAACCGTGACAAGGACGAAATAAAATACGAAACGGCTGACCTGCTCTATCATCTCGCGGTAATGCTTGCGGACAATGATATGACATGGGACAACATTTTCGAGGAAATGGAAAGCCGCGCGGACTAAGCGGTATCGATAAGACAAGTCATTAAAGGAGGACGCCCTGTCCTCCTTTTTAAGGAGATGGATCTATTATGTGGCTTTCGTTCAGATCAAAGGATTTTCTTATGAGCCATGTGGAGGTAAAAAATCCGCCAAAGCTTGATTCTCATATACACAAATATTACGAATTTCTGCGTTTTATTGACGGTGACGCGTCATACATAACAGACAGCAAGACCATTCTGCTCGAAAAGGGCGATATAATAATTACCCGTCCCGACAAGCTGCACACTATTTCGTTCAACACCGATTCGGAGTATGTCAGGACCTTTATTCAGCTCTCGCCCGG
The DNA here is from genome assembly GCA_964579875.1 of uncultured Lachnospiraceae bacterium. Lineage (GTDB taxonomy): Bacteria > Bacillota > Clostridia > UBA1381 > UBA1381 > Ornithomonoglobus. The sequence continues at coordinate 50,833 of CAZOHJ010000008.1, read as the reverse complement.
TCTGCTTTCACGCATCCCCTCCGGGCTTGTGCGAAGCATAATAAGCGGAAGGGCGTCGGAGATACATATCATACATCCCGAAACGGCGGAGAAGTGCGGGCTTTACCGGTACTTTGACGAGGGAATAAAGCTGCTGCGCGACAGAACGGAAAAAAACAAATTTCTTGCGGAGCTGCTTTTTCTTGAATTTGCGGTCGCGGTAAACGAGGCAATGGAGCTTGAGATGAAGGCGGACGGCAGCGCGGAGGAAAACCGTACTATAGAGAGGATAAAAAAATATCTTGACGAAAACTATACCTCGGAGCTTAACCTTGACGAGCTGGCAAGGATATTTTTTATGAGCAAATACTACCTCTGCCATCTCTTCAAGGAGGAAACGGGAATAACTGTTTCGGATTACATCTCACTCAAGCGCATTGCCGCGGTCCGTGAGCATATGGGCGCGGGCGGCGCCATTACGGACGTGTACCGAAAATGCGGTTTTAATGATTATTCATCCTTCTACAGAGCAGTAAAGAAATACACCGGGCTTAAACCGTCCGAATTTTATAAATAAGTCACAAATCCCCGCTCTCCGGCATATTATAATAAAAAGAGAGTGGGGATATTTAATGAGCAAGAATTGTTGTGTATGTAAAAGGTTCCGTATGTGCGAAGCGGCAAAGGCGGTAGGGCTTGCCATACTTGCGTTCAATCTCGGAATTATCGCGGGTATGTTCTGTCCGCTCCACATTTTTGCAATCATTGAGCTTGCAATTCTGTCGGTACTTGGATATCTGTGTCTGTTTAGATGGTAAGGAGGTAATCTGAATGAAGATCGTTGTTAAACGTGTGCCAAAGGGACTGTGCGGGATATTTAAGGTACTGTTCGGTTTCTGAAATTCTGAGAAAGGGGGCGCGGCAAAGTCAGCTTTTTGCCGCGCCCCCTTTTTCAATTCATAATATCCGCCGTTTACTTTGCGCTTGCAGTCGCAGTCGGAGCTGCCGTTGCCTTCGGTGTTGCCGTTGCTTTCGGCGCAGCCGTCGCCTTAGGTGTTGCCGTTGGCTTTGGTGTTGCCGTTGCCGGCGCGGGGGTCAGCACAGGAGCTATTACCTCCCCGGACTTGGTGGTAGTGGATTTAACCGTGTATTTTACTACCGTTTTTCCGTCCTCTGCCGTTACGCTGAGTACCATACCCTCCTGGACAGGCTCTGTCGATGACGCCTCTGTTGTCCCGTCCTTTAATGTCAGCTTATATGTACTGTCGTTCGGAAATCTCAGTTTTCTTATAAATTCGCCGGTTGAGCTGTTTTTATCCGGTGTGATAGTCTTATTTGTCTGATCGATCACATGATAGTTTGACAGTACCTCAATATCCGCCGAAAGCCACTTTGCGTAAAGAATAATGTTGTCTGAAAGGACGTCGGCGTTAAAATCCCACTTATTGGCAAACTGCTCGTCCTTAAACCAGCCGGTGAAGGTGAAGCCGCTCTTTGTAACGCTCGGCTCCGTAAGCTTTTCACCGACATATACCGTCTGGGGTTCCACATAGCTTCCGCCGTCCGACCAGAAGCTTGCCGTGAATTTATCCGGCTCCGGCGTAGCGATAGCCTCCTCGTCAATACCGGAGAAATACGAGCTTGCCAGCGCGCCGTCCATACTGCCGTCCGGGTCTACAACCATAACTCTCAGCTCCGCCGGATTTACCTTGCCGTCCTCCTGCGTTTCAGCCGAATGCAGCTTTACCGGCTCCGTGTATTTTGAAGTATTCAGTGCGCCCGGAAGCGGAACGCTTCCGTCCGCTGTGTAATAAATATCAAGACCTTCAAAGGAGGAAAGCGTGAGAGTGTATGAATCTCCGTCAGGCGTGATCGATGCGCTGAGCAGCGGTGCGCCTATGTTATAAACCAACGGTGACTCCCCCGTAACCGTAACCTTCCCTGACAGATCAGTTCTTGTGTCAACATTCTCGTCATAGGGTCTGGGAACCGGCGTCGGCTCCGTCTCCTTAACGGCTTCCGTGGTATCCGCAATCACGGGTACGATTGACGCGGCTGTTGCTGATAATACCAATAATGTTATTACAAATTTTTTCATGTTCGTTTCTCCTATACTCTTTATATTACATAAAACCAGCTTGTGTCGTCCTCATCATCGGTGTTCCCGACCGGGGTCTTACCGTCATAGTCATAGCTCAGCTCATGATTCTTTACGCTTACCTTCGTGCCCTCAAGCACCGATTTTGTAATAAACGCGTTGCCGCCTATCACCACGTTTTTCCCTATAACCGTTTCCCCGCCAAGAATTGACGCGCCGGAATAGATCGTGACATTATCCTCAATGGTGGGGTGACGTTTCTTGTTTCGTAATCTCTGTCCGCCCCTGGTCGACAGTGCGCCGAGCGTAACGCCCTGATATATTTTCACGTTGTCGCCTATCTCCGTAGTTTCGCCTATAACAATTCCCGTGCCGTGATCTATAAAGAAGTATTTGCCTATTGTGGCGCCCGGATGAATATCAATACCGGTAAGGCTGTGGGCGTGCTCGGTCATAATACGCGGGATCAGCGGAACATTCAGCCTGTGCAGCTCATGCGCGATCCTGTTTACAAATATCGCGTAAAAGCCCGGATAAGTAACAACGATCTCCTCGCGGTTGTATGCGGCGGGATCGCCGGCAAAGCCCGCGTGTACGTCCATCTCAATATATTCCCTTATTTTAGGAATGGTTTTGCAGAATGCCACCACTATTCGTTCCGCCTCGTCGCCAAGCTCATCGGCGTCCGCCTCCGCAAAATTCGGATCGTATTTCAGCACAATGCTTATCTGCTTTTTGAGATTGTACATAACATCCTCAAGCAGCATTGAAACCGTGCTTCTTACCGTGTATGTTCTGTAGGTTTTCGGCTTGAAAAAGCCCGGAAATATAATTTCCTGAACCTTATGCAGAATATCTGTTATAACGGTCTTATCGGGCTGGTTGAAAATATCCGTCTTATCAATAAATTTATGCTCCCCGTAATCAGCTATCAGGTTCTCAAGAATGCCGTCAAGCTCCTTTTTAATTATATCTGCCACAAATAAAGCCTCCTTAATCTGTCAAAACTCCATATATTTCATAAACATTCCGGCAAAGCCTTCCTTTTCGGCTAACGGAAAGTCCTCGGAAACATCTCTTATTCTGTCAATGCATTCAAATCCGTCCTGATTTTCAAGCAGCTTTACGCAGCCTCCGAGAGAGCTGTTCCCGACCGCCTTATATTTTCCCGCAAAGCGGTTCGGCAAAAGACCGATCCTGCACGCCTTTTCTATGTTAAGTCTTTTTCCGAAGCCGCCGGCTATATAAACGCGCTGTATCTCAGACTCATCCGCCCCGTATTCCTCAAGCAGTATTTCAATACCCGCGCGCACCGCTGCCTTCGCCGTTTGCAGCTCGCGGACATCCTTCTGCGTGAATACAATACCCTGAGCTGCCTCATAGCCTCCGGCATATTCCTCACGGTAAAGACCCGTTTTGTCCATACATCCGTTTTCGGCAAGCTCCGCGGCAAGCTCCACAATCCCCGTTCCGCATATGCCGCGCGGCTCCTTACCGCCGATTGTTTCAATACGGTTATCCTTGATCGAAACCGCGCATATCGCGCCTTCGACCGAGCCTGTTCCGCAGCTTATCCTGCCGCCCTCAAACGCGGGGCCGGCAGCCGTTGAGGTGCAGAGTATTCTGTGACGGTTGCCTACCGCCATTTCACCGTTTGTTCCGAGATCCACAAACAGGTTTATCTCCTCGCTCCTGTCAAAGCCGCACATATACAGGCCGCTCGTTATATCTCCGCCCACAAACGCGCTTACTCCGCCCGCTATGCTCATTTTGTCCTTGTGTATGCTGTCAAGGCGCTGCGCCGTAAACGGATACCTTCCAAGTCCGGCGCAGTCATAGCCCATAAGCAGGCTTACCATAGTCGTATTCGCGGCGATGACCGTTCTCATGCCGCTGCCGCCGACCTTTTCGATACATTTTTTCAGCTGATATTCCGTTATCGCTTTCAGCTCCGCGCCCCGACCGCGGGACGCCGCTTCTATCCTTGACAAGACGTCGGCTCCGAACCGCCGCTGGCTGTTCATCTCGGAGCAGGCGGCGGCTATATGACCCCTTTCGAGCCTTACCGCCGCGATCGTTGTCGTGCCGATATCGACCGCGACTCCGTTCGCGGAGGACGCGCCGTAGTCAAAATCCGATACTATCTCAAAGTCCTTAGCTGTCACGTCCGATCTCATAGGACAATTCATATTCGGGCATGACGCGCAGTCATGCTGTGCGCGGAACACATTCTTATCGTCCGATAAAATCAGTTCATAGCCCATTGATTTTGCCGGAGAAAGCATAAACGCGCCGGTGACCGAAACGCCGTCAATCGGCGCCTTATCCAGAATAACCGCCTGCTGAGAAACGGGCATATCCGCCGGAGCCTCCAGCCGCCGCTTCACGCCCATGCCAAGCTCCGCGCATATATATTTCACTCTCAGCGCAGTCTGCTCATCGGCGGCAAAAAGAACGTCATCCGCGCAGCTGTTTACGATCAGTCCCGCAAGACCTTCACCCTTTGCGAACAGCTCCTCCGACAGGCTGCTTATCTTCGCGCCCGCCGTAAGCGTGACATACATACGCCCTCCTTCAATAAAAATCGTGCGCTTTACCGAAAGGGACGCTTTTATATGCTCAAAAAGCGCATCATACTCGTCCGATACGCTTTCATAGAAAAAATTATTTTCCCTGCAGCCCATTGCTTTTAAGACCCTGTCCTTATCGGGCAGTATATTCAACGGTTTGCTTTTTTCAATGAATCCCAAACATCATCACTCACAAATAATATTTTTAAAATATATGCTATATATTCAGACAAATTTCCGCGCCATTTCCTTCAGCCCATCGGATACCCATTCCGGCGACAATATTCTGACCTGACCGCCGAACTGAAACACCCATGAATAGAACACAGGGCTGACCGCTATATCAACGTCCACCTCAAACAGACTGCCGTCCGCCCTCGGTCTGAATTTCAGCTCGCTCCCGAACCTGTCGATAACCGCGTTGGTAATATTCCTTGAGCAGGACAGCGTGACCGTTGTTATCTCTCCGTCATACATTCCGAAAAACCGTCTCGCATAAACCGCGACGTCAATCTCCTTAAAAGCATTCCTGCCTTCGCGCTTTTGAGGAAGAATATCGATCGACACCATTCTGTCAACGCGGTAATGCTTTATCATTCCGAATTCCGAGTCATAGCCTATCAGATAATAATTTTCGTTGTTCCATATGAGCGCCCACGGACTTATTGCATATTTTTCTCCGCACCGTCTGAAAACCCTCTTCTTATTTATATCCCAATCAAAATATAAAAATGCGATTTTGCTGTTCTCCTGAATAGCGTTGTGGATACTATCCACATTATAGTATATGCTCTCATTTGAAGCTTTGATCCTGTTTGTAACAAAGACCTGGCTGTTCAGTTTTTTAGCGTCATGTTCCGATGCAAGCGACTCAAGCTTTTTGATAAGCTCATTTGACTTCTTTTTGGTAAGAAATCTTGACGCCTGCACCGCGTCAACAAGGAGCCTCAGCTCCGCAGTCTCAAAAACGCGGCTGTCAAGATAATATGTAAATCTTTTATTATGCACCGGGATCACGTCATATCCCAGATCCTCCATTGCTTCAATATCACGATAGATGCTTTTTCTTTCCGCCCTGATCCCCAGATCCGCCAGATAATCTATTATTTCAGCGATGGAAATCGGATGCTCCGCATCCGTTTTTTTCTTAAACAATTCTATTACGTAACAAAGCTTCAGCTTCTGTCTTTCCGACCTCGGCATACTGCCACCCTCTTTTCTAATCATGTCATAAATTGCCGAATATAATTATATCATTACTGACGCGGTTTTGCAATATTATTTTTGCAAATTTATAAATTTTCTGCATATGCGTCGCAGCAAAAAACACCTCCGTGAAACGCAGAGGTGTCTATATGCTCTATAATATTAATACACAATTACAGGATCGCCCTGCTGAACGTTTTCAAAAAGAGTCTGCGCCGTGCTGTAAGGGCAGTTTACACACCCGTGCGAGCCGCCGCCCATATAAATTCTGCCGCCGAAAGCGCCTCTCCATGTCGCATCGTGAAGTCCCTCGCCGCCGTTAAACGGCATCCAGAAGTTGACCGGAGTTCGGTAGTTTTCGCCAACGAGAGTCGCGTTCCTCTCCTTATACTTGATATAATAGGTTCCCGTATGGGTGCCGTTTCCGGCATTCGGATTACCTGTAACAACATCGCTTGAAACAATAAGCTCGCCGTTCCTGTAATACCACAAATGCTGCGCCGCTATACTGACCTCGACATATGTGTTCGGGAGGTCGTTATTCGGTCCGTGAGAGCCTGCTGTTTTGCTGTATGCCGGTTCGCGGGTCACGGGCTGTCCCGCCATAATTATATCCTTAAGCTCCGCGATCTCCTGATCCTGATTGACCTTCCAGCCGTAATCGCCGCCCGAAACACTGATCTCCGAGCCGCCGGAACCCATAAAGATTCTCGTGGAACCTACGGTATCATAGATCCCGGCAATCTCGCCTATAAATGCCGCGACAGCCTCATCGTTAAGCGATACGGAATAATCATCGGCGACCGAAAGCCATGTGTGAATAGTGCCTCCGTCAACCGTTATGACGTCATCACCGTGCTGATATGTGACAACGGCATTCAGGCAGTTGTTAAGCGTCCACAAGGCGTCATTCATTCTGTCGTCGTTTTCAAGACCTCCGTAAAGCGCCTCCTCATCAAGGTGCATTTCCGCATAAAGTCCCTTCATTCCGCCGGAAATCTTTTCCGCCAAAGCCCTTTCGCTTAAAATAGAATGAGTTCCGTCATCGGCTACATGAAAAACCTTATCGTTTTCATCATAATATATCCCCGCAACGGCGCCGTCCATCTGAGCTGCCGACTCCGCCACGCACTGCAATTCGCTGATCTTATTCCGCAGCAATTCATCGTCAAGAGAAATTTCAACAGACATCGGAATTGTTCTCTGTTTCCAGAAAACAGGCCACATAAACGGGTTCTGCTTCGCCTTTAAATCCTCTATGCTGTCCCTTGCTACAGCTGCAAGACCCACTTCTTCGCCTTTTATGTACTCAACCACATCATTCTTTTCATAGATGGCAAAAGAATAGTTGCCTATTCCCGTGGTAATATGCTCCTCTGCTTTTGAAAGACTCATGTTTGAGCAGTTATAGCTGCCTATTACGGTACCGAAGAAAAAATGCGAGCTGTAGAATGCTGCGCCTGCCAGATAAATAACAGCAAGTCCGCCCACAGCTATGCCCCCGATTTTAACCGTTTTTTTCAGTATCCGTTTTCTTGCGGCCAGCCTTGCGGCGCGTTCCTCAGCGGTTTCCTCAGGCTGTGCCGGCTCCGGCGGCGTCTCCGGTTCTGCTGCTGTCTCATGCTGCTCCTGATCTACGGGAATATCCCCGATAATATCAAAATCGTCTATTTCCTCGTCAGCCTGCTCTTCCTCAGCTGCGGCAGTCTCTACGCTTTCCTCGTCTCCTTCGGCGACAGTCTCTTTGCTTTCCGCGTCATCCTCCGTATCCGACGCCTCGGCAGCGTCTTCAAGCTCCGTATCCGATGTTATTTCCATGTTTTCCTCCGGCGGCGCCGGCTCTGTATCGGCATCCTCTTGATTGTCAATATTTTCAGCAATGTTTTTATCGACATCATGTTCGTTTATCCTGTGTTTTCCGAAAAACATATCCTTCTCTTCTCCTAATATCCAAAATACAATAAACTATATATCATGCATTAAGTACTTCGAAATTTAATAATACATAATGTACAAATGCAAAATAAGGTGCGGTAAAAGGCTTGCCACACCTTAATATTATACATCGAAACAAGTCATATGTCAATACGATTTTAAATTAATTTTGTCGATTTGCATAATTTAACAATTCACCGGATAACCGCTCCATCAGACGGAGCCGACACAATTTTCGTTCGCGACAGCGCATCTGTCATTACAGTCACCTCCTGTATGCATACATCATATCAATATATATGCGGTTTGTCAATGAAGTCATTATAAAAAAACTAATGTTTAACATTATGTTCACAATATTTCCGAAATATTATGCTTATTTCATTTCAATTGCAATTTTGTTCACAATATTTTAAAAATATACTTGACACTGAATATATACAGTGATAAAATACAGATAACAAAATTCAACCGAAGGAGTGGTACAGAATGGAAAAAGAAACCAAAAGACAGCGTTTTGACAGGATCGCCGCGTCAAGAAAGGATAAAATACTTGACACGATCAGATTGCTTGAAAACTGCGCGAACAAATCAAACTATGAATATACAAACGATGATATAAACTCGCTTTTCGGCTCTCTTGAAGCGGCTCTGCACGCGGCAAAGTCAAAATTCACTGCCGACACAAAAGAAAAAAGACTTGACGCGTTCAGGCGGTATTTCGAGGGCGAATACACATGGCTCGCGGGATTTATGAGGAACGTAATGCGCTATGGCAACCGCGAAGCGCTGTTTGACCCCGAAACCGGCCGCCGCTGGTCATACGCGGAGCTTAACGCGGAGGCGAACAAGCTTGCGAACGCCATTCTGGAAAGCGGCGTGCGCAAGGGCGACGTTGTAATGTTCCAGCTCCAGAACTGCCCCGAATTTGTTTTTGCATACCTTGCGTGCCATAAAACAGGAACGGTCGCGTGCCCGATAAATTTCAGACTATCTGCGGGCGAGATCGCACAGACCATTAACGACAGCCGTCCTAAGGTTTACATCTACGAGGCGGACAACAAGCCCGCGGTACAGGAGGCGTGCCATCACACAAGGTTCAGACCGAAAGTCGTCCTCATGGTTGACGATGACAACGACACCCAGCCGGTTATAGGCAGCACGCGCTACAGCGACTATGTAAAGTATCAGCCTGACACAAATCCGGAGCTGAAATGGCCCCTTTCAATATATGATGAAACTGCGAGACTTTATACCAGCGGAACAAGCGGCAGACCGAAGGGAGTGTGTCTCACAAGCATAAACGAGGTGCTTTCGGCGCATGACGTTATGATACACTTCCCGTTTTCATCGGAGGATAAGTCCATGAACACGACCCCGTGGTTCCACCGCGGCGGGATCCACTCAGGAGGTCTGACGCCCACGCTTTACGCGGGCGGCTCGGTCACCATCATGCGCAAATTCAACGCTGTGGCCACGCTTAAATACGTTGAGCAGTACAAGCTCACATTTATAATCGGAGTGCCGAACGTGCTTGAAAGGCTTACCGAGGCGCAGGAGCGCTCCGGCTACGATCTCAGCTCGCTCCGCGGGATAATCACTATGGGCAGCCCTCTGGAAAGAGCCGCGTGTATAAAGTACCAGAAGGTGCTCACGCCGCGTATCTTCAACGGCTACGGAACCACCGAATCCTTCTGGAACACCTTCCTCCGTCCGACGGATCTGCCGGCAATGGCGGGAACCGCCGGCAGCAGCTGCTCCGATGACGATGTAAGAGTGGTGAAGATATATGATGACCGCCGCGCCGAGCCGGACGATCTGGCGGCAGCCGACAACAACGAAGTCGGCGAGGTGATAATCAAGTCACCGGCGAAGATGTCGTATTTCTATTTCAATAACGAGTGTGAAACGGAGCGCAAGTTCTACAACGGCTATCTCTATACGAACGATCTCGGCACATGGGACAAGAACCGCTTTATAAGCATTGTCGGCAGAAAGGATGATATGATCATCTCCGGCGGCGAGAACATATATCCGACACAGGTAGAGGAGGTGCTCAACACCCATCCGAAGGTAGCCGACTGTATTGTGACAGCCGTTCCCGACAAGCTCCGCGGCGAGGTCGTTACAGCATATATCATCAAGTCCGACCCGACCCTCACGATCGACGAGCTTGAAGAATACTGCAAGAGCAGCCCGATGATCTCAAACTACAAGCGTCCGAGATACTACAGATTTGTTTCCTCGATCCCTGTAAACGCTACGGGTAAAAAAATGCATTACAAGCTGAAGGAGCTTGCAAAGGAAGATTTATTGAACGGATTGCTGATCCGCGCATAAAAATTAATCACCTCATGCATAATAAGCATGAGGTGAACTTTTATGGAATTTAATTCAACGATCGAGCTTTTAGAGAGTGATCCGAAATCCAGAGCGTACTTTGATTCTCTTCCGCAGCGCGTACAGCAGGAGCTGCTTGACCGGTACACGGGCGCAAGGAACCTTGATGAGCTTCGCAGCTTCGGAGACGACCTCAGAACAACACTGTAACGAAACAGAGAGCGGCTTATTCACCGCTCTCTGTTTTGTTTGCATTATTTATTATAACTGCGCCAGAGCCTTATAATTCTCCTTTAGCGCCGGATACATTTTTCGGTAGATCTGATAGAACTTATCATACTCCGCTCTCTTTCCGGCATCGGGAGCCTGTTCCGTCTTTGTCCTGACGACCCTTCTGCACGCCTCCTGAACGCTCGGATAAACCCCCGCGCCCACGCCCGCAAGGATCGCCGCGCCGAGAGCCGGGCCTTCCTTTGAGGTAACGGTCGTTACGTTCATGCCGAAGGCGTCGGCAAGCATTGAGCGCCATAACGGCGAGGAACCGCCGCCGCCGCAAGCCGCCATGCTTTCGGAGGTAACATCCATTTCTCTCAGCACCTCCACGCAGTCGCGCAGACTGTAAACAACGCCCTCCATAACCGCGCGGAGCATATCGCGCTTTTTATGCATAGCCGAAAGACCTATGAACGCGCCGCGGCAGTCGGGATCGAGATGCGGAGTGCGCTCCGCCATAAGATACGGCAGATATAGCAGCTTGTTGCAGCCTATCGGACTTTCCTCCGCCTCCTTATCCATAAGATAATACGGATCAACGCCCATTGATCCGGCGGTTGAGATCTCCTCCGCGCAGAAGTTATCGCGGAACCATTTCAGAGAAAGTCCCGCCGCGAGGGTAACACCCATAACATGCCATTCACCCGGAACGGCGCAGCAGAAGGTGTGTACACGGCCCTTCTTATCGAGGTGCATCTCCTTTGTATGAGCAAACACAACGCCGGAGGTGCCTATCGTCGTAAACGCCTTGCCCTCTTCAACAACGCCCGTGCCGACAGCAGCGGCGGCATTATCGCCCGCGCCGCCCACCACAGGAGTTCCCGCCGGAACGCCCGTGAGCTTTGCAGCCTCCTCCGTTATGTATCCCGTGACCTCCGGGCTTTCATAAACCTTCGCAAGGAGCGACTTGTCTATATCAAGCTTTTCAAGCACCTCATCCGACCAGCAGCGGTTCGCAATATCAAGCAGCTGCATACCGCTCGCATCGGACGCCTCTGTGGCATACTCGCCCGTAAGGCGGAAACGCACATAGTCTTTTGCAAGGAGGATACGGCGGCATCTCGCATAGTTCTCAGGCTCATTGTTGCGCACCCAGAGAATTTTTGACGCCGTAAAGCCGGTGAGCGCCGGATTTGCCGTGATCTCGATCAGTCTTTGCGCACCGACCTTTTCGGTGATCTCGTCACACTCCTTTGCGGTACGTCCGTCGCACCAGAGAATTGCCGGACGGATAATATCGTTATTTTCATCGAGCATGACCATCGAATGCATCTGACCTGAAATGCCTATACCCGCAATCCGCGACGCGTCAATGTCCTGAGTGACAGCGCGCAGCGTTTCAACGGAAGCATTGTACCAGTCGAGCGGATCCTGCTCCGCCCAGCCGTTTTTCGGCTGGGACATGGGATACTCAACGGTATGGCTCTTTATCGTATTTCCATCTTCGTCAAACAGCACAGTCTTTGTGCCGCTTGTTCCGAGATCTATTCCAATGAGATATTTCATACTTTCTTGTTCTCCTTAAATGCAGCGGGGATTTATCTCAGGCCCACGGATTTTCTGTCGGGTATCTTACGCCCTTCGGCCGGTTGTAGCCGATCTCCTCAACCGGAACGCCTATGTACTTGAACACCTCATAGAGCGCCTTTGCATGATGACCGAAAGCAACTGCGCCGTGATGCGGGTAGTTCTTTTCAATGAGAACGTGGCGATAGAAGCGTCCCATCTCCGGGATGGCGAATACGCCGATCGAACCAAACGAGCGCGTAGCGACGGGAAGAACCTCGCCGTTTGCGATATAGCCGCGGAGCTTTGCGTCGGAGGTCGACTGGAGTCTGAAGAAGGTGATGTCGCCCGGCGCGATGTCGCCCTCGAGAGTGCCGTTTGTGACCTCTATCGGAAGTGAGCGCGCCATGATCTTCTGATACTTCATTGAGCATGCCGCAAGCTTGCTTGAGCAGGTGTTTCCGCAGTGGAAGCCCATGAAGGTGTCCTTATGCGTATAGTCAAACTTACCCGCTATATCAGCATCATACATTTCCTTCGGGACAGAGTTGTTTATGTCAAGGAGCGTAACGGCATCCTCTGATACGCAGGTACCGATGAACTCCGAGAGCGCGCCGTAAATATCGACCTCACATGAAACCGGAATGCCGCGGCCAGTGAGACGCGAGTTTACATAGCACGGAACAAATCCGAACTGCGTCTGGAATGCCGGCCAGCACTTGCCCGCGATCGCGACATACTTCTTTGAGCCTCTGTGAGCCTCGACCCAGTCTGTAAGCGTTAATTCATACTGAGCGAGCTTTGCAAGTATCTCAGGCTTCTTATTGCCCGCGCCAAGCTCCGCCTCCATGTCCGCAGCCACCTCAGGTATTCTTTCATCACCCTCATGCTTATTGAAGCTCTCGAAAAGGTCAAGCTCCGAGTTCTCCTCGATCTCAACGCCGATCTGATAAAGCTGATAGATCGGAGCGTTGCAGGCAAGGAAATTGAGCGGACGCGGACCGAATGATATTATCTTAAGGTCGTTAAGACCGATGACCGCTCTTGCGATCGGAAGAAATTCGTTGATCATATCGGCGCATTCCTCAGCCGTGCCTACCGGATACTCCGGAATATACGCCTTAACGCCGCGGAGCTTTAGGTTATAGCTTGCGTTGAGCATACCGCAGTAAGCATCGCCGCGGTCATCCGATAACACGGCGATATTTTCCTCAGCCGCCGCAACGAACATCTTTGGTCCGTCAAACTGCTGAGCAAGCATTGTTTCAGAGATCTCCGGGCCGAAGTTTCCGAGGTATACGCAGAGCGCGTTGCAGCCCGCCGCCTTTATGTCGGCGAGAGCCTGCTGCATATGTATTTCACTTTCCACGATACAAACCGGACACTCATAGATGTCGGCAGCATCATACTTATCGGCATAAGCCTCAACAAGCGCCTTTCTTCTGTTTACCGAAAGACTTTCCGGGAAGCAGTCACGGCTTACCGCGACAATACCCACCTTGACCTTTGGAATATTATTCATAATTTGTTCCTCCTCATAAATTCAAAATTATATAATTATATATTACCATACAACCCGCTAATTTTCAAGTGATTTTTGGGCAAAAAATAAATTATTATTCCGTGACGACCTCTCAGTCAACCTTTGGCTGACTGAGAGGTTCTCCGCGGAATAATAATTCTCCTGTTCAGACGGGATTAACAACCGACAGAGCGGCAAACTCCCGTTTAAAATGCCCGTCAAAGCGCGCCTTCACGTCCTCAAAGGTAACTGTTTTGTAAACATCGTAGTAATCAAAATAGTCAATGCCCATGAACAGCAGCTGCATATAAAGTCCGGCATAGTTTTCAATATCGTTATGCGAGCGGATATAGCTGCCCCACATAACCTTTTTTGTACGGTTGAAGTCCTCCTGTGAAAGACCCTTTTTACGAATTTTTTCAAGCTCGTCCATGATCACCTCAAACACCTTTTTCGGATCTCTGCTCTCACCGTCAATGGAGGTAAAGCCGTAATCCGGCTGCATTGTGTAATCGGTCGAGAAGGCGCTGTTTATAAGTCCCGAATCATACAGCTTTTTGTAAAGCTCCGAGCTTTTGCCGAACAGCATTCTCAAAAGAACGGTGATCTCTATATTCTTTTTCAGCAGCTCCGCGCCCGTCTTGTTCACATCGTTATCCTTCCAGCCGAGCATAAACATCGGCACGGAAACCGCCATGCTGCGCTCCGCGTATGACGCCGCAAGCTCCTTTGGCTCCTCGGGATATATCTTTTTTATCGGCTCCGTGAACGGCTCGTTGTTCTTTATCCCCTTCTCTATCACTTTGACCGCTCTGTCAACATCAACGTTGCCGACTATTACAAGCGACATATTTGAAAGGTTGTAGAAGGTGTTGTAGCATTTATAGAGATAGTCCGCCGTTATATGACTTATACTCTCAACCGTCCCGGCGATCTCCTTTTTTACCGGGTGGTTCTGATAAAGACAGTTTATAAAGTTAAAGAACAGCTTCCATCCCGGATTATCGTCATACATTCTTATCTCCTGACCGATAATTCCCTGCTCCTTCCGCACTGTTTCCTCCGTATAGTAGGGGCTTTGAACATAGTCAAGGAGCGTCGCGAGGTTTTCCTCAAAATCCGAGGTTGCCGAGAACAGATACGCGGTCATATTAAACGAGGTGAACGCGTTGGCGTTGCCGCCGTATTTCGAGAATTTGTCAAAGACATTGCTCCCGTCAGGCTGGTCGAACATCTTATGCTCAAGATAGTGCGCGATACCGTCGGGGACATGAGTGACCTCCGTTTCGCCCGGAACGATAAAATCCGAGTCGACCGAGCCGTAGCGTGTGCCGAATATGGCGTAGGTCCCGCTGTATTCCTTTTTCGGAACAATATATATATCCAGTCCTGATCTATGAACGCCGGAATACATAACCTCGCCGGTCAGTTCGTTTTTTCTGAATGTAAGCTCCATTACGCATTCTCCTTTCCCTTTAAGAAATAAACGGTGTCAAGCTGAAGCTTCCGCGCGACGGCCGCGGCGTCCTCAGCCGTGACCCTCTTTACGGCCTCAATACATTCCTCAACGGTCCTGTTCGTGCCGTTGGACTTCTCAACAAGGGAAAAGGTTGCCATAGCGCGCTGATCGTCATAGTACGAGTTGAACATATTTACAAGCGCGCTGACTGACGCGTTAAACTCGTCCTCCGAAATATTTCCTTTTCTTATTTCCTCAAGCTGTACGAGAATCTCGTCATATGCCTTCCCGAAATTCTGAAACTCTATCCCGGCATTGACCGTAATAATACCCTTTGCCCTCTCGACCTGTGACGAGGCGTAATAGCAGAGAGAAAGCTTTTCGCGGACATTGTTAAAGAGCTTTGAATGAGCGCCCGCGCCGAATATGCTGTTGAATACGATAAGCGCGTCATAGTCGCTGTCGGTCGGTCTGACGTTGGTAAGAAACCCGATCGCGAGCTTGCCCTGCGCAACGTCCATTTCCTCGGTGACGTTATGGACAGCTCCCGGCTCGCGCGAGATGATCTCCGTCCGCGGGAGCACGGCGTCTGTAAAGGAAAGCCTGTCGGCGTATTCGCGCACGACCGCGGCGGCAGCCCCGGCATCCGCGTCACCGCATATATATATATCTATCACGGAGGCCGTGATAATTGACCTGTAATAATCATAGAGGCTCTTTGCGGTTATCTGAGAAAGCCCCTCCTTCGTGCCGTAGCGGAGGATTGCGAAATCCGTTCCGCGCGCGGTTTCCTGCTGACAGCGCGATGACGCGTATGATCGCTTGTCGTTTACAAAAGCGTCAAGCTTGTCTATAGCGTTGAGCTTCTCCTGCTCCACGACCCTCTCATTAAAAGCGCCGTTTTCCTCTGCAGGCTCAAAGATCGACGAAAGCACAAGACGCAGCAGGTCTGCCACAAGCTGCTCGCCCTCCGGCGCGTAGCGGTCGGAAATGGTTTCGGCATCAAAATATATGATGTGATCCTCTCCGCGCTTTAATGTAGTTGCGCCCATGGACGCGCCGTAAAGATCTTCAAGATACCTTGCGACAGCCTCGCGGTCGGGGCAAAGTCTGTTTCCGCTTTTGAGCACCAGCGGGAGCAGCGCGTTATATGACGCGTCCTCTTCGCGCAGCGGTCTGTGTATATAAACCCCGACGGAGGTCGTTTTCAGCTTTGTCATGCTTATAACGTTCACGCTGAGATTGTTGTTGATTTTAACACTCTGCATATTTCTTTTCCTTTCTGTACACTGCAAAAATCATCCGACAAATTCCTCGATCTCCCTGAAGGTGAGATCACGGTGCAGCGCCATATTTATTCCGTTCGCCACGGTCTTTGCCATGCGCGCGATAACAAGGTCAATATCCTTGGTGGTGACCATAACGCCCCCGAATTCCTCCGCCAGCTCGCCTCCGCTAAGGATTTCCGCCGCGATCACTGTCGGCACGCCTATCGCAATGACTCTGCACCCCACCGACTCGCGGTTAATTCCGCCGCGGTGATTGCCTACGCCCGAGCCGGGAGCTATGCCGGTGTCGGTGATCTGTACTGTGGAGCATACGCGGCTCATATCGGCACCCGCAAGCGCGTCGACCGCGATAACCAGATCGGGCTTTACCGTTTCGGCAGCGCCCTTGACCAGCTCCACGGTCTCAATGCCCGTTGTGCCCATAACTCCCGGCACAACAGCGCATACGTCCGAAAAATCCTTATCGAAGGCGTCGGGCATATATTTCTTTATATGGCTTGTTATGATCAGCTGCTTTACCGTCTCGTCACCGAGAGCATCCGGCGTGATGGCGCGGTTTCCCAGCCCGACAACGAGAGTTTTTCCAAAGCTGCCGCATATGCCGCGCAGCTCCTCCGCCAGCATACCGCATACGGTTTCGTAATCATCAATACTGTATTTCAGCTGCGGCGCCTCGATCGTAACATATTTACCGATGTCCTTTCCCACGACTGCCGCGCCCTCGGCGTTCAGAATATCAACCACCGTGCGCTTTATGCTGCCGCGCTCCGTGGTTTTCACCCGCACACCCCGTATTTCCCTGCCCTCGCGCTCCGTCATCTCATGCGCCTCAACAGCCAGATCAGTTCTTATCATTTCCGTGCCTCCGTTTCCTGTTTTTTTATACAGTCTCCCCGAAAAGCGCGGAATGTATGCAATTATTTGAACGAAGCCTCAATATCTGCTTTAAGGGTATCCTTATCTGAGCAGCTGAACTCGATAGCCGTGATGTTGTTGTCATGGTTATTCATAATAAGCAGCGGAGTATTTCCCTCAACCGGGAAGTTATCCTTTGATTCGGGATTCTCATCGACATCGGTGATCTGAAATTCAACTCTGCCGTCATACTCCGACTTAAGCTCCTCTATCATAGCCATATACTCGTCATAGCCCTCGTCCGACTTTGATACAAAATACATAAAGATCGGCGTGATCTGAGGCGCCTCTGTGCCATCCGCGGTCTGAACTGTGCCGCTGCTGTCATTGCCGCCTTTTTCGCTGCATGACCTGCCGGCAATCGCAATAATGACAACAATAAGCGCCAGCGCAATAACGCCCAGAATTATCTTTGCCCTGTTGTCCTTAACCGCCCCTGAATTTTCCTTACTTGTGTTGTTCTCTGCCATAATATGTAAGCTCCTTTCATCAAACCTTAATTTTATTTATAATTTCAAGCGACATTTCCGCCACCCTTGCATATCGTTCCGCCTTTTTGCGTATCCTGCGGTCAGGTCCCTCGATAATGCCGAAGTTCGCGTTCATCGGCTGAAAGCTGCCGTCATTTGACGGATCGGATATATATAGCGCGAGAGCGCCAATTGATGTTTTTGGCGACGGCTCCCACAGCTCTCTGCCCGTAAGCTCACAGGCGAGATTATAGCCTGCGAGAATACCGCTTGACGCCGATTCGACATAGCCCTCAACACCCGTGATCTGCCCCGCAAAATATATTTTCGGATACTCCCTCATGCGGTAGAACCTGTCCAGCAGCCGCGGCGAGTTGATGAAGGTGTTCCGGTGCATGACCCCGTACTTTATAAACTCGGCGTTTTCAAGACCCGGTATCATGGAGAATACCCGCTTCTGTTCGCCCCATTTAAGATTGGTCTGAAAGCCCACAAGGTTATACAGCGAGCCTTCGGCGTTGTCCTGGCGGAGCTGAGCCACCGCATACGCATCGTCCCTGCCCGTTTTCGGATCTACAAGCCCCACAGGCTTAAGCGGGCCGAAGGTGAGCGTTTCAAACCCTCTCTTTGCCATGACCTCAACGGGCATACAGCCCTCAAAAACCTTCCGGTTTTCAAATTCCCTGAGCTTTGCCGTCTCCGCGTTTATCAGCTCGTTGTAAAAGGCGGTGTATTCCTCCTTTGTCATAGGACAGTTTATATAATCCGCAGCGCCGCGGTCATATCTTGCCGCCCTAAACACCCTGTCCATGTCAATGCTCTCCTCTGTCACGATAGGCGCGGCGGCGTCATAAAACGCCAGCTCATCTCCGCCGGTGAGCCGCTTTATCGCGTCCGACAGCGCATCCGAGGTGAGCGGGCCTGTCGCGATAATTGTGTATTCATCGGCGTCAAGCTCCGTCACCTCGTCATTTATCACGGTGATAAGAGGATTTTCCTTTATCCTGGCGGTTATAAATTCCGAAAACCTATCCCTGTCCACAGCCAGTGCGCCGCCCGCGGGAACACGGCTCACGTCAGCCGCCTGCATCATAACCGAATCCCAATGACGCATCTCCGCCTTTAAAAGTCCGCAAGCGTTCTCGACCCGCTCCGCTTTAAGCGAATTGGAGCACACCAGCTCCGCAAAGCCCTCGCTGTGATGGGCCGGAGAAAACTTTTTCGGCTTCATCTCATAAAGCTCTGTTTCAAGTCCGTATTTTGCCAGCTGCAGCGCGGCCTCACAGCCCGCGAGTCCCGCGCCTATTACCTTAATCCTCTTCATGCTTATTCTCGTCCTTATTGACCGCGCGCTCATAGCTGCACTTCTCGTTATAGCAGTATATCTTCGCGCCTCTGCCGTTCTTCCTCATAAGCAGACCGCCGCATTCGGGACATACCTCATCCTTTACCGGAGTGTCCCATGCCATAAAGTCACACTTTGGCCAGTACTCGCAGCCGTAGTAGGTTCTGCCCTTCTTTGACTGCTTAACCAGTATCTCGCCCCCGCACTTCGGGCATCCCACTCCCGTGCCGACGCGTATCGCCTTTGTGTTTTTGCATTCCGGATACCCCGGACACGCAAGGAACCTGCCGAAACGGCTCAGCTTGTAAACCATCATTCTGCCGCACTTGTCACAGGGTGTATCCGAAACCTTATCCTTTATTTCGATTTTTTCAATGTTCTCCCGCGCAAGCTCCAGATTTTCCTCAAAAGGAGGATAAAAGCCCTTGAGGACCATGATCCAGTCATCATCGCCCGCCTCTACATCGTCAAGTCTTGATTCCATGCTTGCCGTAAAGCCGACATCGACAATATCCTTAAAATTGGACTTCATAATATCCGTTGTCACATTGCCAAGCTCTGTAGGGATAAGCTGCTTTTTTGAACGCTGGACATAGCCGCGGGAAACAATGGTCGTTATCGTGGGGGCGTAGGTCGACGGACGGCCTATCCCCTTTTCCTCCAGCTCCCGTATGAGAGACGCGTCCGAGAACCGCGGGGGCGGCTGGGTAAAGTGCTGTCTGCTGTCAATATCGGTACAGGCAAGCGCGTCACCCTCTCCGAGCGGCGGAAGAGCCTTGCTCTTTTCCTCCTTCTCGTCGGTGGACTCAACATATACGTTCATATAGCCTTTAAACACGATCTCGGAGCCGTTTGCTCTGAACCGGTGACCGTTTGCTTCAAACTCGGCGCTTGTAAGACGGTATTCCGCCGCCGCCATCTGGCTCGCCGCAAATCTCTCCCATATCAGCTTATACAGCTTATACTGCTCATTTGTGAGCTTATCCTTAATGTCTGCCGGTCTTATATTAACAGAGGTCGGTCTTATCGCCTCGTGCGCGTCCTGCGCGTTTTTCTTTGCTTTGAACCGGCGGAGCTTAGCGTTTTCCTCGCCGTATTCTTCCTTTATAAACGCGTTCGCCTCCGCAAGAGCGTCCTCGGCAATACGCAGCGAATCTGTTCTCATGTAGGTTATAAGACCCACTGTGCCGAGCCTGCCGCCCAGCCGCACTCCCTCATAAAGGGTCTGAGCGATCTGCATGGTGCGGCTTGCCTGATAGGAATATTTGCGTGACGCGTCCTGCTGGAGCGTGCTTGTCGTGAACGGCGGCTGCGGCTTGCGCTTCTTTGAGCTTTCCTTAGTGCTCAGAACAACAAACCCGCTGTCCTTTATATCATCAACGACCGCCTGCGCTTCAGCGGCGGAGGTAAGCCTTGTCTCCTTGCCGTTTTCGCCGTAATAACGCGCCGCAAGCGTCTTTTTCGACTTCTTGTCCCTGAGCTTTACATCAATAGTGTGATATTCCTCGGGCACAAAGTTCAGAATTTCCTCCTCGCGGTCGCAGATGAGCCGTGTTGCTACGGACTGAACACGTCCCGCGCTCAGTCCCCTCTTTACCTTTTCCCATAAGATCGGGCTTATCTTGTAGCCCACTATACGGTCAAGAATACGTCTCGCCTGCTGGGCGTTCACAAGGTTCATGTCGATCGGTCTCGGCTGCTTTATAGCCTCCCTGACCGCGTTTTTCGTGATCTCGTTGAAGGTCACGCGGCAGTGCGACTGCGGATCTATCTTAAGCGCGTGCGCCAGATGCCAGCTTATCGCCTCTCCCTCGCGGTCAGGGTCGGTCGCGAGAAAGACCGAGTCCGCTTTTTTCGCCTCTTTTTTCAGCTCGGCAAGCAGCCCGCCCTTGCCGCGTATAGTGATATACCGCGGCTCGAAATCGTTGTCAACATCAACTCCGAGGGTGCTTTTCGGCAAATCGATAACATGGCCCATTGAAGCCACCACCTTGTAATTTTTTCCGAGATACTTCTGTATCGTGCCCGCCTTTGCGGGCGACTCCACAATAAGAAGCTTTTGCTTAACTTTCTTAGTTGCCATTATTACCTCCTCTTCGTCAGGCTCATATACTTCGCTGACGTACCAGCTCAAACATCATAACCGCCGCGGCTGCAGCGGCGTTAAGCGACTCCGCGGAGCCTTGTATCGGTATAATTATATGCTTACATTCCGCAAGAATTTCATCGCATACGCCGTTTGCCTCATTTCCGACTATAATAACGGACGGTGATTTAAAATCAGCCGAGGTGTAGGGTATGCTGTCGCCGCGCAGCGCGCCGCAGTAAAGCTCAAAGCCCTGCTTCTTCATATCAAACAGCCGCGCCGCTTCAAAGCCGGGCACAACGTCAATATTAAAGAATGAGCCCATGCTTGAACGCACCGTTTTCGGACTGTAGAGATCGGCGCAGCCCGGCGAAAGCAGCGCCGCGCCGAAGCCCGCCGCGTCCGCTGTACGTATTATTGTGCCTAAATTGCCAGGGTCTGATACGTTATCACAGTATATGTAAGCTTTTCCTGTAACGGCGGAAAAGCTCCCGCGCGGCGGCGCGTCGATCACCGCAATAATTCCCTGCGGTGTTTTTGTATCACAAAGTCCGGCAAAAAGCTCGTCCCTGACAACAAAAAGCTCCGCCTCCGGCAGATAACCAAACTCCTTACTATTATAAAAGGATTCGGAAACAGCCGTCATAGCGATCCTCATAGAGGAAGCCGCCGCATCCCGCACGGACTTTATTCCCTCAACGGTGAAACGTCCCTCCCGCGCTCTCGCCTTTTTCTGCTGAAGCGATTTAATATATTTATATGTCTTATTCTTAGTTGTACTTATTATATCAGTCATTTTCCAACCTCATGCAATAAAAGTCTATTCTTATTATTAAGTACCCAATGCATGATATATATCATACTACAGAAATTTTGATTTTGCAAGAGGAAATTTAAAAATTTCATAAAAAGTTATATTTAATGTAGAAACCCGTGCGCCAAAAAAATCCGCTATTGCAATCCGCCGCAAAATATAGTATAATATATATATATTGAACGATCAAACTTAAACAAGGAGAGTTTTCAGCAATGAGAAAAATTCTGATTCTTCTAACCGCGCTGCTAACCTTTGGAGCCGGAACCGCGGAGGCGGAAACAATTTATACGGGCACCGCGAAAGAATACGCGGACGCGATAGAGAAATATGCTCCGCAAAGCACGGCAGCCCTGTTTTCGATGGGAATACAGAGCGACGAGCCGGGAAATATTATTCTCGCCTGTTATGACGGCATCGCGGACTGCCGCGGCGCACTTTATGATATATATGACGAGTACGGCATACACACATTGATATACAACACCTCCGGCGAGGCCGCCGCGGCGTATGAATACTATAATTCAATCGGGATCTCCGTCTGCTGCAACGAAGAAATGACGGTTGCCGCCAGCAGACCTACCGCGTATTTTCCCTATCTTTCCTGGGGATCGGGCTATGTGAACACCTCGTGGCTCACCTCGCAGCTTGAGCTTCATTTCGGAGATGTTGCCGCTATGCCGGAGATCACGGTAGTGGAAATAGACTCCGGAATAGACTACACCCACCCGGAGCTTGACGGACGGATCGACGTTGAGCAGGGCTATGACTACGCCAATAATGACAGCGATCCGATGGATGATGTTTCCCACGGCACCCATGTCGCGGGGATCATAGCGGACAACACTACGTCAAACGTTAAAATAATACCCCTTAAGGTAACCAAAGCCGACGGGTTATTCACCACAACACAATTAAAGTCGGCGATACAGAGAGCAAACGAGCTTAAGCCGTCTGTTATAAATATGAGCATAGGCACAACAGAGACAGACTCGGACTGCTCTCAGAAAGAAGTGTTCAAACCGTTATTTGATAAGGCGAACGAAAACAAAACAATAATATGCGCAGCGGCGGGAAACGGCAAACTTAACGCGGATTACATTTTCCCCGCGTATATGGACAATGTGATAACTGTCGCGAACAGCACAAAGACCGGAGGCTTAGCATCAACCTCCAATTACGGCAGCGTAATAGAGCTTGCGGCGCCGGGTGACTCCATATACAGCACGATCCCTGTCAGCATGGGGAGTTACGGTGTAAAAAACGGAACCTCGATGGCATGCCCGTTTGTGACGGCGGCAGTGGCAATGATGAAAACCTTCGATAACGATATTGAATATGACAGCGCGTCGGAGATCCTGCAGGCAAACACAACGCCATTCAGCGCCGCTCCCGCGAACAGCTATGGTTCGGGTATTCTTAACATGACGGGACTGATACCCGCAATACCAACGCCTTCACCCACGCCTTCACCCACGCCGGAGCCTACCGCGCCGCCCACGCCGACGCCGGAGCCTACCGCAGCGCCTACTGTCGTACCGCAGGATTACGGAGTAAGCATAATCATAGAAAGCACCGACAGCGGCAGCCTGTACATAACGGCAACAAGAGTGATCCCCGACTTCTGTTCCTTGTACGCCGCGGAATATGACGAGGACGGAATATTGGCGGGGCTTGTAAAAGACTGCAATGAAACCATAATCCATCCGTCGGAGTCAGCCGCCTGCATAAAGGTGTTCCTCTGGGATAACGCGCACAATAATCTGCCCCTGACCGGAGTAACGGTATATCCGCTGACCGAAAAAAATAATCAGGCTCATTGAGAACCTGATTATTTTAATCGCCGAAATACAAGCCGCGCAGCTTTTTCAGGACCTTTTTTTCAAATCGCGAGACCTGCATCTGGCTCATGCCCATGATTTCGCCGATCTCGCTCTGATTCATTTCCTTATAGTATCTCAGATCAACAAACTGTCTTTCCCTTTCGTCAAGCTGTTTTTCACAGTAGCCTATAAAATCGCTGTTCTCGATCACAAGAAAGCTGCTGTCCTCCTTGCCGAGGGTATCCGCGATCGCTATGCTGTCGTCATCGCCGAGAAACTCGCTTTCAATTGATTTTACGAATGCGGCGTCACCTGTCCGATACGCTTCGCGCACCACCCGCTCGGATACTCCGATCATTCTCGCCATATCCGAGATCGTGCCTCCTTCCCCGCTGCGCTTTATCCGTTCCGCCTTGCGGAACACCTCATAGAGCCTGCCGGGAACACGAATGAAAAATCCCTTGTCGCGGAAATATCTGCGCACCTCGCCGATGATCGTCGGCGTGGCAAAGCTCGCAAACTTGACTCCCTTGTCCGGGTCAAACCTTTCAGATGCATAAATCAAGCCCAGACAGGCCACCTGATAAACATCATCGTAATCTATTCCGTTATTGTATGCGCGGTTTGTTTTGGTGTATTTCTTTGCGATGATCTCCGCTATATACACATACCGCTCGATGATCTCCCCTCTGAGCCTTGAGTCGCCTGTTCTTCTGTATTCCCTGAACAGCTCAAGCTCGTCCGTATATTCCGGCGCTGTTTTCAACTGCACGCACCCTCTTCTGTTAATTTATTTTAATATAGCGTTCGCCATTGCCGCCGCGCTGCGGTATGCCGCCAGATTACTTTCCTCATCGGAATAATTTTTTCTTACGGTGATATAAAGATCCTCTGTGTCCATTCCCACGCTTTCCAGCAGTCCGCTGCCCTCCGCGAGAATTGCGAGCGGAGCGCCGCTTTGGGAATATAAGACCCTGCCGCCGTCAGACGCCGCTTTGAGATCTGTTGTCCCACACCATTCGTCAAGGGGCAGATAAACATCGTCCGCGCTCTCACGCTCAAGCATAAGCTCGGCTTCCTTCTTGTCATACATAAAAAGATAGGAGGTTTCGTCCGAAAGCTCCAGATCGTGCTTGACCTGCAAAGTATAATCAATTTCCTCCGAGCCGGACGCGTTGCTAAGCGTAAGCTGCTGGAAGAAAACATTATTCTCCCCGTTTCCGTCAACATCCTCTATCAGAGGCTCCAGCGCCGCTTCAAGACCTTCGACCGTTTCCGGCTCAAAGTATGTTTCACCGATATAATTAACAATAGCGTCGTAATTCTCCTTTGTAGCGCACTGAACCAACGTGATTACGATAGCCGCCAGCGCAAACACGACGCCTATTGTCTGCCATTTATAATACATCCAGTAATACGGCCACCACTCTTTCGTAAACCTCTTCGGAACAACGCCGTAATGCTCTGCCATAATGCTTCCTCCTTCGTGTTTTCAGATATATGTATGCTTTTTTCAGATTTTCTATAATAAAGCATATTATAACACATAATATATATCCTTGTCAAACATATTTTAAAATATATTAAAAAGCAAAACGCGCCGGGGATCGGGGCGCGCTTCGCGATTTTTGGGGGGTGCCCCGCGGATCGCTCCGCAGGGCATATGAAAAAAAGGATGGTATTGGCTGATCAACAGCCACGATTAAAACTGAATTTCTTATTTATTATTACTTGTTGTTTTCGGTCTTTGACGTCGCGTCCTCGGTAAGCTTGACGCTTATTTCCATAGTCTCACCGTCACGGAGGACCTTAAAGGACATTGTGTCGCCCGGCTTCTTCTTGTCACGGATCTCGTTTACCTCCGATGTCGAAGACACCTTTTCACCGTCCACCTCAAGTATCATATCATTGACCTTAAGCCCGGCAGCCTCCGCGCCGCTTCCCTCCTGGATCGAGCTGATGAAGAGACCGTAGCGTGTTTCGGTTATTCCGATGCCTACAAGCGGTCTGCCCGTTACATAGCCCGAGGCCATAAGGTCGTTTATTATCGGCTTTGCCTCTGAGATAGCTATCGCAAAGCCCATGCCCTCAACGCCTGTTGTTGAAAGCTTTACAGAGTTGATGCCGATAACCTCTCCGTACTGGTTTATGAGCGCACCGCCCGAATTTCCCGCGTTGATCGCGGCGTCCGTCTGGATAAGGTTATAGGTTCTGTTGTCTATAGTCATGCTTCTGTTCACAGCGCTTATAATACCCGCCGTTACGGAGCCTGAAAACTCCATGCCCATCGGGTTGCCGATCGCAACGGCAAGCTCTCCCACCTGTACTGTGGTCGAATCGCCGAGGGTCGCGGCAGTGAGCTTATCCTCAGACGACGGCTCTACCTTTAATACCGCGAGGTCTGTCTTTGTATCCTGACCTATAATCTTTGCCGTATATGAATTGCCTGTATTTAGAACGACCTCTACCTCTGTCGCGCCATCGATAACGTGCTGATTCGTTACTATATATCCGTCCTCGCTGATTATGATGCCGGAGCCTGAGCCTTGCTCTACCGTGTCGTCGCCGTCGCCCTGAGTCGGATCGGTGTCATAATAATATCTGCCGTTGAACGGATCCCAATACTTCTGCCGCTGAACTGTTGTTTTATTTATAACGCCCACTACGGACGGTCCTACCTTTGTGGCGATCTCCGGAACTGTAAGCGCATTTCCGTTATTCGTGAATGCAGTAGTTGTAGCATCGCCCGAAGCTCCCGCATCCGCGCTTTCCGTGTTGTTAGCAACGGCCGTGCCGGCTGTGGCGGTGTCAAGCTGCGGCACGCTGTCTGAAAAATGCTGTATGCCTGTTGTAATACCTACCGTAAATATACTTGCCGCGAGAGCTGAGGATACGGCAACAATCCATGTTGCGGGTTTCTTGCCGGTCTTGTTTTCGCTGTTGTCATGATTTTCATAAACAACTACATCTGTTGAGTCGTTATAATCAAAATGTTTCATCTTTAATATTCCTCCTGTCCCAATTCCGGGGCGTCTTGCTTTTCCCCTTTGACTGATTACATTCTAACACCCACTTATTACCCCAATATGTCACAAATGTAAACAAAATAAATATCTTTTATGAACAAATTGTGAATATATGTTTATTAATTTATGTACTTGACAAATCCTGTGAACTGATATAGAATATTATAAATATATAATTATAGATACAGGAGCTTCAAAATGGAAAGATTATTAATTCTTGATTCCAACAGTATAATAAACAGAGCCTTCTACGGAATACGCGCGCTTTCCGCGCCGGACGGCACGCCGACCAATGCGGTATACGGCTTTCTCAATATTCTTATGAAGCTTATCGCAGACTATAAGCCGCGGTATATTCTGGCGGCATTTGATCTGAAGGCGCCGACCTTCCGTCATAAAATGTATGAGGGCTACAAGGCAAACCGCCACGGTATGCCGGAGGAGCTTGCGGCGCAGATGCCGGTCATGAAAAGTATTCTTTCCGATATGAATATTCCGATACTGCAGCTGGAGGGCTATGAGGCTGACGATATTATAGGCACGGTTTCGCGCGTGTGCGGCGAAAAGGGCATTGAATGCTATATCGCCACAGGCGACCGCGACGATCTGCAGCTTGCGGACAACGGCACAACGGTAGTGCTTGCCTCCACAAAAATGGGTCAGAGCGTGACCGACCTCTATGACGAGGCCGCCGTAAAGGAAAAATACGGCGTTATCCCCTCGGAATTTGTTGACATGAAAGCGCTCATGGGCGACAAATCGGACAATATTCCGGGCGTCGCGGGCATAGGCGAAAAGACCGCCGCAAAGCTGATAGGTCAGTTCTCTACCATTGAGAATATGTATGAGCATATAGACGAGGCGAATGTCTCGGCAAAAATAAAAGAAAAGCTGCTTGCGGATAAGGACAACGCGTTCCTGAGCAAAAAGCTTGCCCGGATCGATGTGAATGTGCCCTTAGAGATAGACTTCAAGGGCGGAGCATACAGCCCGGACGCGCCTGATTACAAGGCGGAGCTTTACGCAAATCTTAACCGTCTCGGCTTGAAAAGCGTTATAAAGAAAATGAACCTTTCTCCCCCGCAGGAGGGAACGGCGGCTGACACTGATTTTTTCAAGGGCAGGACTGTTGAATGCATCGCGGACGGCGCGGAGCTTGCGGAAGCCGCCGCGTCTCTCGGAAAGGAGACGGCGGTATACTTTGATCTGAAAAACGGAACAATAGTGTCGGCTGCCGTGGCAAACGCGGAAAAAGCCTTCTGCTCCGCGCCGGAGCTTTCCGGGGACGCGCTTATCGCGGCGCTCTCCCCCATGCTTGCCGACGAGAGCATAACAAAATATGTAACCTCCGTTAAGGATGCTCTGATCGCCCTTGACGGCAAAACGGAATTTAAGAATTTTGCCTTTGACTGTGCGATAGCGGCATATCTGTGCGACCCGTCAAAGCCGCTTGATATAGATTCTCTTGCCGCGCGGTATCTCGGCGTATATATCGAGACGGAGAAAAACGCGCAGCTTTCACTCTTTGACGATGAAAAACCCTCGGAAACACCGGGCAGATACGCGCTTATAATATACGCGCTGAAAAACAAGCTTGAAAGGCTTATAGAGGACAACGGACAGCATAAGCTGTTCTATGAGGTTGAAATGCCGCTTATAAGGGTTCTCGCGTCAATGCAGCTGCTCGGCATAACCCTCGACACACAGGCGCTCAGAGACTTCGGCGATATGCTTTCCGTAAGGATCGCGGAGCTTGAAAAGCGCATATATGACGCGGCAGACGAGGAATTTAACATTAATTCCCCCAAGCAGTTAGGCGTGATCCTCTTTGAAAAGCTCGGTCTGCCCCACGGCAAAAAGACAAAGAGCGGCTGGTCAACAAAGGCGGATATACTTGAAAAGCTCAGCGGAGTTCCCATTGTTGCGGACGTTCTCGAATACAGAACCTATCAGAAGCTGAAATCCACCTATTGCGACAGTCTCGGAAAGCTTGTGAACCCCCGCACCGGCAGAATACATTCGGTATTCCATCAGACCGGCACGGTTACCGGACGTCTCAGCTCGTCCGACCCGAATATGCAGAATATCCCTACCCGTACCGCGCTCGGACGTGAAATACGGAAGATGTTCGCCGCAAAGGATGGCTGCGTGCTGGTCGATGCGGACTACTCGCAGATCGAGCTAAGAGTTCTCGCCCATCTTTCAAAGGATAAAAACATGATAAACGCGTTCAGAAACGGTATGGATATTCACGCCGTTACCGCATCGCAGGTGCTCGGCATCCCTATCGAACAGCTCACAAAGGAGCAGCGTTCGTCAGCAAAGGCGATCAACTTCGGCATTATATACGGCATGGGCGAATACTCGCTTTCGCAGGATCTCGGCATTTCCTTCAGACAGGCAAAGGAATACATGGACGGCTATTTCACAAAATACCGCGGCGTATACGAATTTATGGAAAAAACAAAAAAGGACGCTCACAAAACCGGTTTCGTGAAAACAATGATGAACCGCGTACGCTATATACCGGAGCTTAATTCATCAAACGCGAACCTCCGCGGCTTCGGAGAGCGCGCCGCGATGAACACGCCCGTTCAGGGCACCGCGGCAGACATTATAAAGCTTGCGATGGTGAGAGTTTATAACAGGCTTGAAGCGGAGGGCTTAAAGGCAAGGCTGATCTTGCAGGTCCACGATGAGCTTATTATAGAAACGCCGCTTGACGAGGTTGAAAGAGTAAAAGAGCTGCTCACCCGCGAGATGGAAAACACCGTTAAGCTTGATGTTCCGCTGATAGCGGAGGCGGAGTCCGGCAAGAGCTGGTACGATGCAAAATGATTAAAGAATAAGGAGATCCTATGAATAAGATATTATCGGTATTTACCGCGGCGGCAATAGTGCTTTCCCTTGCCGCGTGCGCTCCCGGCCGCGCGGACACAGCCCCCGCGCCTGATCAGACAGGAAGCGAAAGGCTGCAGGTCTACACCTCCTTCTATGCCATGTATGACTTTGCTCGCGAGATAGGCGGAGATAAGGCTGACGTTTACAATATGTGTCCCCCCGGCTCGGAGCCTCACGATTTTGAGCCTACGGCGCAGGACATGGCGGCGCTGACAAAGGCGGATATTTTTATCTATAACGGCATGGGCATAGAAGCATGGACAGATTCGATCGCGTCAGTGCTGAAGGACACGGACGTGTTAATAGTCGAGGCGTCGGATATTGAGGACGCCTATGTCTCCGATCCCCATGTATGGCTGAACCCGGCAAACGCGTCGCTTGAAATGACCAATATAGCAAACGCCTGCATTGAGGCGGATCCGGACAACTCGGATTATTATCTTGACCGGCTTTACGCGGCGATCGACAAGGCAAACCGTCTGGCCGCGGACTACGCCGACGCGGCAAAGAGCTTTTCAACAAACAGTGTTGTAGTTTCCCACGACGCCTATTCGGGACTTTGCGACGCCTTCGGGCTTACGCAGTACCCGATAAACGGCAAGGATAATGAGGAGGACCCGACGCCTAAGAGAATAGCGGAAATTGAGAGCTATATAACCGATAACAATATCCGCTATATCTTCACCGAACCTCTCGGCACAAGCGCAATTGTCGAAACGATCGCCTCCGATACCGGCTGCGAGCTGCTTTCCCTTGACCCGTTTGAGGGCAGTCTTGATGACGAGGACTACTTCACTGTAATGTATAAAAACCTTGAGGCGCTTAAAAAGGCGCTCGGATAAGAGGTAATAAGCATGGCAAAAGAAATAATAAAGGTTGAAAACCTGACCTTTGAATACCCCGACCAGGCTGTTCTGAAAAATGTGAGCTTCACACTGCGCAAGGGTGATTTTCTCGGTATAATAGGCGCAAACGGCGCGGGCAAGTCAACGCTTATAAAGCTGATCCTCGGGATTTTAAAGCAGGACAGCGGGAGCATAGAGCTTTTCGGCACGGAGCTGTCAAGGGTGCGCAGCCGCGTAGGCTATGTTTCCCAGAAGGCAAATTCCTTCAATACAGACTTCCCTTCCACCGCGCGCGAGGTCGTCCGCGCAAACCTTTTCCCTTTAAAGGGACTTTTTAAGCGGTATACAAAAGACGATGAGAAAAAGGTTGATGACGCGCTAGCCCTTGTGGGAATGACCGAATATAAAAACAAGCTTATCGGCTCGCTTTCGGGCGGTCAGCAGCAAAGGGTTTTTATAGCCCGCGCACTTGTATCAAAGCCGGAGCTGCTGCTTATGGATGAGCCGACTGTCGGAATTGACGCGGCGTCCGTCCGCGATATTATGGATATTATCTGCCGGCTGAATAATGACGGCATGACCATAATAATGACAAACCATGACACGCCGACCCTGCTTAACGCGGCAAACAAGCTGCTCATCTTCTGCGAACACGGCTATGAGGAATTTGTAAGCACGGCGGATCTGTCGCTTGAACGTATTGCGGATATACTCGCGGGAAAGAGGGCGCATCATCATGGATAATATTTTCTCACACAGCTTTATGATAAGAGCCTTTCTCGCGGCGGTAATGATCGCGGTAAGCGCGCCCTGTATCGGACTGCCGATCGTTCTGAAACGTTTTTCGGCGATAGGCGACGCAGCCTCGCATTCCGCACTGGGCGGTATCGCCTTCGGACTGCTTATCGGCATTAACCCGATAATCGGAGCCGTCCTGTTTTCGATCGCCGCGGTTCTCAGCATTGAGGGACTGCGGAAGAAATTCGGTACATATTCCGAGATCGCAACGGTCGTTATAATGTCAGCCGGGATAGGTCTTACGGCGGTTATTTCGGGCTTTATTGACAACGGCTCGGCAAGCATAAACAGCTTTATGTTCGGCTCCATTGTCGCGGTATCGGATTTTGACCTGATCATGACGCTGGCGCTGTCGGCGCTTGTGGTTATTGTCACAATGGCGCTCTACAAGGAAATATACGCGATAACCTTTGACGAGGAGGCGGCAGGGCTGTGCGGCATACCGGTAAGGGCAATAAATTTTGTTCTCATGCTCCTCACCGCCGTTACGGTTTCGGTAGCCTCGCGCATTGTGGGAGCGCTGATGATCTCGTCAATGCTGGTTATCCCGACCGCGGCGGCAATGCTTATTTCAAAAAGCTACAGGCAGACGCTTATATGGTCCATCATATTCGCGGAAATATTTACCGCAGCCGGACTTTTCGCGTCCTATTATCTTGATATGCGCCCCGGCGGAACAATAGTTCTTATCGGAACAATAGTTCTTGTCATAGCCGCATTCATAAGAAAAAAATGAGCCGTCCCACGCCGAACGGCTTTGCAGTAAAACACGGGCGGAGCTTTCCGCCCGTGTTTTATTGCCCTTTTTATTCCGCTCCGAAAATATTTTTACAAATCAATTGTAATTCTTTCTCTTTGGTGGTATAATAATAACAGGAGTTTACGGAGGTAATATTATGAAATATTCCAGATTATTAAAGGGCGCCGCTATAACCGGCGCCGCCATGTTTGCAATACGCGGTCTTGACGACCGTCTCGAAACCACGCATTATATAATAGAATCCGAAAAAATACCTGAGGGCTTTGACGGGTTCAGAATTGTGCAGGTATCGGACTTTCACGCGTCCGTGGTGCCGGGGATCGTTGAGGAGATCAGAGGGGAAACGCCCGATATTATTGTTTCAACGGGCGATCTTGTGCACGACAAAGGCTCGTATGAGCCTGGAGTTCTGCTGTGTGAGCGGCTTATGAAGATCGCGCCGGTTTACGCCATAACCGGCAATCACGACCTGCGCCGCGCGGATTACGCAAAATTCCAGAGCGCCCTCGACAGCACGGGCACGATAACGCTGCATGACGAAAGCGTTTCGCTCAGCAGCGGCGGCGCGGAAATCGTGCTAAGCGGCATTGAGGACCCGTTCTCCGAGGACGGAAAAACCATCGACCAGAATGTAAAGGCATCCATAGACAAGCTGCCCGGCACAGATGAATACCACATTGTCCTGTTCCATAGGGCAAATCATATGGACCTTCTGAAAAACCGCGGCTTTGACCTCGTGCTTGCGGGCCATCTGCACGGCGGACAGATACGTCTGCCCAACGGCCGCGGCGTCTGCTCACCCAAATCCAGCTGGGGCAGCGGCTCGCCCATGCTGTTCCCCAAATATTTCGGCGGACACTATAAATACCTCAGCATGGACATGATCGTAAACCGCGGCATCGGGAACCCGATGATAGTTCCAAGACTTTTCAACCGCCCCGAGGTTACGGTAATAATACTTAAGCATAAGGAGAAAAAGAAATGAAAAGAGCAATTTACACCTGCTTTCCCGAGGGAAAGCACAAGGTGCTTACAATGAGCTATGACGACGGTCAGCTTCATGACAAGCGTCTTATTTCAATTTTTAACAAAAACGGGATCAAGGGAACCTTCCATATCAATTCCGGGATAATGGACGAGCGCAAGGTGCAGCTGTCGGAGGTCAGGGAGGTCTATAAGGGTCATGAGGTAAGCTGCCACACGGTTTACCACCCGACGATCGAACGCTGTCCGCTCCCCGCGGTGGTCGAGCAGATAATTGAGGACAGACGCGCGCTTGAAAGAGCCTGCGGCTATCCGGTACGCGGCATGAGCTACCCCAACGGCTCCTACAGCGAGGACATCGTAAAGCTCCTCCCCGCCTGCGGCATTGAATACTGCCGCGTTGTGGGGAACACCGATGATTTCGCTTTCCCGGACAACTACCTGACCTGGAAATCCACCTGCCACCACGGCCACAACCTCATGGAGAACGCAAAGCGATTTGCCGGACTTCATAAAACGCAGTATCTTTACATGATGTATGTATGGGGACACAGCTATGAATTTGACCGTGATAATTCATGGGAGCTGATAGAAGACTTCTGCGGGTACATAGGCGGCAGAGAGGACATATGGTACGCGACTAACATAGAAATCGTAGACTACATGAACGCGTCAAAGCGGCTCAAATTTACGGTTGACGGAGATATGGTATACAACCCGAACGCAATACCTGTGTGGATATCCGTTGACGGAATAATGCATAAAATAGAGCCGGGCGCATCGGTCAATATCTGATATGAAGGAAAGCGAGCTTTTTGAGCCTGTCAGAAGGCTTTTTGACGGCATGGGCTATAAGGTGAATGCGGAGGTCATGGACTGTGATGTAACGGCGTCAAGGGAGGACGAGCTTATAATTATTGAGCTTAAGAAAAATCTTTCCGTAGCCCTCCTTGCTCAGGCACTGGAACGGCAGAAAACAGGCGCGGAGGTATATGTCGCGGTGCCCCGCCCGAAACGCTATTCGCCCAAAAGCTTCCGCGACACGCTCTATGTCATTAAAAAGCTTGAAATAGGGCTTATCTTTGTAACCCTCCGCGGCGAGCATTCCTTCGCGGAAATTATCCAGCCTCCCGAGGAATTCAGACCCGTTCACGCGCGCGCAAAAAAGCGCGGGAGCATTGAAAAGGAAATCAAAGGGCGCTGTCTTGACAACAACCTGGGCGGAGTAACGGGGACTAAGATCACAACGGCATTCCGCGAAAAAAATATCCATGTAGGGTGTCTGCTCGAAAAATACGGTCAGCTGCCGCCAAAGCAGTTAAAAATATTAACCGGCGAGGACTGCGGCGGACTTCTTTACCGCAACTATTACGGCTGGTTCAGACGGGTGGAAAAGGGCGTATATGCCGTTACTGAAAAGGGCATTGCGGAAATGAAGGACTTTCCGGAGCTATACGCGTATTATACGGAAAAAGCAAATGAGGAGACCGATTAAGATCTCCTCATTTTTTTCATGGTGTAATATCGTCCAATCTGTGGAAGGTATAGCCCTGCTCGCTCATGTACTTAACGATCAGCTCCAGAGCGTCGGCAGTGGTCTGCTTTGCATCGGTATCATGCATAAGCACGATGATATTCTTCCCCTCCGGAAGGTATTGCGCAGAGGTGTCAAGGAAGGTCTGGACAAGCTCCGTCTGAGTTCTTGACGCGCTTTCGGCGTCACCGTTGCCGCAGTTCCAATCGCAGAAATAATAGCCGAGCTGTTTCAGATTTTCTTTATACTGCTGCTTTTCCGCGGCATGATCACCTGCATTATAGCTCCCTCCCGGAAATCTCATAAGCTTAAAGTTTACCGGCGCGCCTGTCGCGTTCTCAATTGCCGTCTGACACGCGTTTACCTCTTCCGTGAAGCTTTCCGCGCTTGCATAAAGCGCATTATAGTCATGACTGTAGGAATGATTTGCGATAAGATGCCCTTCGTCATATACCCGCTTTGTAATTTCGGGATACATCTCAACACATCTGCCGACTTCAAAAAAGGTCGCTTTTGCGTTATATCGGGCAAGTATATCCAGAATTTCTCCCGTGACCACAGTCGATGGTCCGTCGTCAAAGGTCAGATAGCACCGACGCGTCATACCGTTTTGCCTTGACGCCGAAATTATATCAATAACATCCTGCATCTGTTCAGGCGCAGGGATATTACCCGGCACAGCCTCGGTCATTCCTGTCAGCACGTCAGTATCGGTTTCTCCTGCTTCTCCGACTTCTCCGACTTCTCCGACTTCTCCGACTTCTCCGAATGTCTCCGGCATATTAAACGACTCGTTATCCGAGCGCGGCTTAAGCATAATACACACTGCCGCGACGCACACGGCAACGGCAGCGGCAAGTATACAGATCACTGCCCACATACTGCTGACTTTGATATTTCTCCCCGCAGCGCGAACCGACACAGTTGGCTTTGCCGACTTTGTCTCGTATTGCCTGGACTTATGGGTTTCTTTTATGACCTCAGTGTTTTCCTGCGCAGGCTTGTCCTCCGGCACAGGGGCTGTATTTGCATAAAATTTCTCGGTATAATCATCCTCCATAAAGGAACAATCGAAATCGTTTTCTTCATCAAGCATGAGATCATTCGGAATATTCTTTTTATTTTCGTTGTTCATAGCTCTCACCCTTTTATATAATTCTATAAAATAATTATAACACATTTTTTATGAGATGAAAAGGGGTATTTTAAATTTTTTACACGGCAAACCATTCTTTCATTGTTCGCAGCACCTTAACAAGCTGTTCTTCGTTTATAACATACGGAACCATAGCGTACATATATCTGAGGAACGGACGCGAGAACACACCGCGCTCATAGGCAAACTGCTGATAGCCTTTAATATCGCCGCTGTCGTACACCTCAATGCACACGCAGCCGCCCATCCGGCGGACTTCCTTTATTCTCGGATCGGAAAAGCCCTCCATTTCACGCCTTGTAACCGCTTCAATACGCTTTATACGCTCCATATAATTTCCTTTTTCAAAAAGCTCAATTGATTTCAGCGCGACGCTGCACGCAAGAGCGTTGCCCATAAAGGTCGGTCCGTGCATAAGAGCTTTTTCGGGCGCGTCCGAATAAAAGCCCTCATATACCTTATGATTCGCTACCGTAACGGCATGTCCGATATATCCGCCCGTGAGCGCTTTACCGAGAACAAGAATATCCGGCAGAACAAGGTCCGCAACAAATCGGCTGCCCGTTCTGCCGAAGCCGGTCGCAACCTCGTCAAATATCAGGAGAACTCCGTATTCATCGCAAAGCTCCCGCGCCCTCTTCAAAAACGATATATCATACATTCTCATGCCGCCCGCGCCCTGTAAAAGCGGCTCGACTATAAAGCAGTTCAGCTCCTTGTGATATTTACGGAACGCGTCTTCAAGCGCCGGGATCTCGGTGGGAATATGGATACAATCCTTCTTCTCCCCGTACGCCTCGAGTATAAAGTGGTAATCTTCGTCATCTCCGACCTCCATAGCCTTGAAGGTGTCGCCGTGATAAGCATGGGTAAGCGCCAGTACCTTGGTACGATTCAGATCACCCTTATTGACGTAATACTGCAATGCCATTTTAAGGCTTACCTCAACGCCCACGCTTCCCGAATCCGAGAAAAAGCAGTAATCAAGATCTCCCGGCAGCCATTCCGCAAGCTTTTCCGAAAGCCGCTCCGCAG
Source organism: uncultured Lachnospiraceae bacterium (assembly GCA_964579875.1). GTDB lineage: Bacteria > Bacillota > Clostridia > UBA1381 > UBA1381 > Ornithomonoglobus. The sequence goes on along the minus strand of CAZOHJ010000008.1, from coordinate 14,164 downwards.
GGTCATGGGTAAGACCGCCGAGCATAACGTGCGCGAATTTTTTTGTCTGCTCAATGATTGCCTCATTGAGAACAGGATTTTTATAGCCGTGAATAACGCTCCACCAGGACGAAACCGAATCTATCAGCTTTGCGTCCTCTGTATACAAATATACTCCCTCAGCGTCCGTTATTTTATAAGGCGCGCTCATGGTTTTCATCTGTTGGTACGGATACCATATCATGACTGTACCTCCTCATACATGCTCCTGAGTACATTCCCGTCAATATCAAGCTCCGTATCGCCCTTATGTACCTTTGCGATAACCTTGATCCCGGTCATTTCCTCAACCATTTTGACATTATCCTCCATTATAGTATCACCGTCAATAAAGCTGTTGAATATAATGCCGTTGACCTTCATTCCGCGCTCGCGCATATAGAACACCGTCAGCGCCACGGAATTGATGGTTCCCAGCCCCGCATCGGCAATAAGCAGACACGGGAGCTTAAGCTCCTTAACAATATCCTCCAGCATGATTTTCCTGTCATAGCGTATAGGGCATACAATACCTCCGCTGCCTTCGACAGTGATGTATTCATAATTCTCCGCCGCCTGCTCAAAGTCCTTTCTGACAACCTCCGGCTCAACCGGATTGCCCTCGATAAGAGCCGCCAGATGCGGAGAATACGCGTTTTTATAGATATAAGAAACGCAGTCGGACGGATCCGCATTTATTCCCGCGACCTCGCAGACATACTTTGCGTCGCCCGGAATAAGCGCCCCGTTTTCCTCCTCCGCGCCCGAAAGCGCGGCTTTATAATAGCCCGCGTTAATTCCGCATTCACGCAGCTTTTTAATAACAAGGGCGGTAACATAGGTTTTGCCTATGTCCGTGCCCGTACCCGTAACAAATATTCCCTTAGACATTTTAATATCATTTCCTTTCATGATCCGTCTTTCCAAGCGCCGGAATAACTCTTTTTGCAATAATAGACGCTATAACGCAAAGCGCAATATCTCCCGGCGCTGCCAATACAAAGCAGTAAAGCGCAACAGCGCCTATAGTATACGGCGTGCCAAGCGCATAGCTGCATATAAGGTAAAGGTAAGCCATACCGAAAAGGTAAACCACAAGCAGACCCGCAATCGAGGCCGTGAGCAGTCTTAAAAGCTTCGGCTCTTTATTATTGCCCGCGATCGCCCCGGTAACGAAGGCGCCCGCTATATAGCCGATGAGATACCCGAAGGTCGGCTGCAAAACATATCCGAAGCCTCCTCCCTGCGTAAACACAGGGACGCCCAGAAGACCTATAATAACATAGACCGCGACACTGAGCGCGCCGAGCTTTTTGCCTATCAGCAGTCCCGCAAGGGTGGTGAAAAGCAGCTGCAGAGTAAACGGGCACACCGGAACCGGAATTTTTATAAACGCTCCCACTGCCGTAAGCGCGGCAAAAACCGCGCACAGACACAGATCTCTTGTATTGATTTTCTTCAAAAAAACAACTCCTTACATTTTAAATCACAGAATGATTATAACATAAGGAGTATATATTTGTCAACCTCAACTCATTCGTCAAGGTTTACAATTGTTTTTATCGGGATCACTTCTTTTTAGGCGCGTTTTGATTCTGCTGAATATTTACACCGATCGTGATATTCGCAGTGAACGGGTCAAGCGCAAAGGTCGTAACCTCCTTCATGCCCTTCATGATATTAAGACAGTGCTGCAGAGGCATATTGACCTTCGGCGTAGTGCTCTTGATATTATCGGGGATCGTGTCCTCACCTGAGAATATAGGGAATACCTTCTTGCCCTTGTTATCCGTGAGAAGCAGCGGATTGATTTTTATCGGGCCTTCAAGCTTTACCTCGCCGCCCTGCTTCATCTTCTCCTGATTTTCCTTGCTTGTGATTATTTGCGCCGGAACGCATACAAGCGTCTTGGGGTTCTGCAGACAATCCATAACAAGCTTAAGGTTTTCCTGAGTCTTTGCCTGTGTGAACTGTGCTATAACAGCCTTAAGATTTGCCGTGTTCACGGGCGCGTTAACGCCCACCTTAGCTCCTGATGGGATACGGGGTGCCTGCGCGGTCTGCGCACGGGCAAGTATCTCCTGCGCGTGTCTGATCTCGTCGGCTGTCGGCATGCTGCCGCCCGGCTGCTCGTTTGCGGCCTGCGCGGCTCTCGCCTCCTCCGCGGCCTGATTGCGCTCCTCCCGAAGCTCCTCCTTTGCCTGCTCCATTGTCGCCTTTACAATATCAAGCGTATTTTCCTTATCCTTTTTTTTTCCGGCGCTCTCTGCCGCGCCCTGAACCTCCGGATTTTCCCCGTCTTTTTTCTTCTTGTTCCAGAATGCCATATGTCTGTTCTACCTTTCTTTAACCTTTTACTACTATATTGATAAGTCTTCCCGGTACAGCGATCACCTTAACAACATTCCTGCCCTCTGTGAGCGTCCTGACACTGTCAAGCTGCATTGCCAGCTCCGCAAGACCGCTGCGGTCAAGCCCCGCCGGAACCATTGCCTTATCCCTGATCTTACCGTTTATCTGAATAACTATTTCGACCTCATCGTCCACGGTCTTTGCCTCATCATACTCAGGCCAGTCTGCAAGCGAAAGAAGCCCTTTTCCGCCGAGGATCTCCCAAAGCTCCTCTGTCATATGCGGCGCGACCGGATTAAGGAGCGTTATAAGCGTCTTATACTCTCCCTTTGTGATCGAGCCTTTCTTTGAAACATCATTCAGAAAGCTCATCATCGCGGCTATAGCCGTGTTGAACTTCATTCTCTCAAAGTCCTCTCCGACCTTCTTTATCATCTTGTGCGCCGGCTTTTCCAGCTCCGCGCTGTAGCCGTCCTCATCTGTCATGATATTCTGCAGATTCCATACCTTTTCAATAAATCTGTAGCAGCCCTTTAGTCCCTGCTGTGACCACGGGGTGCTCTGGTCAAACGCGCCGAGGAACATTTCATAGGTTCGAAACGCGTCCGCGCCGACCTCGTTTACAACGTCATCGGGATTTACAACGTTTCCTCTTGACTTTGACATCTTTTCGCTGTTCTCTCCTAAGATCATGCCGTGTGAGGTTCTCTTCTGATACGGCTCCTTTGTCGGAACCACGCCTATATCATACAGGAACTTATGCCAGAAACGCGAATAGAGCAGATGGAGCGTTGTATGCTCCATGCCGCCGTTATACCAGTCCACCGGCGTCCAGTAGTTAAGCGCCTCCTTGGATGCGAGGGCATTGTCGTTATGCGCGTCGGTATATCTCAGGAAATACCAGCTTGACCCCGCCCACTGCGGCATTGTATCCGTTTCACGCTTTGCGGGACCGCCGCAGTGCGGACAAGTCGTGTTGATCCATTCTGTCGCGTTTGCAAGCGGCGATTCTCCGTTCTCGCCCGGCTTGAATTCCTCCATATCCGGGAGAACCAGCGGCAGCTCGTTTTCCGGTATCGGAACATAGCCGCATTTATCGCAGTGAACGATCGGGATAGGCTCGCCCCAGTAACGCTGACGCGAGAATACCCAGTCGCGGAGCTTGAAGTTTACCTTGCGGGTACCCAGACCCTTTTCCTCAAGCCAGTCGATCATCGCCGGGATCGCTTCCTTTACGGTCTTTCCGGTAAGGAAGCCGGAATTTACCATTGTGCCCTTGTAAACATCTGTGTATGCCTCGGTCTGCACGTCCCTGCCGCCCGCGACAACCTCTATAATGGGAAGGCTGAACTTCTTTGCAAATTCCCAGTCACGGGTATCATGAGCCGGAACAGCCATGATCGCGCCCGTTCCGTAGGTAACAAGCACATAATCCGAAACGAAAATCGGTATCTCCTTGCCGTTTACCGGGTTTATGGCCTTAACGCCCTTTAATTCAACGCCTGTTTTTTCTTTTGCAAGCTCCGTTCTTTCAAACTCAGATTTTCTTGCTGCCTCCGCCTGATAAGCCTTTACCTCATCATAATTTTCAAGCTTGTCCGCAAGCTTTTCTATAAGCTCATGCTCCGGTGAAATTACCGTATAGGTCGCGCCGAAAAGCGTGTCGCAGCGGGTCGTGTATACAACCATTTCATCGCCTGTGGTAAGTCTGAATTTGACCTCGGCTCCCTCTGAGCGGCCTATCCAGTTTCTCTGCTGTGTCTTTATCTTCTCAAGAAAGTCTATATCGTCAAGATCGTCAATAAGACGCTGAGCGTATTTTGTGATCCTGAGCATCCACTGGCTCTGTCTTTTCTGGATGACCTCGCCGCCGCAGCGCTCGCAGACGCCGTTTACGACCTCCTCGTTTGCAAGACCCACCTGACATGAGGTGCACCAGTTGATCGGCATCTCCTTCTTGTATGCAAGCCCCTTCTTGAAGAGCCGGATAAATATCCACTGTGTCCATTTATAATAGCTCGGATCGGTCGTGTTTACCTCTCTTGACCAGTCAAAGGAGAAACCGAGCATTTTGAGCTGACGCTTGAAATTTTCAATGTTCTTGGCGGTTATAACAGCCGGATGAACGTTGTTCTTTATCGCGTAGTTCTCCGCCGGAAGACCGAAAGCGTCCCAGCCTATAGGATAAAGCACATTATAACCCTGCATACGGCGCTTACGCGCTATAATATCCATGGCCGTGTAGCTTCTCGGATGCCCCACATGCAGCCCCTGACCCGATGGGTACGGAAATTCGATAAGACCGAAGAACTTCTTTTTATCCGAACCGTTTACCGCCTCAAACGCATGGGCATCCTCCCATTTTTTTTGCCATTTTGATTCAATGGCTTTAAAATCATACTCAACCATTTTACTTATATATTCCTTTCCTTCTTATTGACCGGACAGCCGATATTCCTCCGGCGCAAAAGTTAAATTATTCTTCTGTTTCGTCCGCATTCGCGTCCTTTGCGGTACCCGCATCGTCCCACAGTCTTTCAATGCCGTAGAACTCGCGCGTCTCCTGCTGCATAACGTGAACTATTACATCACCGTAATCCATGAGTATCCATGAGCCGGTGCTGTAGCCCTCCCTGTGAAGAACTGCTATGCCTGCCTTATCAAGCTGCTCCTCGACCTCGTCCGCGCACGCGCGCACCTGTACGGTCGACCGGCATGACGCGATCACAAAGTATTCTCCGAGCGACGTCTGCTGTGAAACATCAAGCAGCTCAATATTGGACGCCTTTTTATCCTCAAGCGCGTTTACCGCAATTTTTGCCTTTTCCAAAGCGGTCATATATTATTCAGCCCCCTTCTGTACGGTTATATTTTCTTTCTGCAAATTTCATTCCACGCCTCAAGCGTGTTCGGATGAATAAGCGTTTCCTTCTTTATATTGTGAGTAAGAGCCTGCCGCACCGCCTCTTTATAGGCGTCGTCGATATTTTTCGCAGCGAGCTTCCGCAGTGTCTCAACGCCGTCATAATCACGGTTCGGCTCCGTGACGTCGGCCACATAGATTATCTTGTCAAGCAGAGTCATATGCGCGCGCGCAACGGTATGATAGCGTATCGCGTCAAGAATTTCCTCATCATCAACGCCGTACTCATATTTTGCGGTGAGCGCGCCGAGCGGCGCGTGAAGCACCGGATGGCAAAGCCTTGTCATTTCATCAGGCTCATAGCCGTAGCGCGTGATAAGCTCTTCCTCCTCCTCAGGCTTAAGGCACTTGGCGCAATCGTGCAGAAGTCCCGCAATATACGCCTTTTCGGGATCGGCGCCGAACTTCTCCGCCATTTTTACCGCCTCGCGGCTGACGCCGAGACTGTGCTCGAGCCGTTTTTTCTTCAATGCCATTTGAAGCCTGGACTGCATTTCCTTCTTATTCATCTGTCTCTTTCCTCTGCTGATATAATTTGTGCTCCGCTATATATTCCTCCACCTTATCCGGCACAAGATATCTGACCGATTTTCCTCCGGACACTCTGTTCCTTATGTCCGTTGAAGAAATTCCGAATACGGGCGCGTATATTTCTCTTATATCGCCGTTAAGCTGCGCGGCGCGCTCCTTTACAAGCTCCGTTATAGCCTTGCCGCTCCTCGGATAAACAAGAAGAACACATTTCTTAACTATTATCTCCGGCTTGTACCATTTTAAAATATTTCTTAAGGAATCCTCGCCGATTATAAAATACCATTCAACCTCAGGATATTTCTCATTCAGCTCCGTAAGAGTCCGGGCAGTGTAGCAATACGCGCCCCTGTTCAGCTCATAATCAAACGGAACAAGACCGTCTTCGCCCTCCGCCGCCAGCTCTACCATTCTGTGTCTTATTTCCGGCGCCGTGATCTCCGCATTCTTCTTATGCGGAGGATTGCCCCCTGTCATTATCCGCACCTCGTCAAGCGCGAACTGCTCCATCGCCTGACGGGCGATTATCATGTGTCCTATGTGGACAGGATCAAAGGTGCCGCCTAAAATTCCGATTTTCTTCATTTTTTAGAAATTTGCCGATCTGCATGACCGGCTGAAACTCATGTCCGAGCTTTCTTAAAAACGCTCTCTGTTTTCCTGTTATCATTGATAACCTCCCGATAATATTTGCCAAATGCTATTTTGCCAAATTTTATTGTATCATATTTACGGACTGTTGTCAAGCAAAAAATTAAGGCGGTCACCGACCGCCGTTTCTGCTTTCAAGCCATATGATCAGCACAGACACATCCGCGGGAGAAACACCCGAAATGCGCGATGCCTGTCCCAGAGATTTCGGACGTATTTTTTTGAGCTTCTGCCGCGCCTCGATACGCAGTCCGTAGATCTCGTCATAATCCGTATCCTCCGGCATAAGGCGGCTTTCCATTCTTCGTGCCGCCTCCGCCTGTTGGAGCTGACGCTTTATATAGCCGTCATATTTCAGCTTTATCTCGGCCTCCTCCGCAACCTCGCGCGGCAGCTCCGGTCTGTCCGGGTCACACTCCGCAAGCTTTGCATAATCAAGCTCCGGGCGGCGGATAAGCTCCGCAAGCCTTACGCCGACCTTCACAGGCGTTGAGCCGCAGCGTTCAAGCGCCGGGTTTGCCAGTCCCGGCGGCACGGTGATGCTGTTTATACGCTTGATCTCCTTATCTGTCATTTCAAGCTTCTTTAAAAGCTTTTCATAGCGCTCCTCGCTTATAAGTCCGACGCGGCGGCCTATCGGGGTAAGTCTTTCATCCGCATTGTCCTGTCTTAAAAGCAGACGGTATTCCGAGCGTGAGGTCATCATTCTGTACGGCTCATTGGTGCCCTTTGTAACAAGGTCGTCTATGAGGGTCCCTATATATCCGTCAAGCCGCTGTAAAATCATCGGCTCCTCTCCCTTCAGCTTAAGAGCCGCGTTTATTCCCGCGACAAGCCCCTGCGCCGCCGCCTCCTCATAGCCTGAGGTGCCGTTGAACTGACCCGCGCCGTAAAGTCCCTCTATAGCCTTAAACTCCAGTGTGGCATAAAGCTCCGTAGGATCGCAGCAGTCATACTCTATCGCGTAAGCGCTCCTCATGATCTCGCAATGCTCCAGCCCCTCTACGCTCCTGTACATTTCAAGCTGCACATCTTCGGGAAGGCTTGTGGAAAAGCCCTGCGCATACATCTCCTTAGTATCCAGCCCCATCGGCTCAATAAACAGCTGATGTCTCGGGCGCGTATTGAAGCGAACGACCTTGTCCTCGATAGACGGGCAGTATCTGGGGCCGACCCCCTCCGCAAGACCGCCGTACATAGCGCTCCGCTCCAGATTATCCATTATTATTTTATGCGTTTTTTCATTGGTATAAACCAGCCAGCAGCTTACCTTGTTTTCTCCCGGCTCCTCCGTTTCAAACGAAAACGGCACAATATCGTCGTCACCGGTTTCGACAAGCATTTTGTCGTAATCAAGCGTATCGGCATGTATTCTCGCCGGCGTGCCGGTTTTGAACCGGCGCAGCGTCACGCCGAGCCTGCGGAGATTTTCCGACAGTTCATTTGCCGGAAACATTCCGTCCGGGCCGCTTTCCCTCGAATAGCTGCCGATGAGAACTTTACCCTTAAGATATGTTCCGCTCGCTATTATAACCGCGCGGCAGGAGTATTCAACGCCGGTATGCGTTACCACTCCGCGCACACGGCCGTCCTCTGTCCTTATATCAACGATCTCCGCCTGCTTTACCTGCAAATTTTCCTGTTCTTCAACGCGGCGTTTCATTTCACGGTGATAGGTTTTCCGGTCTATCTGGGCGCGCAGCGAATGGACCGCCGGACCCTTGCCGCGGTTTAGCATTTTTGACTGGATAAATGACGCGTCCGCCGCCTTTCCCATTTCTCCGCCAAGGGCGTCTACCTCACGGACAAGATGTCCCTTTGCGGTTCCGCCTATACTCGGATTACACGGAAGATTTCCGATCGCGTCAAGGCTGATCGAAAACATCACGGTTTTCATGCCGAGCCTTGCCGACGCCAGCGCGGCCTCGCAGCCCGCATGACCGCCGCCGATCACGGCAACATCAAAATTCCCTAATATCATTAAACCCTTACTTCCTTAATAAAATTACTGCTCCTCCAGATAAGTGATCTTCGCTCTTTTCTTCTTTTCCTGTTTCTTGACCGCTTTTATATTTTTCTCGATAACCCGCGACGCGTAAAACTCAAGCGGATAACGCAGGAAAATATGACCGATCACGGCATATATAATTATTCCGACAAGCGGATTTACGATCGTGCCGAGAAGCACGGTCGTTACCGCGCCGGTGATAACGGTGAGCAGCACGCTCATCGGGAGCTTTGCTATTGTTATTGTGATCGACGATTTGATAAGGTCATTAAAGCTGCATTCATATGTAACCATGATCTGATAGATATAGATATGCATCATCATATAAAGAATTAGGATAATAGCCGTGAAATACTGTGCCGCTGTCAGCGCCATCGCCGATGCTCCCGTATTTGCCCCGGCAAGAGCCGAATAAAAGGCGATCGCGTTTGAACCGAGAGCTATTACAACTATATCCAGAACGAGCAGCAAAGCCGTCTGCTTAAGATTTTCCTTGAACTTGTCCCAGCCGTCGCTCATCTTCCACACATGCTCGCCCCTTGTGAAGCACCTTGTTATGAACGCGTATGACGCCGAGACCGGACCTGAGCCGAAGAAGTTATACACAAGGATCGTGATCATCGCGCGCAGCGAAAAGTACAGTACCTGAGCCGCTTTCTCGGCGTCCGCGCCCTCGCCGCTCATGCTCTGCGCCGTGTTTTCTATCGCCGCGCTGATACCAAGCCCGTTCATAATAAAGGACGAAAGAACCACATACGCGAACGCAAGAAACGGAAGGCTTATTATAAAGCACGCGAATCCCGTTCCCATAAGGTCAGCAAATTTTCTGAAAACCACGTCAATATAAAGGAATACGCCCTTTTTCTTAGGCGCGTTCTTATCAATGCCCGGGCCTTCCTTCATATAGCCTCCGCCAAATATACCCATAAAAATTCACCTCATAAATTATTTCTTGTTTTTGTACATTCTCGCAAGGATAACAATAAGGAACCCGAGACATATCATATCTCCCGCAATCCCTGCAATATTCAATATTGTGTCCCGCATATCCATCCTCCTCGCATTATCGGCGCTGCAAGCGCAGCCTGTCCGCAGAATATCATTTCATATTGTAACACAAAATTCTTTACATTACAATAGATTTTCGCAAAAAAAAAAACGGCAAAAGAGCTTTCAGCGCCCGTCTGCCGCAGCAATATTGGCAGGTATCGGCACGTTATGAATACAATTGCGGAATATAGAAAAATGCCGGATTTTATTGTGTGTTTTGCCCATACCGAAAAAACGCCTCAGAAGTCTTGCTTCTGAGGTGTTGTACTCTGGGTGCGGGGACCGGATTTGAACCAGCGACCTCAAGGTTATGAGCCTTGCGAGCTACCAACTGCTCTACCCCGCTATACATAATTTTAAGTCATTTCTCTCTGACAACATAGGCTATTATAGCATTAATCAATTCGTTTGTCAATAGTTTTTCCAAAAAAATTTTAAAATTTTTTTGCAGCGCAAAAACCGGTTGACGAAACCGTGTAAATATTGTATAATTAATTAATGCAGAATTTTGACAAAAGGAGATTTGCGGTTATGTTCACCAAGATCAATACAGTTTCACTTTCAGGTCTTGACGGATTTATTATTGACGTCCAGACAGATATTTCAAACGGAATGGTAGGCTCGTCTATTATCGGACTTCCCAACGCCACCGTACGCGAGGCTCTCGAAAGAGCAAAGGCGTCTATAAGAAACAGCGGCTCAGACTATCCGAAAAAGAAGATCACTATCAATCTTGCGCCCGCCGATATTCCAAAGGAAGGCTCCGGCTTTGATCTCGCAATTACCCTTTCCATCCTTGAAGCCTCCGGTCAGATCCATATTGACGACCCGGCGCATACGGTCTTTTTAGGAGAGCTTGCGCTTGACGGCACGGTAAATCCCATTCACGGGGTTCTGCCGATGATAATTTCCGCATATGAGCACGGATTTACAAAATGCTTTGTTCCCGAAAAGAACGCAAAAGAGGCGGCGGTTATTAAAGGCATCGAGGTCTACCCTGTTTCTTCGCTGCCGGCGGTGCTTGACCATTTTGACGGTATTTCGGTTATACCGCCCTTCAAGGCTGACATGGAGGATTACCGCACGGCAGCCGCGATGAGCTTTATAGATATGCAGGAGGTAAAGGGTCAGGAAACCGCAAAGAGGGCAATGGAGGTTGCCGCCAGCGGCTCCCACAACATACTTATGTCAGGCTCCGCCGGGACCGGAAAATCCATGCTCGCAAGACGGCTGAGCACCATTCTCCCCGATATGACCTTTGAGGAAATGCTTGAGGTTACAAAGCTCCACTCGATCGCCGGAACACTTCCCGCCGATGCTCCGCTTATAACACACCGCCCGTTCAGAAGTCCGCACCATACGGTGTCGGCAAACGCGTTATCCGGCGGCGGCGTAATACCGCGCCCCGGTGAGCTTTCGTTATCCCACTGCGGCGTGCTGTTTCTTGACGAGCTGCCCGAGTTCAGACGCGACACCCTTGAGGTGCTCCGTCAGCCTCTTGAGGACGGAGTAATTACGATCTCCAGGGTCAACGCGACGCTTACATATCCCTGTAACATAATGCTTGTCGCCGCCATGAACCCCTGTCCCTGCGGCAACCTGGACAATCCGCACCGTCAGTGCACCTGCTCGCAGAACCAGATCCGGCGGTACCGCGCAAAGATCTCGGGGCCGCTGCTTGACAGAATTGACATACAGATAGATTTGCCGACAATAAAATACGAGGATATTTCCGCGCTCCCCTACGGCGATTCCAGCGCCGTAATAAAGGAACGTGTGAACAAAGCGCGCAAAATCCAGACCGAACGCTATAAGGAGGAAAACATAACCTCAAATTCTCAGCTTACCTCCTCGCTTCTTGACAAATACTGCCGCTTAGGAGAAACGGAGGACAGGCTGCTCCACACGGCATATGACCGGCTCGGGCTTAGCGCCAGGGCGCACAGCAAGATCCTGAAGGTCGCGAGAACAATAGCCGATCTTGACGGAAGCGACGATATAAAATCGGTTCATCTTGCGGAAGCGATACAGTACAGAAATCTGGACAGAAAAACTTCGTAAATTCACATTACGGGCAGCCGCGCCGCCCTATCTGAACAGCAACAAGTTCAGAGGCGCCACATTACAGCATTTTTGACAAAAACGCCTTCGTTCTTTCGTTTTTGGGATTATTGATAACCTCGTCGGGAGTCCCGTCCTCCAATACCACGCCCTCGTTCATGAAAATAATTCTGTCCGAAACGCTCTTTGCAAACTCGATTTCATGAGTTACGATAATCATTGTCATGCGCTTTAGGGCAAGGCTCTTTATGACCTTCAGAATTTCATTTGTGATCTCAGGGTCAAGAGCCGAGGTCGGCTCGTCAAAAAACAGTATCTTCGGCTCCAGAGCAAGCGCTCTTGCGATCGATACTCTCTGCTGCTGACCGCCCGAAAGCTCGCACGGGTACGCGTCAAGCTTTTCCGCAAGCCCCACGCGTTCCAGAAGCTCCTTTGCAAGCTTGTCGATCTCCTCATAGATCCGTTTCTTATTCTGCTTAAAATCCGGTCGCTCCTTTGCGAGAAGGCGCGGCGCAAGAGTTACGTTTTTGAGAACATTATACTGCGGGAACAGATTAAAGGACTGGAATACAAGTCCGAAATTGAGCTGTCTGCGCCGTATTTCGGAGGCGGACAGCTTTCCCTTACAGCCGGCGTCAAATATACATTCGCCGTCAACATAGATCTGTCCCTTTGTCGCGGTCTCAAGGAAATTTATACATCTGAGCAGAGTCGTTTTTCCGCTGCCCGAGGAGCCGATCACCGAGATGATCTCGCCTCTTTCCATTGAGAAATTTATTCCCTTCAAAACCTCATTATCGCCGAAGCTTTTACAGATACCCTTTACTTCAAGTATTGACATTTCCGCTGCCTCCCTTACGCATGATAATAGTCAAGCTTCTTCTCTATGAAGTTAAAGAGAAGCGTGAGAAGTCCGCACATTGCAAGGAAGAACAAGGCAGTCGCAAACAGCGGCCAGATAACGCCCGCCTTTGAAAATCGCTCCGCGCTCATCATAACCTCCGCTACGGCAATCGTTCTTGCAAGCGAGGTGTCCTTGACAAGCGTCATTATCTCGTTGCTCATAGGCGCCATAATACGCTTTACGACCTGCATCAATACAACCTTAACAAAAACCTGCACCTTTGTAAGTCCGAGGACCTGTCCCGCCTCATACTGACCTCTCGGAATACCTTCTATGCCGCCGCGGTATATTTCCGAGAAATAAGCCGCATAATTGATAATAAAGGCAATAAACGCCGCGGTCATACGCGACTTCATAGGCATATGTAACAGCAGCCCCGGCGCGTAAAGCACAACGAAAAGCTGCAGCATAAGCGGTGTGCCTCTGATTATCCAGACAAACACCTTAGATACATAGGAAAGCGGCCTGAACTTCGACATTGAGCAGAAGCAGATCAGAAGTCCGAGAGGCACCGCCGCAATTATAGTGCCGAAAAACAGGATCAGGTTAAACTGAAACCCGTCTATAAGCGATAGCCATTTATCCATTGACAAAACTCCCGTGGTAATATTCTTGACCGAAATGAAAAGCGGGCTGCATAAGGCAGCTCCCCCGCAGCAGACTGCAAGGGGAACACATCCCTGCGCACCCGCTTATACCGTTTATCATTTAATGAGGAGAAGATCCTCTACGCCGTACTTTTCAGCGATCGTCTGAAGTGTGCCGTCAGCCGCAAGCTCCTGCATAGCGGCGTTTACTTTCTCTGTCACATCCGAGCCTTTTCTGAATGCAGCGCCGTACTCCTCCGAAGCGAAGTCGAGGTCGATGATCGCAAGATCCTCAAAGCTTGTGCCCTCGCCTACAGAACCGCCCGCCATTACATAGTCAATTACTGCTACATCCGAGGTGCCTGATGAAACCTCAACAAGCGCTGTAGCCTGTGACTGAACCGGAGTGAAGGCAGCGCCTGTGAATGCCGCATCATCTGATACGGCAAGCTCCTCGCCCGCCGAACCCGCTTCAGCGATCACGTTTGCGCCCTCAAGGCTTGCGGTATATTTTTCAACGTCCTCCGCTCTTACTACGAGAACCTGTCTGTTCTCAAGATACGGAATAGTGATCGACATTGATTCCTGTCTTTCCGGTGTTATCGTAAGACCGTTCCATATACAGTCAATATTCTTTGAGCTAAGCTCCACTTCCTTTGAATCCCAGTCGATCTCCTGGAACTCGGGAGTAAGTCCGAGCTTATCAAACACTGCTGTCGCAAACTCTGTTTCAAAGCCTACAAGCTCTCCGCTGTCATCGGTATAGTTGAGCGGATTGATGATCGTATATCCGACCTTGACCGTTTCCCGCTCCTGAAGATAAGCGAGATCCGAATCCGCCGATGCGCCGATATTATCCGATGTTGCCGGAGCCGATGAAGTACAGCCCGTCATTGCCGCCGCCATTACTGCCGCGGCAGCGATTGCTAAAAATTTTTTCATTGTCAAATTCCTCATTCCTTAAATTCTGTTCCGTTTATGTATAAAAACCACCAACACTTGTATATTATAGCATAATATATTTGACGTGTCAAGAATTTTTTACGGAAAAAAACAGCGCCCGCACGGGGACTTCGCGG
>CAZOHJ010000007.1:0-77929 GCA_964579875.1 uncultured Lachnospiraceae bacterium | reverse complement strand
TTTGTGGGAGAGGCATTCGGAATGACCGTAAACTGGGAAGGTGAATAAGCTCTTATATATTGCTAAAGAACAAGGGAACAGTCGGTGTTCACACCAACCTGCTCCCTTGTTTTTGTTTTATAAAGCGTATCAAATATTAGAAACGAATAACAAAATACTTGAAAAAAAATTAACAATATGTTATTATAAATATGTGCCTTGCAATAAGTATTATTAAAATACGAAATACTTATCGCACACTATAAGTAATCATTACAAGTACATAAAGGACGGATCGTTTATGCTGCATATAATAAAACATTTCAATACTGTGACAAGACACCGTTGGATAGTGTTTAAGCATTGTATAAAAGCGGGAATAATATATCGCGGGCTTATGCATGATTTGTCGAAATACAGCCCTACTGAATTTCTTGCGGGCGCCCGATTTTATCTCGGCGACAGAAGCCCTACAGAGCGTGAACGGGAGGTTTACGGCTATTCGAAGGCATGGATGCACCATAAGGGCAGAAACCGTCATCATTTTGAATATTGGACGGACTACAGCAGGGAAACGAAAAAGCTGGAGCCGGTCAGGATGCCGATCGTGTATGTGAAAGAGATGTTCTGCGACAGAGTGGCGGCGGGCAAGGTATATCTGGGCGATAAGTACACCAATGACAACCCTATAAATTATTTCAGACAGGGCAGAGCGCCGAAGGCTATGCACCCGGAAACGGCGGCGCTCCTTGAAAAATGGCTTCTTCTGCTGCAGAAGGAGGGCGAAAAAGCCGCTTTCAGGGAGATACGGGAAACGAAGGATTATTGATAAAGCATCGGGAAAGGTGATTTGATGAAAAAGCTCTCAAAATTAATTTATTCGAATAAGTTTTTCGCCGTAACTGCATTATTACTGCAGATAGGCATGATTGCCGTGTTTATAATAGGCATTTCGAGTAATACAAGATTTTATCTTCTCGGTTCAAACCTTATAAGCGCGGTGTTAATTATTTTTGAGGTCAACAAGCATGAGGAAAGCTCCTTCAAGATCACATGGATAATGCTCATTGCGGTAATACCGATTTTCGGCTGGTTTTTTTATGTTTATACACATACGGGAATAATATCAAAGGACATATCCAGAGCGCAGAATGCCGCAAACGCAAAAATATCCGAATACAGAGCGGATGATTCCGGAATTATAAAGGAAATGGAGGCAAAGCGCTGCGAGACGTCGCTGGCAAGATACCTTTCCGGAGCGAACGGGAATCGTATTTATAAGAACACAATGTTCACATATTATCCGCTTGGCGATGATATGTTTCCGGATATGCTCGCGGAGATCTCAAAAGCGGAAAAATTCATTTTTCTGGAATTTTTCATCATTAATAAAACGAGCTATATGTGGCATACGCTTGAGGATATTCTGATCGAAAAGGCCGCTCAGGGCGTTGATGTAAGGCTTATGTTTGACGGCATGGGGTGTATGTCTATCATGCCTAAGGGATATGAGCACGAGCTTGAAAGATACGGCGTCAAGTGTCAGATATTTTCCCCCGTGCAGCCGCTGCTTTCAACCTATCAGAATAACAGGGATCACCGCAAGGTTATTGTGATCGACGGCAGGTGCGCGTTTTCCGGCGGTATTAATCTCGCGGATGAATATATAAACAAAATAAAGCGTTTCGGACACTGGAAGGATAACGGCTTTAAAATATGCGGCGAGGGTGTGAGCGGATTTACGGAAATGTTCCTGACGATGTGGTGTACGGCCGCGGCGACAGACCAAGTTGATTTCGGCTACTTTATATGTGAATCGAAAAAGCATCGCTATCCTAATGCCGAGGGGTATATAGCTCCGTTCTGCGACTCGCCTCTTGATAATAAGCCTATCGGAAGAAATGCCTACGTTGATATACTTAATAATGCGAAAAATTATGTCTATATAATGACGCCGTATTTTGTAATTGACGATTATATATATGACGCGATGAGCTATGCGGTAACGCGCGGAGTTAATATAAAGCTTATTCTTCCGGGCATACCCGATAAAAAGATGCCCTATTGTCTTGCAAGGTCGTATTACAAGGATCTGTTCGATATAGGCGTCGAGGTTTATGAGTACATTCCGGGCTTTGTTCATGCAAAGACCACGGTAAGCGATGATAACCGGGCTGTGGTGGGAACGATAAATTATGACTACAGAAGCCTTTATCTGCACTACGAATGCGCGGCATATATGGTAGAAGTGCCGCAGATAAGCGAGATACGGGAGGATTTTATCGATACACTTGCGAAATGCCGCCGTATAACGATAACAGAATATGAGGATTATCCGTGGTATTACAGGGCAGCGGGAAGAATTCTGAGATGTATTGCGACTCTGATATAGAATATATGTAATGTCTGAGAGAAAGGGAACTTCTTCTCAGACATTTTTGCGTATGGTTACGAATCTGATGAAAGCGCGCGGTTAAACAGAAGCGTTATGCACCATATTCCCGCAAGACCCACAAGAGTGTAGATAATGCGTGAAAACAGAGCCATCTGACCTCCGAAAACAGCGCCGACTATATCATAACCGAAAACTCCTATCAGCAGCCAGTTAAGCGCGCCTATAATAACCAGTACAAGTGAAATTTTAGTTACCATACCGGAACAATCTCCTTTCATAGTGGGATTGTTTTTAGCATTCCCTTGAAAAAATAAATTAGACGGTGTAATATTTTTAAACAATGGCGAATATAATTAATAATGGAAGAATTTTCAGGGGGAATGATATGGCAATGAAAAGAATATTGATTTTGCTTTCTGTTTTTATAACGGCAATCGCCGCGGCTTTTTGTGTTTTTGCGGATGAGAGTGACATTGACAAAAGCATCGGATTTCTGGCGGATTACGGATGGACGGTTGAGGAAAAGCCTGTGGAGGAGTCGGAGGTAAATATACCGCAGGTATTTGACGAGGTATATAAAAGCTATAATATAATACAACAGCAGGCGGGGCTGGATCTTACGCAATACAGCGGAATGAGCGGTATTCGGTATACATTTATCGTGACAAATTATCCTGTGGATGTTGGCGAGCCTGTCCGCGCAAATGTAATATGTATAAAAGGAGCGCCCGTAGCGGGGGACATTATGACTGTAAGCATAAACGGCTTTATGCACTCACTGGCCGGGTAAAATGAAGGATTTTCTTATTGACATATCATAAGTTTTATAGTATAATTAAAATAAATATTACGAAAATGTTAAGAAAATTTTAGAAATATTACAATAACCTGACAAAAATCAAATGAAAAGAGTGATAATATGAAGAAGATGCTTACGGCAGGGGCGGCGGCCGTTCTCTTGATGATAACATCTGCCGCGGCCTTTGCCGCGAAAATCCCGGATCATCGGGGAACCGACCTTGATAATTTTTCTATTGGCACAAGCAGGGTCAGCGCCAAGGTTTCACAGTATAACGATGTTTTCAAGCAGGCCGGGGATCAGTTCGGTATTGATCCGAATATACTTGCGGCGGTATGTATGCAGGAGTCGGGCGGCGTGAATTATCAGTACCGATCGGACGGCAGCGAGTATCCGGCATGGGGGATAATGCAGATCGAGTATACCAATAACGGCTCGTTTGCGGAGTTCGGTGAGGATCAGACGGGCTGCGCGTGGTCGTCGGAGGACAGGCTCGATCCCTCAAAGGCAGTACCCTATGCCGCATACCTGATGTCGGAGGCTCTGTATAAATATGACTGCGATTATGCCAAGATGCTGCAGTCGTACAATTTCGGTCAGATCGTTCTGGACAGAATTATAGAGGCGGCCGGAGATGAATGGCTTGACGAAAGAGCAAATGCCGTAAGCTATGTAAGCAACTGGCCGTACGGTACATATGGTGATAAGGAATACGTTGAGCATGTTCTGCGTTACTACGGCGATGAAATAGACTATGTAGGCGCAAAGGTAAGGCTTAACGGCGCGCTCGTTAAGTTTGACAATCAGTACCCGGTAATTGATGACGGAACGACAATGATACCTGTAAGGGCAATAAGCGAAATGCTGGGCGCGGAGGTAGGATGGGATCCGGAGGAGCAGCATGTATATATCTCAAGCGGGAACAAGCTTATTGATCTTTATGTCGGAGACGATGTGGGCTACATAAATGACGCGCCTTATAAGATCGATCGTCCGGCTGAAATGTATAATAACCGTGTACTGATACCGCTCCGCTTTGTTGCGGAGGCTCTGGAGGTCGGCGTAGAGTGGAACGGTGAAACGAGAACAGTGGAATTATATAAATGAGCAAAAACTCCCGCTGCCGCATAATAACCGCGGCGTCGGGAGTTTTTGCAATTACAAAACTGACAACACAAATTGAATATTTTAAAGCTGTTTTGTGTAAACTTCTGTTTTTTTATGAAAAAGCTTTTCAAAAGTCAAAATGAGGTGTATAATAAATGATACGGTACGGATAAAAGAGACATTTTGAAAGGAAGCACAGTATGATAAACAGAAAAAACATACGAAATATAGCAATTATCGCTCACGTTGACCACGGCAAGACTACATTGGTTGACGCAATGCTTGCGCAAAGCGGGACCTTCCGTGAAAATGAGGTAGTAGACGAAAGAGTTATGGACTCAAATGACCTTGAGCGTGAGCGGGGAATAACGATTCTTGCAAAGAACACTTCACTTTATTATAACGGAACAAAGATTAATATTATAGATACGCCGGGACATGCCGATTTCGGCGGAGAAGTAGAGCGCGGACTTGAGATGGCGGACGGCGTTCTGCTGCTTGTTGACGCGTTTGAGGGCTGTATGCCGCAGACGAGATTTGTCCTTTCAAAGGCATTGGCGCTTAACCTCAGACCTATAATCGTTGTAAACAAGGTTGACCGTCCGAATGCAAGGCCTTATGAGGTCGTGGACGAGGTTCTGGAGCTTTTCATAGATCTGGGAGCGTCGGAGGAGCAGCTTGACACTCCGGTAATTTACGCGTCGGGCCGCGACGGCTGGGCAGCTGCTGAGTACGATCCCGAGCATCCGTCGCGGGATCTCAAGGAGCTTTTTGAGCTTATAGTAAGAGAAATACCGTGTCCGGAATGCGATGATGACGGCCCGTTCCAGATGCTGGTGTCAAATATAGATTATGATGATTACACCGGACGCATAGCGGTGGGCAAGATACAAAGGGGTAAAATAACAACCGGAATGCCGCTTGCGATATGCCGCACAAACAGAGGAACCGGGCACGCAAAGGCAACAAAGCTTTATACCTTTGAGGGTCTGACGAAGGCTCAGGCAGATGAGATAGGAGCGGGCGATGTCGTTGCGATTTCCGGCATTGCGGACATCAACATAGGTGAAACGATCTGCTCGCCGGATAAGCTTGACCCGCTCCCGTTTGTTAAGATTGATGATCCGGTATTGTCAATGACCTTCAGTGTCAATGACAGCCCGTTTGCCGGCAGGGACGGTAAGTTCGTGACCTCGCGCCATCTCCGTGACAGACTTTACAAGGAGCTTGACTCAAATGTCAGCCTCCGTGTTGAGGACACCGATACGACCGAGGCATTCATTGTTTCAGGACGGGGCGAGCTTCATCTTTCTGTGCTTATCGAGAGCATGAGACGCGAGGGCTATGAGTTCCAGGTATCAAATCCGGTAGTTATCTACAAGAATATAGACGGCGTAAAGTGCGAGCCGATTGAGCGGCTTACGGTTGATGTGCCCGCTGATTATACAGGCGCTGTTATGGATCAGGTGGTTAACCGCATGGGTGAGCTTACAAACATGACTCCGACTGCGCAGAATTATACAAGACTTGAATTTTTGATCCCGTCAAGGGGACTTATAGGCTTCAGAAGCGAGATTATGACGGCAACAAAGGGTACAGCGATCGTAAACAGTATTCTTGAGTGCTATGAGCCGTACAAAGGTGATTTTGCCGCAAGAAATCACGGTACTCTTATCGCGTGGGAGAACGGGGAAAGCATCACCTACGGCTTGTACAATGCACAGGAGAGAGGCACGTTATTTATCGGCCCCAACGTTGAGGTTTATGAGGGCATGATCGTCGGCGAAACGGCAAGAGATGAAGACATTACTATAAATGTATGCAAGAAAAAGCATGCGACAAATACCCGCGCGTCAGGCTCGGATGATGCTTTGAAGCTGGTCCCGCCTAAGGAGATGTCGCTGGAGCAGTGTCTTGACTTCATTGCGGATGACGAGCTTCTTGAAGTAACGCCGGGGCATCTCAGAATGAGGAAGAAAATCCTGCGGACAGACCTCCGGGGAAAGGCCGCAAGCAGGCAGAAGAACGGATGATGTTTTGGATCCGACATATAAGACCGCCGATTTATACGGCGGTTCTTTTTCACATATTGCGGGGAATTATCTGTAAAAATAAACAAAATGCAAACAATTATTATAAAATCGGTTGACAACACGGCGAAATGCTGATAAAATAGTATGGACTATAAAATTATATATAGAAAGAGAGGAATGAAGCTTGGGTATGACAGGTGCGGATCTGGCGATAATGGCTTTGGAGGCTAACGGTGTAAAAACGGTTTTCGGCTATCCGGGCGCGGCAAACGCTCCGCTTATAGAGAGCATTTCCCATTCATCGATTGATTATATTCTTTCAAGAAATGAACAGGGCGCGGCTCATATGGCGTCGGGATATGCAAGAGTGAAAAAGACCGCGGGCGTATGCACGGCGACGTCGGGACCGGGAGCGACAAATCTTATTACGGCAATAGCTACGGCTTATATGGACTCAATTCCGGTTATAGCCCTGACGGGTCAGGTCAAAACGGGATTAATCGGTAAGGACGCATTCCAGGAGGTCGATATAATCGGCTCAACGCTTCCGTTCACAAAGCACAGCTATCTGGTTAAGGATATAAGGGATATTTCACGAATTATAAACGAAGCTTTTCATATTGCGACAACAGGACGCCCCGGACCGGTGCTTATAGATCTGCCGGTGGATGTGCTTAAAGCGCGGTACGAGGAAGGCGGCAGCGATGAAATAAATCTGCGCGGCTATAAGCTGCAGGGCAGGGCGAGCGAACCGCAGATCAGAAAGATCGCCGACGCGCTTATGAAGGCAAAGCGGCCGGTGCTCCTCGCGGGAGGCGGAATAACCTGCTCCGGCGCGGTTAAGGAAATAAATGATTTTGTAAACAGAACGGGCATTCCGGTTGTTTCGACAATGATGGGGCTTGGCGTAATCCCCACGGACGATGAGCGGTTTTACGGCATGATAGGCTCGCACGGCACAAAGCGCGCGAATATGATACTCAACCGTTCCGATATTGTTCTCGCGATGGGAACAAGACTGGGAGACAGGAGCGTTGCTAATGCGAGCGGTCTTGAGAATGCCAATAAGCTCATACATATAGATATTGACCCTGCGGAAATAGGCAAAAATATACAGCCGTACATTCCGGTCGTGGGCGATATAAAGGATGTTGTTTCACAGCTTTCCCCTATGCTTGAAGGCTGGTATACGCCGTATGAGTGGAAGCATGAAGCGGACGAGCTGAGATCCATGATGAAGCCGAGGAGCAGCGAAGCGGACAACGGATTTGTAAATCCGAAATATTTCCTTGAAAGACTCTCGGAAATAACAAATTCGGACGTATATCTTACAACGGAGGTCGGACAGAACCAGATATGGTGCGCGAACCATTTCACAATAAAAAGCCCCGAGCGGTTTATCACCTCGGGCGGCTTCGGAACAATGGGCTACGGTCTTCCGGCGGCGATCGGGGCAAGCAGGGCGCAGAGTGAAAAGCCCGTAATAGCGGTTATGGGCGACGGCAGCTTCCAGATGGATCTTCCAGAGCTTGGGACAATGCTCCAGTATAATATTCCGGTCAAGCTGGTGCTGTTTAAGAACGACCGTCTCGGCATGGTTCACGAGCATCAGTATCTGTTCTATAATTCAAACTACCAGATGGTTGACATCACGGGCGGAAATCCCGATTTTGAAAAGCTTGCCGGAGCTTACGGAATAAGGAGCAAAACAATTTCCGAAAATTCACAGATTGACGATGCCGTAAAGGATATGCTCGCCGATAAGAAAAGCTATATGCTTATCCTGAACGTAAGTCCGTTTGAGCCGACAGGAGATGCGCTCAATGAGGACAAGATGAAAAATATAAAGAAGGAGGCATAAGCATGGAAAAATATACATTATCGGTTCTGTGTGAAAACCATGCGGGCGTCCTTTCAAGGGTAGTGGGGCTTTTTACAAGACGAGGCTTCAATATACATCAGCTTTCGGTAGGGCCTACAATTGATGAAAACATATCGCGGATCACAATTGAGGTGAAGGGCGATACCTATATGGTAGAGCAGGTGTCAAAGCAGCTTTCAAAGATCATGGAGGTCATTAAGATCAAAACTCTTAAGGACAGCGAAATGGTCAAGCGCGGACTTGTTCTTGTAAAAATCAAATCAACTCCGAAGAACCGCGGTGAGATCATTGAGATCGCAAACGTATTCAGGGCAAATGTTGTAGACCTTTCACCGGGCACAATCACTGCGGAGATAACCGGCTCGGACGCAAAGCTTGACGCATTCTTAAGAATGGTTGAAAGCTACGGTATTGAGGAAATTGCCCGTACCGGCATGACGGCGCTTGAGAGAGGCGCGAATACACTTAAGCTGGACAAATAAATCCGGCGCCAACCAATGAAAAAAACACAGACCTGTGTTTTTCAATATATAATTAATTATGTATTAAAGGAAAGAGGTAATACAAAATGGCAAAAACATTAGATCATGAAGCAAGAGTTTTCTATGAGAGCGATTGCAACCTTCAGCTGCTTGAGGGCAAGACAGTTGCGATCATCGGTTATGGCTCGCAGGGTCATGCTCATGCAAAGAACCTTAAGGACAGCGGCGTTGACGTAATAGTTGGTCTCCGTCCGGGTTCAAAGAGCGCGGCAAAGGCTGAGGCATACGGGATCCCGGTATATGAAACGGCAGAGGCGGCTAAGAAAGCTGACATCATTATGATACTTACACCGGATGAGAAGCAGGCGGATATTTATAAGAGCTCGATCGAGCCGAACCTTGAAGAGGGCAATATGCTTATGTTTGCGCACGGCTTCAACATTCACTTCAAGCAGATCGTTCCGCCGGCAGGCGTTGACGTAACAATGATCGCTCCGAAGGGACCCGGTCACACAGTACGTTCAGAGTATGAGGAGGGCAAGGGTGTTCCGTGTCTAGTAGCCGTAGAACAGGATGCTACAGGCAAGGCGCTTGACATGGCTCTCGCTTACGGCGCGGGTATAGGCGGCGCAAGAGCGGCTATTCTTGAAACGACCTTCCAGTGCGAAACTGAGACAGACCTCTTCGGTGAGCAGGCAGTCCTCTGCGGCGGTGTGACGGCTCTTATGCAGGCAGGCTTTGAAACTCTCGTTGAAGCGGGCTATGATCCGAGAAACGCATACTTTGAGTGTATCCACGAGATGAAGCTTATCGTTGACCTTATCTATGCGGGCGGCTTCAGCAAGATGAGATATTCGATCTCAGACACAGCCGAGTTCGGTGATTACGAGACAGGCAAGAGACTCATAACAGAGGATACAAAGAAGGAAATGAAGAAGGTTCTTGAGGAGATCCAGGACGGCACATTCGCATCAAAGTGGATCGCGGAGAATAAGAACGGCAGAGCGCACTTCACCGCTACAAGAAACCTTAAGGCTGAGCATCAGCTCGAAAAGGTTGGCGGCGAGATCAGAAAGTTCTACGCATGGAGCAAGGAAGACAAGTACGCTGAATAATTTCTGTGAAAATTGTATAAAGGGACGGTTGAAAAATCGTCTCTTTTTTCTTAAAAAATGACTTGACAAACAATAAAACATATGCTATAATAATGCACGAAAAACAAGCAGAAACATTCGTTCTCACCGTACGGCGCGGGCTTTGCGGTAAATATCGGCACAGTATAAGGGAAATCTGTGCGGGTTGTGATCGGATGCGTATGCGTCCGTTTTTTTTAATGGTTTTGGATGATGATTTTAAGGAGGGGTTTACCATTAGTAAGAATGATTTACAGGTCAACGAAATGATTCGTGACAATGAGCTTCGTGTTGTATCAGCAGACGGGGAGCAGCTCGGCGTTATGGACGCAAGGGCAGCGCAGAGACTTGCAAACGAAAGAGGACTCGATCTTGTCAAGATCGCGCCGAACGCAAAGCCGCCGGTCTGCAAGATAATGGACTTCGGTAAGTACAAGTTCGAGCTTGCAAAGCGCGAGAAGGAGAACAGAAAAAATCAGAAAGTCGTAAACATCAAGGAAGTTCAGCTTTCACCGTCAATCGACACAAACGATTTCAATACCAAGGCTAAGCAGGCTATGAAGTTTTTGAAGTCAGGCGATAAGGTGCGTGTAAAGGTGCGTTTCAGAGGTCGTGAGCTGAGTCATTCAGAAATAGGACTGACCCTGCTTGACCGCTTCGCTGAAACGGTCAAGGAATTCGGGACTGTTGAAAAACCGGCAAAGCTTGAGGGCAGAAATATGCTGATGTTCCTCGCCCCGGCAGCACAGTAATTTAGAAAAGGAGTGTAAGACCATGGCTAAGACCAAGATAAAGACACATAGAGGTGCCGCTAAGAGATTTAACCTCACAAAGAACGGTAAGGTTAAAATGAACAAATCCTTCAGAAGACATATCCTGAATAAGAAAACTACAAAGAGAAAGAGACACTTGAGAAAGCAGGCTTATTGCTCAAAGGCAAATGCGGCAGTAATCAAGAAGCTCATCCCTTACAAATAATTCGGAAAGAGAGGATAATGAACAATGGCAAGAGTTACAGGCGGTATCGCTACAAAGAGACATCATAAGAAGATATTAAAGCAGGCTAAGGGCTACTACGGCGCGTTGAGCAAGCAGTATCGTTCAGCTAATCAGGCTGTTATGCGCGCAATGGCTAACGCTTACATCGGCAGGAAGCACAAGAAGAGAGATTTCAGAAGACTCTGGATCACAAGAATAAGCGCGGCGGCAAAGATGAACGGAATGAACTATTCGACATTCATGGACGGTCTTAAGAAGGCGGACATCAACATGAACAGAAAGGTTCTTTCAGAGATCGCGATCGCAGATCCGGCGGCTTTCACAAAGCTTGTTGAGGCTGCAAAGGCTGCAAGAAACTGATATATAATACGGATTTCAAGGCAGGGCGCGGCTCTGCCTTTCTTTTTTCTTTTTGTATGATAAGTTCATAAAACTACCTGTTGCAAAAAGGCATAAACGGTGATATAATGTAAAGCAGCAACACAAATGAAAAGAGGAAATCATAATGGAGCTATTTGTTTTTAATGATATAGAAAAGGATGAAACGGTTCGCGCAATTCTTGAAAAGGATAATATGCCGCTGCTGCGCGGGATCGTGGGGTTTGCGGAGAGTGAGGGAGTAACAGACGACAGCATAAAGGAGTATGTCGCGGCAAAGCTTGCGAATGATGATAACGTGCTTTCAGCTCTTGTTAAAGCGGGAAAGAAGGTAGGCGATGATTTGTACAGACTTGCAATGCTCGATATAGATGTTATATATAAGCGTCTGTTCTCAACCGCATCGATAAAATATACTCCGTCAGGCAATGATACAGGATTTTATGAGGGGTATATAAGCTCAATAAAAGCTATAACCGCATCAAAGAACGCCGAAGAACTGCTCGGCGGGATCGTTGAGCATTACCGTACGCTGGGCTGCGGTCTGCTGGCAAAATATATCGCGTACCGCTTTGACGGCGCAGCTTTAACGGGAATACCGGATTCGGATAAGGTCACCTTTGACGAGCTTGTGGGAATGGAGCATCAGAAAAAAGTGCTTATTGATAATACACAGGCATTTGTGGAGGGAAAATTTGCGAACAACGTACTTCTTTTCGGCGACAGGGGAACGGGAAAATCAACATCTGTAAAGGCGCTGCTGAATATGTTCGCTCCTCAGGGGCTGAGGGTCGTTGAGCTGCCGAAGAGCGCCATTACAAAAATTCCCGAGCTGACAAAGGAGCTGGAGGCTTCACCTCATAAATACATATTGTTCCTTGATGATCTTACCTTTGAGAAGCATGAAACAGAATACCGGGCATTGAAGATCGCGATGGAGGGACAGCTCCGGGCGAACGCGGGCAATGTTCTGGTATATGCGACCTCAAACAGGAGACACCTTATAAGGGAAACCTGGACGGATCGGCAGGGGGATGAGGTGCATGTAAACGATAACAAGCAGGAGCTGCTTTCGCTTTCGGAGCGCTTCGGCATAAACCTGTTCTTCCCATCGCCTGACGCGAAGGAATATAAGAATATCGTCCGAGTGCTTCTTGGACGCAAGGGCATAGAAATGACCGATGAAACGGAAAAGGAGGCTGTGCGCTGGCAGATGCGGTACGGCGGCAAGAGCGGCCGCTGCGCAAAGCAGTTCGTGGCTGATTTTATGCACAGACAATAATTCAGACAAGGAGAGTAATATAATATGAAGAGATTTATAAGCTTTTTATGCTGTATGATCATGATAACAGGGATATTGCCGGCGCACGCGGCTGATATTGCGGTGTTGGCGGTATACAGAAACGGCAGCCTTGTATACAGCAGTAATGCGTCAAAAGACGGTGAAGAATACAATTTTACCATATCATCGGAATATGAAAATGATTATATAAAGGTTTATTGCGCTGAGGAGACTGAATGTAACATAACCTTTGCAAACGAAGCCGCACAGGAAACTGCTATGCCCGAGGAGACCGCATCTCCCGAACCGGAGGACGAACGGGCGACAGAAACACCGGCGCCGGCTGCCGCCGCAACGGCGGCTCCGGCAAAGACCCCGTATCCGGAGGTTTATGAAAAAGCATTGGATGCCGTAAATGCGCCGGCAGTTGTGGAGGAGGTATCCGAACAGATGATCAACGGTGAAACCTATTACGTTACAAGGATGCTTTATCAGGGAGTGGAGATCACTTCAAACATAAGAGACAGCGTGGTTATCGA
The DNA here is from genome assembly GCA_964579875.1 of uncultured Lachnospiraceae bacterium. Lineage (GTDB taxonomy): Bacteria > Bacillota > Clostridia > UBA1381 > UBA1381 > Ornithomonoglobus. The sequence continues at coordinate 64,921 of CAZOHJ010000007.1, read as the reverse complement.
ATCCGCTCCCGCATGGCATCCGGAGCTTGCGGGCAGCGGCGCGGCGGCGCTCAGAGAGGGTGATGTGATCCATTTTACCTGTGACATGCAGGGAAGAATAAAGAGTATAGAGTTTATCTACAGACCGGATTTTACGGACTATATAAACGAGGGCGGAAGCTACGGAAATAAATTCAGCAGTCTGATCGGAACGGATAAATACAGCACCTTCTGCTTCGGCGTGCCGGTTAAGACCGCGAAGGGGTATATGCTCCTTGCGGATATGACGGGAAAGACAACCAACATAGATCTTGATGCGGGAACCTTTGTATACACGGTGAGAAAAAGCGGCCGCGCAGACAAGGCGGAGCTTACGGGAACGGGTTTTGCCGCGATAGAAAAGGCATATGTGCAGAGCGGTAATTTTGATGATGATGACAATGTGATCTCGTGGGAGGGGGCTGACACTTCGGTATATGCTCTCGCAAGAATGAGAAACGGCACCGCGACAGAGGTTATTGTATTTGTGAATTAAATAAACAGGGGAACGCGCGGAGCGTTCCTTTTGTTTTGCAAAAAGAATTTAGAAAAAGTTTTCAAAAACGTATGGAAATTTTCATATAAATATAGTATAATAAAATACAGTGATAATATATACAATCCGAAGATGAAAGGGAGGCGGCGCGGAAATGACCTTCGGCGGGATGGAAACGTTTTTTGATTATGCCATAAGATTTATAAAAGTAATGCGTATGAGTGACTGCGTAGATATATTTATTGTGACTATCGCGGTATATTACTGTTTTATGGCTATACGCGGAACAAGAGCGATGCAGCTTCTGCGCGGAATTGCGATCGCCGCGGCGGTGTTTGCCATAAGCAATTTCCTCCGTCTTGACACATTAAGCTATATACTTGGAAAGGTGTTCCAGGGCGCTATGATTGCGGTTATCGTGATCTTCCAGCCTGAACTCAGAAATCTTCTTGAGCATATGGGACGGCTGAAGCTCGGACATTTTCTCGGACTTGCCTTTGACTCAGGCGAGGAAATAAAAACCGCGCAGGTCATTGACAATATCGCGTACGCGGCTGAGGATCTTTCCGCAGAAAAAACAGGAGCGCTTATCGTAATAGAGAGAGGAACGCGTCTGGGCGAATATATGAACAGCGGGACGACGCTTGACGCTAATGTCACAACAGAGCTGCTTAAGAATATTTTCGTGCCCAATACCCCGCTTCATGACGGCGCCGTGATCATAAGGGGAAATAAAATTATAACCGCGGGCTGCGTGCTGCCGCTTACCGCCAATACAAATTTATCAAGCGAGCTGGGAACAAGACACCGCGCGGCGCTGGGACTTTCGGAGGCCTCGGATGCAATAATAGTGGTTGTCAGTGAAGAAACCGGAAAAATATCAATTGCCATTAACGGTTCTCTTATGCGTAATATGACGCGCCAGTCTCTCACAAAGGCTCTTACAAAGCTGCTGAATAAAGAAACGGAGAGCGTTGATTATGCAAAGAAGCTGCGTTTCCGCAAATCAAAATAAGAAATCGGAGTAACAGGAAAGAGGTGCCGGTATGGCTCAGAACGAGATGACAAAAAAACAGCAGAGAAAAAAAAGAGGTCACTATCTGGGTGTTTCATTAATAATTGCGATCATTATATGGAGTCTGGTGACCTTTACGACCGATACTGAAATAACAAAAACGGTGCATGATGTGGATGTAAGCTTTGTGGGAGAACAGGCTCTTAAGGAGCGCGGCTTTGTGGTTACCGGTGTACGGGACAGCGTTGACCTTTGGGTAAAGATCAGCGGCCGCCGGGGAGACCTGATAAACACCATCGACAGAGTAAGGGTCGAGCTGGATGTTTCCGCTATTTCCGGATCCGGCGAGACAGAGCTTGAGGGCACGGTGAAAACCTATAACAGTCAGGTGGAGGTCGTAAAGAAAAGCTTCACCTATGTGCCTGTTATTGCGGAGGAATATACAACAAAAGAAATCCCTGTCCGGGTAAAGCAGATAGGCAGCTATAAAAACAATCCGGTCGTATCGGAGCCTGAATTCCGGACGATAGAAATTTCCGGAGCGAAAAGCGAGATCGACCGGGTGGCAGAGGGCTGCGTTACGGTTGACCTTTCAAAGCTTACGTCTTCGGGTGAAACCGCCTCGGGAGTCGTTCTTATGGACGGCGAGGGCGAGATTATCACCGACGCGGTAACAATAGAGGGGCCGACCTCGGAAATGACTGTTTCAAATGTTGTGTGCGAGTATGCCGAGCTGCCGGTGAAGCCGGTACTGGGAGATAAGCTTTATTCTCAGGATGCGCTTGACGAGTTCAGCACCGAAACCGATCCGCAGACCGTTACGGTAGCTGTTTTGCCGGGCTACAGCTTTTCGGAGGTCAAAGCGGTCATAGATGAATACACAACGGATGAGATAAGCTGTGAGCTGGTGCAGGAGGAGGGGATGTATATCCCTGACAATGAGAAATATGTAAAGGTAAGGCCTGTGTTTATAAACCGGCAGACTGAATAATATATAAGAAGCGCCGCATTTTTCGCGGCGCTTTGTTTTTGTAAAAAAAATATAAAAAAAATATAAAAAATGCGGAACTTTTTTTTAGGATATGCGTCTAAAAAGTTGTAACAGGCTGAAATGGACAATAACATAGAATTTCTGAGTGGCAAAAAGGTCTATACAGCGGTTTAAAGCCGGACATTTTATAGTTACTTTTTTACAAAATTGTTTCAGAAATTTTAAAAATATAAAAAAAGTATTGACATGTTGGCTGTTAAATAGTACAATATTGAGTAGCAATCCGGCGATAACTTGGGTAGAAGTGTTATCTGAGGATTGTTACCGTAATATTGAATGAGGACTATCGGCAAAGCAGGTTATCGTTCGTTGGTCTTCAACTTCGTTTCTTACTTGCATAGGGAACGGATAAAATAACCCGGATAAATTAATGGGAACAATTTACCGGGCATATAAAACGGTTCCCATACAAATTCAAAAGGGAGGATTTGAGACAATGAGAAATCTCAAAAAAGTAATTTCATCTGTTGCCGCTCTCGCAATCGTCGCTTCATCGGCTTCAGCTTTTGCAGGATCTTTCCCGGACGTTGACGCTTCAGCATCATATTCAAACGCTGTTGAGACACTTACGGCTCTCGGCGTAATCAATGGTGATGATAACGGTCTTTTCAATCCGGATAATCAGGTAACAAGAGCTGAGTTCACGAAGATGGCTGTAGAGGCTCTCGGCGAAGGCGAACCCGCGACAGCACAGACAACATCACAGTTCGCAGATGCCGCGAACACAACAATTCACTGGGCGGCAGGCTATATAGCGCAGGGCGTTTCGGATGGTTTCATCAACGGTTACGATGACACAACATTCGGTCCGGACGATCAGGTTACATACGCGCAGGCTTGTAAGATGCTCGTAGCTGCAATCGGTTATACAACATATGCCGAGAATCAGGGCGGATATCCGTCAGGCTACGTTGCACAGGCTTCACAGCTCGGCATTACATCGGGCGTATCGGCTACAAACGATACAAACCTTACAAGAGCGCAGGTTGCTACGCTTATTTACAACTCTATGGACGTTCCGCTTTGCGTAATTGATTCATGGGAGTCAACATCAACTCTTACAGGTGTTGTTCAGACGCCGGTTCTTAAGAAGATGGACGGTAAGGAGAACAGAGACTACGAAACGCTTCTTACAGACAGACATGATGCTTACAGAGTTAAGGGTCGTGTAACGGTTACTTCAAAGGGCGGCAGCGCTTCAGGTCTTGAAAAGGACGAGGTAACATATCAGGTAGAGGTTGCCGATAACTTTGATGATATCATGGGCATAACAAAGGGCGAAGATACATACACATTCAAGGTTGGCGATACCAATGCTGCGGATTTGCTCTTTGAGTATACAGAGGCTATCGTTCAGAAGGACGATGACGCCGATGAGTATACAATCCTTTCAATTACACAGTACGGTAATTCAAAGACAGTTACATTTGCGGCTGATGATTTAGCGGATGACGATTCCGCAATCGGTACAGATTACGTTAAAAATGCTAAGATACCTGTTTACAAGACAGAGTCATCATCATCAACAACAAAGTATGATCTTTCAACGGATAACGGCGTTGTAGATACTGTTGTTTATGTAAACGGCGTTGAGGCGGGCGTAGTTACAGACCAGATGATCAACGACTATATCCTTGAGAACTCAACAGGTACGGTAACGCTTGTTGATAAGACTTCAACAGGTTCAACTTCAACAGACGGCAAGTATGAGTACATCATGGTTGACTTCTATGTTGACGCGGTAGTTGATTCGGTTACGACTTCATCGGCATACGCAAGAGTTTCATTCAAGTTTACGGATACTCCGCTCGGCAGTGTAAACAGAATGCAGTGGGATCCGGATGACGAGGATGTAGACATTACATTCACACTTGAGGACGCAGAAATAGCTTATACGGATCTTGAGGAGTACGATGTACTTTCAATCGCATGGAACGTTGTAGATTATCCGAATACACTTACAGATGTTGAGTATTATGACGTTAAGGTTTCAAGAAATACAGTAACGGGTAATGTTACAAGCCGTGACGGTGAGGACAACACGGTAAGAGTTGACGGCAGCGACTATGATGTAATCAATGCTTATGATGTTACATCAGACGTAGAGCTTTCAACAGAGTATACGCTGTATTTAGACTCATTCGGTTATGTTGCGTACATCGATGAGGGTTCATCAGAAAAGAACTACGGCGTAATCGTTGCTATGTATCAGTCGGCGGGCAATGACTATCCGACAGTAAGATTTATCACTTCAAACGCCGAGGTTGTAGCTTACGAGTGTAAGGATCAGAGTGAGGCGGACGCATTCTATAACTACGCTACAGGTACAGAAGCAGGTTATCAGGACGGCGGCTTCACAAAGTCAACAAACAGAGCTAATATCATAGCGGGTGAAACCGTATGTACCTATAAGCTTTCGGGCGGCAAGGTTAAGTTCGACAAGTCATATAAGGGCGCAGGCGGCACAGATCTTGAGTACAAGGCTTCATCATTAAAGCTCGGTTCATACACGCTTTCAGAGTCGGCTACAAAGATCATCGACATGGATGATTATATGAGCGATACGAACAGCGGTTCAACAGTAGGCACGCTTTCAATCTCATCATTTGAGGATGAGGCGACATATACGGCTTACCTCTTTGATAAGAGCTCGAACACAGGCGAATACAGATTCGCTATCGTATTTGAGGGTACATCATCGATCAGATCCGAGTCATCAATGGCTGTTGTTAAGAAGGTTGTAGGTACAACAGATCAAGACGGCACAACCTGCACAGAGCTTCTGCTTTGCAAGGACGGCAATGACGATGTATCAGTTCTCTTTGAGGGCGATGACACAGGTCTTATAGAGGGTTCGGTAGTTGCGTATGTAGTCGGCAACGACGGTTATGCTGAAACATATTATGAGATTTATTCTCCTGTTTCAGGCTCAGGCTATACAGATATTCTTGCCAACACGCTTAAGCAGTCCAACTTCAGCGATGTTCTTAAGAATGTACAGGATGCGTCAAATGTAGGCATCAGCACTACTAAGTATCCGAACGCTAAGACTCCGAAATATGCAACAACAACATCAAAGGATGTAGTTCTTTACTTCGGTATCGTAAGCAAGAAGTCGGCTAATAACCTCGAGTTGTTCGTAGCGCAGGAGAATGGTCAGTCAAGTCTCCTCACAAGCGATCTCCAGAGCTTCTCGGTAGCGGGTGCAAATTCATACATCTATGAGTATGGCAACCAAAACAAGAACAGAGTAAGCGTTGGATCGGTTACTCAGAACAGCACGATCTTCAATAATGCTTATGTTACAAACGATAAGAACGAAGTTAAGTGGGATTTGTTACAGTATGACGATCCTAACGGCAACAACATTCAGCCGGCGCTCGCGCTCGTTAAGGTTGTTGACGGCGACGTTCTTGATGTAGTTTACTACACAGCTCCGTAATCATAGTCTTAGGATATATTGATTACTAAATAGAGTTTAATAAGGGGTCTCCCGTATGGGAGGCCTCTTTTTATGTACTTGACAATATCCGATAAGTGTGGTAAAATAGCGGGTAGTGAAAGGATGATAATTATGAGCCATGTGGTAGATTTTTTTACCGGCCGCTACGGCGCGAGCGGTAATATAATGGTCAGTATAATATTTCTTGCGATGGCGGTTCTCGGTGTGGTTATTGCCACTCACGGACGGGGCGCTATGATATGGCTTGTCAGTATATGCGGTATGATAGTAGGCATACTCGGGGGAGCAATGACCGGACTTCTGGTTTTTGACAGCTTTATCCTGATGCTGCTGTTTGCGGTGGCGGGCGGCGCACTGCTGCTTTTGCTTGTTAAGTTTGTCAAGAGCTTTGGATATTTTATAGGAATAGGAGCGCTCGGCTTTTTTCTCGCGTTTACAATTACGTCTGCCATGTACACAACGAATACGAGAATAACAGAAAATACAATACTGCTCATAGATATGGCGGCAGGTATTGTTATGGGACTTCTTGCGGCGATAAAATCAAAATATATCGTATCCGTCATTACCGCGGGAGCAGGCGGGGTTATTGCTTCCGTAAGCATACTGGCGCTGTTCAGATTTTATTTTGCGGATCGGAAAACCTGGATCATAGCATTGATGATCGCCGTTATAGGAATGATAGTTCAGATACGCGTATATGATATAAAGCCGGCGGGGAAGCGAAAAACGCCAAAGCATGGAGTGAAAAACACTATACCAAAGGCTAAAAGCAAGCATGCCGGAAAATAAAAGAAAAATATTGATGAAAACACTTGACACATATTAAAAAGCGTGATAATATAGTAGAGAACAAAAGAATAAGTGTAGAGGCGCGCGATTCATAAGTAGCTGTAAGGAGAAAGGCGTAATTCGTTGAATTATGGCAAAAGGGGAAAGCGCCGAAGTGCAGGGCGTCGCAGATCCTGTGCTGGGCATATCGTTAATAACGCTATGACTGTCACCGAACGGTGGAGTGCTATCGCTTGTAACATTGTCTATGGAAGAGCAATAGCATAAACGCTATTGTTTTTTTACTGTATTGAGTTTTATGAAAGGTAAGGTAACGATGAAAGAAAAGTACAATGTTGGTATAATAGGCGCTACGGGTATGGTCGGTCAGAGATTTATTACGCTTCTCGCGGATCATCCGTGGTATGATATAAAGGTACTTGCCGCATCGCCGAGGAGCGCGGGCAAGTCATACAAGGACGCCGTAGGCAAAAAGTGGTGTATGGATGCTGAGATCCCCGAAAAGGTTTCGGATATGGTTGTTCTGAGTGCGCAGGATGATGTTGAAAAGATCGCGGGAACGGTTGATTTTGTGTTCTGTGCAGTAGATATGAAGAAGGATGAGATCAAGGCTCTTGAGGAGAGCTACGCGAAGGCAGAGTGTCCGGTCGTGTCAAATAACAGTGCGAATCGTCACACTCCCGACGTCCCGATGATCATTCCGGAAATCAACCCGCAGCATCTTGAGATCATTCCGGAGCAGAGAAAGCGACTCGGAACAAAGAGAGGCTTTATAGCGGTTAAGTCAAACTGTTCTCTCCAGTCATATCTTCCGGCAATGGCGGTAATCAACAGCAAGTACCCGATCGACCACGCGCTGGTAACAACATATCAGGCGATCTCGGGTGCGGGCAAGACCTTTGAAACATGGCCGGAGATGGTGGATAACCTTATTCCGTACATCGGCGGCGAGGAGAACAAGTCAGAGGTTGAGCCGAACAAGATCCTCGGAAGGATCGAGGGCGGTGAGATCGTGCCTTCAACAGAACTGCAGATTGAGTGTCAGACATACAGAGTGCCTGTTTCAAACGGCCACACAGCCGCGATCTTCTTCACCTTCAAGGACAGTGAGAATAAGCCGTCAGCAGAGGAAATCGAGCAGATGTGGAGAGATTATAAGGGCGTTCCGCAGGAGCTTGGTCTGCCGCACGCGCCAAAGCAGTTTATCTATGTATATACAGAGAAGGATCAGCCGGATCAGCCGCAGATCAAAACTGCGCGTGAAATTGACGGCGGTATGGCTATTTCATGCGGACGTCTCAGAGAGTCAACACAGTATGACTACAAGATGGTCTCAATGAGCCATAATACATTGAGAGGCGCCGCAGGCGGAGCCGTACTTCTTGCGGAGCTGCTTACAGCTAAGGGATATATGGACTAATATCAATGAAAGGATTGATTATATAATGGCAAAGACATTACCTTTTACCGGATCGGCGGTAGCTATTGTAACACCGTTTGACGGAAACAAGACAAATTATGACGTATTGGGCGAGCTTATCGAGTGGCATATTGCAAGCGGCACCGACGCGATTGTAATATGCGGAACAACAGGCGAGGCGTCAACCATGCCGGACGAGGAGCATCTTGAGGCAATAAGATTCACGGCTGAAAAGGCTGCCGGCAGAATTAAGGTTATCGCGGGCACAGGCTCGAATGAAACGGCGCATGCGATCGCGCTTTCAAAGAAGGCGGAGGGGTATGGCGTTGACGGACTGCTGCAGGTCACGCCGTATTACAACAAGACAACACAGAAGGGTCTTGCCGCGCACTTCTCGGCAATTGCAAACGCGGTAAACATTCCGATTATTCTTTATAATGTTCCTTCAAGAACAGGCGTTTCAATATCAATTGAGACTCTTAAGGAGCTTGCAAAGGTTGAGAATATCGTTGCAATCAAGGAGGCAAGCGGAAACATTTCTTACACGGCAAGAGTAGCGGCAGAGGTGCCTGAGCTTTACATATATTCAGGCAATGACGACATGATTGTTCCTATCATGTCACTCGGCGGCAAGGGGGTTATATCGGTGCTTGCAAACGTTATGCCGAAGGAGACGCACGAGATGTGCCGTGCATATCTTGACGGTGACTGCGCAAAGGCAACAAGGATGCAGCTTGACTATCTGGAGCTTTGCAACAAGCTCTTTATTGAGGTCAACCCGATCCCTGTCAAGACCGCTCTTAACCTCATGGGCAGGAATGTGGGTAATCTTCGTCTTCCTTTGATAGATATGGAGGAAAAGAACCTTGAAACTCTCAGGACTGTATTAAAGAAGTATAACCTTATATAAAGCATCAGATCCGGGGGCACGTCTCTGTGCTCCCGTTTTGGTAAGAAAGGATAAAACAAAATGACAAAGATTATAATGAACGGCTGCAACGGTAAGATGGGTCAGGTAATTTCGCGTCTTGTGGAAGAGGATGAGGACGCCGTGATCGTCTGCGGCGCAGATCTTGATACGACACAGAAAAACGGATACCCCGTTGTAAGCTCAATAGGCGAGTTTACGGGAGAGGCGGATGTTGTTATTGATTTTTCGCACCCGTCATGCCTTACAAGCATCCTTGATTATTGCAAAAAGACAGGCACTCCGGTTGTGCTTGCAACAACGGGCTACAGCGCGGAGCAGAAGGCGGAGTTTACGGAGGCGTCAAAGGAAATACCTATATTTTTCTCAGCAAATATGAGCCTTGGCATAAATCTTCTTATTTCACTCGCAAAGCAGGCGGCGAAGCTTTTAGAGGGCAGCTTTGACATTGAAATTGTTGAAAGACATCACAATAAGAAAATAGACGCGCCGTCGGGTACGGCGCTTGCGATAGCGGATGCGATCGATGAAACTCTGTCATATCCGGCGGAATATGTATTCGACCGCCACAGTGTGCGCCGTAAGCGCAAGAGCGCCGAGATCGGTATCAGCGCGGTAAGAGGCGGAACGATTGTCGGCGACCATGAAATAATATTTGCGGGCAATGATGAGGTTATCGAGCTTTCCCATCATGCAGCAAGCAAGGAGGTATTCGCGGTAGGCGCGATAAAGGCGGGCAAGTTTATGACCGGCAAACCGGCAGGCATGTATGATATGAACATGCTTGTTGCGGAAATGGTATAATTGAATATTGATCCCGCGGAATTTTCGCGGGATTTTTTTCATATACTTAATCTGAGGCAGGTGAGCGCAATGTTTCGTGGTTATAATCTGAGACAGCGGGTGGTAATAGACGCGGATACCGCAGAGAGAATTGGAGTTATATCGGATGTTGAAATAGATGAATTGTCAGGGCGTATAGCAAAGCTGATTGTGAAGCGCAGAAACGGACTTTTTTCGGGCTGCTTCGGCATAGGAGAGCTGACTGTTCCGTGGAACGCAATAACCGCTGTGGGACGCGAATTTGTGTTGATAAAATCCTTTGATTTCGGCGAAAAACGCTTGAAAAATTAAAGCCTGTGTGGTATAATAACTCTGTAAAGCAAAATTTAACAGGGATCCCTTATATGTCGAAAGGAAGGACGAACCATGAGATGTCCATATTGTTCATTTATTGAGAGTAAGGTTATTGATTCAAGACCGACAGACGAGAACAGCTCGATCCGCAGACGCCGCGAGTGTTTGAAGTGCGGAAAGCGATTTACAACATATGAAAAGCTTGAGGCTATTGCGCTGGTGGTTATCAAAAAGGATGAGTCGCGTCAGCCGTTTAACAGAAATAAGATTTTGAAGGGCATTATTACAGCGTGCGAAAAGCGTCCTATTTCGCTTGCTCAAATGGAGCGCGTTGCGGATGATATTGAAGGCGAGCTTGCGCAGGAGATGGAGCGTGAAGTCAGGTCAACCAAGATAGGCGAAATGGTTATGAAAAAGCTTCGTGATCTTGACGAGGTTGCATATGTGCGTTTTGCATCGGTTTATAAGCAGTTTAATGATATAGATACATTTATGGAGGAGCTGAAGGGATTAATAAATGATAAGCAGGGTTGATCTCCATACGCATTCAACAGCCTCCGACGGTACATATTCTCCCTCAGAGCTTGCAAGGCTTGCAAAGAAAACAGGTCTCAGCGCAATAGCTCTTACCGACCATGACAGTGACGACGGCGTTAAAGAATTTATGGATGAATGCGGCAGACTCGGAATAGAGGGCGTCCCCGGAATTGAAATAAGCACGGATTATGAAAAGCAGCTGCACATTGTAGGTCTGTATACCGGAGGAGCCGAGTTTGCCGAAACGGTTAAGCTTTTGAAAAATGCGCGCGCGGAGCGTAACGTAAGGATGTTTGAAAAAATTCGTGAGTACGGCTTTGATATAACAGATAATGATATATTGGAAAACGGCAAAGTTTCCATAGAGCATGCCGGCAGACTTCATATGGCAAACGCGCTTATAAGAAAAGGCTATGCCGCGGATAAAAACGAAGCCTTTGACCGCTTTCTCATGAGAGGGAGGCCGTGCTACGTTGAAAAGTTTTCTTTGTCGCCGGAGGAAAGTGTTAAGCTTATAAAGCGCTGCGGCGGAATTGCGATATGGGCGCATCCGGCGCTTGCTGCGGATAATGAGCCGGCTATGCTTGAAATGGCAGAGCGGCTGAAGAATGCGGGCCTTGACGCGTTGGAGTGTTATTACAGCACATATACTGAGGAAATGGGCAGGATGTGTAAGACGGCGGCGCGAAAGACGGGATTGCTTATGAGCGGCGGCAGTGATTTTCACGGAGCAAATAAGCCCGACGTAAAGCTCGGAGCTGTAAGCGAGGGCTTTGTGCCGTACGAAATACTTGAAAAACTAAAGACTACAATTGATATATAGCAATGAGGCGGTATCGTGAAAGGGCGGTTACCGCTTGTTTTATCTCTTAAGGGAAAGGAAGATAGGCTTGAAGGAAAGAACGATCGCGGCAATATCCACCCCGCAGGGCACAGGCGGTCTTGCGGTTATACGGATAAGCGGCAGCAATGCGGTGGAAATCGCCGATAAAATTTTTAAGGGCAAGAGCCTGAAAGAAGCGGGAACACATACCGTGCATTACGGTCATATAGTAAATGCAAAGGGTGACATAATAGACGAGGTGCTCGCAGCGGTCATGCTCGCGCCGAGAACCTTTACAAGAGAGGACACGGTTGAAATAAGCTGCCATGGAGGAAGCGTCACAACGCGCGAGGTGCTCAATGCCGCAATAGAGGCGGGGGCATATATGGCGGAGCCGGGAGAATTTACAAAGCGCGCGTTTATGAACGGCAGAATTGACCTGTCACAGGCTGAGGCAGTGATAGATATAATCAACGCGAGAAACGAGCTTTCGCGCCGGAACGCCGTTTCGCAGCTCGGCGGCTCGCTTTCAAAGGAAATTAAAGCGGTACGGGACGCTCTTGTACATCTTTCGGCGCGGATGCAGGTTATAATTGATTATCCTGACGAGGATCTCGAAGATATAACAACGGAGGATATAGAAAATATATGCCGCAGCTGTGCGCAAAAGACTGAACGGCTTATCCGCAGCGCGGACAACGGGAAAATAATAAAAGAGGGCATAAGAACAGCGATCGTGGGGAAGCCGAATGTGGGCAAATCAAGTATTCTGAACTATCTTGCGCAGGAGGAGAGAGCAATAGTGACGGAGGTGGCGGGAACGACCCGTGACGTTATAGAGGAAAGCGTTACAATAAAGGGAATACCGCTTATTCTCAGCGATACCGCGGGTATACACGATACTGAGGACACGGTGGAGAAGATCGGCGTAGAGAAGTCGCGGCGCTATATAGATTCGGCTGATCTGGTAATCGTTGTTCTGGACAGCTCGGAGGAGCCGGACGCGGAAGATCTGAGAGTGCTTGCTGAAACAAAGGACAAAAAGAGAATTGTATTATTCAACAAAACAGATAAAGCCGCGGACGCCGTATCATATGATCTTACAGGCATAGCCGGTAAGCTGATACCCGTAAGCACCGTAACGGGCGAGGGCATGGAGGAGCTTGCCGCGGAGATCGAGAGACTTTGCAGACTTGATGAGATAACCTCGGAGAACGGCGCGGTCATAACCAATATGCGCCATAAATCCGCGCTTATAGATGCCAATACGGCTCTTGTCCGCGCGGCGGACGCGCTTGCGGCGGGGATGCCTGCCGATATAGTATCAATTGATATATCCTCGGCAATGGACGCCTTAGGCGGGATTACAGGAGAAACCGTGAGCGAGTCGGTAGTAAATGACATTTTCCATAATTTCTGTGTCGGAAAATAGCGTCCGCGTCTTGCGGCATCACGTTTCAGGCGTTGAGGGAGGAAAAGAAAGGAGAAACAATTATGCGGTTAGACAAATATATTTCGGATTCTGCTCCATACAGCCGCAGAGAGATAAAGAAGCTTATAAAATACGGCTCTGTGACGGTAAACGGCATAACGGCGGCAAAGCCCGAAACGCAGGTTGCGGAAGATGATGAGATCGCGATAGACGGTGAAAAGATCAATTATGCAAAATATGTGTATTTAATTCTTAACAAGCCGCAGGGCTATATAAGTGCAACAGAGGACAGACAGTACAGAGTTGTGACCGAGCTTGTGCCGGAGAAATATGAGCATTATAACGTGTTCCCTGTAGGGCGGCTTGATATTGACACCGAGGGACTGCTTATACTCACAAATGACGGTGCTCTTGACCATGCTGTGACATCTCCTAAGAAAAATGTGTATAAGCGGTACTTCGCAAGGCTTGACAAGCCGGCGGAAAAGGCGGATATAGACGCGTTTGCGGCAGGGATGGGGTTTAGGGAATTTACCGCAAAGCCGGCGGAACTTGAGATCTGTGACGATCCGCGTGAGGTGTATGTGGAAATAGCGGAGGGCAAGTATCATCAGGTTAAAAGGATGTTTGAGCGCGTGGGGAAAACCGTTGTATATCTTAAGCGCGTTGCGATCGGCGGCCTGACGCTGCCGGAGGGTCTTGAGCCCGGAAATTTGTTGGAAATAGACAAAAAAGAGCTTATTATGTTGTTAGACACTAACAAATAATGACATGATTTTTCGGCGCATTGTGATTTTGTACAAAATTAAAATTTTTCGAGCAATTTTTTTGACAGATTGTCGCTAAATTATTATTGAAATTATGAATGCAAAGGTGTATAATTACCATGTTGAATGAGTCCAAATGATGTATATAACAGTAAAGGAAGTATAGTTATGGATATAGGCGCAAAAATCTCGGAGGAGCTTACTGTAGAAAAAGCTTTTACAATACCTCTGTTCGGCGGCATTGATGTTTCCGAAACAATAGTTGTCATGTGGATCATCATGGCGGTTATGATAATCGGAGGATTTTTGGTTACAAGAAATCTTAGGGTAGAAAACTGCTCAAAACGTCAGATCGCCGTTGAGAGTGTATACGGTTGGCTTGACAAGCTGTTCAGGGATATTGTCGGCGAAAAGGGCGGCTGGATGGTTACATATCTGGTAGTTATTATAGTATTTCTTGTTATCGCAAATCTGTTCGGAATATTCGGGTTCAAATCTCCGACAAAGGATATTTCGCTTACCGGTGTTCTGGCGGTATTCTCGATCGTGTTTGTTCAGGCGGCCTGCATAAAGGCAAAGGGCGTCCTCGGATGGCTCAAAACCTTCAGATCGCCTATTAACGTCCTTGAAACCTTTGTAAAGCCGCTGTCACTGTGTATGCGGCTTTTCGGCAATGTTCTGGGCGCCTTTGTTATCATGAAGTGCATTGAGGCAGTCATTCCGGTGGTCGTCCCGCCGGTGCTCAGCCTGTATTTTGACCTGTTCGACGGCGCTTTGCAGGCATATGTGTTTACGTTTCTTACAGCCCTGTATATACAGGAGGCTGTCGAATAAATTTTATTATATTAAGAAGGAGAAAGTGAGTTATGAGTGGATTAGAATTGTTTGGTGCGGGTCTTGCTGTTTCGGTTGCGTGCGGCGGCGCGGGCCTTGGTATAGGCATTGCAGTTTCAAAGGCTATGGAGGCTATCGCAAGACAGCCTGATGCAGAGTCAAAGATTACAAAGAACCTTCTTCTCGGCTGCGCTCTTGCGGAGGCGACCGCTATTTATGGCTTTGTTATCGCGCTCCTTATCATATTGTTGAAGTAATAAATACAAAGGCAAATAAGTTTTTGCACAGCGTAGGAAAGGAGGACGATAGGGAATGTTTGATAATATTTCTTTATGGAACATAGCATTCATAATAATCAACCTGATCGTTCTGGTTGTAATAATGCGTATTGTAGCTATAAAGCCGATCCGCAATATTATAAAAAAGCGTGAGGATCTTATAAACGGCAGGCTCAGCAATGCCGCCGCGTCAGAGGCGAGCGCAAAGGCTCTTGAGGCAGAGTGGAAGGATAAGCTGAGTAATGTGAATACGGAAACGGCTAAGCTTATGGAACAGGCAAAGGCGAATGCTGATATAGAATATAAGAAGCTTGTCGGTGATGCTCATTCTGAGGCCGGCCGCATTGTTGAGAATGCGCGGAAGAGTATGGCGGAAGAGCATACAAAGGTTATGGAAGGCGTACAGACAGAAATTGCGGGTCTTGCGATCGATATAACCAAAAAGGTTCTTGAAACCAGCGATCTAAAGGGCATAAACGATGCATTATATGAGAAATTTTTGACAGAAGCAGGTGATGACGATGGCTCAGTCGGTGATTGATTATGCAAAAGCGGCTTTTGAGCTTGACAGTTCTGCTCTTGAATTTGGTGAGGTTGAGGATCTAATCAAGGCAAATCCGGAGCTTTTCGATATGCTCTGCGATCCTGAGATAAGCGCAGAGGAAAAACAGGGCGCAATAGACAGGATCCTTCAGGACAGCGCAAAGGATTTTTTGAAGCTGTTTCTTGCCGAAACGGAAAAGACACTTCATGCGGAGCTTGTTTACTGCACCGCGCCGTCCAAGGCGCAGCTTGAGGCTATAAAGAATAAGCTGCTGAAAATGTACAATAAGCAGGAGATAGAGTTAACGCTTACGGAGGATAGATCCCTTATAGGCGGATTTCTGCTGAGAGCGGCGGGCAGCGAGCTTGACTACAGTATCAGAAGCCGCCTTGACGGCATGGGCCGCAGGCTGTGTGGGAGATGAGCAATTGTGAAACAATGGCGTAGGAGATGATGTATAGAATGGGTTCTATCAGTTCAGAACAGATTGTTGCTCTTTTACGAAGTGAAATAGCAAATTATGAAATAGAAAAAAAGAACCATGACATCGGAACTGTTTCATATGTCGGTGACGGCATAGCGACGATACACGGACTTGACAATGCAATGTACGGTGAAATTGTCGTATTTGAGAACGGTGTCAAGGGCATGGTTCAGGATGTAAGAAAAAATGAAATAGGCAGCATCCTTTTTGATCTTGAAGGCTCCATCAAGGAGGGTACAAAGGTAACGAGGACAGAGAAGATGGCAAGCGCGCCTGTCGGAGATGAGTATATCGGCAGAGTCATAAACGCACTTGGCGATCCTATAGACGGTCTTGGTGATATAAAGGCTGATGACTACTATCCGATCGAGCGTCCGGCGCCGGGTATTGTAGACAGACAGTCGGTGTGCCAGCCGCTTGAAACGGGTATTCTTTCGATCGACTCAATGTTTCCTATAGGCCGCGGTCAGCGCGAGCTTATCATAGGCGACCGCCAGACCGGCAAAACATCTATCGCGACAGACACAATAATTAACCAGAAGGGCAAGGATGTTATCTGTGTGTATGTAGCGATCGGTCAGAAGGCTTCAACGGTTGCAAAGCTTGTAGGCAGCCTCAGAAAATACGGAGCAATGGACTATACGATCGTGGTAAGCGCAACGGCAAGCGAGCCTGCTCCGGTTCAGTATATAGCTCCTTACGCGGGCGCGGCAATCGCGGAATATTTCATGTACCGCGGCAAGGATGTGCTTATTGTGTATGACGATTTATCAAAGCACGCCGTTGCTTACCGTGAAATATCGCTGCTGCTTGAACGCTCACCGGGCCGCGAGGCTTATCCGGGCGATGTATTCTATCTGCATTCAAGGCTGCTTGAGCGGTCGGCAAAGCTTTCCGATGCTAAGGGCGGCGGCTCGATCACAGCGCTTCCGATCATAGAAACGCAGTCAGGAGACGTATCGGCGTATATTCCGACCAATGTGATTTCCATCACTGACGGTCAGATCTATCTCGAAAGCGGGCTTTTCTTCTCAGGAATGCGTCCCGCTGTAAATGTCGGTCTTTCGGTATCGCGAGTAGGCGGCGCGGCGCAGACAAAGGCGATGAAGAAGGCTTCAGGCTCGATCAGGATAGATCTTGCGCAGTACCGCGAGATGGAGATATTTACACAGTTCTCGTCAGACCTTGACGAGAGCACACAAAGACAGCTTAAATACGGCAAGGGGCTTATGGAGCTTTTAAAGCAGCCGCTCAACCATCCTATGAGTATGCCGCATCAGGTTATAACGCTTGTAGCGGCAACAAATAAGCTGTTTATAAACACACCGACAGACAGGATAAAGAAAACACAGGCAGCCATGCTTGAATACTTCGGAACACACGCCTCAGATATTGAGCGTGAGCTTGAGGAGAAGAAGGTTCTTACAGATGAGCTTCGTGACAGAATAACAGCTGCTGCAAAGGATTTCTTTGCAAATCCTATGATTTCAAAGTAATTTCAACGGAGGTGCTGAAATGGCAAGTCTTAGTGAAATACAGGAAAGAATAAGCAGTATAAAGGATACGATGAAAATCACGAACGCTATGTATATGATCTCATCAAACAAGATGAGAAGAGCGCGTGAAAGCCTTGCAAATACCGAGCCTTATTTCAAGGTGCTTGAGGATATAATCGCAAGTGTTCTTACTCATGCGCCTGAGGTTTCGCATGAGGTGTTCGGAGATTCAATATTACACGGACATATTTCAAATATGCCTGAGGAAAGACGAAGAAAGGGCTTTGTGGTCATAACGGCCGATAAGGGACTTGCCGGCGCCTATAATCATAATATTTTAAAGCTTGCGGAGCAGGCGATCAAGGAACCGAGAAGATCATATAAGCTGTACGTTGTAGGCCATGTCGGAGAGGCATATTTCAGAGCCAGACATTACAATATAGATGAGACCTTTCACTTTACGGCGCAGAATCCGTCGCTTGGCAGAGCGAGAAATATTGCTCACACGCTTATGGAGCCTTTTTTAAACAACGAGCTTGATGAAATTTTTCTGGTATACACGCGCATGATAAGCGCAACGGAGATGGAGCCGGTTATAACAAGAATACTGCCGCTGTCCCGCGAGGATTATACGGGAACGGGCGGTTCATATGCCGATGTGCCTATGTTTCCGTCCCCGGAGGATGTTTTATCCTCGGTAGTGCCCACATGTGTTGTGGGATATATATACAGCGCTCTTATCGAGGCATACTGCTGTGAGCAGAATGCGAGGGTAAACGCTATGCAGGCGGCGACCGATTCCGGACAGGAAATGCTGCATGATCTGTCGATCCAGTATAACCGTGTCCGTCAGGCAATGATCACGCAGGAAATTACGGAAGTAGCAGCAGGCGCAAAAGCGCTTAAAAAGGCAAAGCATAAATAATGAGAGGAGGCTTCCTCATTGAATAAGGGTAAAATAGTACAGGTTATGGGACCTGTGGTAGACGTAGAATTCAAATCGGGCGAGCTGCCGTCGATCAAGGATGCGTTAGAGGTTACCGTAGACGGCAAAAGACGCGTTATGGAGGCGGCGCAGCTCACTGGAAACAATACCGCAAGATGTATCATGCTTGCGGCAAGCGAGGGCCTGCATCGGGGCATGGAGGTCACTGCGACCGGAGCGGGAATTAAGGTGCCGGTCGGCGAAAAGACGCTGGGACGTTTATTCAATGTTCTCGGCGAAACAATAGACAACGGTGATGAGGTGGAGGGCGAAAAGTGGCTTATACACCGCAGACCGCCCAAGTTTGAGGATCAGAGCCCGGTCGTTGAGATACTTGAAACGGGTATTAAGGTAATTGACCTTCTTGCGCCGTATGCAAAGGGCGGCAAGGTCGGGCTGTTCGGCGGAGCCGGCGTGGGAAAGACCGTCCTTATACAGGAGCTTATAAGCAATATCGCAACAGAGCACGGCGGATATTCGATCTTCACCGGCGTCGGAGAGCGTTCGCGTGAGGGTAACGACCTCTGGACGGAAATGGGAGAATCGGGAGTTCTCGCAAAGACGGCTCTCGTATTCGGTCAGATGAATGAGCCGCCGGGTGCGCGTATGCGTGTGCCGGAAACAGGTCTTACAATGGCGGAATATTTCCGCGATGTGGCGCATCAGGACGTACTTCTGTTTATGGATAATATCTATAGATTTACTCAGGCCGGCTCAGAGGTTTCGGCTCTTTTGGGACGTATGCCTTCGGCGGTCGGTTATCAGCCGACTCTCGCAACCGAGATGGGTCAGCTTCAGGAAAGGATTGCATCAACAAAGGACGGTTCTGTAACCTCGGTTCAGGCCGTTTACGTTCCGGCGGATGATCTTACGGACCCCGCCCCGGCAACGACTTTTGCTCATCTGGACGCGACAACGGTTCTTTCGAGAAAGATCGTTGAGCAGGGTATTTACCCGGCTGTTGATCCGCTTGAATCAAACTCAAGAATACTTGAACCGGACGTTGTGGGCGAGGAGCATTATGAGGTCGCGCGCCGAGTTCAGGAGACACTGCAGAGATACAAGGAGCTGCAGGATATTATCTCAATTCTCGGTATGGAGGAGCTTTCGGACGAGGATAAGCTTACGGTATTCCGTGCAAGAAAAATCCAGAGATTTCTTTCGCAGCCCTTCCATGTAGCAGAAACCTTTACGGGTGTTCCGGGCAAGTATGTGCCGTTAAAGGACACTATACGCGGATTTAAAGCAATTATAGAGGGTCGGATGGACGAATATCCCGAGGCGGCATTCTTCAATGTGGGAACGATTGAGGATGTTATTGAAAAGGCCGGAACGCTCTGATACCGGAGGGACTTATGGCAAATACATTTAATCTTAAAATGTATGCGACAGATAAGGTCGTATACGACGGCGAATGTGAATCTCTTGTGCTGCCTGCATCGGACGGGGAATTTGCAATTCTCGCAAATCATGAGCAGGTTCTCGTGGCTATGGTAATGGGCGAGCTGCGATATACGGCAAACGGCGAAAAGAAAACTCTGTTTACCGGCAGAGGCTTCTGTTATTTCAATGACAATAAGGCCGTTATAATCGTTGACACTGTTGAAAATCCTGACGAGATTGACGAAAAGCGCGCGGAGGAGGCAAAGCTCCGCGCAGAGGAGCGTCTGCGTCAGAAACAGAGCAAGCATGATTTCTACACATCTCAGGCGGCGCTGTCACGCGCAATGTCGCGAATGCAGGAGGCTGCGCGCCACAGACGCGGGATGTAAAAATAATGAAAGCATTTTATTCCGTATGGGGTAAGGTGCTTTTTGTTTGCGTATTTAAATTCAGCAAGCAAACCATATAAAATGACAAAAAATCAATTGAAATTGTTGTAAAATTAATATATAATATACTGTATATCAATATTTTTTAATGCGGACTAAAAAATATTATAAATATCAGAAAAAAGGAGAGACAGAGGAATGAAATTCAAATCATTAACAAGTATTGTAATTTCGGCTGCTATCACAGCAGGCAGCTTTGCAGGCATGTCTGTATTTGCGGCAGAGGGCGACTCTGAAATTACATATGACGGTGTAAATGTTACAATTCCGGTAAAAGACGGCTACACAAAGGCTGATGTTATTATCTCATTATATAATGAAGATAATACATTAAACTCTGTTGACGTGGTAAAGGACTTTGCGCTTGGGGGAACGACCGCAGCGGCTGCCGGGGCTAAAATCATGGTATGGGACAGCCTTGACAGCATGAAGCCCATATATGCCGCGTATACCGTAACAACAGCCGACACAACAGAGCCGCCGAGTGAAACCGCGACAGCGCCGGCAACGGAAACAGCTCCGACGGAAACAGCTCCGGCGGAAACAGCAACGGCAGAGGTAACAGACGAGCCGGACAATACGGAGACTGTGACACAAGCTCCGGATGACAAAACAGAATACACAGTATCAATAGGCACAATAACAGGCGGTGAGACCGGCGATGTTAAGCTTGTTGACCCGAACGCGACGGCCGCTCCCACGGCAACGCCGGAGCCAACGGATCCTCCTGTAACAGGACTTGTTCCGATAACGGAAAGCTATACATTTATAGCAGATACCTATACAGACGCAGGAACCTCCGAAATTGCCGCAAACACATACTTTGACGGAGGAAAGGTATATTCCGAGAACGGTAATAAAGCTGCATCAAATAAGCAGAAATCTGAAATTAACGGAACAGAATACTACAATTCATTAAGACTTAAGGGAAGCCAGGACTACATTGAATTCATTCTCGGAGTCGATGCTCAAATAACTGTTTATTCAAATATTCAGAATCAGGAAGGCAAGGAGAGAGCTACAGCTGCGGGCACGACTGCCGGCGGCACGGATTTGGGACACGGCGAGGTTGGCGTAGGCACATTTACATTTACGGCGGCTGCGGAAACTAAGGTTTATCTTACAGGCGTAAATGCAAGCGACTGGGCAACCGGCGGAGATATGTACATTGCGGGCTTCACTGTAACGCCTGCGGCGGATCTCGGCACAGCCTCGGTTGAGGCCGATGGCGCAGAGGTGCTTGTTGACTCGTTAAAGGTTAAGGCCGGCGACACAATCACGGTTAAGGCCGAGGATAAGTCATTATATGACCTTACAATTTCCACAGATCCCGAAGTAACGGTAACGGCTGTTGAAGGCAAGACAGGCTATTACACCTTCACAATGCCGGCGGCCGATACGGTAGTTAATGCAGAATATATTGCAAATGCAAGCAAGCTTCCGGAGGATCAGGCATGGACGACGCTTGACACGGAGCTTATGACAGCGGCAACATCCGCGGCTGACGGCGCGGCATTCGGTCCTGTAAACGGTCTCAGCGGCTATGGCAGCTGGGTTAATCATTCATCGGAGGCTACATACACACATACAAACGGTACAACCTATAGCTTCAAAGCCGGATTCCAGGCCGGCTCCGGCACCGCGACAAAGAAGAATTTCTACTTCACACCGCAGCAGGCTTGTATTGTAACCGTGGCATATTCCGCACAGTCAGGCAGACCGGTAAACATCTATCAGGGCAGCACACTCCTTGCGAGCGGTGAGGAAGGCTCAGTAAACGGTGTGGCTGCTGCAATATCGGCAGATGTAGAGGATCCGACCAAGGGTGATATATTTATCTACGGCGGCAGCTCAAACAAGGATATCTACGGTATATTCGCAGATTATTATGACCCGACTGTTGTTACCTACAGAAATCTTTCAGGTAATGTAAATTACAGCGGCGCAGCAGATACATCCGCGTTTAAGATTGTATTCAAGGATACAAATGACGGTACCGAATACAGAGCGGATTTTGCTTCAACATATTCTGTCGATCTCCGTCAGAACCGAACATATGATATCTATATTGAGGAAAACGGCGCAAAGAGCGGCAGTGTAAGCACAACGATTGACACAAACGGAATATCAATCGCAAAGCTGGATAAGACCTTTGATATTGATGTTGTTGACATCGCGCCTACAGAGGTAACAGGCGATGTTGTCGTACATGACATAAATAATGACGGAACCTCACTTGACCTCAGCGCAGTAAAGCTTACTTTCACAGCGGATGATGACCCGTCAATCACATATACAACAGGCATTACAGACAATAAGCTTGCCGTAACAATGATGCCGAATCGCAATTATACCGTAACAGCGGCAGGAAGCGACGGCTATGAGCTGTCAACGCTTTCAGGTTCATACCTCATGGCAGCGGGCGACACATCGCCGTTTAAGAACATTTTGTTCAATGAAACCTTAGGCGATGTTGGATTCTCCTCAACCATTGAGGTAGGCTCCAATAAGGCATATGCAACTGTAAGCGATGCAATTGCTGCAATTAAGGCAATGACAGGCAGACCTGAGGGCGAGAGCGGCAGAGTAACCGTTGTAATTGATCCGGGAACATATGTTGAGCAGGTAATTGTTGACGCTCCGTATGTGACCTTAAAGGCGGCGGATGAAGCAAATAGACCTACGATCACATTCTATTACGGTATAGGCTATCTGTATTATTCGGCAGACGGCGGATATTACAGCCTGGATAAGGCCGTTCAGAAAACAGAGCTTGGCACTGTAACGAGATGGGGTTCAACCGTGAGGGCTGCAGGCACAAACTTCATCGCGGAAAATATTATATTTGAAAATTCATTGAACTGCCGCGTAACTCCGGAGGAGCTTGCTGATGGTGTAACAGCTGCCGGCCCGGGCTGGTACGGTGATGTTTCCGGCAAACCTGACAGAACAGTTGAGGGCTACGATCCGAGAACAAAGGCAGCGACAGAAAGATGCGCGGCATTCGCGGGCGATGCGGCAAACTATGAGCTGTATCAGTGCGAGCTTATCGGTTCACAGGATACACTATATACGGGCTATAACGGATACTTCAAGGATTGCTACATCGAAGGCGGCACAGACTACATCTTTGGCGGCAACTCTGTAGTATTCGAGGGCTGTACTCTTGCATGGCACGGCTACAGTGACCAGTCCGTAGGCGGATATATAACAGCCTGCAAGACATCGAGCGCTCCGGTTGCGGGAAAAGCCGATATGAATTCAAACGGCTATCTCCTTAAGGACTGTACAGTAACAAATTCAAAATACTACACAGATAACAAGTTTGCTGCCGGCGCATGGGGAAGAAACTGGGGCGGCGCAAACTGCCAGGTAGTATTTGACGGAATTATTCTTGATGGTGTAGATATACCGGGAGCATGGGTAAAGATGGGCGGAGAACTCAGCGAATCAATACTCTATGTAAACGATGTAACCGACAAGAACGGAAGCGCGGTTGACGTTTTGGGAACGACCTTTAACCCGAACGGCACAATGGAGACTAACGGCTATACGGTAATGGATCCGACAGACTACTTCGGCACATGGGTTCCGAAACATTATGAAGGCGTGATCCCCGATAAAGATGAATACACAACAACCTGGTATTTCGGCGAGAGCAACGGTGCGGCATCGTACGCTTTGCAGGGAGAGGCAAACGGTACGGCAGAGATTACCGCAGCAGATTCGGATAATCCGGATACACAGGTTTTAGGGGTTGATGCAACGAACGGCAAATTCAACAACTCAGGCCGCGGTGATAAGTGGGCACAGGTAAATGACGGCACAGTATTCTCCATACCCGTTGTAAACGGCAGCAAGATCACATTCGAATCGTACAATACCTCCGGGACACTTTCAATTAACGGCAAGTCGTTTGCAAGCGGCGAGACCTATACATATAACGGCGTGGCGGGCAATGTTGACGCGACTGCATCAGGGGTAGGCTATATGTCATATATAACAGTAGTTTCACCATCGCATCCCTCAGAGGAAATTGCAACTCCTGAGCCGGAAACAACCGTTGAGGTCACGATTACCGGGCTGAATGCGGAGGATGCGAACACTGTTAAAGCTGTAGGAAATATTGACGGAACGGAAAAGGTTTTTGACGTGAATGACAGCAAATTCAGCGTAACGCTTACAGAAAGTCAGGAATGCGTTATAAAAGGCGTATACGGTGGTGCAAGCGCTTATGATGTAGTTGATCCGGCTCAACAGGATCTCACTGTCACAGCAAGCGATAGCAGCAGAGAAATTGCTGTGACGCCCGTTACACCGTATGTGGCAGATACAGATGCTGTATATAACCTTGGAGACGGAAGCGTAATACCGACAAAGAACGCATCATATATATGGCCTGCGCTTATAACACAGGATGGAATAGTTACATTTTCAAATATAGCATTCCATGACAGCCAGCATGGAGCACAGTCGGTTAATGCCGTAACAATAAAGGTTCCGGCGGGAACTTCAACGATCACCTTTGGCGGCTGCGCATATGCGGGCGCAACAATAACTGCTCCGGAAGGAGTGGCTCCTGCAAGCGCTTCGCTTAAGACTGATACAGACGGCGAGGGTATTGAATTTACATACAGCGGCGACGCGGCTGAGCTGACCTTCACGATCGGCGGCGGTTCAATATATCTCCATAGTGTAGCAGTTAAATCAATAACGGGTTGAGGTAACCTATTACAGCTGAGAGAGGCAGCGCCCGGATTTAACCGGGAATAAAAACAGCGTATCATCAAAAGGTGATACGCTGTTTTTAATGCAAAGGGTCATTAACAGCCATGAATTAAGTATTTTAAAATCAGAAGTAATCAATTCACGCTGTATGGATCATTTCCCCTGACCATAATAAGCGTTGGCTCCGTGCTTGCGGAGGTAGTGCTTGTCAAGGATCGCCTGTGAAATAGGAGGAAGCCCCGGAGTAAGCTGCATACAGCGTAATGCCATCTTAGCGCATTCCTCCATAACGACTGCGTTATGTACAGCGTTCTTTGCGTCTGTACCCCATGCGAACGGACCGTGGTTTGAAACGAGCACGCCCGGAATGGCCTCAGGATCCTTGTCCTTAAAGGTCTCAATTATAACAAGACCTGTGTTTTTTTCGTAGGCGCTTTCGATTTCTTCTTTTGTCATAAGGCGGGTTGCGGGAATCTCGCCGTAGAAATAATCGGCGTGTGTTGTACCGAAAGGAGGAATGCCCTTGCATGCCTGAGCGAATGAGGTTGCCCACGGTGAATGCGTATGAACGATACCGCCGCACCGGGGGAATGCCTTATAAAGCTCAAGATGAGTAGGCGTGTCCGAGGAGGGATTATAGTCACCCTCGACCTTGCTGCCGTCAAGATCAACAACGACCATATCCTCCGGCTTAAGCTTCTCATACTCAACGCCTGACGGCTTGATCACAAAAAGCCCCTTTTCGCGGTCAATTGCCGAAACATTACCCCAAGTAAAGGTAACAAGACCGTATCTCGGCAGATCCATATTGGCTTCATAAACCTTCTGCTTTAATTCTTCTAACATAACAGTATTCCTTTCTCTGAATATTTGTATTTTAAATAATTATAATACAAAATTTTGGGGAAATCAATAGCTTTTCTTAATTTTCCTTGACTTTTGTTTGATTGTGTAGTAAAATATAAGTAATACTTAACAAAAAGGAATGATGTCGATGAGCAAAAGATTTTTTACATCTGAATCGGTTACAGAGGGACATCCCGATAAAATATGTGATCAAATCTCGGATGCAATTCTTGATGAAATATTAAAAAATGACCCGATGGCGCGTGTTGCGTGCGAAACCACCTGTACAACAGGTATAATTTCTATTATGGGAGAAATCACAACAAGCTGTTATGTGGACTTCCCGAAGGTGGCAAGAAACGTGGTCCTTGATATCGGCTATGACAGGGCAAAGTATGGCTTTGACGGGACAACCTGCGCTGTCATAACCGCGATAGACGAGCAGTCGCCGGATATTGCGCAGGGAGTTAATGCGGGCTATGAGAACCGGGAGCAGGGCGGCAATGATGACGGTAACTCGACAGGCGCCGGAGATCAGGGCATGATGTTCGGATATGCGTGCGATGAAACGCCGGAGCTTATGCCGATGCCTATTGCTCTTGCTCATAAAATGGCAAAAAAGCTCACCGAGGTGCGCAAGGAGGGTGTTCTTGATTACCTTCGTCCGGACGGTAAAACACAGGTTACGGTCGAATATGATAATGATAGGCCGGTAAGAGTTGATGCGATAGTTGTGTCAAGCCAGCATTCACCGGAAATTGCGATCGAAAAGCTTCGCGAGGATATAAAACGAGAGGTTATTGTTCCTACTGTTCCGGCGGGACTTATGGATGAAAATACGAAGATCTATATTAATCCGACAGGACGTTTTGTTGTCGGGGGTCCGAACGGCGACAGCGGTCTTACGGGACGCAAGATTATTGTTGACACCTATGGCGGCTATGCGCGTCACGGCGGCGGCTCATTCAGCGGCAAGGATCCGACCAAGGTTGACAGAAGCGCAGCGTATGCTGCGCGATGGGTGGCAAAAAATATTGTAGCAGCGGGATTGGCGTCAAAGTGCGAGGTCCAGCTTGCGTATGCGATCGGCGTTGCCAGACCTGTATCAATCATGGTTGATACCTTCGGAACGGCAGCGGCAGATGAGGATAAGATCGAAGCGGCGGTTGAGAAGATCTTTGACCTGAGACCCTACGCTATTATAAAGAGGCTGGAGCTCAGAAGGCCTATATACCGCAAGCTTGCGGCTTACGGACACATGGGACGTGAGGACCTCGGCGTATCATGGGAAAAGACAGATATGGTCGATGCGCTCAAAGCCGCTATTGATTAAAAATTTCAGAAATCAAAAGAGTCTGAATATAATCAGACTCTTTTGGTTTGATATTCAGCAATTATTATATGAATACAGCTGTTATCATCAGGAACTGCCTGACATTTGCGAAGCAAAGACCTCAGCAGTTTTTTTGTTACGGTACCGACTGTGCCATAACAAGTTATCCGCAATATCCACTTCCATGGACAAAATAATTATAACATACCGATTTTGATAAATCAATGAACAGTTTATTACATTTCAGTGACAGATATTTCTGTTTTTTTCAGTATTTTTTCAGAACATTCTGAAAACTCCGACAACTTTCCCAAGAACTGCGACGTCATTTGCAATTATCGGTTCCATCGCATCGTTTTCCGGCTGTAAGCGGTAATGGCCGTTTTCCTTGTAAAAGGTCTTGACAGTGGCATCGGTTCCGTCAATAAGCGCGACAACAATATCGCCGTTGTCCGCAACCGGCTGACGCTCTACTATAATATAGTCACCGTCCAGGATCGCGGCATTGATCATTGAATCGCCGCTGACCTTCAGCATAAAAATATCCTTGTTATGTACATAAGACATAGGGATGGGGAACTGTCTTTCAAGCTGCTGTATCGCGGTGATAGGCACTCCGGCAGTGATTTTGCCGTAGACCGGAACCTCCGCATATTCCTCCTTTGTATCATCCGCCTCCGCGGCACTGCGCGGTATATAGTTTATAAGGCGCATTGTACGGTTTTTTGTCGAGGATTTTTCAAGCAGTCCGGCAGCCTCAAGCTTATTAAGCCTTGCATGAACCGTTGCCGGAGAATTAAGCCCCACAGCCGCGCCTATCTCGCGTATTGTAGGAGGATAGCCGTTTGCGGAAAGCTGCTCGTATATAAAATCAAGGATTTCATAATCCTTTTCTGTTATCTTTGTCATAGTGATCACTCCTATGTATAAGTATATCATACTTTTGTAAAAATGTCAAACATATGTTTGGACTAATTGCATAAGAAAAAATTTGAAATTTACGCTTGACAAAATGTACATGCCATGTTATAATAAATAAGTCTGTAAAAGACAATCCTTGCCCGCGAGGAGGTTCGCGGGACAAATGTCCATAAGGAGGTGCAGAAAATGGCTGAAACAGCAATTCACAGCTATGAAACAATTTTTATCATCGATTCGACATTGGATCCTGAGGCTATTACAGCAGAGAAGGATAAGTTTGTAAATCTTATTACAGCTAATGGTGAAATCGGAGAGGTTGAAGAATGGGGCAAGAGAAAGCTTGCTTACCCGATCAATTTCAAGAACGAGGGCTACTATGTACTCGTAAACTTCAAGGCTGCTGTTGATTTTCCGAAGGAGCTCGACAGAAGATACAGAATTGACGAAAACATTCTGAGAACTATAATCGTTCGTAAGGATGAAGCGTAATTGAAAGCGGTGACAGAATGAATAAGGTAGTTTTAGTGGGCCGCTTGACAGCGGATCCTGAGTTGCGCCAGACCCCGCAGGGTACGGCAGTTACAAGATTTACAGTCGCTGTAGACAGGCGTTTCAGACGTGAAGGCGGGCAGCAGGCAGATTTTATTACCTGCGTATCATGGCGTCAGCAGGCGGAATTTGTTTGCCGTTATTTTAACAAGGGAAAGCTGATCGGTGTCGAGGGTTCTATCCAGACGCGTTCATGGGACGGACAGGACGGCAAGCGTCAGTATGCAACCGAGGTTGTATGCGACAATGTTGAGTTTGTCGGTTCAAAGAGCGAGTCGGGTTCAAACGGCTCAAACGGAGCATATCAGCAGAACTTTGGCGGCGGTTTTAATGCCGAGCCGCAGTCACGCCAGAATTCATATGGTGGTTCATCATATGGTTCAGACACAAATGCAGACTCATCTGATGATGGGTTTGTTGACTTGGAATTTTCGAATGACGCGGACAGCGAGGACGATTTGCCGTTCTGATAAATCCGCATGATAAAAATTGAAGGAGGATATTTCGATGGCTGAAAGAAATGACAGACCGCAGAGAGCAAGAAGACCTAAGCGTAAGATCTGTATGTTCTGTGTAGATAAGGTTGATCAGATCGACTACAAGGACACAGCAAAGCTTCGCCGCTATGTCTCAGAGCGTGGTAAGATTGTTCCGAGAAGGATCAGCGGTAACTGTGCAAAGCATCAGAGACAGCTTACAACAGCTATTAAGCGTGCAAGAATTATTGCGTTGCTTCCGTTCGTTGCTGAGTGATCTGAGCATTGAATTGTTATTGACATAACCGCGGACAATGTTCCGCGGCTATTTTTTTGCACATTTACTATTGCAAAATATGCGGATCAGGCGTATAATGTATATAGAATTGCTACGGAAAGGATTACGATATGAGTAATAAGATAAATGAGCAAAAGTCACATTCCTTTATGGGTAATGTCGCGATGGTTTTATTTGCGCAGATGATGGTCAAGGTCCTCGGTATGGTTTACCGGATGGTTATAATTAATATAGACGGCTTCGGAAATGAGGGCAACGGCTTCTATAATGCGGGATTTCAGGTTTTTACGGTATTGCTTGCGGTTTCTTCTGTAGGAATACCCAATGCCATAGCCAAAATGGTTTCCGAACGCGCGGCGCTTGGCGATTATAAGGCGGCGCACAGAATATTTAAAACCGCGTTCGTGTTATTTGCGTGTATCGGACTGGTCTGTTCCGTAATACTGTATATAGGATCTGAATTTTATGCTGTCCATATAATAAATGTGGACGGAGCGCAATATGTTATGCGAGCGCTTGCGCCCTCAATTTTCTTTGTATGTATTTCCGCTGTTGTTCAGGGTTATTTTCAGGGACTTAACGATATGCGCGCCACGAGCTTTGCTCAGATGCTCGAGCAGATTTTCAAATGCGGATTAACGATACTTCTTGTTATTCTCACAGTCGGAAGTATGCCGTACGTTATGCAGCTTGCGACGAGGGCGACGATGCTGTACTCTATGAAGGGTATTGAAACGACCCCGCCGGAGATCATGGCGGCATGGGCGAATGTGGCAAGCTCACTTTCCACGGTAGTCGCTTTTATATTCCTTGTATGCTTTTACATGAAAAGAAAGAAGGCTTTAAGGGAGAATATACAAAAATCAATCGAATCGGAGTTCAGACCGTCGACGAGGCGGCTGATAAAAATGATACTCATGCTTTCGATCCCGATTTCACTTGCGTCGATCATAACATCGATTAACCGTGTGGTTGACCTTGCGACAATAACAAGATCGCTTGAAACTGCATTTCGCTCAGAAATTCCGGCCAATCTTATAGGTTTGGTAAAGGACGGGCCTAAAACCATGGTTCCCATTCAGAACCCCACATCGGAGCAGCTTAACCGCGCGGCCGTGGTTCTGTCAGGAATGCTGTCAAAGAGCGACACCTTATATAATATGCCGCTTGCGCTTAACCTTTCATTTGCGACAGTGCTTGTACCGCATATTGCGGGAGCGCTTGCAAGGGGAGATAAAGCGGAGGCTTCGTCAAAGACGTCGTATTCGTTTCTTATATCAATACTGATAATTCTGCCGTGCGCCATAGGATTTATAGTTCTTGCGCAGCCGATATACAATATAATTTACCCGTCAACACCGGACGGCGCCGATCTTCTCGGAATAATGGCAGTAGCGCTTATATTCAGTGCGCTAACTCAGACTCTGGTGGGCGCTTTGCAAGGAATAGGAAAGGTTTTTGTTCCGGCGTTAAGTATCCTTTGCGGCTGCGTATGCAAAATAATTCTGAATTTAACTCTTATCAGGATCCCTTCGGTGAATATATACGGTGCGGCGATCTCATCGATAGTGTGCCAGCTTGTAGCGTTCCTTGTGAACTATTCCGTACTTATCAGATATGTGCCTGTAAAGGTAACTATGAAAAAGTATATTGTGAAGCCTCTTGTCTCGGGCGTAATGATGGGTGTGGCCGCGGCCGCGGTTTACAAGCTTATTAATGCGCTGCTCGGAACGGGATATATCAACAATCTTATTGCGACTGTTGCCGCGATTGCGGTTGCCGCGGTGGTTTATATCGGACTGCTTCTTGTTCTGCGTGTTATGGATAAGGATGATATTATGCTTCTCCCGGCAGGAAAAAAGCTTTACAGATTACTGGAAAAGACAAACCTTTATAAATAATGACTTCTTAAAAGAACATGAAATTAAACATCGTGGTTTTACTACCGACACCTATTCCTGACAAATGTTTACATTTATTTGACTTTAAAAATAACGACGCAGAATGCTGCGTCGTTATTTTTACGGAATATTTATTTTTTTAATGTACCTAAATTCGCGGCGGTGAGATAAGCGTTTATAAAGCCGTTAAGCTCACCGTCCATAACCGCCTGAATATTGCCCATTTCAAAGCCTGTACGGAGGTCCTTTACCATTGTGTACGGCTGGAAAACGTAGGAGCGTATCTGGTTGCCCCAGCCGTTCTCGGTCTGCACACCCTGTATTTCCGAGATTTTTTCCTTCTGCTGCTGCTCGGCTATTTCAACGAGCTTGGCTTTGAGCATCTTCATGGCGTAATCACGGTTCTGAAGCTGTGAACGCTGTGTCTGGCACGATGTAACGATACCTGTCGGTATATGCGTAAGGCGAACCGCTGACGACGTCTTGTTGATATGCTGACCGCCCGCGCCTGACGCGCGGAAAACATCCATTTTAACGTCCTCGGGTCTGATGTCTATCTCAATGTTGTCATCAAGCTCCGGCATGACTTCAACAGAGGAGAATGACGTCATTCTCTTGCCCTGTGAATTGAACGGGGAAATACGTACAAGTCTGTGGATCCCCTTTTCGGCCTTTAAATAGCCGTACGCGTTCATACCCGAAATTTCCATTGTGCAGCTCTTTATACCGGCCTCATCGCCCGGAAGGGTATCCATTATTTCCGACTTATAGCCGTTTTTCTGCGCCCACATCTGATACATTCTTATGAGCATTTCGCACCAGTCCTGAGCCTCTGTGCCGCCCGCGCCGGCGTGGAAGGTGAGGATAGCGTTTGAGCTGTCATATTTGCCGCTGAGGAGGGTTGCAAGACGCATCTTGCCGATCTTGTCGTTAAGCTCGTCAACCGTTGATTTTATTTCGTCAACAAAGCTTGCGTCATTTTCTTCCTCTGCCATTTCTATTGTCATAAGCGCCTCTTCCTGAGCGGTTTCGATCTCCTCGAAAGCGGCAAGCTTATCCTTGAGGTTCTTTGCCTTCTGCAGAACCGCCTGTGAGTTTTTCATGTCATCCCAGAAATCCGGGGCGGCGCACTGCTCGTCAAGCTCTGCAATTTCCGATTTTAAACCGGCGACGTCAAAGTGAATCCCTCAAATCATTAATGCTTTTCTCCATTGCCTGGAGCGCGAGTCTGTATTCATCATACTCTAACATTATTAATCACATCCTTTATAAAATTATTTGCCGCAGCAGTCCTTATATTTCTTTCCCGAACCGCACGGACACGGGTCGTTTCTGCCGACCTTTTTAGCCTTGCGCACGCCTGTATTTTTCAGAGAGCCGTCGGAGCCTGTGTCTATCGGCTTTGCAACCTGCTCACGTTCGATCCTGATCCTCGGTTTTGCGTTCAGCACGTATTTAACGGTATCGCGCTTGATGGCTTCAAGAAGACCGTCATAGAGATCCGCGCCGACGTTTCTGTATTCAACGACCGGGTCATGCTGACCGTATGCGCGCAGACCGATCTCTCTCTTGATCTGCTCCATCTCGTCAAGGTGATCCATCCAAAGGGTATCAACAACTCTGAGCATAAGAACTCTTTCAAGCTCCGCCATCTGCTCGCCGAATACCTCGCGCTGAGCCTCATAGTTTTTATGACCTATTTCAAGCAGCTCATCCTTAATATCAGCCTTTGTTATTGTGTTAAGGTCTTCATCTGTTATCTTAAACGCGCCGTCAGCGGCGAGATTGGTATTCGCAAACTCTGTGAGCGCTCTGATATTCCATTCCTCCGGTATTTCGGAAATGCCGATGAAATCATCCATTGCGCTGTCAATGATCTGCTCTATCATGCTCTTGATCGTATCGCTGAGGTCATCGCCGTCAAGAACCTTCTGACGCTGCGCATAGATGATCTTTCTCTGCTCGTTCATTACCTCGTCATACTGGAGGACATGCTTACGCGAGTCAAAGTTGCGGCTTTCAAGGCTCTTCTGTGCGTTCTCGATCGCCGATGAAAGCATCTTAGCCTCGATCGGCTGATCCTCTTCAAGGCCGAGTGAGTCGACCATCTTCTTAACTCTCTCGCTGCCGAATATTCTCATAAGATCATCATCGAGTGAAAGGAAGAACTTTGATGCACCCGGATCGCCCTGACGTCCCGAGCGTCCGCGGAGCTGGTTGTCAATACGTCTTGATTCGTGTCGTTCCGTACCTATTATAAACAGACCGCCGATATTGATGACCTCCTCGCGCTCCGGCTGGATCTGCTGTCTGAATTTATCGTTAAGCTCCGTAAATGTTCTGCGCGCTTCAAGAATTTCCGCGTCATCCGTTTCGCCGAAGCCTGTAGCCTCCGCGATAAGCTCATCTGTGTAGCCGCGCTTTGCCATTTCGTGCTTTGCGAGATATTCCGCGTTGCCGCCGAGCATAATATCA
The DNA here is from genome assembly GCA_964579875.1 of uncultured Lachnospiraceae bacterium. Classification (GTDB taxonomy): domain Bacteria; phylum Bacillota; class Clostridia; order UBA1381; family UBA1381; genus Ornithomonoglobus. The sequence continues at coordinate 31,062 of CAZOHJ010000007.1, read as the reverse complement.
GTACCTCGGCCCGCCATGTTGGTAGCGATCGTAACGGCGCCTTTCTTACCTGCCTGAGCGATAATTTCGGCTTCCTTTTCATGATACTTGGCATTCAGAACGCTGTGCTTTATGCCGACTCTCTTAAGGAGCTTGCTCAGCAGCTCCGATTTATCTACGTTTACCGTACCGACAAGCACAGGCTGTCCCTTTTCGTTGCATTCCTTGATCTGTGAGATAACAGCTGCGAACTTACCGGCCTCGGTTTTGTATACGCTGTCCTGCATATCGTTGCGGATTACCGGCTTATTGGTCGGAACGGCGACAATATCAAGCTTATATATATGCTGAAATTCCTGTTCCTCCGTAAGGGCGGTGCCTGTCATACCCGACAGCTTGCCGTAAAGGCGGAAGAAGTTCTGGAAGGTGATCGTTGCGAGAGTTTTGCTCTCGTGCTCGACCTTAACGCCCTCCTTGGCCTCGATCGCCTGATGCAGACCGTCGCTGTAGCGGCGGCCCGGCATGATACGTCCCGTAAATTCATCAACGATCATGACCTCGCCCTCGGGAGTGACGACATACTGCTGGTCGCGGTGCATAACGCCGTTTGCGTGCAGAGCCTGATTGATGTGGTGGAGCAGCTTCATGTTCTCGGGATCCGAGAGGTTTTCGACATTGAACGCCTGCTCGGCTTTCTTAACGCCGCGCTCTGTGAGCGTTGCGGTCTTAGCCTTTTCGTCAACAATATAGTCAGCGTCAACATCGGTGTCAAGCTGCTTATCGTCATGCTCTGTAACAACGAGCTTTTTAAGACGCTTAACGAACATATCGGCAACGTGATAAAGCTCGTTCGCGTTTTCGCCCATACCCGAAATGATAAGCGGAGTTCTTGCTTCATCTATGAGTATGGAGTCAACCTCGTCCACAATTGCATAGTTGTGTCCGCGCTGAACCATCTGCTCCTTGTGGACAACCATGTTGTCACGGAGATAGTCGAAGCCAAGCTCGTTGTTTGTACCGTAGGTAATATCACAGGCATACGCCTCTCTTCTCTGGTCATTATCCTTTTCATGGATAATAAGACCGCAGCTCATGCCGAGGAAACGGTAAACCTTACCCATCCATTCCGAGTCACGCTTTGCAAGGTAATCGTTTACGGTAACGATATGTACGCCCTTGCCTGTAAGCGCGTTAAGATATGCCGGAAGAGTTGAAACGAGAGTTTTACCTTCACCTGTTTTCATTTCCGCGATACGTCCTTGGTGCAGGATTATACCTCCGACTACCTGAACATAGAAATGCTTCATACCGAGCACGCGCCAGCTTGCCTCGCGCATAACCGCAAAAGTCTCGGGAAGAAGCTCGTCAAGAGTTTCGCCGTTCTGATAGCGCTGTCTAAATTCATCTGTTTTGGCTCTCAGCTCCGCGTCCGAAAGCTTTTCGATTTCAGGCTCCAATGCAACGACCTGTTTTGCGATCGGGTGAATGCGCTTTAGCTCACGGTCAGAATACGTACCGAATATTTTATCGAATAAATTCATTTAACCACCTCGTAATCTGTAAAATATAATGTATAAATTATATCCTTTAATCAAAAGTTAAATGCGTAAAAACACACATATACAAACTATATTGTATCACAAAACTTTAGAGATTACCACTGTTTTTTGAAAAAAATTTGAGAAAATTTCAAGCTTTTTGGAAAGCTCCCGAAGAGTTAACCGTTTGTTCATAAATTCTCCATAAAAGAAATACAAAAAAAGGCTTGACATTTTGAAAAAAAGGTGTATAATGTTAATTAAGATGAAGGTCAAAGAAAGTCAAAGTCAGAAACGGAAGTGAAAAAGATGGGTATGTCGGACAGAATAGAGGCGTTCCTCCTTGAGCTGCTGAAACAGGACCGGGAGGATCAGCTGAGGATACAGCGGAATGAGCTGGCGCAGCTTTTCGGCTGTGTGCCGTCGCAGATTAATTATGTAATATCGACAAGATTCAGCCCCGAAAAGGGTTATGTTGTTGAATCAAGACGCGGCGGCGGCGGATATGTTTCGATCCGCAGGGCAAGAGATCGCACTGCGGCAGGATATATAGGAAGCAGCATAGGAGAAAAAGAGGCGGTGGATTTCATAGAAATGCTTTACAGCGCGGGAAAGACCGATGCCGGGACGGCGGCGCTTATGCAGGCGGCGGTGTCGGCAAAGAGCCTTAAGGAGCAGAACCGTATAAGAGCGGATGTTCTTAAGAATATGCTAAATGTACTGAAACAGGACTAACGGATGAAATGACAGGAGGCAGCAGAAATGATGGATTTATTTTCAGAACTATTTGATATGTTTGACAGCATGGATATGTTCAATACCCAGAGTGTCGCGAGGAATGATGATAAGAGGTGTCCGGTGTGCGGACACACATGGGGCGATTTTAACCGTACCGGGAAATTCGGCTGCGGAGAGTGCTACAAGACCTTTGCAAACGGAGCGGAGCGTGTGCTGCGGCAGGTGCATTCAAGCTCACAGCATGTCGGCAAGGTGTCCTCAAAGTCGGGCGCGGATATCAGGGCAAAGCGCCGTCTTGAGGAGCTGAAAAAGCAGCTGAAGGATGCGGTCAATAAGGAAGAGTATGAGAGGGCGGCAAAGCTGCACGCCGAAATTAAGAATATCGAAGGAGGCGCTTCAAAATGATCTGGTATAACGATCTTAATGACGGAATAATTATTTCAACAAGGGTCAGACTTGCAAGAAATATTGATAAAACTCCGTTCCCGGCAGCGCTTACGGACAGCAAAAAGGCGGAGGTCACAAAGCTGCTCTGCGCATCGGTCTTTGAAAGCAACTCGACTCTGGCAAGGGATTTTGAAAGCATTGATCTTGACAAGCTGGGCAGGACGGAGAAGATCTCGATGCTTGAAGAGCATCTTATAAGTCCCCAGATGGTTGACGGAAACGGGCATACCGTTCTTGTAAATAAAAACAAGACCATGAGCATTATGTTTATGGAGGAGGATCATATAAGACTCCAGGTCATAATGGGCGGCTATTGCGTTGACGAGGCATATGATCTCGCGGACAAGGTTGACGATGTGCTTGAGGAAACGCTGACATACGCGTTTGACGAGCGTTACGGCTACCTTACCGCATGCCCCACAAACGCGGGCACGGGTCTGAGAGCGTCCGTAATGATGCACCTTCCCGCGCTTGTTATGACCGGAAATATCGCAAGAGTGCTGCAGTCGGTATCGGGCGTAGGCATAGCGGTAAGAGGTCTTTACGGCGAGGGGACAAATGCCGAAGGCTGTCTTTATCAGATCTCAAACCAGGTCACAATGGGTCTTACCGAAAAGGAGATTATAGATAAGCTTAAAGCCGTTGTCAATAAGATAGCGGACATGGAAAAGCAGGCAAGGGCAGTTCTTGAAAAGAACCACAAGCCGGAGCTGGAGGATAAGCTGTTCCGTTCCTACGGAATATTGAAATACGCAAGGAGCATATCTTCCGCGGAGGCAAAAACAATGCTTTCTGATGTTATGCTTGGTCAGAATATGGGAATAATTAAATGCGACGGCGCTATGACGCCGATCGAATTGATGGTAAAATCCGCGCCGTCCGTGATAATGGCGGGAAAGGAGCTTACTCCGGCCGAGCGCGACAGACAGCGCGCGGAATTAATAAGGAAGAATATATAAGTAACTGACAAGTAAAGGAGCGTGAGTTATTATGTTATTTTCAAATTTTACTGAAAGAGCGAGAATCGCGATCAGCGAGGCGCATGACACAGCGTGCGCGTTAGGGCACCGTTATATCGGCAGCGAGCATATTGTAGCGGGACTTATAAAGGAAGGCTCGGGCGTTGCGGCAAAGGTGCTTGAAAAGGCTGATATTACAGAGGAAAAGGTAACGGATAAGATAGTGGAGCTTACAGGCTCAAACGAGCCGCTGGACGCGGAAACAGAGCTTCCGCTCACACCGAGAACAAAGAGGGTGCTCCAGCTTGCGGCGATCGAGGCGAGGGATATGGGACACAACTATATCGGAACCGAGCATCTTCTTATGGCAATTCTCCGGGACGGAGAAAGCGTGGGAGTGAGAGTTCTGGTGTCCTTGGGACTGAATATAAACCAGGTTTATCATGATGTGGTCGATTCGCTCAGCGCGGGTATAACGGAGCCGTCGGCAAGCGGCAGCTATGCGCAGGCAAAGCGGCCGAAGGGGAAGTCGTCAACCCCTGCTCTTGACGAGTACGGGCGCGATTTGACTGCGCTTGCAAGGGAAAATAAGTTTGACCCTGTAATAGGCAGATCAAAGGAAATTGAGAGAGTGACCCAGATCCTTTCAAGACGCACAAAGAACAATCCGTGTCTTATAGGCGAGCCGGGCGTGGGTAAGACGGCAGTTGTTGAGGGGCTTGCCCAGAAGATCGCGGCAGGTGACGTTCCGGAGCTTCTTAAGAACAAAAGGCTTGTGTCGGTTGATATTTCGTCAATGGTAGCGGGCGCAAAGTACCGCGGCGAGTTTGAGGAAAGGATCAAGAAGGTAATAGGCGAGGTATGCCGGTCAAGCGATGTGATCCTGTTTGTCGATGAGCTTCACACAATAGTGGGAGCGGGCAGCGCGGAAGGCTCTCTTGACGCTTCAAATATATTAAAGCCGTTCCTTGCCCGAGGTGAGCTGCAGCTGATCGGCGCGACCACTCTTAAGGAATACAAGAAGTATATAGAAAAGGATGCCGCTCTTGAAAGGCGTTTTCAGCCGGTAACCGTAGGGGAGCCTACTGTTGAGGAAACCGTGGAGATCCTGAAAGGCATACGCGACAAATACGAGGCGCACCACGGCGTGACAATTACCGATGAGGCATTGCAGGCTGCCGCGTCAATGTCGGCAAGATATATAACGGATCGTTTTCTGCCTGATAAGGCCATTGACCTTATAGACGAGGCGTCCTCAAAGAAGCAGCTCGGCGCTCAGACCGCGCCGCCGGATCTGAAGGAAAAGGAGAAGGAGCTTGAAAAGCTTTCGAGCGAGCGCGAGGAAGCGGTCAACTCGCAGGAGTACGAAAAGGCCGCGCAGCTCCGTGACAGGGAAAAGCCGCTCCGGGACGAGGTTGAAAAGCTCAAGAAGGCGTGGAAGGGAACCGGAAGCACATCAGAGCTTGTCGTGGACGAGGATGATATTGCCGGAATACTTTCGGACTGGACAAATATCCCCGCGTCAAAGCTAAAGCAGGAGGAGATGGAAAAGCTCCGTCATCTTGAAGAAACGCTCCACGCGAGGGTTATCGGTCAGAATGAGGCGGTAACGGCTGTCGCAAAGGCGATCAAGCGCGGCCGCGCGGGACTCAAGGATCCGAAGAGACCTATCGGCTCCTTCCTGTTCTTAGGTCCTACGGGAGTCGGCAAAACCGAGCTTACAAAGACTCTTGCGGAGGCGCTGTTCGGCTCGGAGAACTCGCTTATAAGAGTTGATATGTCCGAGTACATGGAAAAGCATGCCGTATCAAAGTTCATCGGCTCGCCTCCGGGATATGTGGGCTTTGAGGAAGGCGGACAGCTCACCGAGAAGATCAGAAAGCACCCGTATTCCGTGATCCTTTTTGACGAGGTCGAAAAGGCGCACCCGGATGTGTTCAACATCATGCTCCAGATCCTTGACGACGGTATCCTGACTGATGCTCAGGGCAGACGCGTTGACTTCAAAAATACTGTGATAATCATGACGTCAAACCTCGGAGCAAGCGAGATCCTCGGGACGTCCTCATCAAAGCTTGGCTTCAGCAATGCGGAGGACAACAAGAAAAGCGAGCGGGAAACCATTAAGGAAAAGGTAATGGCGGAGGTAAAGCGCGCGTTCAAGCCGGAATTTTTAAACAGAATAGACGAGATAATCGTATTTGACCGTCTGGAAAAGGACGAGATAAAGCAGATTGCGGGTCTTATGCTTTCATCGCTTAAAAAGCGCCTTTCCGATAATGAGATCACGGTAGGCTTCAGCGACGCCGCGGTTGAAAAGATAGCGGACGAGGGCTTTGATAAGGTATACGGAGCGAGACCGTTAAGGCGCGCGATCCAGAGCAGGATAGAGGATATGCTGTCGGAAAAGATCATTGACGGAGAGATAAACGCCGGTGATACTATCACGGTGGACTGCGCTGACGGAGAATTTGTAATTAATAAGTAAATATCAATATTAAGTTATCCATATACCTGATGCATCCTATTCTATATAGCATACATTAAGCGCTTCGAACTAATTGTAAATTTTTTTCGAACCATGTTGACACGGGAGCTTTTTCGTGATAATATTGGGAATAGCGATGGAGGCTGCGATATGGTAAATACTACAAAAAAGATGCTGGCGCATGCTCTGGCGGAGCTGCTTAAAACGAAACCGCTGAATAAAATAACGATAAGCGATATTACGGGCAGATGCGGGGTCAATCGCATGACCTTCTATTATCACTTCAAGGACATATATGAGCTTGTCGGCTGGACCTTTATGGAAACAAGCTTCATTCCGCTTGAGAAGAATCTGTACAGCGGAAACTGGCGGGATGGCATACAGCGTCTTATGGAGAACGCTCTTGAGAACAAATCGGTTATTATGAATGTGTTCAATTCCCTGAGCCGCGAACAGCTTGAAGGATATTTTACGCATGTTTTCAAAAAGCTGTTTGACAACATAATAGATGAAATGGCGGAGGGAATGGATATTTTGCCGAAGGATAAGGAGTTTGTGGCATATTTCTATAACAAAGCCTTCTGCGGTCTTGTGCTTGACTGGATAAGCAGCGGGATGAAGGAGATGCCCGCTGCGGAAGCGGATATGATCGGACGTATGCTGAACGGCAATATGGAATTTTCACTAAACAATATGCGCCGTGATAAAAACTAATCAATTTCGGAAATCTGATAAAAAACTTATCAGATTTCCTTTTTTGTCTATTGTTTCATAGTCATAAAAGTGTTAAAATGTCATACATATAAGAATCAGGCGGTGATCATATGAAGTACAAAATTACAATTGCAGGAGTAGGCGGACGCTGTTGAATACGGCAGAAAGAAGGCGAGCAGAAAAAGATTGCGTAAGGAAATTGTATGATTTAGAATAAATTTATAAATAATAATAGAAAGAAACCAATTTTAGAAGGAGAAAATTATGGCAAAGGAAGCTGTAAGGCGCATTACCGAAGCGGAGACGGCGGCTGAGGAAGCACGGAGCCGCGCGGCGGCTGAGTCTGAGGAAATTATAAGAGCGGCGGAAGAGGAGGCGGCTCGGATAGCCGGCGCGGCTCAGAAACGCGCCGCGGAGCTGATAAGCGCCTCAAAAGCCGCGGCGGAGGCAAAGGCTGAAGAAACCGCCGCGCTTGCGGAAAAAAATGCCGCGGGAGCAGCCGAGAATCTGAGGGCAAAGGCCGAAAAATTGAAGGAACGCGCGTCGGGAATGGTAATTGACGAGCTTGTGAGATAGATTGGGGTGGTTATTTGAAGGTGCCTATGAGCCGTATTACAATATACGGCAATAAAAAAGACAGGAAAGCGACGCTGGAATTTTTACAGCGGAAACGGATAATTGACATATCCGAGCCGGACGAGGAGAGCGTCGCTTTGGGTTTTGAACGCCTGAATACAGGCGAGGCCCAAGCCGGATTTCTGCGCAGCTGTGAGTTGGGCGGACGGGCGCTGGAGCTGCTTGAGCGCTATGTCCCTGAGAAGAAGGGAATGACAGCGTCTCTTAACGGAAAAAAGACTCTGACAGTTGAGCAATATTACGGCCTTGTGGAGGATATTCCCGAAATGCAGCGGATCGCAAAGAGGATAATTGAGCTTTCGGAGGAAATTGCCGAGCGGCAGGGTCAGATACTTCGATACAGGGCAGAGCTGGACGAGCTGGAGCCGTGGATGGGTCTGGATATTGAAATGGGCTGCCGCGGAACAGAGAAAAGCGCATATCTCATCGGAGTATTTACGGATACTCTGTCCGTGGAGCAGATAATTGAGGAATATAATTCGGAGGAGGCTCCGGCGGCGTATTTTGAGGTAATAAGCGCTCTTCCGCAGCAGACATGTGTGTTTGCGATATGCGCGGCGGCGGATAAGGAGCAATGCGAGTCGCGGCTGCGCCGGATGGGATTTTCCGCTCCTAAGACCGAGTATAAGGGCGTCCCCCGCGAGGAGGCGGAGGACAGGAGCAGGAGAATAGACGCGCTGTCAAAGGAGATCGGGGCGCTTACCGATGAGATCATATCCTACCGCGGAGCAAGAAACGCTATAAAGTTCATGGCGGATTATTATTCTATGAGGGCGGAGAAATACAGCGTGCTCTCAATGATAGGACAGCACAAAAGGGTGTTTATGCTTGAAGGATATGTACCCCGAAAGGACGCGGCCGGACTTGCGGCGGAGCTGGAGCATAAGTACAATGCGGCGGCCGAAATTGAGCCTGCCGGAGAGGATGCGCCGGTAATGCTTAAAAACCCGCGCCTTGCCGAGCCTGTTGAGGGGGTAGTAAAAACCTTTGCAATGCCGGCGAAAAACGAGATCGACCCGACCTCGATAATGGCATTTTTCTATTATATCTTTTTCGGAATGATGCTGTCGGATGCGGCTTACGGTCTTATAATGACGATTGGCTGCGGCGTCGTGATCAAGAGGTTTAAAAATATGGAGGAAGGGCTGCGGAAAACACTTCGGATGTTTATGTACTGCGGTGTTTCGACGACCTTCTGGGGCATTCTGTTCGGAAGCTGGTTCGGAGACGCTGTGGAGGTCGTGTCCGGAACATTTTTCGGTCGCACGGTAACTATACCGCCGCTATGGTTTGAGCCGGTCAATGACCCGATACGGATGCTTATGTTCAGTTTTCTGTTCGGGCTTATACATTTGTTTACGGCTCTCGGAATAAAGCTTTATCAGTGCATAAAGGCAAAGGATTATATGAGCGCGCTTACGGACTGTATTTTCTGGTATATGCTCGTCGGCGGCGGTGTGGCGTATCTTTTCAGAGTGGATATGTTTCTGTCAATGGCGGGGCTTGCCTTTAAGCTTCCGGCGGTGTGGGCAAGGCTTGCGGCGGTGATAGCGGGAGCCGGCGCTCTGGGAATACTCCTATTTACCGCGCGGAGCGGCGGCGTAATGAAAAGGTTTGCAAAGGGCGCGTATGCGCTTTACGGCATAACAAGCTGGCTCGGAGATATTCTCTCATATTCAAGACTGCTCGCTCTCGGACTTGCAACCGGGGTTATTGCGACGGTGTTTAACAGCATGGGAAGCATGTTCGGCGGAGGTATATTGGGCGCGGTAATTTTTATTTTTGTATTCGTCATAGGACATACGCTCAATATCGGAATAAATCTGCTGGGCGCCTATGTGCATACCAACAGATTACAGTACGTCGAGTTCTTCGGCAAATTCTACGAGGGCGGAGGACGCGAGTTCGCCCCGTTTTCAACAAGAACAAGCTACTACAATTTAGAGGAGGAATAATCATTATGAATAATTCAGGAATAGTATTTGCGCTGCTGGGCGCGGCGCTGGCGTCACTTATGGCGGGTATAGGCTCGGCGATCGGTGTAGGAAAGGCCGGTCAGGCGGCGGCGGGCGTCGTAACGGAGGATCCGTCAAAGTTCTCTAAGGTGCTTATTATGGAGCTGCTGCCGGGTACGCAGGGTATTTACGGTCTGCTTATCGCTTTCATAACCCTGAGTCAGATCGGTATACTCGGCGCACCGGTGGAGATTTCGCCGATGAAAGGACTTTTATACCTTGCGGCTTGTCTGCCTATCGCGTTTGTCGGTCTGTGGTCGGCTATAAGTCAGGGTAAGGCTGCGGCGGCAGGTATTATGATGGTTGCGAAGAAGCCGGATCAGATGAGTAAGGGCATGATTTTTGCAGCCATGGTCGAAACCTACGCAATCCTTGCTCTCCTTGTATCCTTCCTTGCTATTTTCGGTATTTCGGGTCTTGATATCTGACGGAGAAGGACTATGAACGGATTGGATAAGATTATAAGCGGAATCGCGCTTGAAGCCGAGGAGGATGCGGAAAAGATAAAAGCGGAGGCAAGAGCCAAAGCCGAAAGGATCATAAGCCGCGCAAGGGAACGCGAGGCGGAAATACTCAGTGACGCCGAGGCAAAGGCCGCGGAGGAGAGCAGAAGCATAGCCATGCGCGCGGAGGCCGCCGCAAGGGCGGAGGAAAAGAGAGCGGTTCTCAGGGAAAAGCAGAGCATAATCACGGAGGTGCTTGATAATGCCGTTCGGAATGTTCTTGATTATAATCCGGAAAGGTATTTTAACCTTATGATCCGCCTGCTTGAAAAATACGCGGAGGATAAGCCCGGAGAAATAATTATGTCCGATGCGGCAAAAACCTGGATAACACCGGAATTTTACGGCGCGATAGCAAAGAAAGGACTGAAAATTTCCGACAAGTTCGGAGACTTTCAGGGCGGCTTTATTCTCAGATACGGAGAGATTGAAGAAAACTGCACTCTTGACGCGCTGCTGGAGTCGGAGCATGACAGGCTGCATGACATAATAAGCAGATTTTTATTCGGATAAGAGGTGGCTGCATGAAGGATTATACCTATAGTGTTGCCCGCGTCAGGGCAAAGGAGGCGTCGCTTCTTACAAAGCAGGATATTGAGCAGCTTATATCCGCCGCGGATTATAACGAGGCAAAGCGGCTTCTGAGCGATAAGAAAACCGCCGGCCGGGACGGAGAGCTGCGGCAGCTGCTTGACGGTCAGGATGGCGGAGCGATAACGCGCATTCTGCAGCTGCCGGTTGATTATCATAATATAAAGGCGGCGGTGAAGGCGGTGTTTTCGGATACGGATGCAGGGGAGCTTTTGCTGGACGGCGGCACAGAGGACAAAAATGTTATATACGAGGCGGTAAAGACCCGCAATTACGATATGATAGAGCATGACCTTGCAAAAACCGCAGAGGAGGCAATGACGCTGCTTTTGCATACCCAGGACGGACAGCTGTGCGATCTGCTTATAGATAAGGCGCAGCTTGCGGCTATGGAGCAGGCAGCGGGGCAGACCGGAGATGAGTTTATAAAGCGGTATGCCGCGCTTATCGCGGATCTTGCCAATCTCAGAACGGCGCTGCGCTGCGCCCTTACGGGAAGAAGCCTTAGCTTTATTAAAAATGCGCTCTATGACGGCGGAACGTTAAATTATCATACACTTGCAGCGTCGGCGGAGGGCGGAACGGAGCAGCTTTATGAATATATGTCGGCCGCTGCCTACAGCGGCGGCGCACCGTATATGAAGGCAGGCGCGGCTGTGTTTGAAAAATGGTGTGATGACCGTGTTATGGAGCTTATGGAAACGGCGAAATATGAAAGCTTTTCCGCGGCTCCGATAATAGCGTACGCGTATGCGAAGGATACGGAGCAAAGGGCGGTAAGGCTTATTATGTCGGCAAAGAAAAACGGTCTTGACAATGATATTATAAGAGAGAGGGTGCGTAGGCTTTATGTATAAAACAGCAGTTATGGGCGACCGCACCTCGGTATACGGTTTTGCCGCGCTCGGTCTTGACACATTCTTTGTGACCGAAGCAGACGAAGCCGTAAAGCTAATAAGACGGCTTGAGCGCGAGGAATACGCGGTAATATATATAACAGAGGCAGTCGCTGCGCAGATCTCCGGCGAGCTTAAAAGAATAGCGGAGCAGCCGGTTCCGGCAGTCATACCCATACCGGGAGTTCAGGGCAATAACGGCATGGGCATGGATGCTGTGCGCGAGAATATAATAAAAGCTGTCGGCAGCGATATTTGAGGAGAATTTATTAATGAGCAGTGGAGTAATAAAAAAGGTCGCAGGCCCTCTTGTGATCGCGGAGGGCATGAAGGACGCGGATATGTTCGATGTGGTGCGCGTATCCGATGAGCGGCTTATCGGTGAAATAATAGAAATTCATGGGGATCTTGCGTCAATTCAGGTATATGAGGAAACCTCCGGGCTTGGCCCGGGCGGCGAGGTGGTTTCGACAGGTATGCCGCTTTCGGCGGAACTTGGTCCGGGACTTATCGGCAGTATCTTTGACGGTATCCAGAGACCCCTTGACGATATAATGAAGGCGTCCGGAAACAATATTGCGAGGGGAGTGGAGGTTCCGTCCCTTAAGCGCGATAAAAAATGGGAGTTTGTTCCCTGTGTTAAAAAGGGCGATACCGTAGAGGGCGGCAGCGTTATAGGCGCCGTTGCCGAAACAGCGGTTGTGACTCAGAAAATTCTCGTTCCGCCCGCGGTTTCGGGCGTTGTCGAGGATATAAGAAAGGGCAGCTTTGCGGTGGATGAGACGGTCTGCATCGTAAATGACGGCAAAAACAAGCATGAGCTTACGCTGATGCAGAAATGGCCGGTGCGCAGGGGCAGACCCTACAGAAACAAGCTTTCGCCGGATATGCCCCTTATAACCGGTCAGCGGGTTATAGACACTCTGTTCCCTATTGCGAAGGGCGGCGTAGCGGCGGTTCCCGGCCCCTTCGGAAGCGGAAAAACCGTCGTTCAGCACCAGCTCGCAAAGTGGGCGGAGGCTGATATTGTCGTATATATCGGATGCGGCGAGCGCGGCAATGAAATGACAGACGTATTGAATGAGTTCCCGGAGCTTATCGACCCGAAAACCGGAAGATCGCTTATGGAGAGGACCGTGCTTATCGCGAACACCTCGGATATGCCTGTCGCGGCGCGTGAGGCGTCCATTTATACGGGTATCACGATTGCGGAATACTTCCGTGACATGGGCTATTCCGTGGCGCTTATGGCGGACTCGACCTCGCGCTGGGCGGAGGCGTTAAGAGAGATGTCGGGCAGACTGGAGGAAATGCCGGGCGAGGAGGGGTATCCCGCATATCTCGGCTCGCGTCTCGCGCAGTTTTATGAGCGGGCGGGAAGAGTTATCGGTCTTAACGGCGCCGAGGGCGCTCTGTCGGTTATCGGCGCGGTATCGCCGCCGGGCGGAGATATTTCGGAGCCTGTATCTCAGGCTACTCTCAGGATTGTAAAGGTGTTCTGGGGGCTGGATTCGGAGCTGGCATATAAGCGGCATTTTCCGGCGGTCAACTGGCTTACCTCCTATTCGCTTTATACCGATACCGTAAAGGATTGGTTCGGACAGAATGTAGCGGAGGACTGGATGGAGCTTCGCGCAAGGATCATGATATTATTGCAGGAGGAAGCGGAGCTTGATGAGATCGTAAAGATGGTAGGTATGGACGCGCTGTCCCCGACCGACAGAATGAAGCTTGAAGCGGCGCGCTCCGTCCGTGAGGACTATCTCCACCAGAACGCGTTCCACGAGATCGACACATATACGCCGCCGCATAAGCAGTATCTGATGATGAAGCTTATTCTTGCGTATTATGACGCGTGTCTTGCGGCATTGAAGAAGGGCGTTGACGTTGACGCGCTTGCGATGCTGCCCGCCCGCGAGGAGGTAGGAAGATTCAAGTATGTGGAAAATTCCTCCGTGGATATAAGCTATGAAAAGATTATTGCGGATATTAACAGGCAGATTAAAGAGCTTGCCGACAGGAGGGATGACTGATGCCCAGAGAATACAGGACAATAGAGGAGGTTGCCGGCCCGCTTATGATGGTAAGGGGCGTATCGGGAGTAACCTATAACGAATTGGGAGAAATCGAGCTTGCAAACGGCGAAAAAAGACGCTGCAAGGTGCTTGAAATAGACGGCTCAAACGCCCTTGTGCAGCTTTTCGAGAATGCGGCGGGTATCAATCCGGCAACCTCAAAGGTGAGGTTTTCCGGGCGCGCAATGGAGCTTGGAGTGTCGCCGGATATGCTGTCCCGCGTATTTGACGGTCTCGGCAGACCGATAGATAACGGGCCGGAAATTCTGCCGGAAAAGCGTATGGATATAAACGGTCAGCCTATGAACCCCGTAGCGAGAAATTACCCGCAGGAATTTATAGAAACAGGCGTTTCCGCAATTGACGGACTCAATACCCTCGTAAGAGGTCAGAAGCTGCCGATATTCTCCGCATCGGGACTGCCCCATGCGCAGCTTGCGGCGCAGATCGCGCGTCAGGCGAAGGTACGCGGCACGGATGAGCCGTTCGCGGTCGTTTTTGCCGCCCTTGGCATAACCTATGAGGAGGCGGATTATTTTATCCGTTCGTTCCGCGAAACAGGGGCGATGGAAAGAACGGTGCTGTTTATAAACCTTGCAAACGATCCGGCGGTTGAGCGTATAGCGACGCCGAGAATGGCTCTGACGGCGGCGGAATATCTCGCCTTTGAGCAGAATATGCATGTGCTTGTAATAATGACTGATATAACAAACTATGCCGACGCTTTGCGTGAGGTTTCGGCGGCGCGCAAGGAGGTCCCGTCAAGACGGGGATATCCGGGGTATATGTATACCGACCTTGCCCAGATGTATGAGCGCGCGGGGCGGCAGAAGGGCAGGAAGGGTTCAATAACCATGATACCTATTCTTACAATGCCCGAGGACGATAAAACGCATCCCATTCCCGACCTTACCGGATATATAACCGAGGGACAGATCATTCTTTCCCGTGAGCTGTACAGAAAGAATATCATGCCGCCTGTTGACGTTCTTCCGTCCCTTTCAAGACTGAAGGACAAGGGAATAGGAAAGGGAAAAACAAGAGAGGATCATGCCGACACAATGAACCAGCTGTTTTCCGCCTATGCCCGCGGCAAGGACGCAAAGGAGCTTATGGTGATCCTCGGCGAGGCGGCGCTGACGGAGATAGATAAAAAATACGCGCAGTTCGCTGACGCCTTTGAGAAGGAATATGTGTCGCAGGGCTATGAGACCGACAGAAGCATAGAGGAAACGCTTGATACCGGCTGGCGGCTTTTAAGGATACTGCCGCGCTCGGAGCTGAAACGAATAAAGGACGAGTATCTTGATAAATATTACGGGGAGGAATGAGCATGGCGTCAACACATGTAAATCCTACGCGTATGGAACTGACAAGACTGAAAAAGAAGCTTGTCACTGCCAGAAAAGGACACAAGCTGCTTAAAGATAAACGCGATGAGCTGATGCGTCGGTTTATGGAGCTTGTAAAGGTGAATAAGGAGCTGCGTAAACAGGTCGAGGAGGGCATTGCGGCCGCAAACAAGGATTTTGCGCTCGCGGCCGCGGTTATGGGCGATGAGGCGGTAAAGACGGCTCTTCTCGCCCCTAAGCAAAGCGTGTCGGTCAAGGTATCCGGCAGGAATGTTATGAGCGTTGAGGTTCCTGTTTTCGACTATAAAACGGGAACCGCCGGAGAGAATGATATATATTCATACGGCTTTTTATCAACCTCCGCCGACCTTGATACGGCAGTCGCGTCGCTTTCCGCGGTGTTCCCGGATATGCTGCGGCTTGCGGAGGTGGAAAAGTCCTGCTCGCTTATGGCGGCGGAAATAGAAAAAACGCGCCGCCGCGTCAATGCTCTTGAGCATGTAATGATACCGGATTATATGGAGAAGATCCGGTATATCAGCATGAAGCTTGACGAAAACGAGAGAAGCACGCAGATAAGACTTTTAAAGGTAAAGGACATGATGCTTGAAAAGTCTTATGCCGCGAAGCGCCGGGCACAGCAGAAAAACATATAGAGAAAATAACAGATAGAGGTTCATTGCTATGAAGACTATGTATATTGAGTGTAATATGGGCGCGGCGGGCGATATGCTTACGGCGGCGCTGCTGGAGCTTTGCCCGGAGCCGGAGGCGATGATTGACAGATTAAACGCGCTGAATATTCCCGGAGTGGTCTACAGGCTTGAAAGGGCTGTAAAGTGCGGCATAACCGGCGCCCGTGTTGAGGTATCGGTGGACGGGGAGATTGAGAATGAGCACAGCCATGAGCGCGGCTCTCATCGCCATACCGGAATGCGTGATATCGAGAGCATCATAAACAGGCTTGATGCTCCGCGTAAGGTCAGGGATGACGCTGCCGCGGTTTATAAGCTGATCGCGGAGGCGGAGAGCCGGGCGCACGGATGTGAAATATCGGAAATACATTTCCATGAGGTGGGAACGATGGACGCTGTGGCGGACGTCGCGGGCGTTTGTATGCTTATGAATGAAATTGATCCCGATAAGATAATCGTGTCGCCTGTTCATGTGGGCAGCGGTACGGTACGATGCGCCCACGGCGCGCTGCCTGTTCCCGCTCCCGCGACCGCCATTATTTTGCGGGACGTGCCGATATACGGCGGAAAGATCCGGGGTGAGCTTTGCACTCCCACCGGCGCGGCGCTCCTGAAGCATTTTGCCGGCAGCTTCGGCGAAATGCCCGTAATGAGTGTTAAAAAAATCGGATACGGCATGGGAACAAAGGATTTTGATACCGCAAACTGTGTCAGGATACTGTTGGGGGAAACCGAGGACGGAAGAGACAGAGTAACGGAGCTGAAGTGTAATCTTGACGATATGACCGGCGAAGCGGTCGGCTTTGCTATGGGAAGATTGTTTGAGGCGGGTGCGCTCGATGTTTACACGGTTCCTGTCGGTATGAAAAAAAACCGTCCCGGAATACTGCTCACATGTATGTGCCGTGAGGAGGACCGGGAAAGGATGCTCAGGATCATTTTCCGGCACACAACCACGATCGGAATAAGAGAATATATATGCGGCAGATATATCCTTGATAAAAAGACCGGGACGATTGACTCCGACTGCGGAGAGATAAGAGTCAAGGAGTCCTGCGGCTGGGGCGTTAAAAAGATAAAGGCGGAGTATGACGATCTGGAAAAGGCGGCCGTCAGAAATGATATACCCATAACGGATATAAAGCTTGATTTCAGCGCACACCGTTAAGCTCGAACATATTATTGATCTTATTGGAATGAGCGTGGCATATCGCAAGCGCGAGAGCGTCCGCCGCATCGTCGGGCTTTGGGATCACATTCAGATTCAGCAGCGTCCTCACCATGCTCTGGATCTGTTTTTTATCCGCTCTGCCGTAGCCCGTTACACTCTGTTTTACCTGTAACGGCGTGTATTCATATATGGGAACGTTTCTGTTTCTTACCGCAACAAGAATTACCCCTCTTGCCTGAGCAACGTTTATCGCGGTTTTCCGGTTCGAATTGAAGAACAGCTCTTCGATGGCTACGGCGTCCGGCTTATGCTTATCAACGAGCAGCGTCATTTCATCATAAATCTTTTTCAGTCTGTCAACCGTCGGCATACCCGCCGGTGTAGTTACAGCGCCGTATTCCAGCGCTCTGAACCTGTTTCCCTTATACTCCAGTACCCCGACGCCGACTATGGCATAGCCGGGGTCTACTCCTATTATTATCATTTTATTCACCTTTTGTTGTATAATATTCATAATTTTGTATAAATATTCATTTATATTTATACCATTTTAACTATTGCATATTTCCGAAAAATATTGTATAATACCATTATACATTAAATCACAACGGATTGCAAGCCCAATCTGTTTTATTGAAAGGAATGAAATATCTTGGCTAAGGATAAGGTTGTATTAGCATATTCAGGCGGACTTGATACTTCGATTATCATCCACTGGTTAAAGGAAAACTATGATTATGATGTTGTCTGCGTATGCGGCGACGTCGGTCAGGGCAAGGAGACGGAGGGTCTGGAAGAAAGAGCAAAGAGAACAGGCGCTTTAAAGTGCTATATCGCCGATCTCCGCGACGAATACGTTAAGGACTATATATTCCCGACCTTGAAGTCCGGCGCGGTTTACGAGGGCAAGTATCTTCTCGGCACCTCACACGCCCGTCCGATAATTGCAAAGACTCTTGTTGACATAGCTCACAAGGAAGGCGCTGTCGCTATTTGTCACGGCGCTACGGGCAAGGGCAACGATCAGGTTCGTTTTGAGCTTACAATCAAGGCTCTGGATCCGTCGCTTAAGATCATTGCTCCGTGGAGAATTTGGGACATCAAGTCAAGAGAGGATGCTGTTGACTATGCGGAAAAGAACGGCATTGAATGTCCTGTTACAAAGAAGGATTTGTACTCAAGAGACAGAAACATCTGGCATATCAGTCATGAAGGCGTCGATCTTGAGGATCCGTGGAATGAGCCGAAGTTTGACAGCCTGTTAAAGCTCGGAGTATCACCTGAGCAGGCTCCCGACGAGGCTGAATATGTTGAGATCGGTTTTGAGGCGGGTGAGCCGGTTGCAATTAACGGAGAAAAGCTTGCTCCGCGTCAGCTTGTTGAAAAGCTTAACGCTCTTGGCGGCAAGCATGGAGTAGGCATTGCGGATATAGTTGAGGACAGACTTGTCGGCATGAAGTCACGCGGAGTATACGAAACACCGGGCGGCACGATTCTCTATGCCGCTATACGGGAGCTTGAATATCTCTGTCTTGACCGTGATACTCAGGCATTCAAGCGTCAGAGCGCGATCAAGTTCGCGGAGCTTGTTTACGACGGAAAGTGGTTCACGCCGCTCCGTGAGTCGTTGTCGGCTATGTATGACGAGATGGAAAAGACTGTTACAGGTACCGTCAGACTTAAACTCTATAAGGGTCAGTGTACACCGGCGGGCGCTAAGTCGCCGTATTCGCTCTATAACGAGGATATTGCATCCTTCGGCGACAGCCGCGAGCTGTACAGCCATAAGGACAGCCAGGGCTTCATAAACCTCTTCGGTCTGCCGCTCAAGGTTCGCGCGATGATGAAGGCGAAGAACGGGATTTCGGATTGATTTCGGAAATGCCTGTTAATAAAAACGGCGGAGCCGCTTTGACGGCTTCGCTTTTTTAAATCGTGTACGCGACAGGAGGGACGTTTTTATGACAGAGAATTACGGCAAGCCGCGAAGCGGCGGATATAATAAAATAAAGAGAAGAATAACCGGCGCGGTTATAATCGTTATTCTGATTATAGCGGCGGCATGGGCTATAGGCGTATTGGCGGGAGACAGCGCGGAATATCAGGAGCGCTCCTCAATACTTCAGGAAAACCACCGGCTGCTGGAAGAAAACGAGGCGTTAAAGCAGCAGACAGAGACGCTGCAGGCGCAGATAAACGAGCTTCAGAGTCAGGTTTACGAAAAGGACGCGTATATTGCGGCGCTTCCGACAGAAACTCCGGCGCCGGAGGAAACACAGGGAACCGGCGAATTACGGAACGCGCCCGTTGACAATAACGCCGTGTCGCCGAGAAACTGATAAAACCGAGAGGAGAGTTAGCAAATTGAAGACGTCGGATTTCTATTTCGATCTGCCGCAGGAGCTTATCGCTCAGGAACCGATTCCGCAGCGCGACCATTCGCGGCTTATGGTACTGGATAAGGCTACAGGTGAAATTATGCACAAGCACTTTTATGATATTACGGATCTGCTTGAGCCGGGCGACTCGCTTATTCTTAACGATACGCGCGTTATTCCCGCGCGTCTTTACGGCGTTAAGGAGGATACCGGCGGCGCGATCGAGTTCCTGCTGCTGAATAAGCGCGCGCTTGACACGTGGGAGGTTATTCTGCGCCCCGGCCGGCGCGCAAAGCCCGGCGCAAGGTTTGTTTTCGGAAACGGCGAATTAAAGGCGGAAATACTTGATGTAATAAACGACGGAAACAGGCTTGTCAGATTTGAATACGAGGGTGTTTTTGAAAACGTGCTCGACAGGCTCGGCGAAATGCCTCTGCCGCCGTACATCACAAAGAAGCTTGAGGACAAAGACCGCTACCAGACGGTTTACGCGAAGCATAACGGCTCCGCCGCGGCGCCCACCGCCGGACTGCACTTTACACCGGAGCTGCTGCAGAGGGTCAGGGAAAAGGGCGTTAATATAGGCTATGTTACGCTCCATGTGGGGCTTGGAACCTTCAGACCGGTTAAAGCGGACGATATAAACGATCACAAAATGCATTCGGAATTTTACGTTCTTCCTCAGGAGACCGCCGACCTCATAAACAGGACAAAGGCAGCCGGAAAACGCGTTGTATCCGTCGGCACGACCGCCGCAAGAACTCTTGAAACCGCCGGGCTGGACGGTCTGCCGCTCACCGCCCGCACAGGCCGGACGGATATTTTTATCTATCCGGGCAAGGAATTTCACGTGATTGACGCGCTGATAACAAATTTCCACCTTCCCGAATCGACCCTTATCATGCTCGTTTCCGCCCTTGCCGGACGCGAGCGCGTCCTTAACGCGTACGCGGTGGCCGTTAAGGAAAAATACAGGTTCTTCAGCTTCGGCGATGCTATGTTTATCTGTTGAAAACGCTTGCCGCGATTCAAGCCTTCAAATCAATTACATTATGAGGTATACTATGTTTAAAATATTGCACACAAACGGAAAGGCGCGGCGTGGGGAGTTCCGCACGGTTCATGGAGTCGTGCAGACTCCGGTGTTCCAGAATGTCGGCACGATCGCGGCTATAAAGGGCGCTGTTTCCACTATGGACTTAAAAGAAGTGGGCTGTCAGATCGAGCTTTCAAACACCTATCATCTGCATCTGCGTCCCGGCGATGAAATAGTTCATCAAATGGGCGGGCTGCATAAGTTTATGAACTGGGACAGGCCTATTCTTACCGACAGCGGCGGATTTCAGGTATTCTCCCTTGCCGGACTGCGGAAAATCACCGAGGAGGGCGTCAGCTTTAACTCGCATATTGACGGCAGACATATCTTTATGGGGCCGGAGGAAAGTATGCGGATCCAGTCAAACCTTGCGTCAACTATCGCTATGGCGTTCGATGAATGTATAGAAAACCCCGCGCCGAAGGATTACGTTAAAAAATCTGTAGACCGGACATACCGCTGGCTTGTACGCTGCAAGGAGGAAATGGCAAGGCTTAATTCCCTTGACTCTGCTATTAATAAGGAGCAAATGCTGTTCGGGATAAATCAGGGCGGAACATATGACGACGTCAGAATCGAGCATATGAAGCGGATCGCAAAGCTTGATCTGCCCGGCTACGCTATAGGCGGGCTTGCGGTGGGCGAGAGCCATGAGGAAATGTATCATATTCTCGACGTTGTTCTGCCACACGCGCCGGAGGACAGACCGCGCTATCTCATGGGCGTCGGCACGCCGTCGAATATAATCGAATCTGTCGCGCGGGGCGTTGATTTCTTTGACTGCGTTATCGCGTCGAGAAACGCCCGCCACGCGTTCATCTTTACACGGCACGGCACCATGAACCTGCTGAACCGTAAGTACGAGACGGACCCGCTCCCCATAGATCCCGAATGCGGCTGCCCCGCCTGCCGCAACTATTCGAGAGCGTATATCCGCCACCTCTTTAAGGCTAAGGAAATGCTCGGAATGCGTCTGTGCGTTCTGCATAACCTTTACTTCTACAATCATCTTATGGAAGAAATACGCCGGGCGATAGAGGAGGATCGCTTTGAGCGGTTCAGAGCGGACAATGTTACGAAGCTCGCAAGAAGGATCTAAATAACAAAAACCGCCATTTTTCATGACGGTTTTTGTTTTCCTCTGTTAATTAAAGTTCATTATATCCATTACCTTTACGTAATCCACCTTCATGACGTTATTTTCTTCGTTTAACATCGATCTGCTCAGTGCGTCTATTGAGTATGCGCTTGTCGTTGTTTGCGTCGTTTGCGTTGTTTCAACGACCTCTTTCTTAAAGGGGGCAATCTTCATTTCCGGTTTTATATATTTTTCCATTATTCCGTCCCTTCCTCTGTATAGGTATTCTTATTACGCGCATTTTCATATCCGTTCTTGGAAGACTTCAAAAAACCGTCATAAGTAGTTACTTCCGCCGAATTGTTATCATCCAATGTTGTATAATCCTCGGAGGAAGATTCGTTGTCGGATATATACTCCGCTGTCGCTACCGCATCCGGCGCGTAAAGGTTATCAAACGCAATTCCCCATACGACCTTACCGCCGTTGGCTGTTATTGTTGCGGTTGTATATTCAAGCTTTAAAGTATGTTCTCCTGAGAGCTTGTATATAGACCCCTTATTATATATAACGTCTCCATCATCGGTAAGAACCGGGTTATTGTCCGTTTCCCAAGCATTTTTGCCGCTTTCTGACGTAGCGCTTTCATCCTCTGTGGTGGCTGTCTCGCCGCTCTCCGCCGCTTTCTTTATATATGACCCCTCCGGGATCTTTATGTCCCATTTAACGAGGTTGATCGTTCCGCTGTTTAAAGAAAACGCGGAAGTGAAGCCCGTTGAGATCGTGTTCCCGAATACCCTTGCATCGATCCCGCCGTCTCCGATCGTGTCTATATCGGTTCTTGTTCCGTCCGCGGACTGCACGTGTGATTTTGTAAACGGTGTTTCTGTCGCGTAAGTTTTTTCGTTAGCCTGCACGTATGACACATTTGCCTTTGACTCGATTTTCATCGTGTCCTGAACTCCGATCGTGAGCGCGTTTGATTTGAGTACGCTCACATAGCGCGACCAGAGGTCTATGGCGCAGTAGTTGCCGTAAGCGGCTTCGTTGTCGGAAATTTTTCCGTCAGAATCTTTTCCGTCAGAATCTTTTCCCTTGATAAACTTTACGTCATCGCCCGAATAATCCGAAAACTGAGGAGCGCCGTCGGTTTCAGTTGAAACGCCCGCCGTGGCGTTCTTGCCGTCGCCTATCTTTGACGGATAAGCGCTCGCATCGTTTTTCAAGCCGTCAAACGTTCCCGAGAAATACCACGAGTTTGCCGACGCCTCGTTATTGTAATAAAGATTATATTTATCGTCGTCGTCCGTCATATTGTTAAGCCGCTCGATCTTTACGCCGTTGGGCGCGCGCTCAACGTCGATAAGCGGGAAGTGCACCGAGCCTTCCTCCAAATAGGTTGATATTACCTCGCTGTCTGTTCCTCCGTATACGCCCTCCGGAACGACATTGCCGTGGTTATCCTTGCCGTCCCATACAAGCTCATAGCTATCCGCGCCGTTTATCGTCGTCGAAAGAATTACGATGTTGTTTTTCTCTGCGTCCGATTGCGTATCTGTACTTATTGTTTGCCATGCGCCGTTACCATCCGTAAGGATTGCGCCGTTATCATTCAAAGCATAGCCGCTGAAATCGAGCTTTACCCGGAAAGTCTTGCCCTTAAGACCGGCTATTGTGCCCTCGTCAAAATAATATATGCCTTTTGCTTTATTTATATCGTTATTTTTATTACTGTCAGTTGTCAGTTCAAATTTAAACGCGCCGCCCGCGCCGGTCGTGCCGTAAGAAACACCTTCCACTCTTCCGGTTCCCGCCGCCGTTCCCGCGCCTTCGTAAACGGGCGTTACGCCCTCGAGCGGGTTTGCCGCAGCTGCGGGCGTCGCGAGAGCGCCCTTATCGGTATAAGCCTTTACGGCCTCCGTGGCGGGAGTATTGAAGAATATCCTATTCGTATAGTCAACCTCCGTTTTCGGAGTATAGTTTATGTGCGTCTGCGCCTTGATCGGCTGATTGTCGGCGTCCAGCACGGGGTTGCCGTAATTATCCGTTTCCGTCTTTGAAAGCGAGGTTCCCACGCTGCTGTTGTCGCCCACGCTGAAATATGAGTGCATAAACGGCTGCCAGTCGTTATCGCTGTTTTTATCGCCTCGGTTCACCAGGAAGCCCCGGCTGTTTGAATAGAATACAAAGCTGTAGGGCTGCATTCCGTTTAAGTCGAACTTATATTCATAGCCGTCGTTCGTGAGTATATAAAACTTCGAGTAGACGCTCATCTTATGCGCACCCGCATTCAGGAAAAGAATGTCCGACCATACTCGTCCGTTCTGAACTTTGCCATCCTCGTCAACGACCGTTATATCCCAAGCCGCTACAAGGCTCGGCGTTTCCGCCCACTGCTCGCCGACCTTTCTCTCCAGCGGCAGTATATTAGCCGTTGCCGTAGGCTCTTCCGCCGTTTCCGCATAGGCTGCCGCCGAGTATGAGGCTGCGGAGAGCGATTCTTCACCCGAGGTTGTGGAGGGGGTGAAAGTGATGGATTGGTATGTCACGTAGCCTTCGCCATTATAAATGTATATCGGCGAATTTTTTAATACATTCTTTTCTGCGGTTGTTTCTTCAGTATCTGTATTACTGGTAAATGTGTATTTATAGTTATTTGATGAGTTATAATTTTCGGATGTTGGTATGTCGGTATTTATATATATGCATCTTGGTTTTTTTCCCTGCGCAGTAATTTGTATTAAACCGTTCTGCGGCGGCGTAAACTTGATATATCTGGAGGGGTTAGAATCTTTCCATGCATCTAACTTATAACTTGTTTCTGTCGGAGCGGGAGTTGCAGCTCCAAACTCAATTACTGTTTTATCATAATCTCCTCCCAAAGAATATACCGTTGCCGCAGATCCCGATTCCGGAGTTCCTTCCGGCTCCGCTGTCGGCGTTGGAGTCGGCACCGCTGTCGGCGTAGGCGTAGGCGTAGGCGTCTCTGTCGCCGAGGGATCGGCTGTCGGCGCTTCCGTCACAGCCGCGCTTGTCAGCTCTATACTGTAGATCCATGTCTCATTCGCTGTCGCGGGATAAATATATACGGACGTTCCCTCTGTTACCGCCATTGAGAAAACACCTGTATAATTCTTATTCGTTTTGGATACCGCTATCTTTCCGCCTTGCTGAATAGCAATGGCTCTGTTTCCATCTCCTGCTCCCCATACAACATTGATATATCCGGCTGCTTCGGGCACAACCCTGATATATCTTTTTGAGGGTGTTGTTCCGTCAGGTGTTTCTGTGGCAGTTGCCGGCCCTTTCCCGTAAAATGCCGTTTTATATGTTTTGCCGTTAAATGTCACTTCGGGCGAACAGGTTGCCACCTCTACATTACTACCGCCCACAAGCTCGGCATAGCCTTTTATGACCGTTGATGGATCGGCCGGATATGACGTTGCCGTGACGTCCTCAAATGTCACCGGTACATTCAACGGCAGCGGGGTGAGCGTTGTCTCGGGCGCGGCAGTCGTTGTCGGCTTCACCGTTGCCGTCGCCTTTTCTGTCGGAGCCGCCGTGTATTGATCCTTTTCGCCGTATTCGCTCGACAGGAAACGGAAGGAATATGTGCCGGTAATCGGAGCCTTAAAGCTTAAAGGCGCGTATCCGTCTACAGTCGTTTCGTTTATTTTCGGTCCCGCCTGCTCCTGCGCGGGATTTTTTATAACGCCGGTATCTCCGTCCGGCTTGAACAGATAAACGGTATTAGTGTTCACTGTGCCGCTCTCTATTGTAGAACCCTCGGCATAGGTCACGGTTTTCGCCGTTGACGGGTCAAACGGCTCCGTCGAGCTTATCGGCAGAGTTACCGCTATGGTGGACCCTTCATAATCATTGTCTATCGCGTTAATCTGTGTTTCTGTGGGAGTTCCGGACGCCGTGATCGCCGCGATGCTCTTTTTGCTTGCGGAGCTTACGCTCGAGCCGAAATATACCGTTTCGTTCGCCTTCGCGTAGACGTAGATAACGCTTTCGCTTTCCATGTTATCCATCTGCGTCCTGTCGCGCCATTCGATATAAGGTCTGTAGGCATTAGTATCGTCCGCAGCCGTCATTTCCTTACTGCCCTCGGCGAACGCCGGAGCCGCGCAGACAATGGCGGTAACCATAGCCAGCCACGCCGCAAGAACCGCTCTTTTTGATCCTTTCATTTTTTCTTAACTCCTCTCTCTTCTCAAAAGGGTGATTGTCCAAATTACGTAAATTATTATACTATGTAAGCATAAATTTGTCAACAATATAAAACGTGTTTTTGTATATTTTGTATATCCGATATGTTTTTTTCGGCGAAAATTGAGTATAAAAGAAGATTGACAATATTCTGACAGAGTAGTATAATTAATTATATGCTTTACGGGCGCAATTTTTTTACAATTTTATGCAGTCCGTCTTTTTAGGAGGGAAAATTTTGCAGACGATATTTGACATTATAAACACTCCCCTTATTTGTGTTTTCCTTATAGCCGCGATCGGCTATCTCATAGGAGGCATAAAGATAAAGGGCGTTGAAATAGGCACGGCGGGCGTATTGCTCACCGCGCTTGTTTTCGGACATTTCCGGTTTGAGGTGCCGGATTTCGTGAACGATCTCGGGATCGCGCTTTTTGTAACATCGGTCGGGTTTATTGCCGGGCCTAAGTTCTTCAGGAATTTTGCTAAAAACGCAAAATCCTACGTCCTTTTAGGACTGCTTATTATCGCCGCGGGCGCGGCAGTCTGCGTAGGCGTTGTGTTCATCTCGGGCGGAAAGGTAACACCCGAGCTGGCCGCGGGTCTGCTCACCGGCGCTCTGACAAGCACTCCGGGACTTGCCGCGGCAAAGGAGGCCGCGGGAGAGCTGGGGAGCCGGGCGGCAACAGGCTACGGCGTCGCGTATCCGTTCGGCGTTATCGGCGTTGTGCTGTTTGTTCAGCTCATTCCTAAAATTCTTAAGCTGGATATGGCGGAGGAGCGCAAAAGGTTTGAAGCGGCAAATGCCGTTAAAGAAAAGAAATATTCCGGTAAGCTTTTTAAGTTCGATCCGCTCGGCTTTATGCCGCTGGCTGCAGCTATCACACTCGGTGTTCTTCTCGGAAAGATCACGATCCCCCTTCCGGGCGGCGCGCATTTCGCGCTCGGCGCTTCGGGCGGCCCGCTTATTGCGGGACTTGTGTTCGGACACTTCGGACACGCCGGAAAGATCGACATAACAGTCAAGCCGGAGGTACTTAAAACAACACGCGAATTTGGTCTTATACTGTTCCTTATCGCCGCGGGAATAAAGGGCGGGCAGTCCTTTGTGGCGGTGCTTATGGAGCAGGGCGTTATGCTTTTCGTATACGGTGCGCTGATGACGCTTATTCCGATGATTGTAGGCTACATATTCGCGCGTTATGTGCTCAAGCTGAATTTGTTTAACAACCTCGGCTCGATATGCGGCGGTATGACCAGCACCCCCGCCCTAGGAACGCTTATAAGCGTAACCGGAACAGACGACGTTGCCTCGGCTTATGCCGCAACCTATCCTGTCGCGCTGGTATTCATTGTGCTTGCGTCGCAATTTATAATTGTTCTTATGTAATATTATATATCATGCGTTAAACACTCCAAATTTTAATAAGCGCAACATAATATTTCTGCTGACGCTCTCTTATAAGCTCCTCAATCGGCAGCCATGCAAGCAACTCATTCCATTAACTAAGTAATATTGTGTGCCACATTCTGCCCATTCTGCCGTTGCCGTCCGCAAACGGATGAGAATAAACTCAAGCTCATAATGAAAGTCTACAGCAAAAAAGCCGCCCTAACGGACGGCTTTAAATTGGTGGAGATGAGGGGATTCGAACCCCTGACCTCTTACATGCGAAGCAAGCGCTCTCCCAACTGAGCCACACCCCCATATGGAAACGGTGTACCGTAATAAATGCAGCACACCGTTTGGCAGGGGTACAAGGACTCGAACCTTGGGCACTCGGTTTTGGAGACCGATGCTCTACCAACTGAGCTACACCCCTAAACAAATCACTATAACATTATAGCATATTTTCTTGATTTGTCAAGTGATTTTCAAGAAAATTGTGAATAAATTTGCATAAGGGTTGAAAAATAAGTAGAAAAGTGATAAAATAAAAGTAATATTGTTATAAATCCAGGCTACGGAAGGTGGTGAGGTGATTGACCGATCAGGAGATGATCACGCGCTGCAAAAAAGGAGACCGTGAAGCCTTTAATAAGCTTATGATAAAATATCAGAAGCAGGTATTTAATATAGCATACGGGATGTTATCCGATTATGAGGACGCAAGCGACGCGGCTCAGGAGGTATTTGTAAAGGTGTATAGGTCTATTGCCTCATTCAGAGGAAATTCCGCCTTTACAACGTGGCTATATACTATATGCAGAAATGTATGTAATGATACCTTGCGAAAACGGCAGAGAAGAGGCTTTACAATAAGTATAGACGGTAACGAGGATGAAGATAATCCGATTTCGGAGCTGCCTTCAGAGGAGCCGTCACCGGAGGAAAGCTATGAGATGAATGAGCGGCAGCGTATTGTGCGGGACGCGATCAGGAGTCTCAGTCCTGAATATCGTGAAATTATAGTATATTCGGATATTGAACAGCTTTCGTACGATGAAATAGCAAAAATTCTTAAATGCCCTAACGGCACTGTAAAATCAAGACTTAACAGAGCAAGAAATGCATTGAAGAAAAAATTGTCCAGCAAGAGGGAACTTTTTTAGTATTTACCCGTCTAATAGTATGTATAAGGTAATTTGATGAAAATATATAATTTGCGGAAAGGGGGTCAGAATATGAATTGTCCGGAATTCAGAGAATCATTGGATAACTATGAGCTGCTCGACGACAGAGAGCTTGCCGATTTTGAATGTCACGCTCAGTTATGTGATGCGTGCAGACGTGAGCTTGAATTCTATAAGTCAATAATTCAGACTACAGCCTCCCTTCCGATACCGGATCCTCCTGTGGATCTGGTTGACAGGGTCAATGCAAGGATTGACAACGAGTCTAAATTGAACAGGATGATCAGCGGTATTGCATGGAGTGTCAGAAATAACGCGTATCGCTATGCGGCTGTTGCGGCCTGTCTTGTTGTAGGTCTTGCGGTGGGTCTGAACAGCGGAATGATCAAGGATGGCTTGTCCGGCGGCGGTGATGACGGAGTTATAAGAGAGAGAACCGTTTCGGAAACTCAGCATCCTGTTTCTGCGCAGCCTGATACCGCGGATGAAGAAACCGCGGAAGCCGACAATGAAACGGAGCCGGAGCCGGAACAGGAGAAGGATTTCAATCCGCCAAACCGGGTGAAGGACGATGTTTCAGTATCGGCAGAAAAGACGCTTGCGGCACAGGTTAAGCCGACAGCGGCGCCTGAATCGGCGGCTGAAAAAAAACCGTTGAATAGTTTGCCGGTCAAAACAGGCTCTCCCACAGAAAAGACAGACGTACCGTCATTGAAAGAAACGGCACAAACAACAACAGACGCTCCGGCAGCTGTACAAAGCATTGCAACGGAAGCTCCTGTCATAAATACTCCGGCAGCTACAGCGACGGTTGAAGCAGCGCCGGCGGCAACGGAGGAGAGTATCGGCAAATATACAATAGCGCGCGCGAATTATTATATCCCCAAGGATGAAACAGCGGCAGCGGAGGAAGTAACAGAAGAGCCTTCGGCGGAGGAATATGAGATAAAGAAAGCGGGCTATCAGATCGCGCAAGGCGATTACACCGGCAATGTAAAAGAGGCAGGCGGCGTATCAAGTGTTTCAATTTCCGATAAAATTGTAGTAAACGCATCGGATGCGGATGCTGTTGCCGGCGAGATAAGCAATTTTGGAATACCGTCTACCAACGGGTTCTACACAACGGTTACATCTACATTCTATGAGCTTCTTTCAAAGCTCGATGCGGAGGGGATAGAGTACAGCTATTCACTGCAGTACAGTTCAGGCGATAAAGTTGTATTTAAACTGGTTATGCGATAAGCTCGAAGGAATTTAATGGTCATAAATATAATATTCGGATAGTATCTAAAAAGCTCTGCGGCATAAAACCGCGGAGCTTTTTAGAAGTCTTAATCAGAATGCAAGCTTTTCATCAAGGAATGCTTCAAGCTCATCTATCTTGATTCTTATCTGCTCCATTGAATCTCTTTCACGCACTGTTACTGCGCCGTCCTCAACGGAGTCAAAGTCATATGTGATACAGAACGGAGTACCGATTTCGTCCTGTCTTCTGTAGCGCTTACCGATCGAGCCGGCATTGTCATACTCGCAGATGTACTTTTTGCAGAGCTTTTCAAATACTTCACCGGCCTGACTGTCTAACTTCTTTGAAAGCGGGAGAACAGCGGCTTTAACCGGAGCAAGCGCCGGATGGAGGCGGAGAACAACTCTTGTATCGTTCTTTTCCGCATCAATAACTTCCTCGTCATATGCGTCGCAGAGGAATGCAAGAACAACGCGGTCAGCGCCGAGAGACGGCTCGATTACATACGGAACATACTTTTCATTTGTAACAGGATCCATGTATTCAAGATTGACCCCTGAATGTTCAATGTGCTGCTTTAAGTCGTAATCGGTTCTGTCTGCGATACCCCAAAGCTCGCCCCATCCGAACGGGAACAGGAATTCGATATCCGATGTAGCCTTTGAATAGAAAGCAAGCTCTTCCTTTGCGTGGTCGCGGAAACGGAGGCTTTCCTCACGGATATTGAGAGCGTGGAGGAAGTCTATGCAGAACTGCTTCCAATAAGCGAACCATTCAAGGTCAGTGTCGGGTTTACAGAAGAACTCAAGCTCCATCTGCTCAAACTCGCGGGTTCTGAAGGTGAAGTTACCCGGTGTAATTTCGTTTCTGAAGGACTTGCCGATCTGGGCAATACCGAACGGAACCTTTTTACGGGATGAACGCTGAACATTCTTGAAGTTTACGAAAATCCCCTGCGCGGTTTCGGGACGGAGATAAATAGTGTTCTCTGTGTCCTCTGTAACACCCTGGAAGGTCTTGAACATAAGGTTAAACTGACGTATATCCGTGAAATTCTTCTTGCCGCATTTAGGGCATACGATCTCATGCTCATCTATATATGCTTTTAGCTGCTCATTTGACCATCCGTCACAGCATATATCCTCCTTTCGCTCTGCCGCATAGTCCTCAATAAGCTTGTCCGCTCTGTAGCGCGCCTTACAATCCTTACAGTCCATAAGCGGGTCTGAGAAGCCTCCGACATGACCGGAAGCGACCCATGTTTCCGGGTTCATAAGGATCGCGCAGTCAATACCTACATTATATTTTGACTCCTGGATAAACTTCTTTCTCCATGCGGCCTTGACGTTGTTCTTAAGCTCAACACCGAGCGGACCGTAATCCCATGTGTTGGCAAGTCCGCCGTAGATCTCACTGCCGGCATAGATGAAGCCTCTTCCCTTGCAGAGAGCGACTATTTTATCCATTGTTTTTTCTGTATTATTCATGTTTCCACCTCATATTATTTTAGAGTAATCTGAAATATATTTTATAATATCATATGTGATTTGTCAAGCATTAATTGTACAAAACAAAGCAGCAAAAGCGCAAATTGTTTGTTGATTATTTATTATTGAAAATTAAAATCCCAAGTTTGACACTTAAAAAAAGACAAAGGCTCACAAACGGCATATCCAAG